>NZ_JBIRPD010000001.1:51910-614738 GCF_044332485.1 Streptomyces sp. NPDC017056 | reverse complement strand
CACCCCCACTCGCGCGGGGCTGCCGAACCGGCCGGAGGGGACGTGCAGGGGGGTGTCCCCGCAGCCGACAGCTCGCTACACCAGGTTCAGCTTTCCAGACATGGTTCGCGCGAGTGCGGTGTGGGGGTCCCCCCGGCCGGAGGCTGGGGGGGGGAGTCACCCCCCCCTGCGCGGCCCCGACCCACAACGAAACCAGCGCACCCCCGCGCGAAGCGCGCACCGCAACCCCGCGCGAAGCGCGAACGCCGCGCTGATCACTCACCAGGGTGAATCATGTGCGTCCCGTGCGGATCGCCCTACGCTGGTCCCTAGCCTGCTGTCGTACCGGGACGACGGCGTGAAGCGGAGGACCACGGAGATGACGGCTGTGGATGACCGACCGGCCACTCACCCCCTCGTCGCGTTCTTCGAGGACCTTGAGGTCCCCGAGGGATTCAAGGCGGAGCTCCTGCGGGGGGAAATTGTGATGATGGCCGGGCCGGATCTGGTGCACAACCGGATCGTGCTGAGGGTCCTACGACAGATTCCGGATCGATGGGACTGTCTCCAGACGCAGGACATCGACCTGCTGAGCGAAACCAGCGAGCCACAGCCGGACCTGGTCGTGTTGGACCGTGACTCCGGACCGGCGTCCGGGCGGCTGCTCCCTTCCGAAGTCGTCACGCTGCTCGTCGAAGTCGTCTCCAAGACGAGTATCGACCGTGACTACCGCCTCAAGCGCAGCATCTACGCCGCAGGCAAGATCCCCGCCTACCTGGTCATCGACCCCATCATGGCCCAGTGCGTCCTGCTGACCGAGCCAACCGGCGGCGGCGAGGACGCGGATTACGCGGTGCAGCGCATCACCAAGTTCGGCGACCCCGTGCCGCTCGACCTGCTGGGCGTGAAGCTGGACACCGGCGAGTTCCAGACGCTCCCCGGCGCTAAGCCGCACTCCCGGCCGTGACGAAGTCGATCAGTTCTTCCACCCGTCCCAGCAGCGCCGGTTCGATGTCCTTGTAGGAGTGGACCGAGGCGAGGATCCGCTGCCATGCGGCGCCGGTGTTCTCGGGCCAGCCGAGGGCGCGGCAGACGCCGGTTTTCCAGTCCTGGCCGCGGGGGACGGACGGCCAGGCCGGGATGCCGGCGGAGGACGGTTTCACGGCTTCCCAGACGTCGATGTAGGGGTGGCCGACGACCAGGACGTGCGGGTCCGTGACGGAGGCCGCGATGCGGGATTCCTTGGAGCCGGGTACGAGGTGGTCGACGAGGACGCCCAGGCGGGCGTCGGGGCCGGGGGAGAAGGAGCGGACGATGGCGGGGAGGTCGTCGATGCCTTCGAGGTATTCGACGACCACGCCTTCGATGCGCAGGTCGTCGCCCCAGACGCGTTCGACCAGTTCGGCGTCGTGGCGGCCTTCCACGTAGATGCGTCCGGCGCGGGCGACGCGGGCGCGGGCGCCGGGGACGGCGAGTGAGCCGGAGGCGGTGCGGGCCGGGCCGCGGGTGGCCGGGCGGGCGGTGGGGCGTACGAGGGTGACGGGTTTGCCGTCCAGGAGGAAGCCGCGCGGGGTCATCGGGAAGACCCGGTGTTTGCCGAAGCGGTCTTCGAGGGTGACGGTCGGGCCTTCGGCGGTCTTCTCGCAGCGGATGACCGCGCCGCAGAATCCGGTGGCGGCTTCTTCGACGACGAGGTCCGGTTCCGCCGCGACCTCGGGGGCCGGCTGCTGCTTCTTCCACGGCGGGGTGAGGTCCGGTCCGTACTGTCTGCTGCGCATTGGACTGACGATAAGAAGGGATGGCCGGTCAGTGGCGCGACACGCCGAAGCGGCGGCGGAGTGCGTCGCGTTGCTCACGGACGAATCGGGCATCCACGGCAGCCCCGTGCCCGGGTACGTACACCGCGTCCTCCCCGCCGAGGGCCAGCAGCCGGTCCAGGGCGGCCGGCCACCGGGAGGGGACGGCGTCGGTGCCCGCCTGCGGCTCGCCGGACTCTTCGACGAGGTCGCCGCAGAAGACGACGTCGGGTGAGCCGTGGGTGCCGGGGACGACGGCCACCAGGTCGTAGGCGGTGTGGCCGGGGCCGGCGTTGGCGAGGAGGACCTGGCGGTCGCCGAGGTCGACGGTGCGTTCGCCGGAGACGAGGTGGTGCGGGTGGACGAGGACGTCGGCGGCCTCCGCGGCGGCGTCCGGGTCCACGCCGTACGACACGGCGCTGCGCCGCAGGTCGTCCTGGGCGCGCGGGAGGTATTCGTCGAGGCCCGCGGCGCCGTAGACCTGGACTCCGGCGAAGGCCGCGGTGCCGAGCACGTGATCGAAGTGGGGGTGGGTCAGCGCGACGTGTGTCACTTCCCGGCCCGCGACGGCGCGCAGTTGCCGGCGCAGCTCGGCCCCGTCGCGGAGGGTTGCGCCGGTGTCGACGATCAGCACGCCGGACGAGCCGACGACGGCGCCGACCGTCTCGTCCCAGCCGGGCATCCGGCGGCGCCCGACGCCTGCGCCGAGCCGTTCCCACCCGGCTTCTTCCCATGTCGTACGCATACCGAGACGCTAGCCGCATCGCGATAGCGTTGCCCGCCGGGCCGGGGGCCGCGGCTGCCCGGCTACGTCCGCGGTACGTCTTTCGCAGGTGCCGGGGACACGGTTCCGGTACCGCCGCCCTTGCCCTGCCCAGGTGACCCGGCCGTACACTTGGTCAGGGTCTGGCACTCGGACCTGATGAGTGCCAGGGAAGACGACCCGGAAGAACCCGGCCGCGCGCCGGTGGAACGGCCGGACTGGAGGTGTGCGCGATGCTCAGTGAACGCAGGCTCGAAGTGCTGCGCGCCATCGTCCAGGACTATGTCGGCACCGAGGAGCCGGTCGGCTCCAAGGCGCTGACCCAGCGGCACCAGCTCGGTGTCTCGCCCGCCACGGTCCGTAACGACATGGCGGCGCTGGAGGACGAGGGTTTCATCGCCCAGCCGCACACGAGCGCGGGACGCATCCCGACGGACAAGGGCTACCGCCTCTTCGTCGACAAGCTGGCAGGCGTCAAGCCGCTTTCCAGCCCCGAGCGGCGCGCCATCCAGAATTTCCTGGACGGCGCCGTCGACCTGGACGACGTGGTGGGGCGCACGGTACGGCTGCTGGCGCAGCTGACGCGGCAGGTCGCCGTCGTGCAGTACCCGTCGCTGACGCGGTCCACGGTGCGCCATGTGGAGCTGCTGTCGCTGGCCCCGGCCCGGCTGATGCTGGTCCTGATCACGGACACCGGTCGCGTCGAGCAGCGCCTGGTGGACTGCCCGGCGCCGTTCGGGGAGACTTCCGTGGCGGACCTGCGGGCGCGGCTGAACAGCCGCGTGGTGGGCCGGCGTTTCACGGATGTGCCGCAGCTCGTGCAGGATCTTCCGGAGTCCTTCGAGCAGGAGGACCGGGGGACGGTCTCGACAGTCCTGTCGGTCTTGCTGGAAACTCTGGTGGAGGAGACCGAAGAGCGGCTGATGATCGGCGGTACCGCCAATCTCACGCGCTTCGGGCACGACTTCCCACTGACCATCCGGCCGGTGCTGGAGGCCCTTGAGGAGCAGGTGGTGCTCCTCAAACTGCTCGGGGAGGCCAAGGACTCCGGCATGACCGTACGCATCGGGCATGAGAATGCCCATGAGGGCCTGACGTCCACATCGGTCGTCGCGGTCGGCTACGGTTCGGGCGACGAGGCAGTCGCCAAACTCGGCGTGGTCGGACCGACCCGCATGGACTACCCCGGAACGATGGGAGCGGTACGCGCAGTGGCACGTTACGTCGGACAGATCCTGGCGGAGTCGTAAGTGGCCACGGACTATTACGCGGTCCTGGGCGTACGACGCGATGCCTCGCAGGACGAGATCAAGAAGGCTTTCCGGCGGCTGGCCCGCGAGCTGCACCCGGATGTGAACCCGGATCCGAAGACCCAGGAGCGGTTCAAGGAGATCAACGCCGCTTACGAGGTGTTGTCGGATCCGCAGAAGAAGCAGGTCTACGACCTCGGCGGCGACCCCCTCTCGCAGGCGGGTGGCGGCGGCGGGGCCGGCGGCTTCGGCGCGGGCTTCGGCAACTTCTCCGACATCATGGACGCGTTCTTCGGCACGGCGTCGCAGCGCGGACCGCGGTCCCGTACGCGGCGCGGCCAGGACGCCATGATCCGGCTGGACGTCGAACTGGACGAGGCGGCCTTCGGGACCACCAAGGACATCCAGGTGGACACGGCGGTCGTCTGTACGACCTGTTCGGGTGAGGGCGCGGCGCCGGGCACCTCGGCGCAGACCTGTGACATGTGCCGCGGCCGCGGTGAGGTCTCGCAGGTCACCCGGTCCTTCCTGGGCCAGGTCATGACCTCGCGGCCGTGCCCGCAGTGCCAGGGGTTCGGTACGGTCGTGCCGACTCCGTGCCCGGAGTGCGCCGGCGACGGCCGCATCCGGTCGCGCCGCACGCTGACGGTCAAGATCCCGGCAGGTGTGGACAACGGCACCCGCATCCAGCTCGCGGGCGAGGGCGAGGTCGGCCCGGGCGGCGGTCCGGCCGGCGACCTGTACGTGGAGATCCACGAGCTGCCGCACCCGACCTTCCAGCGGCGCGGCGACGACCTGCACTGCACGGTCACCATCCCCATGACGGCGGCGGCGCTGGGCACGAAGTGCCCGCTGGAGACGCTGGACGGCATGGAGGAGATCGACATCCGGCCGGGCACGCAGTCCGGCCAGTCGATCCCGCTGCACGGGCGGGGCGTCACGCACCTGCGCGGCAACGGACGCGGCGACCTCATCGTGCACGTGGAGGTCATCACGCCCTCGAAGCTGGACGCGGAGCAGGAGGAGCTGCTGCGGCGGCTCGCCAAGCTGCGCGGCGAGGAACGCCCGACGGGCCAGTTCCAGCCGGGGCAGCAGGGGCTGTTCTCGCGGCTCAAGGATGCGTTCAACGGGCGGTAGGCGAGTCGTTGTGCCGGGGGTCCGGGGGTTGTCCCCCGGGCAGGCACCGTCAGCCGGGGCAGCAAGGACTGTTCTCGCGGCTCAAGGATGCGTTCAACGGGCGGTAGCGCCCGGTAGCGATAGCAGTAGCGGTAGCTGGTGGACGGCGGTCGGGCTCTTTGGTCCGGCCGCCGTTCGGCGTTCCGTCCGAACTGCCCTGATCGCCGGACGTGTTTGATCTTGGTGCGTCCGGCCCCGGTTCGGCCCCCCGCGGTCGGCGTGACACGATGTGGGCATGCCCACAGCGCTGACCGATCTCTGCCGCTATCCGATCGCGCAGGCCCCGATGGCAGGCGGTGTCGCCCGCCCGGAGCTGGTCGCCGCCGTGTCCGGAGCCGGCGGGCTCGGTTTCCTGGCCGCCGGGTACAAGACGGCGGACGGCATGTACCAGGAGATCAAGCAGCTGCGCGGGCTGACCGACCGGCCCTTCGGCGTGAACCTCTTCATGCCGCAGCCTTCGCTCGCCGACAACGCGGCCGTAGAGGTCTACCGCGAGCAGCTCGCGGGCGAGGCGGCCTGGTACGAGACGCCGTTGGACGACGTCGATCCGTACGGCGGCGCCGACGACGGGTACGAGGCGAAGCTGGCCATCCTGCGGGAGGACCCGGTGCCGGTCGTCTCGTTCCACTTCGGCTGTCCGTCCCGGGAGGTCCTCGACGGGTTCGCCAAGGTCGGTACGTACACGATCGTTACCGCCACCACGGCGGCCGAGGCGCAGGCCGCGCAGTGGTCCGGCGCGGACGCGGTCTGCGTGCAGGGCGTCGAGGCCGGCGGCCACCAGGGCACCCACCGCGACGACCCGCACGCCGACGGCACCGGTGCCGGGCTGGGGCTGCTGTCGCTGGTCGCGCAGGTCCGCGAGGCGGTGCAGATACCGGTCGTCGCGGCGGGCGGCCTGATGCGCGGCTCGCAGATCGCCGCGGTGCTGGCGGCGGGCGCGTCCATGGCGCAGCTCGGTACGGCGTTCCTGGTCACTCCGGAGTCGGGCGCCAACGACCTGCACAAGCAGGCGATGACCAACCCCCTGTTCACTCGTACGGAGTTGACCCGGGCCTTCACCGGGCGCCCGGCGCGCAGCCTGGTGAACCGTTTCCTCCGCGAGCACGGCCCGTACGCCCCCGCCGCGTACCCGGCCGTGCACCACCTCACCTCCGAGCTGCGCAAGGCCGCGGCCAGGACCGGCGACGCCCAGGGCCTGGCGCTGTGGGCGGGGCAGGGGCACCGGATGGCGCGGCAGCTGCCGGCCGCGCAGCTGGTCGAGGTGCTGATGGCCGAACTGGACGCGGCGCGCGCCGGGTTGGCCTCCGGGGGCACGCACGAAGCGGGGCCGCTGGAAGAGCAGGACTATCAGGCCGGGCAAGGGTTCCCGGGCGAGCTGGGAGGTGCGCTGTGACGGCGCCGGTGTTCCTCGTCGAGAGCGTTCCCGGGCCGGGCGAAACCGTGCTGGACGGGCCGGAAGGCCGGCACGCGGTCTCCGTGCGCCGGCTGCGCGCGGGCGAGGACGTGGTGCTGACCGACGGGCGCGGCAGCGGCGCGGTGGGCGTGGTGCGGGCCGCCGAGGGCAAGGACCGGCTCGTCGTCGAGGTGACCGGCGCGCAGACCGAGCCGGAGCCCGCCCCGCGTATCACCGTCGTGCAGGCGCTGCCCAAGGGCGACCGCGGCGAACTGGCCGTGGAGACCATGACGGAGACCGGCGTGGACGGCATCGTCCCGTGGGCCGCGTCGCGCTGCATCACGCAGTGGAAGGGCGAGCGGGCCGCGAAGTCCCTCGCCAAGTGGCGCAACACGGCCCGTGAGGCGGGCAAGCAGGCGCGCCGGCTGCGGTTTCCCGAGGTCACCGACTTGATGTCGACCAAGCAGGTGGCGGCGCTGCTCGCGGAGGCGGACTTCGCCGGCGTGCTGCACGAGGACCGGGACGCGGGGAGCGCGCCGCTGGCCTCCGCCGAACTGCCGGGCAGCGGGCGGATCGTACTCGTGGTCGGGCCCGAAGGCGGGGTTTCCCCGGAGGAGTTGGCGGCCTTCGAGGAGGCGGGCGCCAAGGCGTACCGGCTGGGCTGGAGCGTGCTGCGGACGTCCACGGCGGGTACGGCGGCCACGGCGCTGCTGTTGGGCCGTACGGGCCGCTGGAGTTGAGGGCGTTTTCGGGGGTGGGCGGCGGCCCGCGGCGTCTGGCGTCGCGGGCCGCCGTTCTTCCCTGAAAACCCGAAGGCTCCTGGAGGCCCCTGAAAGTCCTAAGGGCCCTGGAGCCTAAGACCCTTGCAGGGTCAGACCAGCTCGGCGTTGAGGGTGATGTTCTTGACGCCGGCCAGCGCCTGGCTCACCGGGCAGTTCTTCTTGGCGTCCTCGGCCGCGGCCTGGAAGTCTTCCTCGGACAGGCCGGGCACGCTGGCCTTGACGGTCAGCACGATGCCGGTGATGCCCTCGCCCGGCTGGAAGGTCACGTCGGCCTTGGTGTCCAGCGCCGCGACGGTGTAGCCCTTGCCCGCGAGGCCGTGCGAGAAGGCCATCGAGTAGCAGGACGAGTGGGCCGCCGCGATCAGCTCCTCCGGGCTGGTGACGCCGTTCGGCTGCTCGGCGCGGGCCGGCCAGTTCACGTCGAACGTGCCGACGTTGGAGGACGACAGGGCGACGCTGCCCTTGCCCTCCATCAGGTTGCCTTCCCAGTGGGTGTTCGCGGTGCGGGTGGTTGCCATGGTGGATAACTCCTGGTGGTGGGCGAAATGACGGCCTGTGGGGAGCAGCTTAGTGAAGTCGGCGGCGCCCGCGGCGGGACGCGTACGGGCGTAACGCGGCGGGCCGCGCGGGCCGCGGCGCACACTGGCCGAGCCGGGACTGTCGGTCCGCGTGCGGCGGTGGGAAGCTGCCGGGCATGAGGGCCATGGGGCGCTTACGAGACGCAGGGCACGGGCGGGTGCGGCACGTACGGACCGGACGGGCGCCGCTCGCGGGGGCCCGGTTCGGCGGGGGCCGGCGTGGCAGGCTGCTGGCGGCGGTGGGCGCCGCGGGCGCCGCTGTCGTCGCGGTGTCCGCGTGCGAGCCGGTCGGCGGGCTGAACACCGCGTCGATCGCCGTCACCACCGACCAGGCGGGGACGCGGGCGCTGGAGAGCGCCGGCGTGAACGTGAGCTGGCTGAGCTGTACGGCGACGCTGCAAGGAGACCAGCGGGAGACTGTCAACCCGACGGCCACCGCGCAGCGGAAGTCGGTCGCCACCGTCGACTGCCAGGGCCAGACCGCCCGGGGCAGCAAGATCACCATCACCGGGCGGGTCACCTCCGAGGTCGACGGGCGCTGCGTACGGGGCTCGCTGACCGCGCGTGTCGCCGGGCAGGTCGTCTTCCGGGTGAGCGTGCTGGGCGACTGCGCCGCGGACGAGCCGACCGGCAATCCGCGTCCGACGGTCACCCGCACGGTCCAGCCGCCCAGCAGCGGCCACCCGACCGCCGAGCCGCCGGGCACGCCGCCCGTGACGGTCACCGTCACGGCGACCCCGGATCCGGACCCCGACCCCGATCCGGACCCGTCGCCCAGCGACACCTGTTCGGACGACGGGCAGGGTAACGACGGGCAGGGGCAGGACGGCCACGGGCACGACGACGGCAGCCACGACGGCCAGGGCGACCAGCAGGACGGCAACCAGGACCAGCACTCCGACGACCAGCAGCACACCTGGGCCGCCGACCACTAGCCGGCCACTGGCCGATCACCGCCCGGGCCATCTCCCGTCGGCCCCGCGCACCGCCGTCCCGGCCTCTGGACCGGCCTCCGTCCCGGCCTCCGGACCGGCCGCCGCCCCACCCCGCGCGGGCGGCCCGGTAACATCCGGACCCGTAGACGTGATGGTGACGCGACACGGCGCGGTACGGGCCGGCTCTGGACACCCGGGCCGCCGCGTACCGGCCGACGACCCGGGAGGAGCCCACCGGTGGCGGGAGAACCGCAGGCCGACTGCCTGTTCTGCAAGATTGTGGCCGGCGAGGTGCCCGCGACGATCGTGCGGGAGACCGAGACGACCGTCGCCTTCCGGGACATCAGCCCGCAGGCCCCGACGCACGTCCTGGTGATCCCCAAGGTGCACTACCCGAACGCGGGCGAGCTGGCCGCCGCCGAGCCGCGGATCGCCGGCGAGGTGCTGAGCGAGGCCGCCGCCGTGGCCGCCGACGAGAAGGTGGACGGGACGGGGTACCGCATCGTCTTCAACACCGGCCCCGGCGCGGGCCAGACCGTCTTCCACGCCCATGCGCACGTCCTGGGCGGCCGCGACCTCCAGCGCCTGGTCTGACCGGGTCGGGAGTCACGGCACCTTGTCCGCACGCGAACTCGTCGTCCTCGGCACTGCCAGCCAGGTGCCCACCCGGCACCGCAACCACAACGGTTACCTGCTGCGCTGGGACGGCGAGGGCATCATGTTCGACCCCGGCGAGGGTACGCAGCGCCAGATGCTGCGCGCCGGGGTCGCCGCGCACGACCTCAACCGGATCTGCGTCACGCACTTCCACGGCGACCACTCGCTCGGGCTCGCCGGGGTCATCCAGCGCATCAACCTGGACCGGGTGCCGCACCCGGTGACCGCGCACTACCCGGCGAGCGGCCGGCGCTTCTTCGACCGGCTGCGGTACGCCACGGCCTACCGCGAGACGGTGCCGCTGGCCGAGGAGCCGGTGGCCGCCGACGGGGTGCTGGCCCGTACCCCGTCGTACGTCCTGGAGGCGCGCAAGCTCTCCCACCCGGTCGAGTCGTACGGCTACCGGCTGGTCGAGCCGGACGGGCGCCGGATGCTGCCGGAGCGGCTCGCCGCGCACGGGATCGCGGGGCCGGACGTCGGCCGGCTCCAGCGCGACGGGGCGCTGAACGGTGTCACCCTCGACGAGGTCAGCGAGGTCCGGCGGGGGCAGCGCTTCGCCTTCGTCATGGACACCCGGCTGTGCGACGGGGTGCACGCGCTCGCCGAGGGCTGTGACCTGCTCGTCATCGAGTCGACGTTCCTCGACGAGGACGTGCGGCTGGCCGCGGACCACGGGCACCTGACGGCGGGCCAGGCGGCGCGTGCCGCGGCCGACGCGGGCGTGCGCCACCTGGTCCTCACCCACTTCTCGCAGCGCTACTCGGACCCCGCGGAGTTCGAGCGGCAGGCGCGGGCGGCCGGTTTCGCGGGCGAGCTGACCATCGCCCGCGACCTGATGCGCGTCCCGGTGCCCAAGCGCACCTGAGGACGCGCACGCCTGCGGCGGGTCAGGGCAGGAAGTACATCGGGTTGGGCAGCTTGAACGTCTTGTCGCCGTAGCCGCCGTTCAGGTCGCTGTACTGGTCGCCGAAGTTGGCGACGATGTCGTAGCCCTGCGACTCGATGTGCTTGCGGGTGCCCGACTTGAACTCGACGGTGGAGCAGTTGGCGCCGCACGGCAGGTAGGCGGGCGGGTTCTTCTTGTCCTTGAGGTAGACGTGGGAGCGGTCGAGGGGGACGCCGTAGCCCACGTTCTTGAGGTTGCGCACGCTCCACTCGCGCTGCGCCTCCTTGCGGCCGGTGACGAAGAAGACCTCGTAGCCCTTGGCGCGCGCCCAGTTGACGAGGCGGTCCATGCCGAAGACCGGCTGCATGTCGGTGCTCGCCAGGTACTTGTCCTGGGCCGCCTCGGTGTGGTGGAAGCCGACCTGGAGTTCGTAGTTGTACGTCAGCAGCGTGGTGTCGTCCATGTCCAGGACGATGGCGGGCTTCTTGCCGTGGTGCCGCTTGTCGGCGGCCTTGGCCAGGTAGCGCCGGGCCGAGTCGGTGATGCCGCGCACCTGCTTGGCGTAGTTGCTGCTCGGCGACGCGTAGTGCTGCCCGTCGGCGGTCACCGTGTCGCCGTAGTACGCCTTGATCTTGTCCTGCACCTGCGTGAGGTTCGGGACCTCCTTGTCCGTGCGCGGCACGGAGTGCTCGGCGGTGGCCTGGCCGACTCCGAAGGCCGCGGTGCCGGCGACGACCGCCGTGACGGCCGCGGCGCCGAGGCGGACACGGCGGCGGGTGAGGAGGGGGTGGCGCATGTGCTGCTCCTAGGTGAACCGGTGGGGGCCACCTAGGTTTAACAGAGCGTTTATGCGGCCATCTACGCGCGAAGATTCAACGGTTGGTAAAGGCTGAGGCCGGGAGGGTTGGACCTGTCCCAGGTGATTGCTTCGGCCTCGGCCGAAACGACCGGCTCCTAGGCTCCCCGCCATGACCACAGCACCTGCCGCCGCCGTACGCACGGAGCCACCCGCCGCCCACCTGGAGATCGCTCCGAGCGTCCTGTACTTCGGGACGCCGGTGGTCCTCGTATCGACGGAGAACGAGGACGGAACGTGCAACCTCGCGCCCGTCTCCTCCGCCTGGGCGCTCGGGTGGACGGTCGTGCTCGGGCTGGGCCGCGAGGGGCAGACGGCGCGCAACCTCGGCAGCCGCCCCGGCCTGGTGCTCAGCCTGCCGGACCCCGGCCTGTGGCCCGCGGTGGAGCGGCTGGCGCCGCTCACCGGCCGGAACCCGGTGCCTCCGGGCAAGCCGGCGGGCTGCCGTTACGCACCGGACAAGTTCGCCGCGGCCGGCCTGACCGGAGCGCCGTCGCACCTGGTGCGGCCGCCGCGCGTCGCCGAGTGCCCGCTCCAGTTGGAGGCCCGCGCCGAGCGGGTGCGGCCGGACCTCTCCGGCGATTTCGTCATCGTCGAGGCCGCCGTGTGCAAGGTCCATGCCGACTCCCGCATCGTCGTGCCCGGCACCGACCACGTCGATCCCGCCGCCTGGAGCCCGCTCGTCTACAACTTCCGCCACTACTTCGGGCTCGGTCCGGAGCTGGGCCACTCGTACCGCACCCGGACGCCGCGGAGTGGTGGCGGGGCCGCGGCGGCTGCCCATTGACGCCCTTCGTCCCGCGTCCCTACGCTCCGTTCCCATGGACGGATCATGTCTACATACACAGACAGCGGCGTCGCGTGAGGCCGCAGCCTCCACCGCCGTCACCGCCATCCGCCTCACCCCGGTGCTCGTGGCCGACCCGCCACTGCTGAACACCCAGGGCGTCCACCAGCCCTACACGCCCCGCCTGATCATCGAAGTGACCACGGCGGGCGGCGCGACCGGGCTCGGCGAGACCTACGGCGACACGAAGTACCTCGACCTCGCCCGCCCCCTGGCCGACGCGCTGATCGGCCGCCCGGTCACGGACCTGAACGCGCTGCCGCGGCTCGCGGCCGAGGTCTGCGGGGATTCCCCGGCCGCGACCGGGGCCGGGGACGTCGGCGCGGGCGGCCTGCGCGGCGTGCAGACCGCCGACAAGCTGCGGCTGTCCGTCCTTTCGGGGTTCGAGGTCGCCTGCCTGGACGCGTGGGGCCGGCTCGCCGGCCTGCCCGTGCACGCCCTCCTCGGCGGCAAGGTCCGCGACCGCGTCGATTACAGCGCCTATCTCTTCTACCGCTGGGCCGGGCACCCCGGCGGCCGCGGCGAACCCGACGACTGGGGCGCGGCGCTCGACCCGCCCGGCATCGTGGCCCAGGCCCGCCGCTTCCGCGACACGTACGGCTTCGGCTCCTTCAAGCTGAAAGGCGGCGTCTTCGAGCCAGCGCAGGAGATCGCGGCGGTACGGGCCCTGGCCACCGCCTTCCCCGGCCGTCCCCTGCGCCTGGACCCCAACGGCGCCTGGAGCGTCGCGACATCCGTGAAGGTCGCCCGCGAACTCCGGGACGTTCTCGAATACCTGGAGGACCCCGCCGCCACCACCGCCCACATGGCCGAGGTCGCCTCCCGTACGGACCTGCCGCTCGCCACGAACATGTGCGTGACCACCTTCGCCGAGGTCCGGGAAGCGTTCACCCGGGACGCCGTCCAAGTCGTCCTCTGCGACCACCACTACTGGGGCGGCCTGCGCAACACCCGCGACCTCGCCGCGATCTGCCGCACCTTCGGCGTCGGCCTGTCCATGCACTCCAACACCCACCTGGGCATCAGCCTCGCCGCGATGACCCACGTCGCCGCGACCGTCCCCGACCTGCAATACGCCTGCGACACGCATTACCCCTGGCAGACGGAGGACGTCCTCACCGAACGCCTCGCCTTCACCGGCGGCGCACTGCCGGTGTCCGACGCCCCGGGGCTCGGCGTCACCCTCGACCGCGACCGCCTGGCGGCCCTCCACGAGCGCTGGCTGTCCGACGACGGCACGTTCCGGGACCGTGACGACGCGGCGGCGATGCGGGCCGCCGACCCCGGCTGGATGACACCCCGGGTACCGCGGTGGTGAGCGGCGCTTCGCGACCGCCGGCGGACCGGCGCTCCGGGCGCCGGGGGCGCGTACCGTATTCATCCCGTACGTGATCTTTGGAGGGAGCTGTCCCGATGGCACAGGAAGTGCGAGGCGTCATCGCGCCGGGCAAGAACGAGCCGGTGCGGCTGGAGACGATCCTGGTGCCGGATCCCGGGCCGGGAGAGGCCGTGGTGAAGGTGCAGGCGTGCGGGGTGTGCCACACCGACCTGCACTACAAGCAGGGCGGGATCAACGACGACTTCCCGTTCCTGCTGGGGCACGAGGCGGCGGGCGTCGTGGAGGCCGTGGGGGAGGGCGTGAGCGACGTCGCCCCCGGTGACTTCGTGATCCTGAACTGGCGGGCGGTGTGCGGGCAGTGCCGGGCGTGTCTGCGCGGCCGGCCGCAGTACTGCTTCGACACGCACAACGCCAAGCAGAAGATGACGCTCAAGGACGGCACCGAGCTGACGCCCGCGCTCGGCATCGGCGCCTTCGCGGACAAGACGCTGGTCGCGGCGGGGCAGTGCACCAAGGTCGACCCGGAGATGTCGCCGGCCGTCGCCGGGCTGCTCGGGTGCGGCGTGATGGCGGGTATCGGCGCCGCCATCAACACGGGTGCCGTGAGCCGCGGTGACTCCGTCGCCGTCATCGGCTGCGGTGGCGTGGGCGACGCGGCGATCGTCGGCGCCCGGCTGGCCGGCGCGTCGCGGATCATCGCCGTGGACGTGGAGGACCGCAAGCTGTCCACCGCGAAGACGATGGGCGCCACCCACACCGTCAACTCGCGCGCGGCGGACGCCGTCGAGGCCATCCGCGAGCTGACCGGCGGCTTCGGTGCCGACGTCGTGATCGACGCGGTGGGGCGCCCGGAGACGTACAAGCAGGCGTTCTACGCGCGTGACCTGGCCGGCACGGTGGTCCTGGTGGGTGTGCCGACGCCGGAGATGAAGCTGGAGCTGCCGCTGCTGGACGTGTTCGGGCGTGGCGGCGCGCTGAAGTCGTCCTGGTACGGCGACTGCCTGCCGTCCCGCGACTTCCCGATGCTGGTCGACCTGCACCAGCAGGGCCGGATCGACCTGGCGGGCTTCGTGACGGAGACGATCGGCATCGACGGCGTTGAGCAGGCGTTCGAGCGGATGCACCAGGGTGACGTGCTGCGCTCGGTGGTGGTGCTGTGATGGCGGCCCGCATCGACCACCTCGTCACGTCCGGCACCTTCTCGCTCGACGGCGGCACCTGGGACGTCGACAACAACGTGTGGATCGTCGGCGACGACATCGAGGCCGTCGTCATCGACGCGGCGCACGACGCCGACGCGATCTTCGAGGCGCTCGACGGCCGTACGCTGCGCGCGATCGTGTGCACCCACGCGCACAACGACCACGTCGACGCGGCCCCGGCACTCTCCGCCCGTACCGGCGCTCCCGTCTACCTGCACCCGGACGACCTGCCGCTGTGGAAGCAGACCCACCCGGACCGGGCGCCGGAGGAGGCGCTGTCGGACGGCCAGGTGCTCACCATCGGCGGCGTCGACCTGACCGTGCTGCACACGCCGGGGCACGCGCCGGGCGCGGTCTGCCTGTACGCGCCGGACCTCGGGGAGCACGGCACGGTCTTCACCGGCGACACCCTCTTCCAGGGCGGCCCCGGCGCCACCGGAAGGTCGTTCTCCGACTTCCCGACCATCGTCGAGTCGATCCGGGAGCGGCTGCTGACGCTGCCCCCGGAGACCGAGGTCCGTACCGGGCACGGCGACGGGACGACGATCGGCGCCGAGGCGCCGCACCTGGAGGAGTGGGTGAAGCGGGGGCACTGAGCCCCCGGGGACGTCAGAGTGTGGCCGCCCGCTCCAGGATGCGGGCGGCCACCGCCGGCGAGTCCACCAGCGGGTGGAGCGCCATCGCGCGGAGCGCCGCGTCCCGGTCCTTGAACTCGGCCGCCTCGACCGTGGCCAGTTCGACGGCCTTGAGCTGGAGCATCAGGCCCAACTGGTCCTCGCGCAGCGGCGCGCACGGCAGCGGCCGCGCGCCGTGCGCGTCCACCTCGCACACCGTCTCGATGATCGCCTCGGGCGCGAGCTGCGGCACCGTCGTGCCGTTGCGTACGTTCAGGATCAGGCGCGCGTGCCGGTCGCCCGCGATGGCGCGCATGACGGCCAGCGCCACCTGGTCGTAGCCGCCGCCTTCCAGGTCGCAGGTGTCGCGCTGCCAGCCGCCGGTCGCCTCCCGGCTGTCGGCCATGTACGTCTCCTCGCGCTCCAGCCGGGTGCGTTCCCAGAGCGCGTACGCCTCCTCGGGAGAGGCGCCGGACGCTGCCTCGAAGAAGCCGCCCTGCTGCCGGTCCAGGAACTCCCCGCGGGTCTGCGCCGCGTTCTGCACGGAGGCGAGCGTCTCGCGGCGGAAGTAGTAGTAGTGCAGGTATTCGTTGGGAATGGAGCCCAGCGCGCGCAGCCAGTCGGCGCCGAAGAGCTTGCCCTCCTCGAAGGAGGTGAGCGCTTCGGCGTCCCGGAGCAGCGCGCCCAGGAGGTCCGTGCCGTCCTCGGCGGTCAGGGAGCGCAGCCAGCCGAGGTGGTTGAGGCCGGTGTAGTCGTACGTCACCCGGTCCGGGTCGGCGCCCGCGGCCCGCGCGGCGCGCCGCACCAGCCCGACCGGCGAGTCGCAGATGCCGATCACCCGCTCGCCCAGCACCTGCGACATCGCCTCGGTGACGATCCCGGCCGGATTGGTGAAGTTGACGACCCAGGCGTCCGGCGCGAGCGCCGCCACCCGCTCGGCGACGTGCAGCGCCACGGGCACCGTGCGCAGCCCGTACAGCACGCCGCCCGCGCCCACCGTCTCCTGCCCCAGCACGCCCGCGTCCAGCGGGATGCGCTCGTCCGCGACCCGGCCCGCGGTGCCGCCGACGCGGATCGCGGAGAAGACGAAGTCGGTGCCGCGCAGCGCCTCGTCGAGGGAGTCGGCGACCCGTACGCGTACGGGAGACGGCCGCCCGCCGCCGGTCCGCCGCTCCGCCTGCCGGGCCAGAACGGACGCGATCACCGCCGCCCGGCGCGGATCGGTGTCGTACAGCGTCACCTCGGACACGGACCCGGCGGGATCGTCCAGCAGGGCGCGGTGGACCAGCGGTACCCGGAAACCCCCGCCGCCCAGAATCGTGAGCCTCATGGGCCGGAACGTACCGCAGCATCGGGCAGACTGGCGTCACGTGCACGAAGGAGAGGGGCAGGCACGGTGAGCGCACACGAAGTCCAGCGGCCCGCGGGCAGCGGTCCGGCCAGCCACGTACCGCCGGGCCCGGCGCCCGCGCTCGACCCGCTCGCCGCCGTACGGGCCGGGGGCGATCCGCC
This sequence comes from Streptomyces sp. NPDC017056, assembly GCF_044332485.1. Classification (NCBI taxonomy): domain Bacteria; kingdom Bacillati; phylum Actinomycetota; class Actinomycetes; order Kitasatosporales; family Streptomycetaceae; genus Streptomyces; species Streptomyces sp. NPDC017056. The sequence continues at coordinate 598,173 of NZ_JBIRPD010000001.1, read as the reverse complement.
CACCGACGTCTATCTCACCGGCACCGTCTTCCTGGACATCATCTTCACCGGCCTGGACTCGGCGCCCGTGCGCGGCACGGAGTCCTGGGCGCGCGGCATGGGCTCCAGCCCCGGCGGCGTCGCCAACATGGCGACCGCGCTGGCCCGCCTGGGCCTGCGCACCTCGCTCGCCGCCGCCTTCGGCGACGACATGTACGGCGAGTACTGCTGGGAAGCGCTGGAGCAGGGCGAACACGTCGACTTGTCGATGTCGCGCACCATCGCCGGCTGGCACTCGCCGGTCACCGTCTCCATGGCCTACGAAGGCGAGCGCACGATGGTCTCGCACGGCCACGAGGCGCCCACCGGCCCCGCCCGCACCGCCTTCGACGGCAAGCACGCGCCGGGCTGCCCGCCGCCGTCCCGGGCCTGCGTCGCCTCGCTGGAGCCCGGCGGCGGCCGCGAGGGCTGGCTCGGCTGCGCCGCCCGGCGCGGCAGCCGCATCTTCGCGGACGTGGGCTGGGACGACACCGGCCGCTGGGACCCGGCCGACCTCGCCGAGCTGGAGCACTGCGAGGCGTTCCTGCCCAACGCGGAGGAGGCGATGCGCTACACCCGCACGGACTGCCCGCGCGCCGCCGCGCGCAAGCTGGCAGACCTGGTGCCGCTCGCCGTGGTCACGCTGGGCTCAGAGGGCGCGTACGCGGTGGACGGGGGGACCGGCGAGACCGCCGAGGTGCCCGCCATCGCCGTGGAGGCGATGGACCCGACCGGCGCCGGGGACGTCTTCGTGGCGGGCTTCGTCACCGGCGCCCTGGCCGGGTGGCCGCTGGCCGACCGGCTGGCCTTCGCGGGGCTGACCGCCGCGCTGTCCGTACAGGAGTTCGGCGGCTCGCTGTCCGCGCCGGGGTGGGTGGAGATCGCCGCGTGGTGGCAGCGGGTGACGGCGGCGGAAGCGTACGGGCGGACGCCGGACGGTACGGGCGCGGCGTGCGTCCGGGACGCGGCCGCGCTGCGCCGCCGCTACGCCTTCCTGGACGCGCTCCTGCCCACCGCGGCCCGCTCCTGGCCGCTGGCCCGCGCCCTGCCCACGCTCGGGTTCCGCCGCCCCGCGTGAGCGGCCGCGCCCGGGTCCCGCCGCCGGGGGCACACCGGACCGGGCCGGGGAACACCGGAAAACGCTTCGGGCTTGTCGGTGCACCGTCGTACCCTTGGTATCCCAAGGAGCCGAGCTGCAGACAGCTCTAGCAGCGCAACGAATGGGGGATGAGCAGGCCACAGAGCCGGCCCATGACTCAGACACCTACACGACCGCAGGCGCACGCCCAGTTCACCGTCCCGGCCAAGCACCCGATGGTCACGGTCCTGGGGTCGGGAGACGCGCTGCTGCGGGTCATCGAGAACGCGTTCCCTGCCACCGACATCCACGTGCGCGGCAACGAGATCAGGGCGGTCGGCGACGCCGACGAAGTCGCACTGGTCCAGCGCCTCTTCGACGAGATGATGCTGGTGCTGCGCACCGGCCAGCCGATGACGGAGGACGCGGTGGAGCGCTCCATCGCGATGCTGCGCTCGGCGGGCAACGGCGGCGCGGGCAGCGAGACCCCCGCCGAGGTGCTCACCCAGAACATCCTGTCCAACCGGGGCCGCACCATCCGCCCCAAGACGCTCAACCAGAAGCGCTACGTCGACGCCATCGACCACCACACGGTCGTCTTCGGCATCGGCCCCGCCGGCACGGGCAAGACCTACCTCGCCATGGCCAAGGCGGTGCAGGCCCTGCAGTCCAAGCAGGTCAACCGCATCATCCTGACCCGGCCCGCGGTCGAGGCGGGCGAGCGCCTGGGCTTCCTGCCCGGCACGCTCTACGAGAAGATCGACCCGTACCTGCGCCCGCTGTACGACGCCCTGCACGACATGCTCGACCCCGACTCGATCCCGCGCCTGATGGCGGCGGGCACGATCGAGGTGGCGCCGCTGGCTTATATGCGTGGCCGGACGTTGAATGACGCCTTCATCATCCTCGACGAGGCGCAGAACACCAGCCCCGAGCAGATGAAGATGTTCCTGACCCGCCTCGGGTTCGACTCGAAGATCGTCATCACCGGTGACGTCACACAGATCGACCTGCCCGGCGGTACGAAGAGCGGTCTGCGGCAGGTCCAGGAGATCCTGGAGGGGCTGGACGACGTGCACTTCTCGCGGCTCACCAGCCACGACGTCGTCCGGCACAAGCTGGTCGGCCGTATTGTCGACGCGTACGAGAAGTACGACAGCCGCAACGGCAAGTGACCTGAGAAACGAGAAGCAGCACTACATGTCGATCGACGTCAACAACGAGTCCGGAACGGACATCGACGAGCAGGCGATCCTGGACATCGCCCGCTACGCCGTGGCCCGGATGCGCATCCACCCGCTCTCCGAGCTGTCGGTCATCGTCGTCGACGCCGACGCCATGGAACAGCTCCACATCCAGTGGATGGACCTCCCAGGACCGACCGATGTCATGTCCTTCCCGATGGACGAGCTGCGTCCGCCGGCCAAGGACGACGAGGAGCCCCCGCAGGGGCTCCTCGGCGACATCGTGCTGTGCCCCGAGGTCGCCAAGAAGCAGGGCGAGGAGGCGCCGACCGGCCACAGCATGGACGAGGAACTCCAGCTGCTGACCGTGCACGGCGTCCTCCACCTGCTCGGCTACGACCACGAAGAGCCCTCGGAGAAGGCCGAGATGTTCGGCCTCCAGGCGGCGATCGTCGACGGCTGGCGTGCCGAGCGCGGCCTGACGGGGCCCTCCCCGGCCCCGACCGTCACCTGACGGCTGGTGACCCGGTGACCACCCAACTCGTAGCGGTCGCGGTCCTCCTCGTCGTCGTCGCCTGGCTCGCGGCGTGCGCCGAGGCGGGCCTCGCCCGAACCACCAGTTTCCGCGCCGAGGAGGCCGTACGGTCCGGGCGGCGCGGCAGCGCGAAGCTGGCCGCCGTCGCCGCCGACCCCGTCCGCTACCTGAACGTCGCCCTGCTGGTGCGCGTCGGCTGCGAGATGGCGGCCGGCGTGCTGGTCACGTACGCCTGCCTGCGGTCCTTCGACCGCACCTGGCAGGCGCTGACCGTCGCCATCGCCGTGATGGTGCTGGTCTCCTACGTAGCCGTCGGCGTCTCGCCCCGTACGATCGGGCGCCAGCATCCGCTGAACACCGCCACGGCCGCGGCGTACGTGCTGCTGCCGCTGGCCCGGATCATGGGCCCGATCCCGCGGCTGCTGATCCTCCTGGGCAACGCGCTGACCCCCGGCAAGGGCTTCCGCCAGGGCCCCTTCGCCTCCGAGGCCGAGCTGCGCTCGCTGGTCGACCTCGCGGAGAAGGAGTCGCTGATCGAGGACGAGGAGCGCCGCATGGTGCACTCCGTCTTCCAGCTCGGCGACACCCTCGTACGCGAGGTGATGGTGCCGCGCACGGACCTGATCTCGGTCGAGCGCTTCAAGACCATCCGCCAGGCGCTGACCCTCGCGCTGCGCTCCGGCTTCTCCCGTATCCCGGTGACCGGCGAGAACGAGGACGACGTCGTCGGCATCGTCTACGTGAAGGACCTCGCCCGCAAGGTCCACATCAGCCGGGACGCCGAAACCGAGCTGGTCTCCACGGCCATGCGGCCCGCCGTCTTCGTGCCCGACACGAAGAACGCCGGCGACCTGCTGCGCGAGATGCAGCAGGACCGCAACCACGTCGCGGTCGTCATCGACGAGTACGGCGGCACGGCCGGCATCGTGACGATCGAGGACATCCTGGAGGAGATCGTCGGCGAGATCACCGACGAGTACGACCGGGAGCTGCCGCCCGTCGAGGACCTGGGCGGCGGCCGCTACCGCGTCACCGCCCGTCTCGACATCGGCGACCTCGGCGAGCTGTACGGCTTCGCCGAGCTGGACGACGAGGACGTGGAGACGGTCGGCGGCCTGCTCGCCAAGCAGCTGGGCCGGGTGCCCATCGCGGGCGCCACGGCCGTGATCGATCTCGGCGACAGCGCCTCCGCCCTGTCGCCCAAGGCGCTGCGGCTGACCGCCGAGGCCCCGGCCGGTCGCCGCAACAAGATCGTCACGGTGCTGTGCGAGCCGGTCAGGGACGACGACGGCGCAGCCGGTCAGGACTGACCGCGACGAGCAGCCCGGCCAGCGCCGTGGTGGCCCCGGTGGCCACCACGGCGGGCCAGCCGCCGCCCGACCAGGCCACCGTCCCGGCCAGCGACCCCACGGCGATGCCGAGGAAGCGCAGCGTGAAGTAGAGGGTGTTGAGGCGGCTGTGCACCGCGGGGTCGAGGCCGAACAGCGCCGCCTGCGAAGCGGCCTGACTGCCCCAGACACCGACGTCCAGCACGACCACCCCCGCCAGCAGCCAGGCCAGGCCGCTGCCGCCCGGCAGCAGAAGCAGCCAGCCCACGATCACCAGCCCGATCAGCGCCGCCATGGCGCCCCGCCGGCCGAGCCGGTCGGCCAGCCGCCCGGCGTACGGCGAGGCCAGCGCACTCGCCGCCGCCACCAGCCCGAACAGCCCGATCTCCGTGGACCCGTACCCGTACTCCCCCTCCAGCAGGAACGTCAGCGTCGTCCAGAACGCGCCGAACGCGATGCCCACCAGGGCGCCGGAGACGGTGATCCGCCGGACCGCCGGGTGCGCGGCGAACAGCCGCGGCAGCGAGGCGAGCGTCGACCGGTACGAGGCGGCCGCGACCGCCGGAACACGGGGCAGGGCCCGGCGCAGTACGAGCACGGTCAGCAGCGTCAGGACGCACGAGCAGCCGAACACCGCCCGCCAGCCGACCTGCTCCGCCAGCGCCCCCGCGTACGCGCGGGACGCCAGCACCCCGACCAGCAGCCCGGCCTGCACGGTGCCCACGACCCGTCCCCGGCCCGCCTCCCCGCCGCCCGCCGCCAGCGCAACGGCAAGCGGTGTGACCAACTGCGGTACGGGAGACAGCATCCCGACCGCGAAACCGGCCACGACCAGCCACGTCACGGTGGGCGCGAGCGCGCAGGCGGCGAGCGCGAGGGCGGAGGCCGCGCCGAGGCCGAGGATCAGCCGCCGCCGGTCGTGGCTGTCACCCGCGGGCACCAGCAACAGGATGCCCGCTGCGTAGCCGAGCTGGGTGGCGGTGGGCACGGCGCCCAAAACGTCGGGGGACACGCCGAACGAGTCGGCGGCAGCCCCCAGCAACGGCTGGTTCAGATAGACGTTGGCGGCAGTGACGGCGCTCGTGAAGGCGAGCACGAGGGCCGTACGGCGGGTTAGGCCGGGGCCGGGGCGGGGGGCAGGTTCGGGGCCGGGGTCAGGTTCGGGGCCGGGGTCAGGTTCGGGGCCGGGTGGGCGGCCGGTGCGCGGGGGAGCGGAAGCGGATTCGACGGGTTCGTTCACATGATCCGACGCTAGGCCGGACCGGTACTGGCATGCTTGCGGCATAGCGCCAAGAACTATCGAATTCCTGCCACCTGTGTTCCTGCCGGGGCGTGGACGTCGAGGCAGCCACAGGAGGGCGGAAGGCGGAGGACGGAGGGCGGAGGACGCCGTGTACGGGAAGAGCGAGAACCGGGAGGACTACCAGCGCGTCCCCAGACCGGTCGCCGCCATGGCCCGCGACCTCCCCGACGGCCACCACATCCCGGACCACCACCACCCCCGCGCCCAACTGATCTACGGCACCACCGGCGCCATCTCGGTGGCCACCGGGCACGGCGTGTGGGTGGTCCCCGCGACCCGCGGCGTATGGGTGCCCGCCGGCCTCACCCACGCCATGACCTGCGCGGGCGCCGTCGCCATGCGCACCCTCTACATCGAGCCGCAGACGGCCTGGCGCCTCCCCGCCGCCCCCACCGTCGTCTCCGTGTCCCCGCTGCTGCGCGAGCTGATCGACGAGGCCACGCGGCTGCCGCTGGAGTACGACGAGGAGGGTCGCGACGGCAGGGTAATGGCCCTCCTCCTCCACGAACTCGCGCCGCGCCCCGTACCGGCCCTGCACCTGCCGGCGCCGGACGACCCCCGGCTGGCCGGCCTCTGCGCGGCGATCCGGCGCAGCCCGGGAGACGACTGGACGACCCCACGCGCCGCCGCCCACGCCCACCTGAGCCCACGCAGCCTGCACCGCAGATTCGGAGCCGCGACCGGAATGACCCCGGCCCGCTGGGTACAGCAGGCCCGGCTGGTCCACGCGGTCACCCTCCTCGCCAGAGACACCCCCGTCACAGCCGTAGCCACCGCCCTCGGTTACGCAACCCCCAGCGCTTTCACAGCCATGTTCCGCCGATCACTGGGCACCACACCGTCGGCCTATTTCGGCCGCTTGAATTGACGCGTCACACCGCCCCCTCAACGGCCAAGAACACCACAAGACGCGACCAGGCACACTCCGCAAAATCCCCATGCCCGGTCACTTCCGCATGCGCCCGGGCCCACGCGCGCGCAGGAAGAACGGTCATCCAGGGCCCGGATTTCCTCCCGCATTTCTTGCTCTTGCCATCGACCAAGGTGGTGCACTCAACCGTGACTTCCATCTCGCCTGTGAGCCGGGGCAGGGGGTTGAGGGCGGCAGGTGATCCGCCGCTGGTGCGCATCAGGAGCATCCCGTCTGCGCCGTGGGTTTCCATGGCGCAACGAAATTCCTCGCGCGCGGAGCCGGTCACTGATTCTCACCACTTTTCGTTGCGGGTCGCCGGATCACGTACCGCTCCGGTGCGGGTGCCCGGCAATGATCCGGTTGTAGGCACGAAGCGAGACCGCGCGCTTCTGTAGCCGGGCCAGCGCCCGGCCCAGCCCCGCCGCACGGCAGGTACGGCAACTGACGTGAACTACCGGTTCCAGCTCCGACGCGGGGGGCGTAAGTGCTGACGGCGGACTGTCGTTCGGTTTTTTCGCCTCTGGTGGCTGCGTCACCTGCCGTACCTCCTTGTTTTTTCGGGGTGGCGGGGCGGGTTCTCACTTCTCCGTAGTGATTCCGCTATCGGAGGTGTTCAGCGTGCTCTACAGTCGGTACCTCTTCAACTTGCAGGCATTGCACGGGGAGTTGGGTGACCGCAGTTGAATCGAAAAGAGTTGGAACCCGACCGCTCACCGGAAGCGCGCTTCGGCGACCGTTTGCGCACGTTGCGGGATGTGCGTGGTTGGACGCAGGAGGAACTGGGCCAGCGCATGGGGTACTCGGGGACGCACATTTCTGCCATCGAAACTGGCCGGCGTCCTCCAACCGCTCGTTTCTCAGCAGGAGCCGACAAAGTGCTCGGCACGGGCGATCAGCTCGAACGCGAGGGGCGGGCGGTGCGTCACAGCGCGCTGTTGGAGGGATTCCCCGAGTACGTGAGACACGAGGCGCGAGCGGCGGAGATCCGGCTCTATGAGGTGGGTGTCATCCCTGGCCTTCTCCAGACACCGGAGTACACAACGGTTCTCGCGGAGAGTGCGGTGAAGCGGGGATCGATCACAGAAGAGCAAGCAGAAGAGCGAGTCGCCCTCATCGCCAAACGGCAAGCCACCCTGGAACGCACGCCCCCGCCATGGGTGATCGCGGTCCTCGACGAAAGCTGCCTCCGCTGCCCCATCGGCGGGCCTTCCGTCATGGAGGCCCAGTTCGCGCGTTTGCTGGCATTTGCCCAACTCCCGCACACCGTGCTGCAAATGGCGCCGTTCGACATGGGCGCCCGCCGCCCGTTCGATCTTCCCGTAACGGTTCTGACGCTGCCGGACCGCTCGCTCATGTCGTACGCCGAATCCGCTCAACGGGGCCACCTGGAACGGGAAAGCACGTTCGTACTACCGACGCTGACGGCCTACCATCAGCTACAGGCTGAAGCCCCCTCTCAAGCGGAGACGGTGGCCATTATCAGCACGTTACGAAAGGGCACCTTGTGACGACCGAAAACGCGCAATGGTTCACGTCCTCGTACAGCAACAACGGCGGTCAGTGCATCGAGGTCGCCACCAACCTTGCCGCTTCGTGTGGTGTGGTTCCGGTCCGTGACTCCAAGCTTCCGAACGGTCCGCAGTTGACGCTCACGCCGGGTGCGTGGGTCGGACTGGTGCGGTTCGCTCGGCAGACGGCCGTCTGAACTCTCGGCCGACCGGCCGGCCGATCGGCCCCGTCGCTCCCCGCGAGCGGCGGGGCTCTTTCTTGCCCCCTCGTGCCCGGCGCCCGGTCGCCGCATATGCTCGCCCGTATGAGCGAAGCCGCACCGCTGGACCCGGAAGACCGCAAGATCATCACGCTGGCCCGTTCCGCGCGCGCCCGTAACGGGGTGCCGGAGGGGGCCGCCGTGCGCGACGAGACCGGGCGTACCTACGTAGCCGGCACCGTTGCCCTGGAATCGTTGCAGCTCAGCGCGTTGCGTACGGCGGTGGCGATGGCTGTGGCGAGTGGCGCGCAGTCGCTGGAGGCGGCCGCCGTGGTGACCGAGGCGCCGACGGCCTCGGAGGAGGACCGCGCGGCTGTGCGGGACCTGGGCGGCGCTGGGACGCCGGTGCTGGTCGCGGGTCCGGACGGCACGCTGCAAGCCACCGTCCAGGCGGGTTGACGGAACAGGGGCTGAGGGCTCGCCTACGCGTCTTCGGTGTTGCGTTTGCCGAGTGATGCCAGCAGTGCCTGCTTGTCGGGCTTGCCGCTTGTGGCGATTGGTACGTCCCGTATGACGGTGATGGTGGCGGGCACGCTGGCCTCGCCCAGTTCGGCGGCTACGTGCGTGCGGAGCGCCGCGAGGTCGGGCCGGGCCGCCGTCGTGGGCACGACGAACGCGTGGGCGGCTTCGCCCGTCTGTTCGTCCAGTGCGCCCACGACGTACGCCTGGTCCACGTCCGGGTGTCCGGCGAGGGCCGTTTCGATCGCGCCGGCGTAGTGCAGGACGGCGTTGATGATGATCACCTCGCGGGTGCGGCCGGTCAGCCGCAGGAGGCCGTTTTCGTCGAGGTGGCCGAGGTCGCGGGTGCGCACCCAGCCGTCGCGCAGTACCGCGCGGGTCTCCGCCTCGTCCTGCCAGTAGCCGGCCAGCGCTCCGTCCGTACGGACCCAGATCTCCCCGGCCGTGCCGTCGGGGAGCGGTGTGCCGTCGGCCGGGTCGCGCACGCTGATCGCCACCCCGTCCAGGGGCCGCCCGACCGTGGCGGGCGCCGTTTTCGGCCATCGGGCCAGGTCGCCGGGGGTGAGCAGGGTGAGCATGCCGGTTTCGGTCTGTCCGTAGCCTTGATGGACGACGGGGCCGAGCCGTTCGGTGGCTTCGGCGAGCCGGTGTGGTGCCAGGGGGGATCCGGCGACGAGCAGGGCGCGCAGGCTCGTGGTGTCCGTGGGGCTGGTGCGCAGGCTGTTCAGGATGTGGTGCAGCCGGGGGACGGTCAGCAGGCAGGCGGTGACGCGGTGCCGGGCGAAGACCTCCGGGAAGGACGGCGGCGGGTCGGGGATGACGGCGGTGCCGCCGCCCAGCAGGCACAGGCCCAGATGCTCGAAGATCACCGCGCTGCTGAGGGTGCCGAAGAGCAGGAAGCGCGCGTAGGCGTCGGCGAGCGCGGCGGTGCGCGCGGTCCGGCGGGCCGGCTGCCACGACCAACTGTGCGTCAGGCTGCGGTAGGTGTGTGCGCACCCCTTGGGCCGCCCGGTGCTGCCGCTGGTCAGCGTGATCAGGGCGAGGTCGTCCGGGCGGCCCCGGGCCACGAGGTCGTCGGGAGCGGCGGCCGAAAGGGGGCGTAACAGGTCGTACTCCAAGGCGAGTTGGCGTACGGAGGTGGCCGCGGCGCGGAGTTCGCCGGTGTCCGACGGCTCGTCGCGCACCAGGATGTCGACGCCGTCCGCCAGGATCCGTGCGAGGTGCCGCGGCGGCAGTCCGGGGCGTAGGCCGGTCAGGCGGGCGCCGAGCAGGTGGACGGCGATGTGCAGGGCGAACGCCTCGGGGGTGACGCCGGTGGCCACCGCGACCGAGGAGCCGGGGCCGACGCCTTCGTTGCGCAGCCCGCGCACGCAGCGGGCGGTCAGTTCCAGGATCTCGCCGCGCGGCACGGCGCGTCCCCGGTGCTCGAACGCGGGTACGTCCGGCTGCCGGCGGAAGGCATCGACGAGGGGCTGCGGGAATGGGGTTGCTTCCGGCTGGTTCATTTCGCATCCGCTCCTGTGGCCGTGACAGAAGGCTGCGCCGGGTAAAAATCCCGGGCCTTCCGACACTGGCTTCCGTAGCGTACTCGCAAACCCGGAAATGACTGTGATGCATGTCACGAAAGCGCGGCCTGGTGTCGTTCTTTAAGGCTCAAGTACTGTCGGGTTCCGCTCCATCTCCAGACCTCTCGGGTGACAGGAGAATTGCGTGAGTAACGAAGAATCGATGGACTATCTCGTGATCGGCGCGGGTCCCGCGGGATTACAAGCCGGATATTTCCTGCAACAGGCCGGTCGCAGTTATCTCATCGTGGAGTCAGGGCCGGCTGCCGGCACGTTTTTCACCCGCTTTCCCCGCCATCGCAAGCTCATCTCGATCAACAAGGTGCACACCGGCTGGGACGATCCCGAGCTGAACCTGCGCACCGACTGGAACTCGCTGCTCTCCGACGAGGGCGCGCCGTTGTTCACCGCCCGCACCCCGCGCTATTTCCCCGACGCCGAGGACATGGTGGGCTATCTCGCCGACTTCGCCGCGGCCCACCGGCTGCGCGTCCGGTACGGCACCCGCGTCACCGGGATCACCCGGCAGGGGGGCGCCTCGCCCGGCGACTTCCTCGCCCGTGACCAGGACGGCAACACCTACCGCGCCCGCCGGCTCATCGTGGCGACCGGCGTCCGGCTCCCGTATCTGCCCGACATCGAGGGGGTGCACACGGCCGAGCGCTACGACGAGGTCACCACCGCCCCCGCGGACTTCACCGGGCAGCGGGTGCTGATCATCGGCCGCGGCAACTCCGCCTTCGAGACCGCCGACAACCTCGTCGAGACCGCCGCGGTCATCCACGTGGCCGGGCCCGGTTCGCTGAAGCTCGCCTGGCAGACCCATTTCGTCGGGCACCTGCGGGCCGTCAACAACAACTTCCTCGACACCTACCAGCTGAAATCGCAGAACGCGCTGCTGGACGGGCACATCCTGCGTATACGGCAGCAGCCGGACGGCACGTACGTGGTATCGGTGTCCTTTTCCCGGGTGCAGGAGGTCGTCAAGGACATCGTTTACGACCGGGTCATTCTCGCCACCGGATTCCGCTTCGATCCTTCCATATTCGCCCCCGACTGCCGGCCGGAACTCACGATCAACGACCGTTTCCCGGACCAGACCGACGCCTGGGAATCCACGAACGTCCCCGGCCTGTACTTCGCCGGCACCATCACCCAGGTACGCGATTTCAAGAAATCCACCAGTGGTTTCATCCACGGCTTCCGGTACGGCGTACGGGCCCTGCACCGCATCCTCGAAGCGCGCTACCACGGCCGCCCCTGGCCCGCCCGCGGCCTGCCCGCCACCGCGGAGGCGGTCGCCGACGCCGTCGTCGCCCGCGTCAACCGCACTTCCGCGCTGTGGCAGATGTTCGGCTTCCTCGCCGACGCGGTGCTCGTGGACGGGGAGGACAGGGAAAGCCGGGAAGGCCGGGAAGGCCGGGAAGGCCGGAACGGGGCGGTCCGTTACTGCGAAGAGGTTCCGGTCGACCACTTGCACACCGCCGTCGCGGAGGGCCGTTTCGGCGACGTCGGCCGCTACTTCACCGTCACCCTCGAATACGGCGAGGGCCACGACAAGGTGAACCCGTTCGACATCACCGCCGGCCGCGTCTCCCAGCAGGACACCACCGGCCTCGACGGCCGCTATCTGCACCCGGTCGTCCGCTCCTTCGACGGCGCCGCGCCCGGAAAGGCGACCGCCGAGCACCACCTCACCGAGAACCTGGAGAACGAGTGGGACAGCGAGGAGGTCCACCGCACGCCCCTGCGGACCTTCCTGCGCGACCGGCTCGACGCCCCGTCCCCGGCGGTCCGGCCGTGATCCCCACCCTCTCCGACCTGCACGAGCGGGCACGCGAACGGCTCGAAGCGCCGGTGTACGACTTCATCGCCGGGGGCGCCGGAGGGGAGACGGCGCTGCGCGAGAACGAGGCGGCGTTCCGCAGGCTCGCCCTGCTGCCGCGCGTCCTGCGCGGCGCCGCCGACCGGGACCTGTCCGTGACGCTGTGCGGCGACCGCCTCGCGATGCCGGTGCTGGTCTCGCCGACCGCCTTCCACCGTCTCGTCCACCCGCGGGGCGAGACCGCCACCGCCCGCGCGACCGCGGCGGCCGGCACGGTCCTGGTCACCGGCATGGCCGCGACCGTGCCGGTGGCCGAGGTCACCGCCGCCGCCCGTGCCGTCGACCCGGAGGCGGCCGTCTGGTTCCAGCTGTACCCGCAGCCCGAGCCGGAGGTCACCGCCGAGCTGGTCCGCAGGGCGGAGCGGGCCGGGTGTTCCGCGCTGGTCGTCACGGTTGACTCGCCGGTGTTCGGCCGCCGCGAGCGCGACGCCCGGCACGGCTTCGACGACCTGCCCGACGGGCTGGCCGCCGAGAACATGCGCGGCCTGCCCGGCGCCGACGGCGACCGCCCCCGCGCCATCGCCATGTCAGCGGCGCTCTCCTGGGACGACGTGCGCCGGCTGCGCGCGCTGACCCGCCTGCCGGTCCTGCTCAAAGGCGTCCTGCACCCCGAGGACGCCCGGCTCGCCGTCGCCGAGGGCATCGACGGCCTGCTGGTCTCCAACCACGGCGGCCGGCAGCTCGATGCCGCCCCGGCGAGCGTCGAGGCGCTGCCCGCGGTCGTCGCGGCCGTCGCGGGCCGGGTGCCGGTGCTGCTGGACGGCGGGGTCCGCCGCGGCTCCGACGTCGCCGTGGCCCTCGCCCTGGGAGCGTCGGCCGTCGGCGTCGGCCGCCCGGTGCTGTGGGGCTTGGCCGCGGACGGCGAGGACGGCGTCCGGTACGTACTGGAGCTGCTGCGCGCGGAGTTCGACCACGTACTGGCGCTGTGCGGTGGCAGTGGTACGGCGGACCTCGGGCCCGACCTCGTGGTCGCGCGGGGGAGCGTACGGACCGGGGAGGGCGGATGAGCCGCTTCCGGACCGCCCGGCTGCTCACCGCCGGCGCCGCCGTCCTCTCCGTCCCGTACTGGCTGCCGCGTACCGTCGTCGCGGCCCGTGTCGCGCTCTTCGCCCGGATCAACGGCGACGAGGGCATCGCCTTCCCGAACGCGGACGTCCCGGCCGAACGCTTCCAGGAGATCTACTCCCACCCGGCCGCCAACGGACGCAGCCGGGGCGCCGCCCTCTCGGACCTCTTCTGGTACTGGCTCGCACCCGGCCCCGAGATCCACCAGGAGCACCTGGAGGAGGGCCCGCGCTACGACGAGGTCGCCCGCACCACCCTCGCCGTGCTCGCCGGCCCCGGCCGGGAGCTGACGGCGGCCGCGGCCGGCCGTACCGCCGCCGTCCTCGACGAACTGGTCACCGGACGCGCCGCGTTCGTCCGGCTGCGGGACCTGATGATGCCGGTGTGGGCGGAGTTCTTCTACGGACTCGTCTTCCGCGAACCGTGCCCGCCGGACGCCCGGCGCCTCATCGTGGCCAACGCCGAGGACGTGGTGAACGCCCTGAAATGCACCCGGCCGCGCCACTTGGCCCGCCGTTCCCGCCTCACCCGCTACCTGCGGCGGCGCATCGACGCCGGACACGTACCCCCGCCCCACCTGCCGGGCGGCCTCACGCCGCAGGAGCAGGCGTACTACCTCCAGGGCACGTTCTTCAACACGGCCGTCGTCCAGATGTCGGAGGCCATGGCCCACCTGCTCCTGGCGCTGGCCCAGCACCCCGAGGTCCAGCAGGCCCTGGCGGACGCGCCGGACGACGACCGGTACTTCACCAACGTCCTCAACGAGACCCTGCGGCTCTACCCGCTCTTCGGCGTCGCCCACCGCATCAGCACGGACGACATACCGCTCGGCCCCGGCAAGGTCATCCCGGCCGGCTCGGTGCTGTGCTTCAACTACCCCGAGTACCACGCCACCGGCTACACCGACCCGGACGTCTTCGACCCCGCCCGCTGGGACCGCCTGGTGGCCAGGCGCCAGCACCACATCCCGTTCGGGGTCGCCGCCAACCGGCCCTGCCCGGCCTGGCGGCCGGCGCCGCTGGCCATGCACGCCGCGACCCGCGAGGTGCTGCGCCGCTTCACCCTCCACTCCACCGTCGCCCACACCCGGTCCATCCCGCACCGCGCCCCCTGCCTGCTGGTCCGGCGCGACCGCCCGCTGCCGCGCCACCGGCTGCTCGCCGCCCGAGTCTTCCTGCGGGTGCGCGACCGGTGGGAGGACGTCTGGCGCAGCGGCGCCCAGCTCGTCCTCGGTACGTGGATGGTGCTGGACGCCCGCCGCCTGCGTCCGGCCGAGCGCTACTTCGCCGCCCACGACACCCAGGGCGTCCCGCTGCCGTCCGGTTCCGCCGAACCTCCCCGCGAGACGAAGGACGTTCCGCCATGTCCACCACGGAGTTAGGGCCGGTCTTCTTCCTGGCCGTCGTCGTCATCCTGCTCGTCTGCCGGCTGGTCGGCCGGGCCCTGCGCGCGCTGGGCCAGCCGCCCGTGGTGGGCGAGATGGTCGCGGGGGTGGTGCTCGGGCCGTCCGTGCTCGGGCTGCTGGCACCCGGCGTGGAGACGGCCCTCTTTCCCCAGGAACTGCGGCCGGCGTTGTACGTCGCCGGGCAGATCGGCCTGGTCGTCTTCATGTTCCAGACCGGGTACGAGTTCCGCTCGGCCCCCGTCCGTACGGTGGCCAAGCCGGCCGCGATGATCTCGGCGGCCGGCATCTTCGTACCGCTCGCGATGGGCGTGGGCCTGACCTACGCCGTCCACGACCGGGTCGACGTCTTCCCGGCGGGCGTGTCCGTCGCGGTGTCCGCGCTGTTCGTCGGCGTGACCCTGGCCATCACCGCGTTCCCGATGATGGCCCGCATCATCACCGAGCGCGGCCTGACCGGCACCCGCTTCGGCTCGCTGTCCCTGGCGTCCGGCGCGGTTGACGACGCGCTGGCGTGGGTGCTGCTCGCCGGGGTGCTGAGCATGGCCGGCAGCGGCACCGGGCCGCTGGTCCTCGCCCTCGGCGGGACCGCCGTCCTGGTGGCCGTGCTCGCCCTGCTCGCCCGCTCCGGGAACCGCATGGCGGGCCTGGCGGACCGCCGCCACCCCGACGAGCTGCTGCTGATCACCGTGATCGCGCTCTTCCTCGCCGCCTGGTACACCGACCGCATCGGCCTGTACGCCGTCTTCGGCGCGTTCAGCCTGGGCGTGGTCTTCCCGCGCTCCGAGGCGGTGGACCGGGCCATCGCGGCGCTCGGGCCGATCAGCCGGATCGTCTTCCTGCCCCTGTTCTTCACCTACTCGGGCCTGAACACCGACTTCGCGCTGCTGGCCGCGCCGGGCCTGCTGCTGTTCACCGCGGGCTGCGTCGTCCTCGCCGTCCTCGGCAAGCTGGGCGCCTGCTGGCTGGCGGCGCGGCTGGCCGGCGAGGAGGGCGCGGTCGCGCTGCGCGTCGGCACGCTGATGAACGCGCGGGGCCTGATGCAGCTCATCGCGATCAACATCGGGCTGGCGGCCGGCATCGTGACCCCGTCGATGTTCGCGGTGCTGGTCGTGGTCGCGCTGGTGACGACGGTGATGGCCACCCCGATGCTGACCCTGTGGGACCGTATCGACGCCCGCCGCACGGCCGGGGCCCCCGCCGAGCGGGTCGGCGCCGTTCCCTGACCGGCGGCCCGTACGGGGACACCGTGGTCGGCGCCGTCGTGCCGATCGGGGACAATGGGCGCCATGAGCGTTCGTACAGAGTCCTCCGCCCAGCACCGCGCCGGCTTCGCGTGCTTCGTCGGCCGCCCCAACGCGGGCAAGTCGACCCTCACGAACGCTCTGGTCGGCACGAAGGTGGCGATCACCTCCAACCGCCCGCAGACCACCCGGCACACCGTGCGCGGCATCGTGCACCGCCCGGACGCCCAGCTCGTCCTGGTCGACACCCCGGGCCTGCACAAGCCGCGCACCCTGCTCGGCGAGCGGCTCAACGACGTCGTGCGGACCACCTGGGCCGAGGTCGACGTGATCGGCTTCTGCCTGCCCGCCGACCAGAAGCTGGGCCCCGGCGACCGCTTCATCGCGGGCGAGCTGGCCGGGATCAAGAAGACCCCGAAGATCGCCATCGTCACCAAGACCGACCTGGTGGACTCCAAGCAGCTCGCCGAGCAGCTGCTCGCGGTCGACCAGATGGGCCGGGAGCTGGGCATCGAGTGGGCGGAGATCATCCCGGTGTCCGCAGTCGGTGACAAGCAGGTGCAGCTGGTCGCCGACCTGCTCGTCCCGATGCTCCCCGAGAGCCCCCCGCTCTACCCCGAGGGCGACCTCACCGACGAGCCCGAGCAGGTCATGGTCGCCGAGCTGATCCGCGAGGCGGCGCTCGAAGGCGTACGGGACGAGCTGCCGCACTCCATCGCCGTCGTGGTCGAGGAGATGCTGCCGCGCGAGGACCGCCCGGCGGACAAGCCGCTGCTGGACATCCACGCCAACGTCTACATCGAGCGGCCCAGCCAGAAGGGCATCATCATCGGCCCCAAGGGCAAGCGGCTCAAGGACGTCGGCGTGAAGTCCCGCAAGCACATCGAGGCGCTGCTCGGCACGCCGGTCTTCCTCGACCTGCACGTGAAGGTCGCCAAGGACTGGCAGCGCGACCCGAAGCAGCTGCGCAAGCTGGGCTTCTGAGCCCCGCCGGACCCGCTCACTCCACGCCGCGAATCCGCCGCACCAGCAGCGCCCCCGCCAGCCCGATGCCCGCCGCCACCAGGTACAGCACCCGGTAGCCGCCCAGGTACGTCACGATCGGCGCGGCCAGCGCGGGGGCGGCCACCTGCGGCAGCGAGTTCGCGATGTTGATGATGCCGAGGTCACGGGCCCGGTCGGCGGCGGCCGGCAGCACGTCCGTCATCAGCGCGAAGTCCACCGACGTGAAGACGCCGAAGCCGACGCCCAGCAGCGCGGCGGCGACGAGCGCGCCGGTCCAGGTCTGCCAGGCGGCGAGCAGGGCGGTGGCCCCCGCCATGATCACGCCCGCCCACAGCACGTACGGTTTGCGGCGGCCCGTACGGTCCGACCGGATCCCGCCGACGACGACCGTGGCGAGCAGCATCACGCCGTTGGCGGCCGTCAGCACGAGCACGCCGTCCTCGGGGTGCGGCCGGTGCAGCACGTCGCGCAGGTAGTACAGCAGGTAGAGCAGCGCGATCGCGTTGCCGAGGTTGACCAGGAAGCGGGTCAGCCACGCCCAGGCCAGGTCGGGGTGGCGGCGCGGGCTGATCCAGAACCCGGCGAGGAAGGCCCGCCACGCGAACGGCGGCCGGTTGCCGGGCCCGATCCGCAGGTCCCGGTAGCGCAGCACGTACGGAAGGGTGGCCAGCACCGTGAAGGCGGCGCAGGCCGCGTAGCCCGCCGCGATGCCGCCGGCGGCGGACGCCAGGCCCGTACCGGCCACCACACCCAGGAACTGCGCCGCGCCCAGCCAGCCGCCGACCGTGCCGCGCTGGAGGTGCGGTACACGGTCCGGCACGGCCGCGGTGACCGCGGCGAACGCGGCGTTCAGGGCGAGCTGCACCAGACACCACCCGGCCGCCATCGCGGCCACGCTCCGGGCGGCCGCCAGCAGGCACAGCGCCGCAGCGCCGCCGAGGACACCGGCCGCGATCCACGGCGTACGGCGTCCGAAGCGCGAGGCCGTACGGTCCGACAGCGCGCCGAAGAGCGGGTTGGCGACCAGCGAGACCGCCGCGCCCAGGCCCGTCACCCACGCGAGCACCGCCTCCTTGGACGTGCCCGGCGGCGCCAGCTCGGCCGCCTGGAGGGCCAGCAGGATCTGGATCGGCCCGTACCAGCCCACCCAGACCGCCCCGTTGGCCAGCGCGAGCGCCGCGGTCCAGCCGCGGCCCACCCGCACGGCCGGCTCGGCGAGGGCCCCGGGCGTGCCCGCGGCCCCCGCGCCGGTCACCGCTGGGCCCGCAGCGCGTCCCGCAGCCAGCGGTAGGAGGTCTTCGGGGTGCGGGCCAGCGTGCCGTAGTCGACGTGCACCAGCCCGAAGCGCCGGGCGTACCCCTCGGCCCACTCGAAGTTGTCCAGCAGCGACCAGACGAAGTAGCCGCGTACGTCGACCCCGGCGGCGATCGCGTCGTGCAGGGCCCGCAGGTGCGCGTCCAGGAAGGCGATCCGCTCCCGGTCCTCGACGCCCTCGTACGAGCAGCCGTTCTCGGTGATCACCACGGGCGGCAGGCGGTCGCCGTACCGGTCGCGGAACCCGGTCAGCAGCTCGGTCAGCGCCGCCGGCACCACCGGCCAGCCGAAGTCCGTCTGCGGGTAGCCCGCGATCTCGCGCGGCGCGAACGGCAGCCCCGGCGGCAGTTCGATCCCCGCGAAGCCGGCGGAGCCGGTGGCCTCCGGGTCCGGTGCCCCCACCTTCGTCGGCTGGTAGTAGTTGATCCCGTACCAGTCCAGCGGCGTACCGATGACCTTGAGGTCTTCGTCCACCGGGCCGGACAGCAGCGCCGCCGTCAGCTCCTCCTCCGGGTAGCGCCCCAGCAGCACCGGCTCCGCGAACAATCGATTCAGCAGCAGGTCGTAGAGCCCGGCCGCCTCCCGGTCGGCGGCCGACTCCGACGCGGCCCAGGTCGGCCCGTGCGAATTGGCGATGCCGATACCGCTTGCGCCCCGCGCCCGCAGCGCCTGTACGGCCAGCCCGTGCCCGAGCAACTGGTGATGCGCGGCGGGCAGCGCCTCGAACCCCAGCCGCCTGCCCGGCGCGTGCTGCCCCAGCCCGTACCCCAGCAACGTCAGCTCGGCGGGCTCGTTGAGCGTGATCCACCGGTCCACCCGGTCCCCGAGCCGCGCCGCCACCGCGTCCGCGTACGCCGCGAACCGCCGCGCCGTGTCCCGCTCCAGCCACCCGCCCGCCGCCTCGACGGCCTGCGGGGTGTCCCAGTGGAAGAGCGTCGGCACGGGCCGCACGCCCGCCGCGCACAGCTCGTCGACCAGCCGGTCGTAGAAGTCCAGCCCCGCCGCGTTGACCGCAGGGCCGCCGTCCGGCATCACCCGCGGCCAGGCGACGGAGAACCGGTACGCGCCGACGCCCAGCTCCTTGATGAGCGCCACGTCCTCGCGGTACCGGTGGTAGTGCCCGGTCGCCACCCGGGCGTCCGACCCGTCCTTGATCCGCCCGCGCTCACCCGCGAACACGTCCCACGAGGACCGCCCCCGCCCGTCCTCGTCCACCGCCCCCTCGATCTGGTACGCGGAGGTGGACACCCCCCACAGGAACCCCGCGGGGAAGCGCGGCAGCGGACACGGCGGGGATCCGGACGACACGGACGACGCGTTCATGCGCCGGATCCTGGTTACCGCCGCGTACGGGTGTCAAGGGGCTTGCACGGAACGGGAGTTGGCCGCCGGCCGGGCGTCCGGGTCAGCTGCCTTCCTTGAGCACCCTGGTGATCAGTTTGCGCTGCTCCTCGGTGAGGCGGGGGTCGGAGGCGTAGACCGTGTCGCCGTCGATGGTGATCTGGTAGCTGAAACCGTCTGGGACGCCTACCGGGGGAGTGCCCCGGCCGGCGGCGGCTGCCCGCTCGGCCAGAGTGTGCCATTCCGCGGCATCCGGGCGGCCGGAGGTGTCCACCTCGGCAAACCGCTCGATGCCGGCGAAGCCGCCGGTGCGTCGAACTTGGATTCGCATGACGGGCTTCCTACCCAGTGGGGCTCGGGGAAACGGACGGAACGGGCCAGACTGCGCGGGGTCGGTCCGAGGGGTCAGCCCGTGGGGAGGCCCACCTGCGACCATGCCTTGAGGAGGGACTGCACTTCCTCGCCGTCACCGTACAAGGTCCGTGCGGTGGCGACCGTCAGGCGCGAGAAGTCGGCGAACTGCGCGTCCTTGTCCAGTTCGCCGCCGGTCAGCGCGGCGTACCAGATCTTGCCGGCCCGCTCCCACGCGTTGCCGCCGAGGTCGGTGGCGAGCAGGTAGAAGGCGTGGTTGGGAATGCCGGAGTTGATGTGCACGCCGCCGTTGTCGCGCGAGGTCTTGACGTAGTGGTCCATCGTCGCGGGCTGCGGGTCCTTGCCGAGGACGTCGTCGTCGTACGCGGTGCCAGGGGCCTTCATCGAGCGCAGCGCCTCGCCGGTGACGTTCGGGCCGAGCAGCCCGGCGCCGATCAGCCAGTCGGCCTGGGAGGCGTTCTGGCCGAGCGCGTACTGCTTGATCAGGGAGCCGAAGACGTCCGACATGGACTCGTTGAGCGCGCCGGACTGGCCGAAGTAGTCCAGGTTGGCGGTGTGCTGGGTGACGCCGTGGGTCAGCTCGTGGCCGATGACGTCGACGGGGATGGTGAAGTCCAGGAACAGGTCGTTGTCGCCGTCGCCGAAGACCATGCGCTGGCCGTCCCAGAAGGCGTTGTCGTAGTTCTCGCCGTAGTGGACGGTCGCGTTCAGCGGCAGGCCGGAGTCGTCGATGGAGTGCCGGCCGTAGACCTTCAAGTACAGGTCGAAGGTCGCGCCGAGGCCCGCGTGCGCGCGGTTGACGGAGGCGTCCTTCGAGGGCTTGTCGGCCTCCGAGTGCACCTTCTTGCCCGGCAGCGTCTCCAGGTGCCGCGCGTCGTAGATGGTGCGGTTCGGCTTGTCCGACGGGGCGCCGGTGGGCGCGCCGAGGCCGCGGACGGTGGTGATGCGGCGGCGGGTGCGCTGGAGGGCGTCGTGCTCCAGGGTGCGCAGGGCGCGCTCGGAGCGGCCCGCGTCCTCCAGTTGCGAGAGGTGGTCGAGGACGTGGGGCGGCACGATCGTGCAGAAGACCGGGTGGGCCGGAGTGGCTTCAGGGTTCATGCACGGCAATGTGGCACTGGGTCACGGGCGTGTCACTCCCTGCCGTCATGATTCCTGAAAACGTGTGGTAGATCGCAGATTGGGGGTTAGATCCGCCCGGTCCCGCATACTGATACGGGACCGCGATCTCCGCGTCACCTCGGCTAAGGTGCGGTGCATCATGCGTTACGGGCTGCTTCTCCTTAGCTGCCGCGGCGAGGGTCTGTTGTCGTAGGCCGACCCCCTCCCCGCGGGATTCGGTGCTGCGATTTTCGCCCCGTCGGCCTCTTCCCCCGCGGACAAACGAGGAGCCCCGCGCCACCATGACGAATCCGTCGATTCCTGCTGAGAACTCCGTCGGCCGCCCCACGCCCGTCACCAACGCCACCCACGCCCAGAAGCCCTCCGGCCTGCCGGTGCACCGCTACGGCGGCTACGAGGCCGTGGACATCCCCGACCGCACCTGGCCGGACAACCGCATCACCGTGGCCCCCCGCTGGCTCTCCACCGACCTGCGCGACGGCAACCAGGCGCTGATCGACCCGATGTCGCCGGCCCGCAAGCGCGAGATGTTCGACCTGCTGGTCACGATGGGCTACAAGGAGATCGAGGTCGGCTTCCCCTCGTCGGGCGCCACCGACTTCGACTTCGTACGCTCGATCATCGAAGAGGACGCGATCCCCGAGGACGTGACGATCTCCGTCCTGACCCAGGCACGCGAGGAGCTGATCGAGCGGACCGTGGAGTCGCTGCGCGGCGCCCGCAAGGCCACCGTCCACCTGTACAACGCCACCGCGCCGGTCTTCCGCCGGGTGGTCTTCCGCGGCTCGCGCGAGCAGGTCAAGCAGATCGCGGTGGACGGCACGCGGCTGGTCGTGGAGTACGCGGAGAAGATCCTGGGCCCGGAGACGGCCTTCGGCTACCAGTACAGCCCGGAGATCTTCACCGACACCGAGCTGGACTTCGCGCTGGAGGTCTGCGAGGGCGTCATGGACGTCTGGCAGCCCGAGGCGGGCCGCGAGATCATCCTGAACCTGCCGGCCACCGTCGAGCGCTCCACCCCCTCCACGCACGCCGACCGCTTCGAGTGGATGTCGCGCAACCTGTCCCGGCGCGAGCACATCTGCCTGTCCGTGCACCCGCACAACGACCGCGGTACCGCGGTGGCCGCCGCCGAGCTGGCGATCATGGCCGGCGCGGACCGTATCGAGGGCTGCCTGTTCGGCCAGGGCGAGCGCACCGGCAACGTCGACCTGGTCACCCTGGGCATGAACCTGTTCAGCCAGGGCGTGGACCCGCAGATCGACTTCTCGCAGATCGACGAGATCCGCCGGACCGCCGAGTACTGCAACCAGATGGAGATCCACCCGCGCCACCCGTACGCGGGCGACCTGGTCTACACCGCCTTCTCCGGCTCCCACCAGGACGCCATCAAGAAGGGCTTCGAGGCCATGGAGGTCCAGGCCGCCGAGCAGGGCAAGAGCGTGGACGACCTGGAGTGGGCCGTCCCGTACCTGCCCATCGACCCCAAGGACGTCGGCCGCTCCTACGAGGCCGTGATCCGCGTCAACTCGCAGTCCGGCAAGGGCGGCATCGCGTACGTCCTGAAGAACGACCACAAGCTGGACCTGCCGCGCCGGATGCAGATCGAGTTCTCCAAGACCATCCAGGGCAAGACCGACGCCGAGGGCGGCGAGGTCACGCCGGACGCGATCTGGTCCGTCTTCCAGGACGAGTACCTGCCGACCCCGGAGAACGCCTGGGGCCGGATCGCGCTGCGCAGCGCGCAGACCTCCACCACGACCGAGGGCACCGACGCGCTGACCGTCGAGGCGGTCGTGGACGGCGCCGACACGGTCCTGACCGGCACCGGCAACGGCCCGCTGGCGGCGTTCTTCGACGCGCTGCACGCCATCGACGTGGACGTACGGCTGCTGGACTACGTCGAGCACACGATGAGCGAGGGCGTCGGCGCCCAGGCCGCCGCGTACATCGAGTGCGCGATCGGCGACAAGGTGCTGTGGGGCGTCGGCATCGACGGCAACATCGTGCGCGCCTCGATCAAGGCGGCCGTCTCCGCGGTCAACCGCGCGAGCCGCTGATCACCGCACTGGTCCGCCGCGGGCGGCGCCGGCCCGCCGGCCGTTCCGCCGTCCGTGGTACCCACCGGCCGTGACCTGCGACGCGTCCGGCGCCCCCCGGCTCTTCCGCGAGCGCCGGGGGGCGCTTGGCTGTTCAACCGGTTTAAACGGCCGTCTTGTCCGGTCCGAGCTACTGACGGCGCCTCGCGGATGTGGCTAACATCACGTCAACGCGGCAAAGATGCCGAAGCGTTACGGAGGGTCGACGTGATGCACAAGCTGGCTGTGATGGGTGTGCGGACGTCCTGGCGCACCGTCGCCGACGGCGAGTTCTTCTGCCCCGAGTGCGGCGGGGACCGCAACTACCTCCGGCGGACCGGCCGCCGCCGTCTCACCGTCCTGGGAGTGCCGCTGCTGCCGCGCGGCACCGCGGGCCCGGTCGTCGAATGCTCCGCCTGCCGCGGCCACTTCGGCCTGGACGCGCTGGACCACCCCACCACGACGCGCTTCTCGGCGATGCTCAGGGACGCCGTGCACACCGTCACGCTGGCCGTGCTGGCGGCGGGCGGCACGGCCTCGCCGGGGGTGCGCGCCACCGCCGTGGGGACGGTGCGCGCCGCGGGCTTCGCGGACTGTACGGAGGATCAGCTGCTGACCCTGCTCGCCGCGCTCGCCGCCGACACCGGGCGGCTGCCCGGCGCGCACGACGGCGCCCTGTCGCGCTCCTCCTCCGGGGGCGTCGGCCGGCCCGGCGGCGGCCTGGACCCGTGCGGCACGGCGCTGGCCATAGAGCTGCACGAGGCCCTGGAGCCGCTGGCCCCGCACCTCGCGCCGACCGGCCGGGAGGCGCTGCTCCTCCAGGGGGCCCGCATCGCCCTCGCCGACGGCCCGTACCTGCCGTCCGAGCGGGAGGTCCTCACCACCGTCGGCGCGGCGCTCCTGCTGTGCCCGGACGACACCGCCCGCCTGCTGGCCGCCGCCCGCACACCGTCCTGAGGGCGGTGCGGGGCGGGCCCGGACCGGGGGCCCCGCCGCGTGCGCGAGAATGGACCGCATGAGTCTGTTCCGCGATGACGGCATTGTGCTGCGCACCCAGAAGCTGGGCGAGGCGGACCGGATCATCACGTTCCTCACGCGCGGTCACGGCCGGGTACGGGCGGTGGCCCGGGGTGTGCGCCGCACGAAGTCCAAGTTCGGCGCCAGGCTGGAGCCGTTCTCCCATGTCGACGTGCAGTTCTACGCGCGCGGCGGCGAGCTGGTCGGGCGCGGGCTGCCGATGTGTACGCAGAGTGAGAGCATCGCCGCCTACGGTGGCGGCATCGTCACCGACTACGCCCGCTACACCGCCGGTACGGCCATGCTGGAGACCGCCGAGCGGTTCACCGACCACGAGGGCGAGCCGGCCGTACAGCAGTACCTGCTGCTGGTCGGCGGGCTGCGCACGCTCGCGCGCGGCGAGCACGAGCCGCATCTGGTCCTGGACGCCTTCCTGCTGCGTTCGCTCGCGGTCAACGGTTACGCGCCCAGCTTCGACGGCTGTGCCAAGTGCGGCCTGCCGGGCCCGAACCGTTTCTTCTCCGTGGGTTCGGGCGGCGTGGTGTGCGGCGACTGCCGGGTGCCGGGAAGCGTCGTACCCTCCTCCGAGGCCATCGGTCTTCTGGCGGCGCTGCTGTCCGGCGACTGGGCGACCGCGGACGCCTGCGAACCCCGGCACGTCCGGGAGGGCAGCGGGCTCGTGGCGGCGTATCTGCACTGGCATCTGGAGCGCGGCCTGCGCTCGCTGCGGTACGTAGAGAAGTAGATAGGCTCAGCAGCTCGGGGGCGAGCACCGGCTCGGACACGAGCGCACCACGCACTACGCATAGGAGATGTGGACCGGATGGCACGACGCGGAATTCTGGGGCGCGGCCGACGCGAATACGAGACGCCCGAGCCGCACCCGTCCGGTGCGCGTCCGCCGAAGATTCCCGGCGAACTCGTCCCGAACCACGTGGCGGTCGTCATGGACGGCAACGGCCGCTGGGCCAAGGAGCGCGGCCTGCCCCGTACCGAGGGCCACAAGGTCGGCGAGGGCGTCGTCCTGGACGTGCTCAAGGGCTGCATCGAGATGGGCGTCAAGAACCTGTCGCTGTACGCCTTTTCCACCGAGAACTGGAAGCGCTCGCCCGAAGAGGTGCGCTTCCTGATGAACTTCAACCGCGACGTCATCCGGCGCCGCCGCGACGAGATGGACGCCCTGGGCATCCGCATCCGCTGGGTCGGCCGGATGCCGAAGCTGTGGAAGTCCGTGGTGCAGGAACTCCAGGTCGCCCAGGAGCAGACCAAGGACAACGACGCCATGACGCTGTACTTCTGCGTCAACTACGGCGGCCGGGCGGAGATCGCGGACGCGGCGGCCGCCATCGCCGCCGACGTACGGGCCGGGAAGCTGGACCCGTCGAAGGTCAACGAGAAGACCGTCGCCAAGTACATGTACTACCCGGACATGCCGGACGTGGACCTGTTCGTGCGGCCGTCGGGCGAGCAGCGCACGTCCAACTACCTGATCTGGCAGAGCGCCTACGCCGAGATGGTGTTCCAGGACATTCTCTGGCCCGATTTCGACCGGCGGAACCTGTGGGACGCCTGTTTCGAATACGCCAAGCGGGACCGCCGGTTCGGCGCCGCACCTGAGGCGCAGCCCGCGCAGTCCTAGCGCGGGAGCCAGGCATACGAACGCGGCCGGGCCCCTTCGTGGGGGCCCGGCCGCTTCGCGTTCGCGCCGGTGTCACGCGGAGCCGGCAGCCGCCTTGGCCGCGCACTCGCCGCACGTACCGAAGATCTCGATGGTGTGCCCGACGTCCTGGAAGCCGTGCTCGGCGGCGATCTGGTCCGCCCACTTCTCCACGGCCGGGCCCTCCACCTCGACGGCCTTGCCGCAGTTGCGGCAGACCAGGTGATGGTGGTGGTCGTCGGTGCTGCACCGGCGGTAGACCGCCTCGCCCTCGTTGGTCCGCAGCACGTCCACCTCGCCCGCGTCGGCGAGCGACTGCAGCGTCCGGTAGACCGTGGTCAGCCCGACCGAGTCCCCCCGGTGCTTGAGCATGTCGTGCAGCTCCTGCGCGCTGCGGAACTCGTCCACCTCGTCCAGTGCCGCCGCGACGGCGGCCCGCTGCCGTGTCGACCGGCCGCGCACCGGAGATCCCGTGCTCGCCACCGTTGCCTCCCTAGGTCTCGGGACGTCCCCCTGCACATCAGTCCGGCCATTGTGCCAGGTGATGACCAGAGCCCGGGGGCGACGCTTACACCAATGCCTACCCCTTGGCACCCGGCACGCTGACGTCGTCACCGGGGGAGCGGCTGCCGGGCAGATCCAGAGTGCACTGCTTGGCGTCCTCGGCGGCGGCCCGCGCGCGCTTTTTGGCCAATGGCGCGGCCAAAGCAGCCATGCCCGCGAAGACCACGATGGCCAGCAGCACGATGCTCGCGCCGGGCGGCACGTTCACGTAGAAGGAGAAGACCGTACCGGAGAGGGTGACGACCACACCGATGGCGACGGACAGCGCGAGGGTCATCGCGAAGCCGCGGGTGGCCTGCTGGGCGGCGGCGACCGGCACCACCAGCAGCGCGCTGACGAGCAGCAGGCCGACGGCGCGCATCGCGACCGTGACGGTCAGCGCGGCGGTGACCGCCAGCACCAGGTTCAGCACCCGTACGGGCAGACCCATCACCCGGGCGAACTCCTCGTCCTGGCAGATGGCGAACAGCTGCCGGCGCAGGCCGAGCGTGACGGCCATCACGAAGGCGGCCAGGATGGCGGTCGCGACGACGTCATCGGACGACACGCTGTTGATCGAGCCGAAGAGGTAGCTGGTGAGGTTGGCGGTGGACCCGCCGGGCGCCAGATTGATGATCATCACGCCGCCGGCCATGCCGCCGTAGAAGAGCATCGCCAGCGCGATGTCGCCCCGCGTCTTGCCGTACGCGCGCACCAGCTCCATGGCGATCGCGCCGAGCGTGGCCACCACCACGGCCATCCACACGGGCGACGCCTGGAGCAGGAAGCCGAGCGCGACGCCGGTGAGCGCGACGTGGCCGATGCCGTCGCCCATGAGCGCCTGGCGGCGCTGGACGAGGTACACGCCGACGGAGGGCGCGGTGAGGCCGACCAGGAGGGCGGCCAGCAGCGCGCGCTGCATGAAGGGGTAGGTCAAAAGGTCCATGTCAGCTCAGCAGTCCTGTCCTGACCGGCTCGGCGGCCGGGTCCGCGTGCGGGTGGACGTGGTCGTGGCCCGGCAGGGCATGCTGGCCGGCCGCCTCGGGATTGGGGCCTCCCCTGCTCGAACGAAGCTGAGAGCTTGGGGAAGGGCCGTCGTGCACCACGCAGCCGTCGCGCAGCACCACCGCGCGGTCGATCAGCGGCTCCAGCGGGCCCAGCTCGTGCAGTACGAGCAGCACGGTGGCGCCCGCGGCGACCTGTGCCCGCAGCGTCTCGGCCAGCACTTCCTGGCTGGCCAGGTCCACGCCGGCCATCGGCTCGTCCATGATCAGCAGTTCGGGCCTGGCGACCAGCGCGCGGGCGATCAGCACCCGCTGGTGCTGGCCGCCGGAGAGCGCGTCGACGGAGTCCCTGGCGCGGTCCGCCATGCCGACCAGGTCCAGCGCCCGGTGGACGGCGTCCCGGTCGGCCTTGCCGGGCCACCGCAGCTTCGTACGGGAGAGCCGGCCGGACGCGACGATCTCGCGGACGGTGGCGGGGACGCCGCCCGCCGCCGTCGTGCGCTGCGGCACGTACCCGATGCGCGACCAGTCCTTGAAGTGGCGCTGCGGGGTGCCGAACAGCTCCAGCTCGCCGCTGGTCAGCGGCACCTGCCCGACCACCGCGCGGACGGCGGTGGACTTGCCGGAGCCGTTCGCGCCGAGCAGGGCCACCACCTCGCCGCGCCGTACGGTCAGGTCGACGCCGCGCAGTACGGTGCGTGCGCCGAGCGCCGCGCCCGCCGCGCGCAGCGATATGACCGTGTCCTGGTCCGTCATGCCCGGGTCCTCCCGTCGTGCCGTACGTGTTCGTCCCGCCGCTCGGCCCGCCGCGCCCGCGGCCGCGTCGCCCGCCCGGTCACTTGGCGCCGAGCGCCTTCTGCAGCGCCGCGAGGTTGGACTCCATGACCTGGACGTAGTCCTTGCCCCTGGACTTCTCGGTGATGCCCTCGATGGGGTCGAGCACGTCGGTCTTCACGCCGAGGTCCCTGGCGAGCGTCTTGGCCATCTCGGGGTTGGTGAGCGTCTCGAAGAAGACCGTGTCGACGCCGTGCTCCTTGGCGAGCTTCTGCAGCTCCTTCATGCGGCTGCCGCTGACGTCGCTCGCCTCGGGGTCGATGCCGTTGATGGCTTCCTCGGTCAGGCCGTAGCGCTCCGAGAGGTAGCCGAAGGCGGCGTGGGTGGTGATGAAGGTGTCCGACTTCTTGTTCTTGAGCCCGGCCGCGAACTTCTTGTCCAGGTCGTCGAGCTTCTTGACCACGTCGTCGGTGTTGCGGGCGTAGTCGGCCTGGTGGGCGGGGTCGGCTTCCGCGAACGCCTTGCCGACGCCCTTGGCGACCTGGGCGAACTTCACCGGGTCGAGCCAGATGTGCGGGTCGTTGCCGTCCGCCTCGTGGCCGTGGCCGTGGTCGTGGCCTTCGTGGTCGTCGCCCTCGTCGTGGCCGCCGACCTCGGCGCCGTGCTTCTTCAGCTGGGTGAGGGACGCCGCGTCGACGGTGTGCTCGACGCCGGCCTGCTCGACGGCCTGGTCGACGGCGGGCTGGACGCCCTTGAGGTAGAGGATCGCGTCCGCCTTGCCGAGATCGGCGGTCTGCCGGGGGGTGAGCTCCAGGTCGTGCGGCTCGGTGCCCGGCGAGGTCAGGTCCGTGACCTGTACGTGGTCCTTGCCGATCTCCTTGGCGAGGTACTCCATCGGGTAGAACGACGCCGTCACAGCGAGCTTGCCGCTCTTGTTGCCGCTGCCGGAGTCGGAGCAGGCGGACAGGGCCAACATGCCGAGGACGGAGGCTCCGGCTATGAGAGCGGTAGGTATGTGACGTCGTACGTTCATGACACTCATTTTCAACAAAAGTGGAAACGATTGTCAACAAGGGGTCTCACGGGCGGCTGCCGGGGAACCGATTTGATCCGGGGGGCAGGGCCGCCGGTAACCTGAGCTATTCGCCCGCCCGCCTCCCGACCACCACCCCCCCGAGGAGGCGCCAGGGCGCCGCTCCTATTAATCGTTCGTCGTCGCAATGAAGAGAGCACCGTGGCCGCCGACAAGATCGACACAATCGTCAGCCTGAGCAAGCGCCGTGGCTTCGTATACCCGTGCAGTGAGATCTACGGCGGCCAGCGCGCCGCCTGGGACTACGGTCCGCTCGGCGTCGAGCTCAAGGAGAACATCAAGCGCCAGTGGTGGCGCTCCATGGTCACCTCGCGCGACGACGTGGTCGGTATCGACTCGTCGGTGATCCTGGCCCCCGAGGTCTGGGAGGCCTCCGGCCACGTCGCGACGTTCACCGACCCGCTCACCGAGTGCACCGCCTGCCACAAGCGGTTCCGCGCGGACCACCTGGAAGAGGCGTACGAGGCCAAGCACGGCCGCCTCCCCGAGAACGGCCTGACCGACGTCAACTGCCCGAACTGCGGCAACAAGGGCCAGTTCACCGAGCCCAAGCAGTTCTCCGGCCTGCTCTCCACCCACCTCGGCCCCACCCAGGACAGCGGCTCCGTCGCGTACCTGCGCCCCGAGACCGCCCAGGGCATCTTCACCAACTTCGCCCAGGTCCAGCAGACCTCCCGCAAGAAGCCGCCCTTCGGCATCGCGCAGATGGGCAAGTCCTTCCGCAACGAGATCACGCCCGGCAACTTCATCTTCCGCACCCGCGAGTTCGAGCAGATGGAGATGGAGTTCTTCGTCAAGCCGGGCGAGGACGAGCAGTGGCAGGAGTACTGGATGGAGCAGCGGTACAACTGGTACCGCGACCTCGGCCTCCGCGAGGAGAACATCCGCTGGTACGAGCACCCCGCCGAGAAGCTCTCGCACTACTCCAAGCGCACCGCCGACATCGAGTACCGCTTCCAGTTCGGCGGCTCGGAGTGGGGCGAGCTGGAGGGCGTCGCCAACCGCACGGACTACGACCTGTCCTCGCACTCCAAGGCGTCCGGCCAGGACCTGTCGTACTTCGACCAGGAGGCCGGCGAGCGCTACACCCCGTACGTCATCGAGCCGGCGGCCGGTGTCGGCCGCGCGATGCTCGCCTTCATGCTCGACGCGTACAACGAGGACGAGGCCCCGAACGCCAAGGGCAAGATGGAGAAGCGCACCGTGCTGCGCCTCGACCCGCGCCTGTCGCCGGTCAAGGTCGCCGTCCTGCCGCTGTCCCGCAACCCGCAGCT
Source organism: Streptomyces sp. NPDC017056 (assembly GCF_044332485.1). Taxonomy (NCBI): domain Bacteria; kingdom Bacillati; phylum Actinomycetota; class Actinomycetes; order Kitasatosporales; family Streptomycetaceae; genus Streptomyces; species Streptomyces sp. NPDC017056. The sequence goes on along the minus strand of NZ_JBIRPD010000001.1, from coordinate 567,835 downwards.
CTCCCCGAAGGCCAAGGGCCTGGCGGCGGACCTGCGCAAGAACTGGAACATCGACTTCGACGACGCGGGCGCCATCGGCCGCCGCTACCGCCGCCAGGACGAGATCGGCACGCCGTTCTGCGTCACCGTCGACTTCGACACCCTGGACGACAACGCGGTCACCGTGCGCGAGCGCGACACGATGAAGCAGGAGCGGGTGTCGCTGGACCAGATCCAGTCGTACCTGGGCGGGCGTCTGCTGGGCTGCTGACCCTTCGCGGGGCGCCGCCGCACTGAAAAGACGGACACGGACGCCGGCCGGGCTGGTATCTTCCAGCCCGGCCGGCGTCCGTTTTCCGCGGTATTCGCGGCCCGTCACCGTCCCGCCCGTGCCGCGAGCGCCACACAAAGCACCGCCAGCGGCAGCTCCGCCCCGACCGCCATGGCCAGGGCGCCCGCCAGCTCGCTGCCCGGCCCGGCCGTCGCCACGTCGACGCACGCGTCGGCGGCCAGCAGTACCGCGGCCACCGCAGCGGCGACGCGGTGTCCGGGCTGCCCGCTCATCAGCCGGGCACCGGCAGTCAGCAGGCACGCCGCCTCGACCGCGTCCAGCGCCACCCAGGCCGCCGCCTCGGCGGGCGGCAGGGTCGACGCGAGGTAGCCCATCCACGGCAGCAGGGCCAGCCCGGCCCCCGTCAGCACCCGCCCCGCCCACGTACGGCGGCTCGCCGCCACGCTGAACGGGCGGGTCGCACAAGGCGGGACGAAGGCGATGAGCGCCATGAGTGAGCCTCTTCCGGGCCGATACGAACCCGTCCTTCGGGCTCATCCCGACTCTCGCGCCTCGGGAGGGCACAGTCAGTAACGCCCGTTGCCGACCTGGGGTGGCACCAGCTACACCCCCGATGCGGAAACTGGCGTGATGGCCGCCCGCCGCGCCCCTGAATACCGTTGGATCATGAACCTCCCGCCCCGGCTGCGCCGTGCGCTCGTACGGCTGCGCCGTGACCTTCTCTTCGCGGCCGCGGGATTGCTGCCGCACGGCGTCCCGCCGCTGTTGTTCTGCTGGGCCCTCTTTCATGTGGCGGACATCCTGGGCCCGGGGACCACGTTCGGGACCTTGGGGCTGCCGGTACCGGTGACGCTGCTCGTCCTCTCCGCCTACGGCCTGACCGAGGCCCAGCGGTGGCGTTTCCGGACGCTGTGCGGGATGGACCTGCCAAGGTTGCGCTTCCGTGAGGCCAAGCGGCAGTTCGCCTACAACTGGCTGATCGGACCGCTCTTCGGGGTGCTCGAACTGCTCCTGCTGGCGGTGCTCGCGGTGGCCCTGACGGCGGCCACCAGCCTGCTGTGGGTCGAGATGCTGGGGTGGCAGTGGCGGGTGAATCACATGGGGGTCTGGACCTGGGCCGGTTACGCCACGGTCGTCGGCCTGCTGATCCTGGCCGCCGTACCCGCCCTGGCCGGCGGCCTCGTACGGCTGGAGAACGTCGTCGCCCGCGCGGTGCTGTACGTCAGCCGCTCCGAAGAGCTGGAGCGGCGGGTCGAGGACCTGACCGCCAGCCGGGCCGGCGCGGTCGACGCCGCCGACGCCGAACGCCGCCGCATCGAACGCGACCTGCACGACGGCGCGCAGCAGCGGCTGGTCGCGCTCGCGCTGAACCTGGGGCTCGCCAAGGTCACGCTGGACCTGCCGCCCGAGGCCCGGCAGGTCGTCGACGAGGCCCACCGCCAGGCCAAGGAAGCCATCGAGGAGCTGAACAGCCTGGTGCGCGGCCTGCACCCGGCCGTGCTGGACGAACTCGGCCTGGACGCCGCGCTGTCGGGCCTGGCAGCCCGCGCGCCGCTGCCGGTACGGCTGCGCACGGACCTGCCGGAACGGGCCGCGCCCGCGGTCGAGGCGGTCGCCTACTTCGTCGTCTCCGAAGCCCTCAACAACGTCGCCAAGCACGCGGAGGCGACCAGGGCGGACGTGACCGTGACCCGGCTCGGGGAGATACTTCGGGTGGTCATCGCCGACGACGGGGTGGGCGGTGCCGATCCGTCCGGGGGGAGCGGTCTCAAGGGGCTCGCCCAGCGCGTGCGCTCCGTGGACGGGGCATTCCGGATGAGCAGCCCCGCCGGGGGCCCGACCATGATGACCGTGGAGTTGCCGTGCACGACCTGACGCCCGCCGTACGCCGCGCCGTGATCGCCGAGGACTCCGTCCTGCTGCGCATCGGGCTGGTGAAGGTCCTGGAGACGGCCGGGTTCGCGGTGGCCGCCGAAGTCGGCGACGCGGACGCGCTGGTGGCGGCGGTGGACGAGCACCGTCCCGAGATCGCCGTGGTGGACGTACGGATGCCGCCCGGCTTCACGGACGAGGGGGTGCGCGCGGCGCTGGAGATCCGGGAGCGGTGGCCGGACACGGCCGTACTGATGCTGTCGCAGTACGTGGAGGAACGGTACGCGGCGCATCTGCTGGCCTCGAACACCAGCGGCATCGGCTACCTGCTCAAGCAGCGGGTCGCGGACGTGGAGGAATTCATCGAGGCGCTGCGCAGGGTCGCCGGCGGCGGTACGGCACTGGACCCCCAGGTCGTGGCGCAGCTGCTCGTACGGCGGCAGAGCGACCCGCTGGAGCGGTTGACCGAACGCGAACGGGAAGTCCTGGCCCTGATGGCCGAGGGCCGCTCGAACGCGGGCATCGCGGGAGCGCTCGTGGTGAGCGAGTCCGCGGTGGCCAAACACATCAACAACATCCTGGCCAAGCTGGACCTCCCGAGGGCGGACGCGGATCACCGGCGGGTGCTGGCGGTGCTGCGGTTCTTGGGGGTTTGAGGGGGGTGGCGCCGACGGCGCCGGGCTCACGGGCGGAAAACGCGGGCACGCGCAGCTCCTCGCCGAACCTGGCCGACTCCCGCTCGGCGTAGCCGTCCTCGCCCGGCTCCCAGAACACGGTGGTCCGCTGCTCCTCCATGTCGGCCAGCAGATACACCGGCACACCGGCTTGCCCGTACGTCGCGAGCTTGTCCCCGTAGTCGTGGTGACGCGTCGCTGGGCAGGTCAGCTCGACGGCCAGGGAGAGCTCCCTGCCGTCGAGGTGGTACGCGTCCGTGTGGAACGCGCTCCTGTCGACGGCGTACATCTCCGGTTGCACGGCGCGCTCTTGCGCCGGGAAGGTGAAGAGGCAGGGGGTGCCCGTGAGGACGTGTCCGTCCGGAGCGAGTGGCGCCAGCTGCGATTCGATCGCCCGCATCGTGAGCAGGTAGTGGGGCGGCGGCCACGGCGACAGGACGATGCTTTCGCCCACGATCTCCGCCCGGTAGCCGTCGGGCACGTCGATGCTCAGGAGATCGCGGAGCAGTCTCCGGAACCGGGACGGGTCGGGTGGAACGTAGGTGGTCGGTGACCGTTCGAGCGTCAGTGGCATGATGCACCTTCCCCCGCTGGGTGATCGGAACGCCACTCAGCGTAAGGGGTGCCACTGGCAACGACGGCCGGTCCGTCAACTCCCCAACCCCCGCAACACCAGCCCCACCACCGCCTCCAGCGCCTCCTCGATTCCCGGCTTCGCCCACTCCGCCGCGTAACCCGGGTCGTGGAAGCGGCCGGTCGCGTCGAAGACGGCGCGGGCGAGGGTCGCCGAGTCGCCCGGCGCGAACGCGCCCTCTTCGATGCCGTCGAGGATGATCGCCGCCAGCTGGCCGGTCAGGTCGGCGACGTGTTGTTCCACGACGCCGCCGCTCTCGCCGACCAACGTCATGTAGGTCGCGAACAGTTCGGGGTCGTCGCCCGCCTTGTGCCGCTTCGCGGTGAACAGCGTGCGCACCCAGCGGCCCAGCCGCTCCGGTGCCGGGCCGTCCTCGGTGACGACGGCCTGCAACTGCCCGCTCGTGCGGTCCAGCCAGCGCTGCGTGACCGCCTCGCGCAGCGCCGTCTTCGTGCGGAAGTGGCGGTAGACGCTGCCGTGACTGACGCCCAGCGCGCGCGCCACGTCCACGACGGTCGCCTTGGCCGGGCCGTAGCGGCGCAGCACGTCCTCGGTGGCTTCGAGGATGCGTTCGGGGGTCAGTGTCTCGGCGGGAGGCATGGCGTGCGTAGGGGCCTTTCGGTCGGGGGCGCCGTGCGGGGCGTCCTGGTGCGGACGCGGGGGCGTCCTCCCACGGACCGTACCCGCACGGCCTCCGACTGTGCCCCTAAGGTCAGCGCTCGCTGTCCAGGAGGGCCATCTGCTGCGACGGGTAGCGGTCGCCGGCCGCTGCGCCCGCCGGGACGGCGAGCTCGATGGCCGCGAGGTCCGCGGCGTCCAGGGTGACGTCCAGCGCGCCCAGCGCCTCCGCCAGCCGGTCCCGGCGGCGGGCGCCGACCAGCGGCACGATGTCCTCGCCCTGGGCGAGCACCCAGGCGATGGCGGTCTGCGCGACCGTGACGCCCTTCTCCTCGGCGATCTTGCGGAGCGCGTCGGTCAGGTCGAGGTTGCGCTGGAGGTTCTCGCCCTGGAAGCGCGGGCTCGCCGCGCGGAAGTCGTCCGCCGCCAGCTTGCGGTCGCGCGCGAAGTGGCCGCCGAGCAGGCCGCGGGAGAGCACGCCGTACGCGGTGATGCCGATGCCCAGCTCGCGCGCGGTGGGCAGGATCTTCTCCTCGATGCCGCGGGAGACGAGCGCGTACTCGATCTGGAGGTCGGAGATCGGGGCGACGGCGGCGGCCCGGCGCAGGGTGTCCGCGCCCACTTCGGACAGGCCGATGTGCCGTACGTGACCGGCTTCGACCAGTTCGGCGATGGCGCCGACCGTCTCCTCGATCGGCACGTTCGGGTCGAGGCGGGCGAGCCGGTAGATGTCGATGTGGTCGGTACCCAGGCGCTGGAGTGAGTACGCGGCGAAGCTCTTCACCGCGGCGGGCCGGCCGTCGAACCCGATGAAGTCGCCTTCGACGGTGCGCTGGGCGCCGAACTTCACGCTGGTCAGCGCCTGCTCGCGGCGGGCTGCGGGCGCGGTGCGCAGCGCCTCGTTGATCAGCAGCTCGTTGTGGCCCATGCCGTAGAAGTCGCCGGTGTCCAGCAGGGTGACGCCGGCTTCGAGGGCGGCGTGGATGGTGGCGACGGATTCGGTGCGGTCGCCCGGATCGCCGTACAGGGCGGACATACCCATGCAGCCGAGGCCGAGGGCCGAGGTCTGCGGGCCTGTGGTGCCGAGGGTGCGGGTCTGCACGGGGTGCTCCTCAGGGGCGGAGGGGGTGGGTGGGAGGCCGCCGCGCGTCGCGGTGGACGCGGCACGCGCGGCGGCACCCCTCAACCATGACATGTGCGATGACAGATTTCAATATCTGTCATTCGCTACACCCTGCCCCTAAGCCGGCCCCGTGCCCTACCGCACCGCCCGCGGCAGCCGGAACGTCAGGCCCGCGTTCAGGACCGCCGTCGCCAGCTGCGCGAGGAGCGCGATGGCGAGGGCGTCCCGTACGCCGATGGACGGCAGCAGGGCGAGGAAGAGCGTGCCGAGGGTCGCGACGCCCAGGGCCAGGCCGGCCTGCTGGGTGGTGACCATGGCGCCGCCGCCCACGCCGGCCTGCGCCGCCGGCAGCTCGCTGAGCACGATCCGCAGCAGGACCGGCAGGACCAGGCCCTGGCCGACGCCGAGCACCGTCATGGCGCCCGCCATGGCCGGCGCGGACACGTCCGGCCACTGCGTACGGAAGACGAGTGCCAGCGCGAGCAGCCCGGCTGCCTGGATCAGCGAGCCGGTCAGCACCACCCGCCGTCCGAAGCGGGCCACCAGCCGCGGCCCGGCCAGCGAGGCGAAGAAGAAGGCCACGCACAGCGGCACGAGGGAGAGTCCGGCCGTCAGCGGCCCGTAGCGCAGTCCGTCCTGGAGGGCGACGGCCATCACGAACATGAAGCCGCCGAAGCCCAGCGAGAACGGCAGGAGCATGGTCAGGCCGCTGTGCACGGAGCGCAGGCGCAGCAGGGACGGCGGTACGAGCGGGGTGCGTCCGGTGCGTTCGGCGCGCCGTTCCACGGCGATGAACGCGGCGGCGGCGAACGGGAAGACCAGCGGCAGCAGCCACGACCACACCGGCCAGCCCGCCGCACGGCCTTCGGTCAGCGGCAGCAGCAGGCTGACCAGCGCGACGGCCAGTAGTACGGTGCCGGGGCCGTCGACCCGGGAGGGGTGCGGCGAGCGGGTCTCCGGCACGCTGCGCAGCGCGAGCAGCAGCGCGACCGCGGCGATCGGCACGTTCACCAGGAACACCGCGCGCCAGCCGGTCCCTGCCAGGTCGGCCGCGACCATCAGCCCGCCGAGCACCTGTCCGACGGCGCTGGCGACCCCGGCCGTGCCGCCGTACAGGCTGACCGCCTTGGCCCGCCGCGCGCCGGTGGTCGTGGCCTGGATGGTGGCCAGCACCTGCGGCAGCAGCAGCGCGGCCGCCGCGCCCTGGGCCACCCGTGCCGCGACCAGCGTCCAGGCGCCGGGCGCCAGCCCGCAGGCGAGCGAGGTGAGCCCGAAGGCGGTCAGCCCCCACAGGTACAGGCGCCGCCGGCCGAACATGTCGCCGAGCCGGCCGCCGACGACGAGGAAGACCGCGTACGCGACGCCGTAGCCCGCGACGACCATCTCCAGCAGGGCCGGGCCCGCGCGCAGGTCGCGGTCGATGGTCGGCAGCGCGACGTTGACGATGAAGAAGTCGATCATCGGCAGGGCGGCGCCGAGCAGCACGGTGACCAGGCCGAGCGTGCTCAGCAGCGGAGAGGCCGGGCGGTGCGGGGCGGACACGGGGGTCCGCGCGGGGACGGTTCGTACGTGGGTATCGCTCACGAGTACGACGATCGTCGTACATGCAGAGGGGTACCAGAGTGTCTTTATCCTGGTATCGGCGCTACCTGGCAACCGGCTGAGCGCTCCGGCATCCTGGGATCATGACCGCCACCATGCCGGAGAGAACAGGGCCCGCGCGGACCGACAGCGACGTCAGGCGCGGCGAGCTGGCCGCCTTCCTGCGCAGCCGCCGCGAGCGGATCAGCCCGGAGCAGGTCGGCCTGCCGCGGGGCACCCGCCGCCGTACGCCGGGCCTGCGCCGTGAGGAGGTCGCCCACCTCTCGGCGGTCGGTGTCACGTGGTACACGTGGCTTGAGCAGGCGAGGGACATCAAGGTCTCTCCCCAGGTGCTGGACGCCGTGGCCCGCGCGCTCCAGATGGACCGGGCCGAGCGCGGCCACCTCTTCGCGCTGGCCGGCGTGACCGACCCCGTGCGGGGCAACGAGTGCACGGGCGTGTCACCGGCGATGCGACAGATGCTCGACCGGCTCACGCCGTTCCCCGCCGCCGTCCAGAACAGCCGGTTCGACCTCCTCGCCTACAACAGCACCTACGGGCGGCTGCTGTGCGACCTGGACGCGCTGCCCGAAGAGGACCGCAACTGCCTGTGGCTGGCGTTCACCAACGAGGAATGGCGGGCGAGCCTGGTGGACCTGGACAAGACGCTGCGCGTGATGGCCGCCAAGTTCCGCGCCTCCATGGCGGGCCGTGTCGCCGAGCCGCCCTGGAAGGCGATGGTGGCGCGGCTGGAGGCGGCCTCCCCTGAGTTCCGCGAGATTTGGGCGCGCCAGGAGGTCGTACGGCCGGTGAGCCACTCCAAGCTCTACCGCCAGCGGCACGTCGGCCTGCTGCGGCTGTCCTCCACCAACCTGTACACCGGCCCTGGCCACGGGCCCAAGATGATCACCTACACGCCCGACGACGAGGCGACGCGCGATAAGCTGGAACAGCTTCAGGAAGTGATCCGCGCGGCCGGCTGACCGCCGGGCCCCTGCGGCGGGGCCTGGTCCCGCGCGGACTCCAGGCGTTCCGCGGCGCGGCGCGCGGTGCCCCGCGCCCAGCGGCCGGTGGTCAGGGCGCCCAGCAGCAGGACGGCCGCGCCGCAGCCCGCGATGATCCACCAGGCGGGGCGGCTCGCCTCGACGAAGGTGCTGCCGGTGGCGGCGGCGCGGGTCCCGCCGGCGAGTACGGCCCCGATCACCGCGACGCCCAGCGACTGGCCCACCTGCCGGCTGGTGGAGGCGATCGCCGCGGCCACGCCCGCCTGCGTACGGGGCATCCCGGAGACCGCGGTGTTGGTGATGGGCGCGTTGACCAGGCCGAAGCCGATGCCGAAGAGCACGTACCCGGTGAACAGCAGGGCGGTGTCCGACTCCGCCTCGAAGGCCGCGAAGAGCACGCCGCTGGTCCCCATCGCCAGCCCCGCAAGCAGCAGCGGCAGGCGGGGGCCCGTGGAGCCGACGAGCCGCCCGGACAGCGGCGCGAACACCAGCGTCATCCCGGCCATCGGCAGCATGTAGAGGCCCGCTTCCAGCGCCGACAGGCCACGGACGTCCTGGAGGTAGAGCGTGTTGACGAAGAGGAAGCCGCCGAGCGCGGCGAACGCGCAGACCGCCACGACGGTGGCGCCGCTGAACGGCGCGCTGCGGAAGAACCGCAGGTCGATCAGTGGTTCGGTGCGGCGCCGCTCGTATAGCAGCAGCCCGGCGAGCGCGGTGGCGGCCGCCGCGGCGAAGCCGAGGATCAGCGGCGAGGTCCAGCCGGCCGCCGGCGCCTCGATGATTGCGTACGTCAGCGCCCCGAGCAGCAGGATCACCAGCAGCTGCCCGAGCGGATCGACCCGGCGCGGGTGCGGGGCGCGCGACTCCGGCACGTAGCGCACGGTCAGGAACAGCGCGAGCGCCCCGATGGGAACGTTGATCCAGAAGATCGCCCGCCAGTCGACGGACTGCACCAGCAGCCCGCCGACGATCGGCCCGGCCGCCATGCTGATGCCGACGACGCCGCCCCACACCCCGATCGCGCGGGCCCGCTCCCGCGGTTCCGTGAAGGTGTTGGTGATGATCGACATGGCGACGGGGTTGAGCATCGAGCCGCCGACGGCCTGCACCATGCGGAACGCCACCAGGCACTCCAGGTTCGGCGCCAGGCTGCACAGCAGCGAGCCGAGCGCGAAGACCACCAGGCCCGCCTGGAAGACGCGGCGCCGGCCGAGCCGGTCGGCGGTGGAGCCGGCCAGCATCAGCAGCGCGGCGAGGACCAGGGTGTAGGCGTCGATCGTCCACTGCATGCCGGAGACCGTGGTGTTCAGGTCCTTCTGCATGGAGGGCAGCGCGACGTTCAGGACGGTGTTGTCGAGGCTGACGATCAGCAGGCTCATGCAGCAGATCGTCAGGACGAGCAGTCGCCGCCGGTGGCTCGGCTCAGGCATAGATGAACGCTACAACGAACGGCGGCGGACGGCTCCGGCGAGGCGCCCGCCCGGGTGCGCGACCAGGGGACCTGCGGCTCCGGCGAGGCGCCCGCCCGCGTACGCGTCCAGGGGGGACCTACGGCTCTGGCGTGGCCGCCGCGCGGGTGCGCGACAATGGGAGGTCGCTCGTCCGCCCGACCTTCCGAAGGAACCCGCTCCTCATGACTCAGCTGCAGATCGGCCCGCACGCGGTGCAGCCGCCCGTGGTCCTCGCGCCGATGGCCGGGATCACCAATGCCCCCTTCCGGACCCTGTGCCGGGAGTTCTCCGGCGGCAAGGGCCTCTTCGTCAGCGAGATGATCACGACGCGGGCGCTGGTCGAGCGCAACGAGAAGACCATGCAGCTGATCCACTTCGACGAGACGGAGAAGCCGCGCTCCATCCAGCTCTACGGCGTCGACCCCGACACCGTCGGCAAGGCCGTCCGCATGATCGCCGAAGAGGACCTGGCCGACCACATCGACCTGAACTTCGGCTGCCCGGTGCCGAAGGTGACCCGCAAGGGCGGCGGCTCGGCCCTCCCGTACAAGCGGCACCTGCTGCGCTCCATCCTGCGCGAGGCGGTCTCCAACGCAGGCGAGCTGCCGGTGACGATGAAGATGCGCAAGGGCATCGACGACGACCACATCACCTACCTCGACGCGGGCCGGATCGCGGTCGAGGAGGGCGTCACGGCCATCGCGCTGCACGGCCGCACCGCCGCCCAGCACTACGGCGGCACCGCCGACTGGGAGGCCATCGCGCGCCTCAAGGAGGCCGTGCCGGAGATCCCGGTGCTCGGCAACGGGGACATCTGGTCGGCGGAGGACGCGCTGCGGATGGTGCGCGAGACCGGCTGTGACGGCGTCGTCGTGGGGCGCGGGTGCCTGGGGCGGCCGTGGCTGTTCGGCGATCTGGTGGCGGCGTTCGAGGGGACCGGTACGTACGCACGGCCCACCTTCAAGGAGGTCGCGGCCGTCATGCTGCGGCACGCCACGCTGCTGGGGGAGTGGCTGGGGGACGAGGCGCGGGGCGTCATCGACTTCCGCAAGCACGTCGCCTGGTACACGAAGGGCTTCGCGATCGGCTCCGAGTCGCGAAAGAAGCTGGCAATCGCCTCGTCGCTGGACGAACTGGACGCTCTGATGAGCGAGCTGGACCTTGACCAGCCCTGGCCCGCGGGCGCGGACGGACCGCGCGGCCGCACATCTGGCCGGAACCGGGTGGTTCTGCCCGACGGCTGGCTGGACGACCCGTACGACCGTACGGGTGTCACGGCCGACGCGGAACTGGACACTTCGGGCGGCTGAGGCGCTCGCCGGGTCCGGTTCCGGGTCCGGATCCGGGTCCGCATGGCGGGACCCGGGCGGGCGGAAGGGCGTGATTCTCGCCACCCTTGATAGGGGGTGCGCTCAGATGAGCGGTTCGCGGGGGAGTGCACCTTCCAAACGGTGGCACTGGGTGCCACCACTCCCGCGTTCGCATGATCAAGCGAAGTTCGCGGTGAGTGACCGGTCGCCGCGCTTTCCCTCGCCCTGAGCGACGCTGCCTTCAAAACTTGAACGCGCCGTTCCGGCCGCCGTGACTTTCGATCTGCTGGCGGACGACCGGTTACGGGCGTATGTCGACCGAGTGGACGTACCCAGACACCTTCGATCTGGGTATGTTCCTCGCCGTCAGGGCAGCCCGTCGGCGAGGAGACAGTCCCGTGCCGGAAACACAAGATCCCCACGTAACCCCGTCCGAGCCTTCGAAGTTCGTCTACGACTTCACCGAGGGCAACAAGGACCTCAAGGACCTGCTCGGCGGCAAGGGCGCCAACCTCGCCGAGATGACCAACCTGGGGCTTCCCGTTCCGCCGGGGTTCACCATCACCACCGAGGCGTGCAAGGTCTACCTCGACAGCGGCCAAGAGCCCGCGGCACTGCGTGCCGAGGTGTCCGAGCACCTCGAAGCGCTCGAAGCGACGATGGGCAAGAAGCTCGGCCAGGCCGACGACCCTTTGCTCGTATCGGTGCGTTCCGGGGCGAAGTTCTCGATGCCCGGCATGATGGACACCGTGCTGAACATCGGCCTGTCCGACGCGTCGGTTTCCGGCCTCGCCGCCCAGGCCGGCGACGAGCGCTTCGCGTGGGACTCCTACCGCCGCCTCATCCAGATGTTCGGCAAGACCGTGCTTGGCGTGGACGGCGACCTCTTCGAGGAGGCGCTTGAGGAGGCCAAGCAGGCCAAGGGCGTACGCGTCGACGTCGACCTGGACGCGGCCGACCTCAAGAACCTGGTCGGGCAGTTCAAGGACATCGTCGCCAAGGAGACCGGCCGGGACTTCCCGCAGGAGCCCCGCGAGCAGATGGACCTCGCCGTCCGCGCGGTCTTCGACTCGTGGAACACCGACCGCGCCAAGCTCTACCGCCGCCAGGAGCGCATCCCCGGCGACCTCGGCACCGCCGTCAACGTCTGCTCCATGGTCTTCGGCAACCTCGGCCCCGACTCCGGCACCGGCGTCGCCTTCACCCGCGACCCCGCCAGCGGCCAGCAGGGCGTCTACGGCGACTACCTCCAGAACGCGCAGGGCGAGGACGTCGTCGCGGGCATCCGCAACACCGTGCCGCTCGCCGACCTCGAAGGCATCGACAAGCCGTCCTACGACGAGCTGATGCAGATCATGGAAACGCTCGAAACGCACTACAAGGACCTGTGCGACATCGAGTTCACCATCGAGCGCGGCAAGCTGTGGATGCTCCAGACCCGCGTCGGCAAGCGCACCGCCGGCGCCGCCTTCCGCATCGCCACCCAGCTCGTCGACCAGGGCCTGATCGACGAGGCCGAGGCGCTCCAGCGGGTCAACGGCGCGCAGCTCGCCCAGCTGATGTTCCCGCGCTTCGACGAGAACGCGAAGACGCAGCAGATCGGCCGGGCCATCGCCGCCTCGCCCGGCGCCGCCGTCGGCAAGGCCGTCTTCGACTCGTACACCGCGGTCAAGTGGTCCCGCTCCGGCGAGAAGGTCATCCTCATCCGCCGTGAGACCAACCCCGACGACCTCAACGGCATGATCGCCGCCGAGGGCATCCTGACCTCGCGCGGCGGCAAGACCTCGCATGCCGCCGTCGTCGCCCGCGGCATGGGCAAGACCTGCGTCTGCGGCGCCGAGGAGCTGGAGGTCGACACCAAGCGCCGGTGCATGACCGCGCCCGGCGGCATCGTCGTCGAAGAGGGCGACCTGATCTCCATCGACGGCTCCTCCGGCAAGGTCTACCTCGGCGAGGTGCCGGTCGTGCCGTCCCCGGTCGTCGAGTACTTCGAGGGCCGCATGCACGCCGGCGCCGACGACGCCGACGAGCTGGTCAAGGCCGTGCACCGGATCATGGCGTACGCGGACCGGGTGCGCCGGCTGCGCGTACGGGCCAACGCCGACAACGCCGAGGACGCCGCCCGCGCCCGCCGCTTCGGCGCCCAGGGCATCGGCCTGTGCCGCACCGAGCACATGTTCCTCGGCGAGCGCCGCGAGATGGTCGAGCGCCTGATCCTCGCCGACACCGACGCCGACCGCGAAGCCGCCCTCGGCGGCCTGCTGCCCCTCCAGAAGGCCGACTTCGTCGAGCTGTTCGAGGCCATGGACGGCCTGCCGGTGACGGTCCGCCTCCTGGATCCGCCGCTGCACGAGTTCCTGCCCGACATCACCGAACTGTCCGTACGCGTCGCCCTCGCCGAGTCCCGCAAGGACGCCAACGAGAACGACCTGCGCCTCCTCCAGGCCGTGCACAAGCTGCACGAGCAGAACCCGATGCTGGGCCTGCGCGGCGTCCGCCTCGGCCTGGTCATCCCCGGCCTTTTCGCCATGCAGGTACGGGCCATCGCGGAGGCAGCGGCCGAGCGCAAGAACGCCGCCAAGGGTGACCCGCGCGCCGAGATCATGATCCCGCTGGTCGGCACCGTCCAGGAGCTGGAGATCGTCCGCGAGGAGGCCGAGCAGGTCATCGCCGAGGTCGAGCAGGCCCGCGGCGTGGACCTCAAGCTCACCCTCGGCACGATGATCGAGCTGCCCCGCGCCGCGCTGACCGCCGGCCAGATCGCCGAGTCCGCCGACTTCTTCTCCTTCGGCACCAACGACCTGACGCAGACGGTCTGGGGCTTCAGCCGCGACGACGTCGAGGCCAGCTTCTTCACCGCCTACCTGGAGAAGGGCATCTTCGGCGTCAGCCCGTTCGAGACCATCGACAAGGACGGCGTCGGTTCGCTGGTCCGCAGCGCCGCGGAAGCCGGCCGCGCCACCCGCCCCGACCTCAAGCTGGGCGTCTGCGGCGAGCACGGCGGCGACCCTGAGTCGGTGCACTTCTTCCACGAGGTGGGCCTGGACTACGTCTCCTGCTCCCCGTTCCGCATCCCGGTGGCCCGCCTGGAAGCGGGCCGCGCGGCAGCGGAATCCCTGGGCAGCGACAGCCGCTGACGCGGCAACGCCCCACGCACCAACCGGAGTTGGCGTCGGAACAACCAACCCTCACCCTGACGCCGGCTCCGGAACCCGACGAGGGCGGCACCTGTGCGGAGGTGCCGCCCTCGCTTTTCTCCGGACTCCCCCCTCGGGAGCTGCCGTCAGCCATGTCGGCCTGGTTGACGGCCTTCCACGGCAAATGCTGAGCGGTCGGTTTTTGCCTCGTCACCCCCCACGGGATCGAGCAATCCGTTCCATTCGCACTGCCGTCGAATTGAGTAACAGCTTTCCGGGATCGCGGTGTTGGCGCGACCCCTTTCAACTCTGGCCAAAAGAACGTGGTGACAGGCTGTGTCTGCGTGCATACTCAGATGGCCGGGGGTCGACTAGGGAGCATGGTGGGGGTTCGGTGCTACGCGTCCATTTCAGTGGACCGGATCTGGCCCGGGTGCGCATAGCCGCGCGGCCTGACGTGCTGTGGGAGACCGTTTTAAGTTTTCACCGACTGCGCGACCGGCGGCCGGGGCCGGCCTTCGGTAAATGGCGCTCCGAAGCCCGATGCCGGTTGAACGGTGAAACACGACTGTTGGCGCCGCTCGTTCCGACGCGAGGCTATTTTCCGGATTTCCTGACGCCGCCGGAGGGGCTGCTCGGCATCGACGAAGGGCTCGAAGCGCTCCGCGCAACCCCGCCCGCGCGACTGCACGCCGAACTTTCCAGGCTGCCGGCCACCCGGCCGTTGCCCTCGTGGTTACGGGAGCTGAGCGAGGGCGATTCCGCCGCGCTCGGGCGGCTCACCGGGGCGCTGCGGAGCTATTACGAGAACGCGGTCGAGCCGTACTGGCCGCGCCTCCAGGCCCGCATAGAAGCGGACCGCGCCGCCCGTGGCCGCGCGCTGGTGGACGGCGGCGCCGACCAGCTGCTCGCCTCGCTCCCGCCGTCCATGCGCTGGCTGCCGCCCGTCCTGGAAGTGGACTACCCGGTGGACCGGGACTTCTTCCTGGACGGACGGGGGCTGCTCCTGCTGCCGTCCTACTTCTGCCGCCGGGCCCCCGTCACTCTCTACAACCCGGACCTCACGCCCGTGCTCGTCTACCCCGTCGACCACCCGGTGTCCCGCCCTGCACCCCCGGTGCCGCCCGCCCACTCCCTGGGCAAGCTCGTCGGGCGTACCCGCTCGGCGATCCTGCACGGTGTGGGCGGCGGCTGCACGACGAGCGAGCTGGCGCGGCGCGTCGACGTCTCGCTGGCCTCGGCCAGCCAGCATGCGACGGTGCTGCGTGATGCCGGCCTGCTGCTGACGCTGCGTCACGGCAGTGCCGTGCTGCATACGTTGACGCCGCTGGGGGCGGCGCTGCTGCGGGGCGGCCCCGAGGTGGACGTCCGGGGGGTGGATACCCGGGGGCTGGAGATCCGCGGGTTGGAGGCCCGGGAGGTGGACGCTTAGGGAGCGGCTGCCGGAGGTGCGCAGGAACGTTCCGGCGGCGCTGCTGGGGCGGGGCGCTGCCGGGGCAGGGCACTCTCCGGCCGGCGGCGCCCCTCGGTCAGTACGGACGGTCGCCCGTGACGGCCACCCGCTCGGCCACCCGGCGCTGCGCGCCGTAGTCGTTGACCGCGTAGTGCTGGGTGGCGCGGTTGTCCCAGAAGGCGACGTCGCCCGCCTGCCAGCGGAACCGCACCTGGTACTCCGGCACGTGCGCCTGCTGGAACAGGAGCCGCAGCAGCCGGTCGCTCTCCGCCCGCTCCATGCCCACGATGCGCGTGGTGAACGAGGTGTTGACGAACAGCATCCGGCGGCCGGTCTCCGGGTGCCGCCGCACGACCGGGTGCTCCACCGGCGGGAACCGGTCCTGGAACGGCGCCAGCCGCTCGGCGGAGTAGAAACGGGCGAAGCCCGGCAGGAAGTCGTGGACGGCGGTGGCCCCGTCGATACGGTTCCGTACGTCCTGCGGCAGGTTGTCGTACGCGGCCGCCATGTCCGCCCACATGGTGTCGCCGCCGAACGCCGGCACCTCGCGCAGCTGCAACACGGCACCCATCGCCGGGCGTTCGCGGAAGGTGACGTCCGCGTGCCAGACGTTCTCGAAGGTGGACACGGCGCTGCGGTCGAACCGGACCACGTCCTCGGCGTCGCCCGTCGCCAGCAGCGGGTTGGTCTCCAGCTCGCCCCAGTTGCGGGCGAAAGCGCGCTGCGCGGCGGAGGTGAGGTGCTGGCCCCTGAAGAAGAGCACCTTCCACTCCAGCAGCGCACGGTTCAACTCCTCGCGCAGGGCGGCGTCCAGAGGGCGGGACAGGTCGAGGCCGCGGATCTCCGCGCCGATGGTGGCCGCTTGCGGGACGACCGTGAAGCGCTCGTACGGGCGGTCCTCCCAGCCCTCGGGGGTGCGGCGCAGGACGCGGTGGCCCTCGTACAGGCCGTCGGCGGGGATGCGGTGGCCGCGGAGCGCGGGGGCGGCGGGAGCGGGAGCGGGGGCGGGGGTGACGGAGTCGGCTGCGGCCGGCAACGGGTCCTCCTGACAGGGCGCGGAACGAGGAGTGCGGCGGGAACGAGGAGTGCGGCAGGGGTGCCGCGGGTGCGGGTGCGCCGAGCGCGCAGGGACGCCGCCTGCGGCGTGCGCGGTGGGCGGGGCGCCGCTTCTCGGCAGGGCTCGGAGCCCGGGGATCACCGACAGCGGTGGAAAGCGGCGGCCGGGGGAGACCCCACCCGGCCGCGGCGGCGCAGAAACGTCATGCCGCGGGGCGCGCACTCGCCGTGGGGGCCGCGGTGCAGCGGCTCCGTCTCACGGAAGATCGAGTACGTGGTCATGGCTCGCACCGTACCTCATGTCCGCGGCACGGGGAACGGGCGCCGGCCCGCCCCCGGCCCGGCCTCGGTTCGCCCCGGCCCGCCTCAGCCCAGTTTCTTGAACAGGTACACGTCCGCGTGGCCGCCCGGCATGCCCGGCACGCGCCCCACCTCGGTGTATCCCTGGCGCTGGTAGAAACCCGGCGCCTGGAAGGTGTACGAGGACACCGTGGAGCGGTCGCAGCCACGCCGTACCGCCTCCTCCTCGGCGGCCCGCAGCAGCTTCGCGCCCCAGCCCTCCGCGCGGCGGTCCTCGCGGACCCACAGCAGATGAATCTCGCAGAGCCCGCCCCAGGTCCAGGCGCTCAGGCCGCCGACCAGCTCGCCGTCCTCGTCCGTCACCCGCACCGAGAACTCGGCGTGCTCGGCGCCGTCCGTGGCGGCGGCGTTGAAGGCGTCGAGCTCGTCCTCCAGGCGCTTGACCAGCTTGGGATCCTGCTCGCCGACCGTGAGAGCCGGCCCCCGGACCGGCGTTTCCGCATCGCTCATGGCCGAGTATCCCCATACGTCCCCGGTGTACCGCCACCCGATTTCCATACAGCCGTACCGCCGTACCGCCGTACCGCCGCGCAGGACTGTACGTACGGCTGGGGCTCCGTGGACTTTTGGTGGCCGGGCGTTCCGGGGAGTCTTCCTTGTCCGTGGTCGTCACGGCCGCCTGACCGCCCACGAGCAGCAGGAGTCGCGATGCCCCGAAGCCCGCGCCGTGCCGGACGCGTTGCCGCGGCGGTAGCCGTACTGGCCGCCCTCGGCACGCCCACCGCCACGGCGAACACCGTCTCCGCCACCGCCCCCGTACGAAAACCCCACTACGTCGCGCTCGGCGACTCCTCGGCCGCCGGTCCGCTGATCCCCGCCCAGACGAGCCTGACGTGCCTGCGCTCCAACCGGAACTGGCCGACGGCCGCCGCCGCGCGCCTCGGAGCCGAACTCACCGACGTCACGTGCAGCGGCGCCAAAACGGCCGATCTGACCGGGCGACGGCTCGTCCTCGTACCGCCCCAGTTCGACGCTCTGCGGACGGACACGGACCTGGTCACCCTGGCCATCGGCGCCAACGACATCAGCCTGGGCACCGCCCTGCCGTCCTGCGTCCGGCCGCTACCGCAGGCGGTGGCCCCGGGCCGGACGTGCGAAGCCGCCTACACGGCAGGCGGCCGGGACCGGCTGGCCGAGCGGATCACCCGGACGGCGCCCAAGATCGCCGCCGCACTCCGGCAGATCCACCGCCGTTCCCCGCACGCGAAGGTGTACGTCGTCTCGTACGGCACCTACTTCCAGCCGGGTGGCTGCTGGCCGAAGGAACCCATCTGGCCCGGCGACGCCGACTACCTCCAGAACACCTTCGACCGCCTGCACACCATGCTCGCCGGGCAGGCCGCGGCGGGCGGCGCGGACTTTGTCGACATCCGTACGCCCAGCGCCCGGCACGGCGTCTGCGCCGCGAAGGGCGAGAAGTGGATGGAAGGGCTGCTGCCGACCTCGACGGCCGCCCCGTACCACCCGAACGGCACCGGCATGGCGCACGCGGGCGCGACGGTGGCCGATGCCATCGGCTCGCCTTAGGGTCTCCGGTCCCGCTCAGTCGTCGATCCCCGACCGCTCCACCCCCGCCACGATGTAGCGCTGCAACAGCACGAACACCACCACCAGCGGCGCGATCGAGATCGCCGCGGCCGTGAACAGCTCGTGCAGGTTGAGGTTCTGCGCCGTGGTGAAGGTGGAGAGCGCCACCTGCACCGTCCAGGATTCCTTGTCCTGGCCGATGACCAGCGGCCACAGGAACGCGTTCCACGCGCCGATGAACACGATGGTGCCGACGGCGGCGAAGACGGGCCGCGAGTTGGGCACCACGACCCGCCAGTACGTACGCCAGTACCCGAGCCCGTCCACCCGCGCCGCGTCCTCCAGCTCCCGCGGGAAGCCCAGGAAGTACTGGCGGAATATGAAGCAGGCGAAGGCGCTGAACAGCGTCGGGACGATCAGCCCGCGCAGGGTGGAGATCCAGCCGAGCGACGAGACGAGCACGAAACTGGGCACGAACGTGACCGCCGCCGGGACCATGAGCGTGCCGAGGACGGCGTAGAAGACGGCGTTCGCGTGGCGGTACGGGATGCGGGCCAGCCCGTACCCGGCCAGCGACGCCAGCAGCACCGTGCCCACCGTCGTGGAGACCGCGATCAGCGTGGAGTTTTGCAGCGCCCGCGCCAGCGGCAGGTTCGGATCGTCGAACACCTCGGTGAGATTCGACCACTGGACATCGCGGGGGAAGAACGTCCAGTCGGGTGCGGTGATGTCCTGTTCGGTGGCCAGCCCGTTGCGCACGAGCAGGTAGAACGGGATGAGGAACAGCACGGCGAGGACGGCGAGGAGCACCGCACGCAGCGCGCGCCCGGCCCGTACGCGAGAGTCACCCCGGCTGCCCGGCTGTTGTGTGTACCTGGTCGTCATCGCTCAGTCCTCCTTTCGCCCGAGGCCGAACCAGCGGGCCTGCACGACGGTCGCCACGGCGATGATCAGCGCCAGGATCACCGCGCCCGCGCTGCCCAGGCCGAGGTTCTGCTCCTGCCCGAGTGCGGTGTAGTAGAGGTAGACCAGCGGCGGGCGCGCGTACGGCGGGTAGCCGCGCGCGTCGGACATCAGGTTGTAGAACTCGTCGAACGCCTGGAACGCGTTGATCACCAGCAGCAGTACGACGGCGACCGACGTAGCGCGCAGCTGCGGCAGTGTGATGTACCGCAGCGTCTGCCAGCCGGGCCGCGCGCCGTCCACCGCGGCCGCCTCGTACAGGCGGGGCGAGATCCGTTGCAGACCGGCCAGGAACAGGATCATGTAGAAACCTGCCTGCAACCACAGCCGGACGGTCACGATCACCAGCCAGTACCAGGGCGGGTCGGTCGTGGACAGCCAGGCGGTCTGGTCGGCGCCGAACCACCCCAGCACGGTGTTGGCGAGCCCGAACCGCACCCCGTTGAAGATCGACAACTTCCAGACCAGGGCGGCGACCACGTACGAGCAGGCCGTCGGCAGGAAGAAGACCGAGCGGAAGAACGCCTGGGCGAACCGCAGCCGGTTGACCATGAGCGCCAGGGCGAGCGAGAGGACGTACGTGGCCGGCACGATGAAGGCCGTGAACAGCGCGAAGGTGCCCAGGCTGCTCACGAAGGCACGGTCGCCCAGCATCGCCGCGTAGTTGTCCAGCCCGACGAAGTCCGTCGGGGTGACCGTGTTGTGCGCGTCGAAGAAGCTGAGGTAGGCGCTCCAGGCCAGCGGCACGTACGTGAACAGGGCCAGACCGGCGGCGAACGGGCCCACGAAGGCCCAGAACCACAGATTCCGGTTCTGCGGCCCCCGAATCCGCCCGAGCAGTCCGCCGGCCCGCGCGCCCGCACCCGTACTCCACGTACCCCTGCGCGTGCCCGCCCGCCCGGTGGTCACTTACCGGCCCGCTGCAACTCGGCCTCGACCTTGCGCACCACGGCCTTCAACTCGCTCTCCGGGTTCGCGCCGCCCTTGATGATGCGGTTCAGCGCGTCCTGGTAGGCGGTGCTGCTCGGCGTCGTCCAGAGCAGCGGCTCGGCGTTGCCGTACCGGGTGGCGTACGCGACCGCGTCGGCCGCCGCACCCTCCTGGAGCTGCTTCGCCTTCTTGGCGAGCGAGGTACGGGCCGGGATGTGGAAGCCGTACGAGAGCGCGAAGTCCTCCTGCTTGTCGGTCCCGTCCACCCACAGCCACTTCACGTACGCCTTGGCCGCGTCCCGGTGCTTGCCGCGGGCGCTGACCGCCGCGCCGTACGCGCCCACCGGCACGGCCGGCCTGCCGGCCCCGTCCTTCGGGAACGGCAGCACCCCGAAGTCGTCCCCCAGGGCCTTCTTGACCTGCGGCAGCGCCCACAGCCCCGACCACTGCATGGCGGTCAGCCCCTGCACGAAGGCCGCCGGATCGGACCAGTCCGTCGGCGCCCCCAGCAGCAACGATTCATCGGCGTACAGCTGCCGGATCTTCGCGATCACGCGGGCGGCGGCCGGATCGTCGAACCCGACCTTCCCGTCCTCGGTGATCAGGCTCAGCCCCGCGGCGTACAGCGGCGTACCGCCCAGCACGGCGGCCCCACCGTCGTTCCCCAGGAACAGCCCCTTGACCTTGTCGCCCTTGAACCGTGCGGTCAGCTCCTTGGCCGCGTCGACCAACTCATCCACCGTGCGCGGCGGTTCCACCCCCGCCCGCTTCAACATGCTCTTCCTGTAGTAGAGCAACTGCGTGTCGATGGCCTGCGGCACCGCCCAGATCTTGTCCCGCCAGATCTTCGGATTGAGCACCGCCTGGTTGAAGTCGTCCTTGACGGCCTCGATCTCCGCGGTCAGATCGACGACCTGGCCGCCCTTCAACTGCTCCAGCTTCGGCCCGTTGACCTCGAAGACGTCGGGCCCCGAATCCGTCAGCAGCGCGGCGGCCGTCTGCCGGTCGTAATCGCCGGGCCGCCACTGCACGGTCACCCGCGCCTTGTCGTACGCGGCGGCGTACCGCTTCACGGCCTGCTCGGCACCCGGCTCCCCGTACTGGTGATACCACTG
The DNA here is from genome assembly GCF_044332485.1 of Streptomyces sp. NPDC017056. NCBI lineage: Bacteria > Bacillati > Actinomycetota > Actinomycetes > Kitasatosporales > Streptomycetaceae > Streptomyces > Streptomyces sp. NPDC017056. The sequence continues at coordinate 546,756 of NZ_JBIRPD010000001.1, read as the reverse complement.
GCTCAGCGCCGGCCCCGAACCCTTGCCGTTGCGGCCGGTGTTGGCACCGCAGGCCGCCAGTACGGCGGCGAGCGCCACGCCACCGGCGGCGCCGAGCACCTGCCGCCTCCCGACCCCGGCGCCCCTGCCCATGCCTCTGTCGCTGCCGCGTGTCATGCCGATCGCCCCCTGCGTAGCCCGTCGCGCGTCGCGCGTGGTCGTCGTACGGCTGCCGTGCGGCTCCGATGATCGTCGATCACCGCTCGCCACGGGCGCCTACTTTGCCGCACCGGCGTGAAGAACGCATTGCACCTCCACGAAACCGGCCGGTGAGGACGCCCGTAGGGGTGAGCGTTGTGGATGGTCTTGGTGTTCCCGCGCGTTCCCGCGTGTTCCCGCGCCCGGGGCGATTGTCAGACCCCTCGTGCATGATTTCCGTACGAGCCGCCCGACTTACCCGCTTCCCGAGGAGACGCCCATGATCATCGTGTCCGGCCAGCTCCACGTCGCCCCCGACGCCCGTGCCGCGTACCTGACCGCCTGCGACCCCATAGCCGAACAGGCGAGAGCCGCCCCCGGCTGCCTGGACTACGCCCTGTCGGCGGACCGCCTCGATCCCGGCCGGATCAACGTGTACGAACGCTGGGAGTCCGACGCCCACCTCCAGGTGTTCCGCGGCAACGGCCCGGCTCCCGAACAGGTGACGGCGATCCTCGACGCGGAGGTGCGGAAGTACCGGATATCCGGCGTGGAGGCGCCCTAGCCTGAGCACGCCCCCGGCCGCAGCGTGGCGAGAAAGTCCGTCCACGCGGCGCCGCCGACATGGAGGGTGGGGCCGTCCGCGCGCTTGGAGTCGCGTATGGCGATGAGGTGGGGGTGGTTGGTGGCCACTTCGACGCACTCGCGTTCTTCGTTGCTGTAGCTGGACTTGTGGAACGTGTACGGGGGCATGGCTCACAGTTCTTTACTGAGGCTGGTGATGAACGCCAGAGACCCTTCGGCGGTGAGGGCGTTGCGTTCGATGTTCTCGAACATGGTGCCGTACACGCCGGCCTCTTGGCCTCCTTCGCGCCACAGCTCGTTGTGGGGGATCTCCATGTAGACGATGTCCATGGCGCCGGGTTCGGCGAACGAGAGGATGTTGAAGGCGCAGCCCATGCCCGGTTGGGTGCCGGCGCTGAACGGGAGAACCCGCACGTTCACGTTCGGTCGCTGTGCCATGGTTGCCAGGTGTTCCAGCTGTCTGCGCATCGTGTCGCGGCCTCCGGTGAGCGTCCTGAGCGCGGCCTCGAAAACCACGGCATGGAGGGTGAGCGGGGACTCGCCCATGAGCCGCTGTTGGCGCGCCACCCTGGCGCTGACGAAGCTGTCCTCCGGGTTCAACGCGCGCACGTAGTCCGGGCTTTGGAGGAGGCCGGGGACGAAGGCCAGTTGCCACGCCTTGACTGTCGTGGCGGCGTTCTCCAGGGCGACGTACTCCTGCATCGCGCCGATGCCGGGAAATTCCGTCCACCACCCTTTGGCCTTGCGGCGCTCGCGGTCGATGCGGGCCAGTTCGAGGAGGCCGCCGACCGTGCGAGGATCCCGCACGCCGTATAGGTCGCACAGTGCCCGGATGTCCGGGTCACGGATGGGAACCCAGCCACGCTCCAGCTTGGCGACCTTCGCCGTGGAGGCGCTGAGGACCTGGGCGGCCTGGGGCTGGGTCAACCCTGCGGCTGTGCGGAGAGCGAGAAGTTCACCGCCGAGTCTGCGCCCCAGAACGGTCGACGTGCTGTTGCTCTGTGTGGCCTGACCTGCTGTCACCTGGCGACTCCTCTGCGTGATGCGGCCAGTGTGCTGGGTCGGGGCGGGCAGCGGCAACCTCGTTCGGTGGATATTTCCCGGTGAAAGGTTGAGTGGATCTCGGAAGGGCGAATACGGTCCGTAGTGAATCGCTCGCGCAGCGGCTTTCGCAGGGTGCGCGTCGCTCGTAACTCGGAGGTGTCGTAGATGATCGCTCCGCAGGACCCCGCAGAAGTCGTCCTTCATGAAGACCTGCTCGACTACACGCCCTTCCCCAAGGCCGTCGCGCTGGCTCGGCGGCGGGCGGTTCGGTTGGTGGGGGAGTGGGGGTACGGGGAGATCGCCGGGGACGTCGGGGTGTTGGTGTCCGAGCTGGCCACGAACGCGTTGGTGCACGGGCGGGTCAAGGGGCGGCTGTTCCGGGTGCATCTGGTGGGTACCGGGCGGGTGGTGCGGGTTGCGGTGTCGGATGCGCGGGGGGAGGCGTTGCCGAGTGAATGTGAGCCGGGAGAGGAAGACTTGGGCGGGCGGGGGCTGGTGATTGTGCGGGGGCTGGCAGCGCGGTGGGGGGTGCGGGAACGGGAGGTCGGTAAGACGGTGTGGTGTGAGGTGGACGTCAGGCAGGAGTGACGGTGGGGGAGAGGCCGCCGAGGACGATGTTCCAGCGGTACGTGAGGGTGCCGGCGATGCTGGAGAGGGCCGGGTCGTAGGTGGCGATCAGGCGGCGGCGGGCGGCTTCGCCAGGAGCGGAGTGGAGGACCGAGTCATGGGCCAGGAGCGGGTCGCCCGGGAAGTACATCTGGGTGACCAGGCGTTGCGTGAAGGCGCTGCCGAAGAAGGAGAAGTGCACGTGGGCGGCGCGCCAGGCGTGGTCGGGGGTGCCGAGCGGGTACGCGCCGGGCTTGATCGTGGTGACGGTGTAGCGGCCGTCGGCGTCGGTCAGGGCGCGGCCCGTACCCGTGAAGTTCGGGTCGAGCGGGGCGTCGTGCCGGTCGCCCTGGTGGGCGTAGCGGCCGGCGGCGTTGGCCTGCCAGAGTTCGACGAGCTGGTGGCGGACGGGGCGGCCGCGGCTGTCGAGGACGTGGCCGGTCAGGGTGATGCGTTCGCCTATGGGGGCGCCGGTGTGGTGGCGGGTGAGGTCGTGGTCGAGGGATGTGACGTCGGTGTGGCCGAAGACCGGGCCGTTCAGTTCCGCGCTCTCCGGGTCGGTGGGGAGGAGAACCGGCGGCCGGGTGGGGTGGCGTAGAGGGAGGCCCTGGTACGGCGGCGGCGCGGTGGGGGCCGGGGCGTGGGTCGGCGAGGTCGGCATGGGGCCGTTGTCGCACCTGGCGGGAGCGGCGGCAAGGCCGTGAACCGGCCGGGCGTGCGGACAGGTTCGGGCGACCGGGGCGTACGCCCGTGAGAGCCGGAGCGCGGCAGGCGCTGTTCATATGAACTGTGTCTACGCGCGTACGCGGTGAGCGCTTCCGGCCGGGGGCATATGCGGGCGTTGGCGGAGGAGGGTCGGGCATGCCAGGTGCGGGGGGCCGGAACAGAAGAAAGGCGCTGTATGTACCCGAACACCCTGGACACCTTTGTCGCGTCCGTGAAGCACCAGCGCGAGTTGATGATCATCCACCGGGTCTCCGGTGGGTACCTCACCCACAACGGTGACCTCCAGATCGAGACCGACCCCGTCGAGAACATCGACAACAAGCGGCACCTGTGGGTGGTCCACCTGGTGGGCTACTACAAGAACAACACGGTGTACAGCTTCGAGAACAAGCGGGAGGGCAAGCGGCTGGCGGTCAATCCCGACAACCTCCGGGACGGAATGCGGTTCACGGACCCGCAGGACCCCAAGACCCCGAACAACAAGGAGTTGGAGGCGCAGCGGTTTTACGTGCTGCCGATGTGCAACGGCGGTTACTCCATCGTGCCGTTCCTCGGCTCCGACCTGGCGCTGATGCCGATGGGCAACCGGCCGGGGCCCGGCTGCGACCGGCCGCTGCCGCACTTCGGCGGTCAGTCCTCGGACAACGGCTCGCACGACTTCGTACGGCCGCCCGAACAGCCCGAGCGGGAGGACCCCACGGACCGGGACCTCCAGGCCCCCGGTTCCGGGAAGTAGGGAAAAGGGGGTATGGGGGGAGTTAACGCGGGGCGTGCCCCGGAGCTACGCCGGCATGGTCCGGCCGACCTACCGGCGTAGCTACCGAGGTGTACTCACTGCCGGCGGGCTCGCCAGACTATGGACGTGCTGATGGACGCACTGAATACTCCGAATATCCCGATCACGATGCCCCATGTGTCGCCGAGCCATACGCCGAGGGCTGTCGTGACAAGCGCACCGATAAGCGCGAGGGCGGCCAGTATCCGTCCGAGAAGCATGAACAGCAGTCCTTAAAAGCAGTGGTCGGCGACGCCCATGACGGCACCAGTGCCGTCCTGGAGGCAGGTCCAGTCCATGCGCGTGGTCACCTGTCCCGGAGTTGTCGGCCGGACCACGACGCCTTCGACCGTGGAACCCTTCACGTCGGCGACTTTCTGCGTGAGCTGGTCACCTTTCCATTACTTCCGCCCCCATGACTGGGGACCCATCCACCCTTGTGGGTAAAAAGGGCGGCTCATATGGTGCCGGTCACAAAGCCGCTTAAACGCCCAGTCAAGATCGTTTTGGGATGGGGTAAATCAACCGAAAGGCTGTCTGGTCGGGCTTCAATAACGTGCGGCGTTTACGCCGACACCCGGAACCGCAAACGGCAGATCGTCGCGTCCGTGGTGCGCCGGACCGCGTGGGCGACGACTGCGCCGCGCTGGTTCTGGAGGAGGCGCTGCCACAGGTGGGCCGGTTCCACCTCGGGGATGAGGACCGTGACCCGGGTGCCGGGCTGTCGCGCGCCGAGATCGCGTACGTACGCGGCGACGGGGCGGCCGACGGTGCGGGTCGCGGAGGGCAGTTCGAGGAGTTCCACGCCGGGGTTCCACAGCTCCCAGTCGCGGCGCAGGGACTCCGAGGCGCGGCGGTCCTCCGGGGAGGCGTACGTGACGGTGACCGCCACCACTTTGTCGCCGAGGGAGACCGCGGCGTTCAGTGCCTCGCAGGTGAGCTTGGAGAGGTGGGAGACGGGGACGACGACGAGGGAGCGGTCGCGGTGCGGGGGCTCGGGGATGCGGCCCAGGGCCAGGCGGTCCGCGATCCGGCCGTACGCCCGGTGGACCGCCTCGAAGGCGAGGACGAGGGCGGGCAGGGCGATGACGACGAGCCAGGCGCCCGCGGTGAACTTCGTCGCCGTGACGACGACGGCGGACACGCCGGTCAGCAGCGCGCCGAAGCCGTTGAGGGCGGCCTTGCCGCGCCAGCCGGCGGATCGTTCCTGCCGCCAGTGCCGGACCATGCCCACCTGGCAGACGGTGAAGCCCACGAAGACGCCGATGGCGAAGAGCGGGACGAGGGTGTTCACGTCGCCGCCGGAGAAGACGAGGAGCACGGCGGCGACGGCGGCCAGCGCCAGTACGCCGTGCCGGTGCACCTGCCGGTCGGCCTTGAGGCCGAAGACGTGCGGCAGGTAGTTGTCGCGGGCCAGCAGGCTCATCAGGACGGGCAGCCCGCCGAAGGAGGTGTTCGCGGCCAGGGCGAGCAGCACCATCGTGGCGAACTGCACCAGGTAGAAGGCCCAGTTGTGGCCGAGGGCGGCGTCCGCGAGCTGGGCGAGTACGGTGACGCCCTCCACCGGCTGGAGGTGGAAGCGGCCGATCAGGACCGAGAGGCCGATCAGCATCACGCCGAGTAGCACGCCCAGGGCGACTTCGGTGCGCTGCGCGCGCTTGGCGGCGGGGGCACGGAAGGACGGTACGGCGTTGGCGACCGCCTCGACGCCGGTCAGCGCCGAACAGCCGGAGGCGAACGCCTTCAGGAGGAGGAGCGCGCCCACGGAGGTCGCGTTGTCGGACAGTACGGAGGCGTGGCCGGCGGCGGAGACCGTGGAGGCGGGCGCGTCCCTGAACAGGCCGACCGCGACGAGGGCGAGAATCGAACCCACGAAGACGGCGGTGGGCAGCAGGAACGCCTTCGCGGAGTCGACGATGCCGCGCAGGTTCACGCCGGTCACCAGGACGAGCACCGCCAGGCACAGCCACAGCCGTTCGCCGTACAGGCCGGGGAAGGCGGAGGTGAGCGCGGCGACGCCGGCCGTCACGGACACGGCGACGTTCAGGACGTAGTCGAGGATCAGGGACGCCGCGGCGACCAGGGCGGTACGGCGCCCGAGGTGGGCCTTGGCGACGGCGTACGAGCCGCCGCCGTTCGGGAACGCCGCGATCACCTGGCGGTACGAGGCGACCAGGACGGCGAGCAGCGCCGCGATGCCGAGGGTGACCGGCAGGGTATACCCGAGCCCGCGGGCGCCCGCCGCGGCCAGGACCAGGACGATGGCCTCGGGCCCGTACGCGACCGACGCCATCGCGTCGAGGGAGAGGGCGGCGAGGCCCTGTACGGAGGTCAGGCGATGTCGGGCGTCCGGCTCGGGCCCGGGAGGCGGTGCGGTCAGCGGGCCGCCCGGTCCGCCCGCGGTCCCGGTGCCCGGCGCATTCCGGTCCGCGTCCGGGTCCGTGGCCCGGGCCGGGGTCCGGCCCGTGAGTTTCCACGCCATCGACATCGTTCGCCGTACCTCCGTGCGCTGTGGGTAGAGAACCCCGGTGACGGGGCCAGCCCAGCGTGAGTGCCGGTTCGTACGGGCACGCTGGTTCTTGGCGTGGCTTTGGCGGGCGATCCTGGCATCTTCACGGCTTCTTGACGCCTTTGATGCCCTGTGGGGGCGTTTCGATGCGGGCGGGTGGCCGCAGCACCGGGTGGCCCCGGCACAGGGCGGTGCGGGCCTCCGGTGGTCCGCGCGGGCGGCTGCCGGGCCTTGTCAGTGGTGCGTCAAGGTTTCCCGGGGCTTCGTCAGCGCCGCATCAAGGGTGCGACGGCCGGGGCCCCGCCGCCCTATCGTCGCGGCCATGGGACGGCGATGGGGCACCGGGGCCGGGCCGACGGCCTACGGAGAGGGCGGCGAAGACGGCGCGGGCGGGGGCGGACAGGGAGGCGGTGGGGCGCGCGATGGACGGCATACGCGGGAGGGGTACGCCCTTCCACCCCCGGTGCACGGCCCGGCGGCGTACCGGGACCGCCGGTGGGCGCCCGAACTGCGCGCGGCGGTCTGCTGCTCGGCCGGCGTGCTCACCCTCATGCTCGCCGTCGACCTCGCCAACGACACCCTCGACCCGCTGCGCGCCGCCTGCTGGACGTCCCTCGCGGTGGTGCTCCTCGCGGCGCTCTTCCCGGCACGGGTGACCGCGGGGGCGGGGTGGCTCGCCGTACGCGGACTGCTGCGCGAGCGCCGGGTCCGCACCGACCTGCTGGTGCTCGTGCTCCGCAGCGACGGAATGGCGCCGCGGCTGGTGCTCCGCGACCTCACGGGCGGCCGGGTCGAACTGGACCCCAAGGTCCTCACCGCCAACCCGGCCCTGTGGCACCTGCTCGACACCGGTGCCCGGCTGTCCCGGGAGCGCGGTCTGCTGCGCTCGGGCGGCGAGGCGCTGCGGGCGCTGGGCGAGCACGTCGACCGGGACGGCGCCCGACGGATCTTCGAGGCGTCGGGCCTGGAGTGACCGGCCGCCGCCGCACGCCCTTCCCCCGCTACGCGCGCAAGGCAGGTTGCGGCGGCGCGCCATCCGCGCGCCCCATTTGCCCTTAGCCCCGCGCCCCGCCGCCGAAGTCGTAGCGCACCCCCGTGAGCTCCTCCGACGCCGCCCACAGCCGTTCCGAGGTCTCGTCGTTCGTCGTCCACGGGGCGCGGAAGGACGGCGCGGTCGCGCCGCGCAGGCCGTTGCGGGGGCCGAGGAACGCGTCCGGCTTCATGTGCGGCGCGGTGGCGGCGCACAGGGTGGGCAGGGCGCCGGATTCGGCGGGCTGGCCGATGAGGCGGTTGGCCAGATTCACGATCCGCTCGGCGCGCGTACGGCCCTCCATTCGTACGCCGGCGGTCTGGAGGTTGGTGTCGGCGTAGCCGGGGTGCGCGGCGACGGCCAGTACCCGCGATCCGGCCTGCGCCAGGCGGCGGGACAGCTCGTGGACGAAGAGCAGGTTGGCGCTCTTGGAGCGGCCGTAGGCGATCCACCGGTGGTAGCCGCGCTCGCTGTTGAGGTCGTCCAGCTTGACGTTGGCGAGCGCGTGGAAGCCGCTGGAGACGGTGACGACGCGCGCCCCCGGGGTGCCGAGCAGCTTGGGCAGGAGGAGGCCGGTGAGGGCGAAGTGGCCGAGGTGGTTGGTGCCGAACTGCATCTCGAAGCCGTCGGCGGTGCGGCGCTGCGGGAGCGCCATGACGCCGGCGTTGTTGACGAGGAGGTCGAGGCGGTCGCCGTCGAAGTCGTCGAGGCCGGCCGCGAAGTCGCGTACGGACGCCAGGTCGGCCAGGTCGAGGCGCCGGAACTCGGCTTCGGCGGCCGGTACTTCGGAGCGCAGCCGGGCGAGCGCCGCATGCCCGCGCGCCTCGTTGCGGCAGGCCAGTACGGTGCGGGCGCCGCGCCGGGCGAGTTCGCGCGCGGTGATGTAGCCGATGCCGCTGTTGGCGCCGGTGACGACCGCCGAGCGGCCCGTCTGGTCGGGGATGTGGCTCGTGTTCCAACGGGTCACGCCTGCTGCGCTCCTTCGTCGGTGCGTGGGGAGCACCAGCGTACGCCCAGGCCGTACGGGGCCAGGGGTGCCGGGAGGGCGGGTGATGCCGCCGCCAACCGCCAACCGCCAGCTGCCGGCCGCCGGCCGTCGCGTCCGCCGTCAGCCGTCGCGTCCTCCGGTGACTTCCCGGACCCGGTAGACGGGCACCGACACCGCCGGGTCGTCCAGGCAGGTGCCCGTCTCCAGGTCGAAGCGCTGTTTGAGGAGGGGGGAGGCGACGAACGGGCGGCCGCCGGCCGAGCCGGTCAGGCCGCGGGAGAGGACGTACGCGCCGGTGAACGGGTCGCGGTTGCCGATGGCGTACGGGCGTCCCGCGCGGTCCAGGAACAGCGCCACCTGCCCGCCGTCCGGGAGGAGGGCGGCGACGCCCCGGCCGGGGACGAGGGCGGAGCGGTCGCACACGGGGATCCAGTGGCCGTCCTTCTCCTGCTCCTGTGCTGCGGGGAGTTGCACGGCGAGTGCTACGGCGAGGGTCGTGGGGGTCATCGGGCGGCGGTCCCTTCCAGGGTGCGTACGGGGAGTGTGGGACCGGCCAGCAGGCCCAGGTCCGGCTTGATCTGGTCGCGCTCGGGGACGAAGCGGACGGCCGGGTCGGGGGCGTCCGGCGCGTTGACGAAGGAGACGAAGCGGGCGAGGCGCTCCGGGTCGGCGAGGGTGTCGGCCCACTCGTCGCGGTAGGCGGACACGTGCGCGGCCATCAGGGACTCCAGTTCGTCGCAGAGGCCGAGGGAGTCGTGCACGACGACGTCGCGTACGTGGTCGAGGCCGCCCTCGATGCGCTCCAGCCAGGCGGAGGTGCGCTCCAGGCGGTCGGCGGTGCGGATGTAGAACATCAGGAAGCGGTCGATCAGGCGGATCAGTTCGGTGTCGGAGAGGTCTTGGGCGAGCAGGTCGGCGTGGCGGGGGTCGGCGCCGCCGTTGCCGCCGACGTACAGGTTCCAGCCGTTGGAGGTGGCGATGACGCCGAAGTCCTTGCCGCGTGCCTCGGCGCACTCGCGCGCGCACCCGGAGACCGCCGACTTGAGTTTGTGCGGGGACCGCAGGCCCCGGTAGCGCAGTTCCAGGTCGATGGCCATGCGGACGGAGTCCTGGACGCCGTAGCGGCACCAGGTCTGCCCGACGCACGACTTCACGGTGCGGAGGGCTTTCCCGTACGCGTGGCCGGATTCGAAGCCGGCGTCCACCAGGCGGGCCCAGATGCGCGGGAGTTGGTCGACGCGGGCGCCGAACAGGTCGATGCGCTGGCCGCCGGTGATCTTCGTATAGAGGCCGAAGTCGCGGGCCACCTCGCCGATGGTGATCAGCTTCTCCGGGGTGATCTCGCCGCCGGGGATGCGGGGGACGACCGAGTAGGAGCCGTTGCGCTGGAGGTTGGCGAGGAAGTGGTCGTTGGTGTCCTGGAGGGCGGACTGCTCGCCGTCCAGGACGTAGCCGCCGGCGCCGACGGTGGGGGCGAGGGAGGCGATGATGGAGCCGACGGCCGGTTTGCAGGTCTCGCAGCCGTCGCCGCCGCGGGCCTCCGCACGGCCGTGGGCGTCCAGGAGTTCGGCGTACGAGGTGAGGCGGCGGGTGCGGACGATTTCGTACAGCTCGGCGCGGGTGTGCGGGAAGCAGCCGCACAGCCCCTTGTCGACGGCCACGCCGCCGGCCGCGAGTTCGTCGTTGACCAGTGTGGTCAGGGCCTTGACGCAACTGCCGCAGCCGGTGCCCGCCTTGGTGCACTTCTTCACCTCGGGCACGGTGGTGCAGGAGTGCTCGGAGACCGCGGAGCGAATGGTGCCCTTGGTGACGTTGTGGCAGTTGCAGATCACCGCGTCGTCGGGGAGGGCGGCGGGACCGAGGGCGGCCGGTGCGCCGGTTCCGGCAGGCAGCACGAGCTGCTCGGGGGCGACGGGCGGCACGGAGCCGATGAGCGGGCGCAGCAGGCCGTACGACTCGGCGTCGCCGACCAGCACGCCGCCGAGCAGCTCGCCGTCCGCGCCGACGACCAGCTTCTTGTAGACGCCGGAACGGGAGTCGGCGTAGACGACGTCGAGGCAGCCGGGAGTGGCGCCGTGCGCGTCACCGAAGGAGGCCACGTCCACGCCGAGGAGCTTGAGCTTGGTGGAGGTGTCGGCGCCGGTGAACGCGGGCACGTCCCGGTCGCCGGCGATGGCGGCCGCCGCCGTCTCCGCCATCTCGTAGCCGGGCGCCACCAGTCCGTACACCCTGCCGTCGGCCGCCAGCGCGCATTCGCCGATCGCGTAGACGGCGGGGTCGCTGGTACGGCACCGCTCGTCCACGCCGATGCCACCGCGCTCGCCGACCGCCAGGCCGCAGTCGCGGGCGAGCTGGTCGCGGGGGCGCACCCCGGCCGAGAAGATCACCAGGTCCGTCTCGACGGACGAGCCGTCCGACAGCTCCATGGCCCGCACCGCGCCGTCCTCGTCCGCGACGATCTCCTTGCCGCCGACGCCTGTGTGGACGCTCAGGCCCATCCCCTCCACGGTCCGGCGCAGCGCGCTGCCGCCGCCCTCGTCGACCTGGACCGCCATCAGCCGCGGCTGGAACTCGACGATGTGGGTCCGCAGCCCGAGCCCGTTGAGCGCGCCGGCGGCCTCCAGGCCGAGCAGGCCGCCGCCGACGACGGTGCCGGTGCGGCAGTTCTTGGCGTACTCCTCGATGGCGAGCAGGTCCTCGATGGTCCGGTAGACGAAGCAGCCGGTGCTGTCCTTGCCGGGGACCGGCGGCACGAAGGGGTACGAGCCGGTGGCCAGGACGAGCGTGTCGTACGCGAGCGTCAGGCCGGACCGGGCGGTGACGGTGCGCGCCGCGCGGTCGATGGCGGTGGCCGGGTCGCCCAGGTGCAGTTCGATGCCGTGCCGGGCCATGAACCCGGGGTCGGCGAGGGACAGGTCGTCCGGCGTGCGGCCAGAGAAGTACGAGGTGAGCTGGACCCGGTCGTAGGCGGCCCGGGGCTCCTCGCACAGGACGACCACCCGGGCGCGCCCGGTCACGCCGCGGTCGGCGAGGGCTTCGAGGAACCGTTGGCCGACCATGCCGTGGCCGATGAGCACGAGGGTGGGAACGGCGGTTGCGGCCATGGTCAGGAGCCTCCGGCGGTGCGGGAAGGGGTGGCGGTCTCGGTGGTGAGCAGGTGCAGCAGGGGCGCCTTTGGCAGCGGTTCGCCGGACTCCCAGGTGCGGGCGAGGGTGCCGACGGCGCCCAGGTCGCCGAGGAGGATGCCGCCGACGAGGCGGTCGCCGCGGACGACGACCTTGCGGTAGGCGTTGCGGGTGGCGTCGGACAGGTGGATCACGTCGTCGCCGGGGAGGGGGGAAGGGGTGCCGAAGGCGGCCAGGTCGAGGGGGGCGGTGGCGGCGGGCGCCGTCCCGGGCGCGGTGCCGGTGCCGGTGAGAGTGAGGCGGGTGAGGGCGCGGGTGCCGCGGTAGCGGGCGGCCTCCGCCCTGAGGATGCGCGCCAGCAGGTCGGCCTGTTCGAGGGCGGGACCCGCCAGGCCGTACACCAGGCCGTCGTGCTGCGCGCAGTCCCCGATCGCGTGGATGCGGGGATCGGCCGTACGCAGCCGGTCGTCGACGACGACGCCCCGGTCGACCGGCAGCCCGGCGGCGCGCGCCAGGCCGACGCGCGGCCGTACCCCGCAGGCCAGGACGACCAGGCCGGCATCCGGCGCGTAGCCGTCCGCGAATTCCACCCCGCGTACGGCGCCTTCCTCGACGCGCAGCCCGCGCACCCGGCACTCCGTGTGCACCTCAACGCCCAGCGTTTCGAGGTGGGCGCGCAGCAGGGCCGCGGCCCCGGCGTCCAACTGCCGTTCCATCAGGTGCTCGCCCTGCTGCGCGAGCAGAACCGATACACCGCGCTCGGCCAGCGCGCGGGCCGCCGAGACGCCGAGCAGCCCGCCGCCGATCACCACGGCACGCGCGCCCGGCCGGGCGGCGGCCGCGCCGAGCGCGGCGCAGTCGTCGAGCGTACGGAAGGGGTGGACGCCGCCGGGAAGGTCCTCGTGGCCGGGCGGGAAGAGACCGCGGAGCGGCGGGAGCACCGGGTTGGAGCCGGTCGCGAGGACGAGACGGTCGTACGGTACGGCCTGCCCGTCGTCGCACAGCACCGTGCGGCCCGCCCGGTCGATCCGTACCGCCCGCACCCCGGCCAGCCACCGCACTCCGTCGTGCGGGGCCGGCAGGGCGATGACCTCCTGCGCGTACCGGCCGGCCAGCACCTCGGCGAGCAGGACACGGTTGTACGGGCGGTGCGGCTCCTCCCCGAGGACGGTGAGCACCGGACCGCCGTCGGCGGCGGCCGGGCCGAGGCGCTGCGCGAGCCGGGCGGCGGCCATGCCGCCTCCGATCACCACCACACGCTGTTGCGAGGTCATGTCCGCCAGCGTGCGGTCCGGCTGTTACCCGTCCGCATCTGCGTTGTTACCCGCGGGGAACGCTGCCCTCAGCACGGGGGAGGGCGGGGTGTGAGGCGTCTGGCCGTGGGCACCGGGGTGTCCGCCTGCGCCGTCGTCCGGCCGCGCCCTTCACTCCCCGGAGCCCGGGGGCGACACTTTCCACAGCGTGCCCAGCGGGCGCAAACCCAGGCGGGCGGCGACGTGCTGGGAGGAGTGGTTGGCGGCGGTGGTGCTGTAGAAGAGGTGGCGGGTGCCGGGGGACATCAGGCGGGCCCAGGCGGCGGTGACCGTCGCGGCGTGGCCGCGGCCGCGGTGTCCTGGGCGGGTCCAGGTGCCGGCTTCCGCGCCGCGGTCGGACCGGCAGGGGGTGTGGCAGATCGAGACGACGTGGGAGGGGTGCCCGCCGCCGGGGGCGAGGGCCATGGCCCAGGGGCCCAGCGTGCCGTCCAGGAGGTCGTGCCATTCGTCCGTGCCCCAGTTGCCCGGGTTCGCGGTGCGCAGGGCGTCGATCGCGGCGGGCGGGCCGTCGGAACGGACGACGGGTGCGGTCGGCGCGAAGCGGATGCGGTCGGGCAGGACGAGGTAGCTCGGGCCCGAGGCCGTGTGGACGGGGCCGAGGGACGCTGCCAGCAGCCGCTGGACGCGGGGGAGGGCGTCGGCCGCCGCTCCGGCGGCCGCCAGTTCGGCGGCGAGGGCGTCCGGAAGGTGGGCGCCGGCCGCCAGCGTCCGCCGGCGGCCGTCCGCCGTGACGCCGAGCACCGCGTGGTGCGGGCCCCGGAGGCGCCCCCGTGCGTCCGGGGGCCAGTTGGTCTCGATCTCGGTGCGGAGCAGTTCCGCTTCGTGCGCGGCCGTCACCGCGCCTGTGCCGTGGCCGGAGCGAGGAGGCGGGCGAGGGCGCGGCGGGTGCGGTTGGGAGCGGTGGGGTCGGCGAAGAGCTGGATGGCCTGGTTGAGGCCGGTGTAGAGGCCGACCAGTTCGAAGACGAGCTGCTCGGGGTCGGTGTCGCGGGGGAGTTCGCCGGTTTCGACGGCGTACCGGATCTCGTTGGCCAGGCGGCGGCGCCAGAGGGTGGAGCGCCGTACGACCGCGTCCCGGATGGGGCCGACGCGCGCGTCGAATTCCACCGCGGCCGTGGTGAAGAAGCAGCCGCCGGGGAAGGCGCCGTGTTCGCGTTCCAGGTAGGTGATCCAGGACTCGCAGATGGCCTGGAGCCGGGCGAGGCCCGGGGCGGTGTGCGCGGAGGGTTCCCACACCGCTTTGGAGAAGATCGCCGACGCGCTGTCCAGGGAGGCGAGTTGGAGCGCCTCCTTGGTGCCGAAGTGGCCGAGCACGCCGGCCTTGCTCATGCCCAGGTCGGTGGCGAGGCGGCCGATGGTCAGCCCGTCCAGTCCTTCGACCGAGGCGATCGCGATGCTGCGGTCGATGATCCGCTCGCGGGTCCTGCGGGACTCGGCGACGGACTTGCGTGGGCTCATGCCGCCATCGTAGCCAGCGCGTCCCGGGTTTTCCCCAATTAACTTCCGACCGATCGGTTGCTATATTTCCCGCCGGTGCCGCCAGCGCCGCCCGCACCACCCGCGTCAAGCCGAGGAGAGCAACCATGCCGGGAACCCGCATCGCCGCGACGGGCCACTACCAGCCGTCCCGCGTCCTGACCAACGACGACCTGGCGGGGATGGTCGACACCAGCGACGCATGGATCCGGCGGCGCACCGGCATCGCCACCCGCCGCATCGCCGACGAGGAGTCCGTCGCCGACCTGGCCACGGCCGCCGCGGCCAAGGCCCTGGCGGCGTCCGGGCTGGAGCCCGGCGACATCGGCATGGTCACCGTGGCGACCTGCTCGAACATCGACCGCTGCCCGTCGACCGCGGCACAGGTCGCGGCCGCGCTCGGCATCCCCTCGCCCGTCGCCTTCGACCTGAACAACGGCTGCGCCGGCTTCTGCACCGCGCTCGCCTCGGCCGACCACGCGGTCCGCGCGGGCGCCGCCCGGCACGCCCTGGTCATCGGCGCCGAGAAGATGTCCGACGTGACCGACTGGACCGACCGCAGTACGTGCGTGCTGCTCGGCGACGGCGCCGGCGCCGTCGTCGTGAGCGCCGCCGAGTCCGCGCACATCGGGCCCGTCGTCTGGGGCTCCGACCCGACGCGCGCCCAGGCCGTGCGCCTGGTGGACGACTGGCACCCGCGGTTCGCGCAGGAGGGGCAGACGGTGTTCCGCTGGGTCACCACCGAGCTGGCCCCGCTGGCCGCCGAGGCGTGCGAGCGGGCCGGCATCGGCCTCGCCGACCTCGCCGGCGTCGTCACCCACCAGGCCAACCTGCGCATCATCGAGGCGGTGGTGCAGCAGCTCGACCTGCCCGAGCACGTGGTGATAGCCCGGGACGTGGTCGAGTCCGGCAACACGTCGGCGGCGTCCGTCCCCCTCGCCCTGTCCAAGATGGTCGAGCGCCGCGACCTGCCGTCCGGCGGCCCCGTCCTGCTGCTGAGCTTCGGCGGCGGCTTGTCCTTCGCGGGGCAGGTGGTGGACTGCCCGTAGGGGCGACGTGCCGGGGCGGGCGCCGTCGCGCGGCACCCGCCCCGGTTCCGCGCTCAGCCGGTGAGCTGCGCCGGGCACAGGCGGCGGGGCTGCTGATCGCCGCGGAGCTTGGCGTCCACGCAGCCGCCGGGGAGGCCGGCGTGGGGCGTCTTGCCGAAGTTGGCGGTGACGGTGAGCTTGCCGCCGCCGAATTCCGTGCGCTGGACCAGGTTGTCGCCGGTCAGTCGCCGGAACGAGGTGAGCTTCTCGGTGCCGGCGGCCTTGTGCAGGGGCGAGAAGTACTTTTGGAGGGCAGCGAGTTCGGTGCCGGACTTCTTCAGGGACGGGCCGTCGAGCACGTAGTTCAGCGGGATGTTGTAGAGCATCGCGAGCAGCGCGCGGTCGGTCTTCTGCCGCGGCAGCTTGTCGTACGACAGTTCCCAGCGCTCGGCGTTGACGAGGGAGCTGTGCAGTGCGGTCTCGTACAGCGGTACGCGGTAGACCGGGTCGTACATCGCCTTGGCCAGGCCGGCGGGCAGCTCTACCGGCTTGAAGAAGGTCTTGGGGGCGTTCTGCGGGTAGTAGCCGCCCCAGGTCTCCTTGTCGCGCTGGAGCTTCCACAGGCCGTCGGCGACCGGTGTGGCCGCCCCGTGGTCGAAGGCCAGCACCTTGTTCGCCCAGGGCTGGGCGCTCTCCGAGCCCAGGACGAGGTTCTTGGCGAGGCGCCGCATCCGGGCGAGGCGGCTGTCGCGGTCCTGGGCCTTGGTCATCGGGTGGCCCGCGCTGTGGTCGCGGAACACCTCGCCCGTCGCGTCGACGTCGAGGAAGTAGCTGTCGGCGCCGTTGGCGGTCATGGCGCGGGTGCGGTCCGCGAGGTAGTGGTGCTTCGGTTCGGCCTGTTCGAAGGCGCGTGAGCCGAGGTAGCAGCCGCGGTTGCCGAAGCCGGTCTGCGGCTTGCCCTTGGCGTCCTGGACGCAGAAGTCCGGGTAGACGGTGCCCGGCCACGCGGAGGTGGGGGAGTCGGCGGTCTTCGGGTCCTGGCCGTTGGCGAACGAGTCGTACGGGCCGACGAGGTAGCCCGCCTTCTTGGCGGCCTTGACGGCGGCCGCGTCCATCGGGTCGGGCCCGGCGTCGTAGCCGAGCCACATCCGGTCCACGCCCAGCTTGCGCAGCTGCTCGACGCCCGCGGCCTTGCGCGCGTCGCCCCACACGTAGGCGTGGAAGGCGCCGAGCAGCTTGCCGTTGGCCGGATTCTGCCCGATCTTGTCGCGGAGGCTGCCGAGCTGTCCGTGCTCGCCGAGCCAGGCGCGGTAGTCGGCGCCGGGCGCGACGGGGTTGCCGTCGGTGAGGGCGAGGGTGACGGTGTAGTCGCGGGTGCCGTCGCCGCCGTTGAAGTCGTGGGTGGTGGAGGTGCGCAGCTGCCCGCCCTCGGAGCGGAACTTCAGCGAGGTGCCGAGGTCGGTGGGGGCGAGGTAGCTGACGCCGTGCCCGCTGCCCATGGTGTAGCCCCACAGGGGGAGTTCCAGTCCGCCGCCGACGTCGATCGCGTCGCCGGTGAGCCCGCCCTCGGCGGAGTTCCAGAAGGTGTCGCGCACGGGGATGTCCAGGCCCTCGCCGCGCGGCAGCTGTACGGCGGAGGCGGCCCGGTCGGTGCCGGTGACGGGCCAGGTGACCGAGCCGTCGCGGTCCGCCTTCATGCTGATCCGCAGCCGTCCGTGGTCCGCGCGCGCGGTCACCGTCAGGCCCCGGTCCGGGTAGCTCCAGCGGGCGCCGTCGCCGGTGCGCCGGACCGGGCCCGGTGTGCCCAGGCCGGTGCCGGCGGGTGCGGACAGTTCCAGGGTCTTGCCGTCGGTGGTGCGGGCGTTGACGGCGAGGGAGCCGGTGTCGACGGTGGCCGTGCCGCCCTTGACGGGGATGTCGACGTGCCGCCCTGCGGCGGTGCCGGCCACGGCCTGGCTGCTGCATCCGGAGGCGCCGACGGTGGCCGTCGCGGTCAGGACGAGGGAGGCGGCGAGCACCCGCGTACCGGTGCGGGTACGGGTGCGGCCGCCGCGTGGGGCGATCTTGGAATCCATGGACACGTGAATAGTGGGCGGAGTTAAGAACTCTTTAAGAGGCGGGGCGTCCGTGGGGTCGGCGGGGTGCTCGGGGCGGGGGTTGCGGGAGGTGTCGGTCCTGCGGGTGTTGTCGGACCACCCTGATTGGGATTAGGTTAGCCTTACCTAAGTCGAGGTCGCCGCTCCGTGCGTACGGCCCCGGCCGAAGTCGTCAGTGCCGGGCCGCGCGCCGGGCGGGAAAGCGGGTTGTCGATGGGAGCGTCGATGAAGGCATCGGTGGACACGTCGACGGGCGCGGCAGGGGGAACCCTGCCGGGCGCAGTGGCGGGCACGGCGACGGGGGCGGCACGGGGGACGGTGCCGGGCGCACCCTCCGGCGGACCGGCGGGCACCGGGGCGGCACACGCCGCGCCCGCTGCGCCGCCGCGCACGTCGCGCCCGGCACCGGCCGAAATCGTCGACAGCCCGCGCATCGTGGCCCTGGCCGCGTCCGTGGCGGGCGGACAGGACGCCGCCGTACGGGAGTTCTGGGCCGATGCCGAGGCGCAGGGCACCCCGCTCGTCGAGCCGATCCCGTGGGACCCCGGGCACCGGGCCGTCACCTTCCTGTGGCGCGGCACGGAGGAGACCCGGCGCGTCCTCCTCCTCGCCAACCGCCTCGTGGACCGCTCGCACCTGGCGGGCAGCCTGATGCGCCGCGTCCATGGCACCGACGTCTGGCACCTCACCTACCGGCTCCGCTCCGACCACCGCGGCTCCTACCTCGTCGCGCCCGACACCGGGACCGGCGGCCGCGACCGGGCCGCCTGCCCGCCGGCCGGAGAGGCGGCGGACGACTTCCAGGCGCGGCTGCTGCCGCTGGCCGCCTCGGCCGGGCCCGACCCGCTCAACGCCCGCACGGTCCCGTCCCGTTGGCGCGGCGAGGGCAGCTCGGTGTTCGAGCTGCCCGACGCGCCGCCCCAGCCGTGGCAGCCGTGGACGGGCCGCGTACGGCCGCCCGGGGCCGGGAGCCGGGGCACGGTGCGGCGCCACCGGCTGACCAGCGCCGCGCTCGCCGCCCGCCGCGACGTGTGGACGTACCTGCCGCCGGGGCCGCTCCCGGACGGCGGCGCGGACACACTGGTGCTCCTGGACGGCGACATGTGGTTCGGGCGGCTCGGCGTGCAGAACCTCTTCGACCGGCTGATCGCGGACGGTGTCCTGCCGCCCCTCGTGGTGCTCGCGCCGGAGGCCGTGGACAACGCCACCCGCGCCCGCGAGTTCGGCGGCCGGCAGGCGTACGCGAACTTCCTCGCCGCCGAACTGCTGCCCTGGGCGGCGGCCCGGCTGCCGGTGACGTTCGACCCGTCGCGCACGGTCGTCGCCGGCGAGAGTCTCGGCGGGCTCACCGCGCTGTACGCCGGGTTCGCCGCGCCGCGCCGGTTCGGCAAGGTGCTGGCCCAGTCGCCCTCGCTGTGGTGGCGGCCGGAGGGCGCCGGGCCCGTGGGCGGCGCGGACGTCGCGGGGCGGCTCTCCTGGATGACGGAGGAGTACGCCAGGGGCGGCCGCCGCGACCTGCGGGTGCACCTGCGCGTCGGCCGGTACGAAGGCGACATGCGCGAACGGGCCGGGGAACTGGACGCCACGCTGCGTGCGCTCGGATATCCCGTCGCGTACACGGAGTACACCGGCGGCCACGACTACGCCTGCTGGGCAGGCGGTCTGGCGGACGGGCTGGCCGACCTGCTGGGGCGGCCGGACCGCGCGCCCGAAGGCGCCGCGCCGGGGCCGGGGTTCGCATGAACCCGTTCAAGCCCCGCCTCGCTTACTACGTGCTCAAGTCCCGCGCGTATCACGCCATCCTGCGGACGCCCCGCTTCCGTACCGCCAAGCCGGCGGCGGACGGGGCCGGTGAACGCCATCCGGACCGCCCGCAACGCACCTGCACGGGCCGGACGATGCCGTCCCGCGCCACCGGCCGCCCGCAGCGGCCCGCCACAGACCGTCCTCACCGGCGTACCAAGGCCCTCGCCGGGTGACGGACGCGGCGTCCCGCCCCACCAGTGCCGGGGCGGGGCGCCCACCCTTCTTGCATCTCCTGTGACTCCTGCCACGCCGGCCTCAACTACCCCTGTGGGCTCCATAAGATCGGCCGGTGCCCGCTGACATATCCCTGACGACGCTCCTCCTGCTGTGCGTGGCGGCCCTCGCGGCCGGCTGGATCGACGCCGTCGTGGGCGGCGGCGGTCTCCTGCTCCTGCCGGCCCTGCTCGTCGGCCTGCCGCACACGCCCGCCGCGTACGTCCTGGGGACCAACAAGTCCACGGCCGTCGTCGGCACCGCCGCCGCGGCCGTCACCTACGTACGCAAGGCCCCCATCGACCTGCGCACCGCCCTGCGCATCGGCCTGGCCGCGCTCGGCGGGTCGCTGGGCGGCGCGTTCTTCGCGGCGGGCATCAACAGCGAGGTGCTGCGCCCGCTCATCATGACCGTGCTGGTGGGCGTGCTGGCGTTCGTCCTCCTCCGCCCGGCCTTCGGCACGGCGCCGCCGCCCTCGGGGCCCGTCACGCGGCGCCGGGTGCTGGCCGCCGTACTCGTCGCCGGCCTGGGCATCGGCTTCTACGACGGCCTGATCGGCCCCGGCACCGGCGCCTTCCTCGTCGTCGCGCTGGCCGCGATCCTGCACATGGACCTGGTCACGTCCTCGGCCACCGCCAAGGTCGTCAACGTCTGCACCAACATCGGCGCCCTGGCCATGTTCGCCTATCAGGGCACGGTCCTGTGGCAACTGGGCGCGCTGCTGGCCGTGTTCAACTTCGCCGGCGGCATGGCCGGCGCCCGCATGGCACTCAAGCGCGGCGCCGGGTTCGTGCGCGGGGTGCTGGTCGTGGTCGTCGTGTCACTGCTGTGCAAGCTGGCCTTCGACCAATGGCTGGCCTGAGCCGGCGGACCGGTGGCTCAGTTCATGGACTTCGTCGCGGTGACCGCGGTCAGCAGGACGGCGGAGTCCTGGAGAGCCTTCAGGCCGTGCCGCTCGTGCGGGACCGGTACGACCTGTCCGGCGATCAGGTCCCGGTCGTCGCTCGTCCCGGTCAGCCGGACCCGGCCGTGCAGCACTTGGAGGCTGGCGGCCGGCGGCGTGGTGTGCTCGTCCAGCGCGGCGCCCTCGATCAGCGCGATCACGGTCTGCCGGAGCGGGCCGTCCTGGAGGAAGAGGTGGGCGCTGCGCCCGTGCGCGGAAGCCCTGGCGTCGTCGAGCTGGTGGCGGGCGAGCGAGGCGAGGTCGTCCATGACGCGGCCTTTCGGTCGGTGGTCAGCGGCGCCGGGGCCGGCGCCGGTGCCGCTACTGGTACCCGTTCCGGCCCCGCCGACCGCACCGGCGCGGGGCGCGGTCCATCCTGACGGGTGGCCGGTCGGCTGCCGAATGGCCGGTGGTCCGGGACGGTGATCGCGGCGGTCCGTACGATGCGGGAGAACTGATCACCCACCAGGGCCCGAAGGGGGCGTTCCGGTGCGAGGCGAACCGGCGGAGCAAGGCCGGCAGGGCGGATCTGCCGAAGGGACGAACGGCGGCCCCGCGGGCTTCCTGACCGTCATGACGACGACCGACAGCGCGGCGAAGGCGGAGACGCTGGCGCGCGGCGCGATCGAGGCGAGGGTGGCGGCGTGCGCGCAGATCGGCGCGCCCGTCACGTCCGTGTACCGGTGGGACGGGGCGGTCGAGACGGCACAGGAGTGGCAGGTGCTGTTCAAGACGGCGGCCGCGCGCTACGAGGCGCTGGAGGCGTACCTCCTCCAGGCGCACGACTACGACACGCCGGAGATCATCGCCACGCCGGTCACGCGCGGCGGCGCCGGCTACCTGGCCTGGGTCACGGAGGAGACGAGCTGACATGGGACGGCGATCCGGCACGGGACGCGGGACGGCGGACGAGGACGGCCGTACGGCGGGCGACGGGTCCCGCCACGGCCGTACGGGGCACCACCGCAGGGCGCGGCGGAGATGGCCCGCGTGGGCCCGGGTGACGGCAGCGGGAGCCGGGCTCGCCCTGTGCTGCGTCATGGCGCCCGCGAGCGGCGCGACCGCCGACGACGATGACGCGGGCGGCGGCTGGACGAGCGAGGCCGCGACGCAGTACTGGACGGCCGGGCGGATGGCGGGGGCGTCCCCGTCGGGGGCGGGCACCGCGAAGGGCTCGGCGGCGCCCGCCGCGCGTGCCACGGCGGCCGCGCCCGATGCCGCCGGGTCCGCGCGGCACTTCGACGGCATCCCCTCCGTCGGCGTGCTCTTCTCCATCGACAAGGACGCGCGGGCGCACCACTGCACCGCCAGCGTCGTCCGCAGCCCGCGTCGCAACCTGATCCTCACGGCGGGGCACTGCGATCCGGGCGAGCGCGCGGCATTCGTCCCGCAGTATCGTTCCGGCGCCACCGAACAGCCGTACGGCGTCTGGGCCGTCGAACGGGGCTTCACCGACCCGGGTCTCACCGGCACCGGGCCGGGGTCGGACCTGGACTTCGCGTTCGCGACGGTCAAACCCGACAGCCGGGGCCGCGCGCTGGAAACGGTCACCGGCGGCAACTTCC
Source organism: Streptomyces sp. NPDC017056 (assembly GCF_044332485.1). NCBI lineage: Bacteria > Bacillati > Actinomycetota > Actinomycetes > Kitasatosporales > Streptomycetaceae > Streptomyces > Streptomyces sp. NPDC017056. The sequence goes on along the minus strand of NZ_JBIRPD010000001.1, from coordinate 524,752 downwards.
TGGCCCGCACACCCGGTTACGCCACCGACGTCACCGTCATCGGCTACCCGTCCGTCCGCAACGACCCCGCCGACCAGGCCGTACGGTGCGCCGTGCGCACCACCAGGCTCACCGGCTACCGCCAGCTGCGCATGGAGTGCGGCGGCTTCTACGGCGGCACCTCGGGCAGCCCCTGGCTGAGCCGGTTCGACGAGCGGACCAAGACCGGTTACGTCGTCGGCAACCTCGGCGGCCTCAACGGCGGCGGCCCGTCGGGCCCGGACAGCGACCGGACCTCCTACAGCCCGTACTACGGCCGGGAGGTCTTCCGGCTCTACGCCCGCGCCATCATGGGCTGATGCCGCACGGCGGCGGCCCGCCGGACGCGGTACGCCTACCGCAGGGCCGCCGCCACCCCGTCCTCACGCGGCCCCAGGAAGTGCGGGTCGGGCCGCACGGCCGCCTCCGCCGCCGCCTTCGCCGCCGCGAACACCTCACGGGTGCCGCCGTAATACCAGGTCACGTCGTGGCGGTCGTCGACACCGACCCCGTACGCCTCGACGCCCGCCGCGCCGCACAGCGCCAACGCGCGCCGGATGTGGAAGCCCTGGCTGACCAGGACGGCCCGGTCCACGCCGAAGACCCGGCGGGCGCGGGTGCAGGAGTCCCAGGTGTCGAAACCCGCGTAGTCGCTGACGATCCGGCCGGCCGGAACGCCGTGCGCGACCAGGTACGCGCGCATGGCGTCCGGCTCGTCGTAGTCCTCGCGGCTGTTGTCGCCGGTGACCAGGACGGCGCGGACCGTACCCCGCTCGTACAGGCGGGCGGCCGCGTCCAGCCGGTGCGCCAGGTACGGGGACGGCTCGCCGTCCCACAGCCCCGCGCCGAAGACGACGGCCACCGGCGCCGCCGGGACGTCCTCGACCGTCCGTACCCGCGACCCCCCGGCCGCGTTCATCCACGTCGCGGGCAGCAGTGCCAGCACACAGGCCAGCACGGCGACCTGGAAGGCGCGCCGCTGCCCGCGCCGCGTCCCGGGCAGCCGCAAACGCCCCGCCGCCCGTCGTATCCACTGTGTCCGCTGTGTCCGCCGTGTCATCCGTTGTCCCCCGTTGCTCTTGTTACCGCCGCAAGCAGCGACGCACCGGGGCCTGGCATGGTTGCGGAAACGAAAAGAGCCCGGACACCGCCGCCCGGCCCGCCCCCGAGCCGAAGGAGCCGCCGGATGCCCACCGAGCCCGAGCGCCTGCCGTTCTTCGTCTACGGAACGCTGCGCCCCGGCCGGGCCAACCACGCCCGGTGCCTGCGCGGGCGGACGGCAGCCGAGGAGTCCGCGCTGGTCAGGGGCGTGCTGCTGTACGAGGGGCCAGGCTACCCGTACGCCGTGGCGGGCCCCGCCGACGCGGTCGTGCACGGCGACCTCGTACAGCCGCGCGAGGACGTCCACGACGAGGTGCGCGCCGCCCTGGACCGACTGGAGGGCTACGTGCCGGGCGCGCCCGGCAACCTCTACGAGCGGGTCGCCTGGCGGGCCGAGCGCGCGGACGGCGAGACCGTACGGGCATGGCTGTACGTGGCGGCCGAGCCACTGGCCGGGCAACTGCGCGCGTCCGGCACACCGGTCCCGGGCGGCGACTGGCTGCGCGGACGAGCACACTGAGAACTCCGCCACTCCGATGGGGGAGCGGCGGGGCTCAAGGCCGGGTAGCGCTACCGCGCCGCATCACGTGGCGGAGAACGCGCCACCTTTGACGCCCGCGATGAACTCCGCGAACGAAGGGGTGGGGACGGAGAGAACGGGGCCGCTCGGGTTTTTGCTGTCCCGGACGGGAACTATGCCGGTGGTCGCCTGTGCCGGGGCCCATTCGACACAGGAGCCACCGTTGCCACTGTAGGAAGACTTGGACCAGATGAGGGTTCGGGGGTCGGTGGTCACGAGGTGCCCTTCCGTATGTGGTGGATCATGGTTACTGATTCCGCCTGAGACAGTGAGGCCGCCTGTAGCTGATGGTAAGCCCTCACCAGCGGTAGCACGGAGGTCAGTTCGCGATCCAGACGCCCGTGGGTCTCCGACTCGACGTAGGAAACCACGGAGCGATCAGGCAGGGTCAACAAGTTGACCGATCGGTTGAACGGGCGTCGCTCGCCCATGGCGTAGGGAGCCACCTGGAGAGTGGTGTCCGGCTGGTCGGCGAACTCGACCAGCCGGGCCAACTGGGCGTCCATGACGGCCGGACCGCCGATCGGTCGCCGGATGCAGCTTTCGTCGAGGACCGCGATCACCACGGGCGGCACGCGCCGCGCCAGGGACGCCTGGCGCTCCACCAGGAAGTCGACCCGCTCGCAGGCCTGTTCATCGCTGATCGTGCCTCGCCGTACGTTGCCCTCTTCCAAGGCGCTCGCGTACTCCGGTGTCTGGAGCAGTCCGGGAATCGCTCCTACTTCGAACAGCCGGATCTCCGCCGCGCGAGCCTCCTGCCCCAGGTATTCCGGAAATCCCTCCAGCAAGCTGCCGTTGCGGATCTCCGCCCATGTGCGTTCGAATGAATCGCTGGTTCCCGCCAGCCCAAGGGCGGTGTCCACTGCGCGCGAAAAGCGAAGCGTTGGCGGTTTGCGTCCTGTTTCCACCCGCGTGCCTCTCGCGCGCTACGCAAACGAGCACCGAACGCCGCCTTCGGTCCTGCCGCCGGATTCATACCCGGAATGCGCGACTCGATCGCATACCGACGTTCCCCCACGAACGGTGGTCACGAATGACCAACTTCAACCCCGGCCCCGGCCGGGTGAAGCTCGCCCGGCTCATGCGCTCACGCGGACACGACGGCGTGCTCCATGTGCGCACCAGCGGTGGCGCCGAATGCGTCACCGAAATCGACGGTACGAAGTGTGGCGTCCGCTCGAACGACTGGGACTCCGCCAGGCACCTGGACGTGTGGATTCGCGCCCACGCGGACGAGTACGAGCACAAGAAGTTCGTGAAGCTCACGGAAGAGCCGGCCAACGTCTACTCCACGCCTGCCAAGGCGCAGCAGTGAGAGAGCGCGGCGGCGCCACCCGTCGCTGACCGCGGGCACGGCACGCCGTACGGACACCCCGTCCGCCGTGCCGACGTCCCCGCCCCGTTAACCTGGACCACTTGCTCGAACCACACAGGCCCCGGCAGCCCCGGTGACCCTGATGGTTCCGGCACCCCCCCGGCAGTCCCAGCAGTAGACAGGTGTGATCCCAGCGTGCCCCCCACCTCCTCGGCCCCGGCCGGCTCCCCGTTCCCCAAGGCGGAACTGCACCTTCACATCGAGGGCACCCTGGAACCCGAGCTGGCCTTCCGCCTCGCCGAGCGCAACGGCGTCACCCTGCCGTACGCCACCGAGGACGACCTCCGCCGCGCCTACTCCTTCACCGACCTCCAGTCCTTCCTGAACCTCTACTACGCGCTGATGGCGGTGCTGCGCACCGAGGACGACTTCGCCGACCTCGCCGACGCCTACCTGGCGCGCGCGCAGGGCCAGGGCGTCCGGCACGCCGAGATCTTCTTCGACCCGCAGGCGCACACCGCGCGCGGCGTGTCCGTCGGCACGGTGATCGAGGGCCTGACGCGGGCCCTGGACACCGCCGAGGAGCGGTACGGCATCACCACCCGCCTGATCATGTGCTTCCTGCGCGACGAGAGCGCCGAGTCGGCCCTCGCCACCTTCGAGGCGGCCCGCCCCTACCTGGACCGGATCACCGCCGTCGGCCTGGACTCGGCGGAGGTCGGGCACCCGCCGTCGAAGTTCAAGGAGGTCTACGCGCTGGCGCGGGAGGCCGGGCTCAAGTGCGTGGCGCACGCGGGCGAGGAGGGCCCGCCGGCGTACGTCTGGGAGGCGCTGGACATTCTCGGCGTGGACCGCGTCGACCACGGCGTGCGCTGCCTGGAGGACCCGGAGCTGGTCGCCCGCCTGGTCGCCGACCAGGTGCCGCTGACCGTCTGCCCGCTGTCCAACGTCCGGCTGCGCGTCATCGACGAGCTGGCCGACCACCCGCTGCCCGCGATGCTGGACGCCGGCCTGCTGGTCACCGTCAACTCGGACGACCCCGCCTACTTCGGCGGCTACGCCGACGACAACTTCACCGCCGTACGCGACGCCCTGAACCTGGACGAGGAGACGCTGCGCACCCTCGCCCGCAACTCCTTCCGCGCGTCCTTCCTGGACGAGCCGACCCGCGAGGCGTACCTCAAGGAGGTCGAGGCGCACGGCCGCGCGTGACGCAGGCGCGTGACCGGGGCCACTGTTGACCTCAAGTCCGGTTGAGTTCCTAGGTTCTTCCTCAGCGGCGCGACACCCGCGCCGGGAGACGAGGACACGACCATGGAGTACTCGCACAGCGACGCCGAACTCGCCGGCCAGCCCATCGGCTACTGGGCCTGGGCCGCGCACACGGCAGCCGTCACGCACATCCGCACGGGGCTGGCCCGCCACGGGCTGAGCCAGCCCCAGTGGTGGGTGCTCAACCAGCTCGTGGGCCACCCGGACGGCCGCGACCGGGCGGAGGTGACCGACATGCTCAAGGGCTACCTGGACGTCGGCGCCGCCGGCATCGACGCGGCCGTCGGCGCCCTCCTCGGCCGGGGCCTCGCCGCCGCCGACGGCGACCGCCTGCACCTCACCGCCGAGGGCGCGGACCTGCACGCCCGGTGCGCCGCGCTCCAGAAGGAGATGCGCGCGACGATCCACGACGGCATCAGCGACGAGGAGTACGTACGGACGCTCAAGGTGCTCCAGCGGATGATCCACAACGTGGACGGGAAGATGTGGCACCACTGAGCCGCCGGTCGGCCCCTTACCCCCGGGGTAATCGACCGGCCTCCCCGCACCCGGCAGCATCGGGCGTACCGGCGGGAACCCCCGCCGGGCCCGGCCGCAGCCGCGAGGAGAGAGCCATGACCGCCGACCCCACCGCCGACACTCCGGGTACGGCCACGGACCGGCCTCCGGTCGCCCAGACCACCCGGGCCGTCGTGCAGCAGTTCCTCGCTGCCCGGCTGGCCGGGGACACCGGGCGGCTCACCGAGCTGTTCGCCGACGAGGTCGACTGGCAGCTCGCCGAGAACCCCGCCGTCCCGTGGATCCGCCCCCGGCACACGGCCGCCGAATGCGCCGCCCAGGCGGCGGAACTGGCCGCCCACACCGTCCCCGAGGACGCCCGTGCCGCACTCGACGCCTTCCTGGTCGACGGCACCGACGCCGTCGTGACCGGACACGTCGCAGGAACCGTACGCGCCACGGGCAAGAGCTTCGAGGGTCCCTTCGCGCTCCGCCTCACCGTCGAGGACGGGCGCATCACCCGCCATCACCTTTACGAGAACAGCTTGTCCATCGCGGAGGCGTGCAGGCCGTGAGGTTCGGTCCTGCCTCTTCTTCCCCGCCGGTTTCGGAGTCCACCGCCTCCACCCGCACCGCGCACACCTTGAACTCCGGCATCCCCGACGTCGGGTCGAGGGCCGGGTTGGTGAGGGTGTTGGCGCGTCCGGTGCCCGGCCAGTGGAAGGGCATGAAGACCGTGTCGGCGCGGATCGCCTCGCTGTAGCGGGCGGGGGCCACCGCGCGGCCGCGGCGGGAGGTGACCGCCACCGGGTGGCCGTCCTCGATGCCGTACCGCCGGGCCAGCCGCGGGTGGATCTCCACGTAAGGGCCCGGGGCGGCGGCGTTCAGGTCCGGTACGCGGCGGGTCTGCGCGCCCGACTGGTACTGGGCCAGTACGCGGCCGGTCGTCAGCACCACCGGGTACCGGTCGTCGGGCTCCTCGGCCGCCGGGCGGTGGGTGACCGGCACGAAGCGGGCCCGGCCGTCGGGCGTCGCGAAGCGGTCGAGGAAGAGGCGCGGCGTGCCGGCGTGCTCCTCGTCGGGGCAGGGCCAGAAGACGCCGTCCTCGGCGGCGATCCGCCGGTAGGTGATACCGCCGTAGTCGGCCGGGCCGCCGGCCGAGGCGCGCCGCAGTTCGCCGAAGACCTCTTCCGGGTCGGTGGGGAATCCTTTCTCCCAACCGAGGCGGGCGGCGAGGGCATTGAGGACCTGGAGGTCGGTGCGTACGCCCGGCGGCGGGTCCAGCGCGCGGCGCCGCAGCAGCACCCGGCCCTCCAGGTTCGTCGTCGTCCCGGTCTCCTCGGCCCACTGGGTCACCGGCAGGACCACGTCAGCGAGCGCCGCGGTCTCCGACAGCACCACGTCGGCCACCGCGAGGAAGTCCAGGTCCCGGATGCGCTGTTCCACGTGGGCGGCGCGGGGCGCGGAGACGACGGGGTTGGAGCCCATCAGGAGCAGGGCGCGCACGTCCCGGCCGAGCGCGTCCAGCAGCTCGTACGCGCTGCGTCCGGGGCCGGGGAGGGACTCGGGCGGTACGCCCCACACACCCGCCACATGGGCCCGCGCGGCGGGGTCGGCCAGCTTGCGGTAGCCCGGCAGCTGGTCCGCCTTCTGGCCGTGCTCGCGCCCGCCCTGCCCGTTGCCCTGGCCGGTCAGGCACCCGTAACCGGAGCGTTCGCGGCCGGCGCGCCCGGTCGCCAGGCACAGGTTGATCCACGCGCCCACCGTGTCCGTGCCCTTCGACTGCTGCTCGGGGCCGCGCGCCGTCAGCACCATCGACCCGTCCGCCTCGCAGAACATCCGCACCGCGGCGCGCAGTTGCGGCACCGGCACGCCGGTGATCCGCTCCACCAGCTCCGGCCAGTGCGCCATCGCCGCCGCCCGCGCCGCCGGCCAGCCGCTGGTACGCGCCGCGATGAACGCCTCGTCCGTCCGCCCCTCGGCCACCACCAGGTGCAGCAGGCCGAGCGCGAGCGCCAGGTCGGTGCCGGGGCGCGGCGCCAGGTGCAGGTCCGCCTGCTCGGCGGTGCGGGTACGGCGCGGGTCGACGACGATCAGCCGGCCGCCGTTCTCCTTCAGCTCCGTCAGGTAGCGCAGCGCGGGCGGCATCGTCTCGGCCAGGTTGGAGCCGACGAGGACGACGCAGCCGGTGCGGGCGACGTCGGCGAGCGGGAAGGGCAGCCCCCGGTCCAGGCCGAAGGCCCGCTGGTGCGCGGCGGCGGCCGACGCCATGCAGAACCGGCCGTTGTAGTCGATCTGCGAGGTGCCGAGCACCACCCGCGCGAACTTGCCCAGCGCGTACGCCTTCTCGTTGGTCAGCCCGCCCCCGCCGAAGACACCCACCGCGTCCCTGCCGTATCCGGCGCCGGTACGGGACAGCCCGTCGGCCACCCGGTCCAGCGCCGTCTCCCAGTCCGCCGGTACCAGGCGGCCCGTCGCCGCGTCCCTTACCAGGGGCTCGGTCAGCCGGGCCCCCGGGGCGAGCAGTTCGGCGGCGGTGCGGCCCTTGCCGCACAGGGCGCCGCGGTTGACGGGGAAGGCGGGACGCTCCACGACCTCGGCGGGGGCTCCGGTGGCGCCCTGCGGGGTGCGGCGCAGGGCCATGCCGCACTGGAGGGAGCAGTACGGGCAGTGCGTGTCCACGTGCGCGCCCCGGGGCGGGGCCGCCGGGGCGGCGGTGGAGCGGGGGGTGGCGGCGTTCATGCCGCCAGCCTGCGGCGCTCGTGTTTCCGCTGGTCCGGGGCGACGTTACGGGCCGGACAAGGGTGCCTCACGGCGCCCGCACCCGGCGGGTGAGGAGACCGGGAGCGCGCCTCCCGCACCGGGACCGCACCTCCCGCACCGGGACCGCACCTCACGTGCCCGGCCCGCGGCCCGACAGCGCCCGGTAACCGGACGACACGCCCCCGCAACGGCCCGGCAACGCCCGGCTGCCAGGCTCCCCGCATGACCACACGGCTCAGCAGCCGGCCCGCCCTGACCGGACCGGACGGTCTGCCCCGCCCGCACCGCGCGCCCACCCTCGTAGCGGTGGCGCACGGCAGCCGCGACCCCGCCGCGCTGCGCACCGTCACGGCCCTCCTGGACCGCGTACGGCGCCTGCGCCCCGGGCTCGCCGTCCGCCTCGGCCACATCGAACTCGACGAACCCCTGCTCCCGGACATGCTCGCCCGGCTGCGCGGCACGGCCGTCGTCGTACCGCTGCTGCTCGCCCGCGGCCACCACGTCGCCCACGACATCCCCGCCGCGCTGACCGGCGCGCCCCACCTCACGGCGCACCTGGCCCCGCCCCTGGGCCCGCACCCCCTGCTCGCCGAAGCCCTGCACGCCCGCCTCCGCGAGGCCGGGGCCCGGCGCCCCGACGCCGTCGTGCTGGCCGCCGCCGGGTCCCGCGCGCCCGAGTCGGCCGCCGACACGGCCCGTACGGCGCGGCTGTTGTCCGCACGGCTCGGCGGCGTACCCGTCCTCCCGGCCTACGCCTCGGCGCCCGCCGGCAGCCCGCTCTCCGTCCCCGCCGCGCTGCGCGCCCTCGCCGCACGCGGCCACCACCGCCCGGCCCTCGCCTCCTGCTTCACCGCGCCCGGCCGCTTCGCCGCCCAGTGCGCCGCCACCGCTCCCGGGCCCGCCGCCGCGCCGCTCGGCGACCACCCCGCACTGGCCGAACTCGTACTGCACCGCTACGACCGGGCGCTCGCCGCCCGTACCACCTGCGACCGGGACCCCACCAGGGCGGCTACCGTCACGGTATGACGGGCACACGAACGACGGCCGGCCGCGAAGCGGGACACGACGGTACGGGTTACGACGCGGCCGACACCGAACGCTGGGTCGCCGAGCCCGACAAGCGCCCGGGACGCACCGCCTTCCAGCGCGACCGGGCCCGGGTGCTGCACTCCGCCGCGCTGCGCCGGCTGGCCGGCAAGACCCAGGTCGTCACCCCCGGCACCACCGAACACCTGTGGGACGCCAGCCCCCGCACCCGCCTGACCCACTCCCTGGAGTGCGCCCAGGTGGGCCGCGAACTCGGCGCCGCGCTCGGCTGCGACCCCGACCTGGTCGAGACCGCCTGCCTCGCCCACGACCTGGGCCACCCGCCCTTCGGGCACAACGGCGAACAGGCGCTCAACGAGGTCGCCGCGCCCTGCGGCGGCTTCGAGGGCAACGCCCAGTCGCTGCGGCTGCTCACCCGCCTGGAACCCAAACGGTTCGTGCCCGACGCGGACGGCACGGCGGTCAGCGTCGGCCTCAACCTCACCCGCGCCGCCCTGGACGCCGCGACCAAGTACCCGTGGCCGCGCGGCGCCCACCCCACCGACCCCGGTTCGCCCAAGTTCGGGGTGTACGAGGACGACCTGCCGGTCTTCACCTGGTTCCGGCAGGGCGCGCCCGAGGCCGCACGCAGCTTCGAGGCGCAGGTCATGGACTGGGCCGACGACGTGGCGTACTCGGTGCACGACGTGGAGGACGGCCTGCACGCCGGCCACCTCGACCCGAACTGCCTGCTCGCCGAGCCCGAACGTGCCGAAGTGTTCGCGATCGCCGCGGGACGTTACGCGCCCGGCGCGGACCCGGCGGAACTGGGCGCGGCCCTCGACCGCCTGCTCGACCAGGTGTGGTGGCCGCACAACTACGACGGCACCGCCGTCGCCCAGGCCCGCCTGAAAGACGCCACCAGCCAGCTCATCGGCCGCTTCTGCCTCGCCGCCGAGACCGCGACCCGCGCCGCGTGGGGCGAGGGGCGCCGCACCCGGCACCGCGCCCGGCTCGTCGTGCCGCACGGAACCCGGCTGGAATGCGCCGTGTTGAAGGCCGTCGCGGAACGGTACGTGATGCGCAGGCCCGATCAGGAAGCGCTCCGGGCCGAGCAGCGCATCGTCATCGCCGAACTGGCCGAGGCACTGATCGCGCGTGCCCCCGACGGCCTGGACCCGCAGTTCCGCGCGCTGTACGACCAGGCCGAGGCGGCGGGCGACGACACCGCCAGGATGCGGGCCCTGATCGACCAGATCGCGGCCCTCACGGACGCCACGGCACGCTCCCTGCACGCCCGGCTCACCCGGTCGCCCGGTACCCGCTGACCTGGGGCACCGACGGTGTGGGGCCATCATGGACGGGACCGGTGCGACCCCTGGTAACCCGGCCCTCTTCCCGCGGCACGCCGGGTGCGGGACGCTCGGGCTTGAGTGTTTCGAACGAGGGAACAAAACAGGGGCACCACGGGGCGTCCGACCGCGGAACGCGGTATGACATACCCCGGCGCGCGTCCGGGTGGGGGACACGCGGCCGGCCGCGCGGACAGCACGCGGGGGAAGCACTGCGGGGGTACAACGGGGACACGACCGGGGGCGTTCACGGACGCGGACGCACCGCGCCGCAGCGAGGAGGAAGCAAGTGGTCGACGCACACCAGACGTTCGTCATCGTCGGGGGTGGCCTGGCCGGGGCAAAGGCCGCCGAGACCCTGCGTGCGGAAGGCTTCACCGGCCGGGTGATACTGATCTGTGACGAGCGCGACCACCCTTACGAGCGCCCCCCGCTCTCCAAGGGTTACCTGCTCGGCAAGGAGGAGCGCGACAGCGTCTTCGTCCACGAGCCCGCCTGGTACGCCGGCGCCGACATCGAACTCCACCTCGGCCAGCCCGCCGTCCACCTGGACCCGGCGGCCCGCACCGTACGGCTCGGCGACGGCACCCTCATCGCGTACGACAAGCTCCTGCTGGCCACCGGCTCCGAGCCGCGGCGCCTTGAGGTCCCCGGCACCGGCCTGGCCGGCGTGCACCACCTGCGGCGGCTCGCGCACGCCGAGCGGCTGCGCGGCGTACTGCGCTCCCTCGGCCGGGACAACGGCCACCTCGTCATCGCGGGCGCCGGTTGGATCGGCCTCGAAGTCGCCGCCGCCGCGCGCTCGTACGGCGCCGAGGTGACCGTCGTCGAGCCCGAGCCGACCCCGCTGCACAGCGTCGTCGGCCCCGAACTGGGCAGCCTCTTCACCGACCTGCACCGCGAGCACGGCGTCCGCTTCCACTTCGGCGCCCGCCTCACCGAGATCGCCGGCCAGGACGGCGTGGTGCTGGCCGCGCGCACCGACGACGGCGAGGAGCACCCGGCCCACGACGTGCTCGCCGCGATCGGCGCCGCGCCGCGCACCGCGCTCGCCGAGCAGGCCGGGCTGACCCTGATCGGCCCGGCGCACGGCGGCGGCATCGCGGTGGACGCCGCGCTGCGCACCTCCGACCCGCACATCTACGCCGCCGGCGACGTCGCCGCCTTCCCGTACTCCCTGCCGCCCGGCGACGGGGACGACGGCGAGCCCACCGCCCTGCGCGTCGAACACTGGGCCAACGCCCTCAACGGCGGCCCCGCCGCCGCCCGCGCCATGCTCGGCCAGGACGTCACCTACGACCGCATCCCCTACTTCTTCTCCGACCAGTACGACGTCGGGCTGGAGTACTCCGGCTACGCGCCGCCCGGCTCGTACGACCAGGTCGTCTGCCGCGGCGACGTCGGCAAGCGCGAGTTCATCTCCTTCTGGCTGTCCCAGGGCCGGCTCCTGGCGGGCATGAACGTCAACATGTGGGACGTCACGGGACCCATCCAGCAGCTCATCCGCTCCGGCCGGGTCCTGGACCCGAACGCCCTGGCCGACCCGGAGGTCCCGCTGGACTCGCTGCTCTGAGCCGGAGGACCGGCAGGACCGGGGCCGGGCCCGCGCGGCGGGCCCGGCCTTCGACCGAGGACACCCGAACCGCAGCCGAAGGCCAGGGAGAGCCGACCATGCCGCCCACCACGCCCACCGACCCCGGCACGCCCGCCGACGTCGTCACGCCCGCCGACATCGAGGACGCCGCCGCCCGCCTCAAAGGCGTCGCCCACCGCACGCCCGTGCTCCGCTCCCGCACCCTCGACGCCCTCGTCGGCGCCGAGGTGCACCTCAAGTGCGAGAACTTCCAGCGGGCCGGCGCGTTCAAGTTCCGCGGCGCCTACAACGCCGTCTCGCGCCTGTCGCGGGCGGAGCTGGCGCGCGGCGTCGCGGCGTTCTCCTCCGGCAACCACGCCCAGGCGCTCGCGCTCGCCGCGCGCGAGCTGGGCAGCAGCGCCGTCATCCTCATGCCGGAGGACTCGCCGCGCTCCAAGAAGGACGCCACCCTCGGGTACGGCGCCGAGATCGTCACGTACGACCGCTACAACGGCGACCGGGCCGACATCGGCGCGCGGCTCGCCGCCGAGCGCGGCCTGACCCTGATCCCGCCCTACGACCACCCGCACGTCATCGCAGGACAGGGCACCGCGGCGCGGGAGCTGATCGAGGAGACCGGCCCGCTGGACGCGCTGGTCGTACCGGTCGGCGGGGGCGGCCTGATCGCGGGCTCGGCCGTCGCCGCCACCGCGCTGTCGCCCGGCATCCGCATGATCGGCGTCGAGCCGGAGGCCGGGGACGACACCAGGCGCTCGCTGGCCGGCGGCGAGCGGGTGCGCATCCCGGTGCCCCGCACCATCGCCGACGGGCAGGCCGTGGAACAGCCGGGCGAGCTGACCTTCGCCGTCAACCGGCGGCTGGTCGAATCGGTGGTCCTGGTGAGCGACGACGAGATCCGGGCGGCGATGCGGCTGGCCTTCGAACGGCTCAAGATCGTCACCGAGCCCAGCGGGGCGAGCGCGCTGGCCGCCCTGCTGGCCGGGGCCGTCGAGCCGCTGCCGCGCCGGATCGGCGTGGTGGTCTCCGGCGGCAACGTCGGCCTGGACCGCTTCCTGGAGCTGATGGCCTGAGCGGGCGGCACGCCGGGCGGCCGGCGCCCGCCAACCGCCCGGGCCCGCCCGGACTTCATGATCACCGGGCGGGCCCGGACGGGACTGTCGTACCCCACCCGTAGAATTCAGGCGTGGCAGGCAGGATCAACGATGACGACGTGAAGGCGGTGCGGGACGCGGTCCCGATCGACGCCGTCGTGTCCGAGTACCTCCAGCTGCGCAACGCGGGCGGCGGCAACCTCAAGGGCCTGTGCCCCTTCCACGACGAGAAGTCCCCGTCGTTCCACGTCAGCCCCGCCAAGGGCCTCTACCACTGCTTCGGCTGCCAGGAGGGCGGGGACGTCGTCGACTTCATCATGAAGCTCGACCACCTCTCCTTCGCCGAGACCATCGAACGGCTCGCCTCCCAGGCCGGCATCACGCTGCGCTACGAGGAGGGCGGCTACACCCCGGGCCGCCAGCAGGGCGAGCGCACCCGCCTGGTCGAGGCCCACAAGGTGGCGGCCCAGTTCTACGCCGAGCAGCTGGACAGCCCCGAGGCCGAGATCGGCCGCAAGTTCCTCGCCGAGCGCGGTTTCGACCAGGCCGCCGCCCGGCACTTCGGCGTCGGCTACAGCCCGGCCGGCTGGGACCACCTCACCCGCTTCCTGCGCGGCCGCGGTTTCAGCGACAAGGAGCTGATCCTCTCCGGCCTCTCCCAGGACGGCCGCCGCGGCCCCATCGACCGCTTCCGCGGCCGCCTGATGTGGCCGATCCGCGACATCGCCGGCGAGGTCGTCGGCTTCGGCGCCCGCAAGCTGCGCGACGACGACAACGGCCCCAAGTACCTGAACACCCCGGAGACCCCCCTCTACCGCAAGTCCCAGGTCCTGTACGGCATCGACCTGGCCAAGAAGGAGATCGCCAAGACCAGCCGCGCGGTCGTCGTCGAGGGCTACACCGACGTCATGGCCTGCCACCTCGCCGGCATCACCACCGCCATCGCCACCTGCGGCACCAGCTTCGGCGAGGGCCACATCAAGATCCTCCGCCGGCTGCTGATGGACAACGCGGGCTCCGAGGTCGTCTTCACCTTCGACGGTGACGCGGCCGGCCAGAAGGCCGCCCTGCGCGCCTTCGAGGACGACCAGAAGTTCGCCGCCGAGACCTCCATCGCCATCACCCCCGGCGGCATGGACCCCTGCGACCTGCGCCTGGCCAAGGGCGACGCGGCCGTCGCCGACCTGGTCGAGTCCCGCACCCCGCTCTTCGAGTTCGCGCTGCGGCACGTCGTCTCCCGGCACAACCTGGACACCACCGTCGGCCGCGCCGCCGCCCTGGACGAGGCGGCGCCCATCGTCGCCAACATCAAGAACAGCTCCATCCAGCACGAGTCCGCCGTGCAGCTCGCCGGCATGCTCGGCATCCTCGACACCCAGTTCGTGGTCCGCCGGGTCGGCCAGCTCGCCCGCTGGGCCCGCGAGCGCGGCCGGGACGGCCAGGACCAGGGCCGTACGGGCCGCCGCGCCCCCGCCCAGGCCCCCGACGCCGTCCAGCCGCCGCCCGGCCCCCGCGGCCCCGCCCTGAACCTCCGCAGCCCCGCCCACCGCGTCGAGCGGGAGCTGCTCAAGCTGGCCCTCCAGCGGCCCGACCTGGTCTCGCCGGCCTTCGACGCGTACGGCGCCGACGAGTTCACCGCGCCCCCGTACGCCACCGTGCGCCGCTGCATCGAGGAGGCCGGCGGCGCGCTGTCCGCCGCCGGCGACAACACCTACCTCGCCCGGGTCCGCGAGGCCGCCCCCGACGACACGGTCCGCGCCATGGTCACCGAGTTGGCCGTGGAGCCGCTGCACACCCGCCGCGACGCGGACGAGGCGTACGCAGGCGTCCAGTTGGTGGCCGTCCGGCTCGCCGCCGTCAACCGCCGCGTCACGGAGATCCGCGGCGCCCTCCAGCGCCTCGGCCCCAACGCCGACCCCCAGCACCTGGCCGCCGTCCAGAACGAGCTGTGGGTCCTCCAGCAGTACGGCCAGTCCCTGCGCGAACGGGGCTACGCGGCGCTGTAGGCGCGCCCGCGGCCCCCGCCCGGCCGGTACCCACCCCGCCGTAGCCGCACGGTCACCGTACGGACCCAAAAAGTGCCCGCACGCCCCTCGTGGCGGGCATGTGTCGTACTCCACACTGAGGAGCGGTGCCTGAGTCCACGGAGCGCGGCGGGTCCGGGCGTACGGAACCGGAATCCCCCGCGGAACCGCTCTTGACGTACGGGACGGACAGCGGCTCGGCCGCAGACGGTCCCGACCTTTCTGCCGCCTCAGCAGCGATCACACTGGAGGTCGCCCCCGTGCAGACCCGGACCCTCGCCGACGCGCCGGCCGCGGCCACCGTGCCGCACCAGGCCGAGCCGCCCGCGCCCGAAATCCTCGTGGAGGAGATCGCCCCGGAGCCGCCGCCGCGTCCCGAGGCGGGCGGCCCCTCCTCCGACCTCTTCCGCCAGTACCTGCGGGAGATCGGCCGGATACCGCTGCTCACCGCGGTGGAGGAGGTCGAACTGGCCCGCCGCGTCGAGGCCGGCCTGTTCGCCGAGGAGCGGCTGCGCCTCGCCACCGACCTGGACTCCCAACTCGCCCTTGACCTCGACAAACTGGTCGTCCTGGGCCGGATGGCCAAGCGCCGCCTCATCGAGGCCAACCTGCGCCTGGTCGTCTCCGTCGCCAAGCGCTACGTCGGCCGCGGACTGACCATGCTCGACCTCGTCCAGGAGGGCAACCTCGGGCTGATCCGCGCCGTGGAGAAGTTCGACTACGCCCGCGGCTACAAGTTCTCCACCTACGCCACCTGGTGGATCCGCCAGGCCATGTCCCGCGCGCTGGCCGACCAGGCCCGCACGATCCGCGTCCCGGTGCACGTCGTGGAACTGATCAACCGGGTCGTGCGGGTACAGCGCCGGATGCTCCAGGAGCGTGGCTACGAGCCCACGCCCGAAGAGGTCGCCGCCCAGCTCGACCTGGCCCCGGAACGCGTCAGCGAGGTCCTGCGGCTCGCCCAGGAGCCGGTCTCCCTGCACGCCCCCGTGGGCGAGGAGGACGACGTCGCGCTCGGCGACCTCATCGAGGACGGCGACGCCGCGTCCCCCGTCGAATCCGCCGCCTTCCTCCTGCTACGCGAACACCTCGAAGCGGTGCTCTCCACCCTCGGTGAACGCGAGCGCAAGGTCGTCCAGCTGCGGTACGGCCTCGTCGACGGCCGCCCCCGCACCCTGGAGGAGATCGGCCGGATCTTCGGCGTCACCCGCGAACGCATCCGCCAGATCGAGTCCAAGACCCTCAACAAGCTCCGCGACCACGCCTTCGCCGACCAACTCCGGGGCTACCTGGACTAGTCGACGCACCGTTCCGGCTCACGGGGCGGACAGGAACGCCCCCGCGTAACTCTCCTCACGCACCGCGATGTACTGCTGGCGCACCGCCTGCCCGACCGGCAGGTCCTCGCCCGGCTCGAAAACCTGGCTGGCCGCGGCGGGCCAGCGGGGCGGCTCGTGCGCGGGCAGCGTGCCGTGCGCAGCGCCCAGCGCCCAGGCCGCCTGCCGTGCCGCACCCAGCGCCGCGTAGTCCGCCGGCTGCGGCACCACGACCTGCGCCCCGAACAGCCCGGGAGCCGCCGCCTGCACCGCGCCCAGCTCGGCGGCCGCGCCCAGCAGGAACACCCGGCGCACCTCGACGCCGCGCCCGCGCAGCACGTCCAGCGCGTCCGCGAGCCCGCACAGCATGCCCTCGAAGGCCGCCCGCGCCAGGTGCTCCGGCTTCATGCTCTCGCGCCGCAGCCCGTGCAGCGACCCCGCCGTGTGCGGCAGGTGCGGCGTCCGCTCGCCCTCCAGGTACGGCAGCAGCACCATCCCGTACGAGCCCGGCGTGGACTTCAGCGCCAGCTCGGACAAGCCCGCCAGATCCGTGCCCAGCATCTCGGCCGTGCCACGCAGCACCCGCACCGCGTTGCTCACGTGCACCACCGGCAGGAACATGCCCGTCGCGTCGGCGAACGAGGTGATCGTCCCGGTGGAGTCCGCCGGCGCCTCGTGGTGGATGCCGAAGACCGAACCCGAGGCGCCCAGCGACACCACCGCGTCGCCCGCGCCGACCCCCAGCCCGAAGGCGGCGGCCATCGTCTCGCCCGTACCCGCGGAGATCAGCAGCCCCTCGGGGGTGAACCCGGCCGTACCGGAAGGACCCAGCACCTCCGGCAGCCGCACCTGGTGCCCGAGCGCCAGCTCCACCAGATCCGGCCGGTACGCGCCGGTCGCCGCCGACCAATAGCCCGTACCCGAGGCCCCGCCCCGGTCCGTCGTACGCCGCGCCGGCCGCCCCAGCAGCTGCCACACCAGCCAGTCGTGCGGCTGCAGGACCTCGGCGACCCGCGCCGCGTTCGCCGGCTCGTTCCTGGCCAGCCAGCGCAGCTTCGTCAGCGGCTGGGCCGCGTGCGGGACGGCGCCGACGGCCTGCGCCCAGGCGGCCCGCCCGCCGAGCGCGTCGACCAGGTCGGCCGCCGCGCTCTGCGCCCGCCGGTCGTTGCCCACCAGCGCGGCCCGTACGAGGGCGCCGTCGCCGTCCAGCGGCAGCACCCCGTGCTGCTGCGCGGACACCCCGATCGCCTGCACGCCCTCCAGGAGCCCGTTGCCCGCGGCCTCGCCGAGTGACATCAGCCACGCCTGCGGGTCGATCTCGTGTCCCTTTTCGGCGGGGTGCGGCGCGTACCCCTGCCTGATGACGGCACCCGTGTCCGCGTCGCAGACGACGATCCGTGTGCTCTCGGACGAACTGTCCAGCCCGGCGACTATCCCCATGCCCCCAGATGATGCCCCATGGACGGGACGCGGCGGGCGCCCGGGCCGGACCGCGTAACAGGGGGCCCGGCCCGGGTCATGCCTCCCAGCTCGGCTCAGGTGTTACTCGTACCCCAGTCGTCGTCATTGCCGCCGCGCTGCTCGCGCAGCGAGCGGATGCGCTCGGCCACCGGGCCCGGCATCCGGTCGCCGACCTTCGCCGACACCGTGTCGAACGCCTTGGCCGCCACCTCGCGGCCGCCGAGCGCGGCGGACTCCGCGGTGTTGCGGACCGCCGGGTTCTGCGCGATCCGCCGGGCACCCTTGCGGAGCTGCTCGTACCGCTCCCGGCCCGCCTTGGTACCGAGCACGTATCCGATGGCCAGTCCCGTGATGAACGTCAGCCGGTAGCGCATCGTCGCTCCACCTCTCCCTCTCGTTCGGTCTCGCTCGCGCGCTGTGCAGGGCCCGCGTACAGGGGTGCGCGTACAGGAGTGCGCGTGCACGGGCCCGCCGGTCCGTGCTGCCCGCGTACCCACGGACCAGAAGATCATCCGGGACCCGCGCCGGCATACCGATTGGCGGAGCACCCCCCTGCTTGCGCTAATGTATGTGCAGCAGCGAGCGCACGCCGACCGGAGCCCCCGGATCGGAGTGCATTCGAGGCACACAGAGCATTCCCCTGTAGCTCAATTGGCAGAGCAGCCGGCTGTTAACCGGCAGGTTACTGGTTCGAGTCCAGTCGGGGGAGCTCGGTCCCCTGTAGCTCAATTGGCAGAGCATTCGGCTGTTAACCGGAGGGTTACTGGTTCGAGTCCAGTCGGGGGAGCAGGACGGAAGAGGACCCCCACGGGGGTCCTTTTTCCTGTGCGGTGGAACCGAACACCCGGTGATCCAAGTCCTCTTGGACGAGCATGGCGGCCCATCGGGGACCCACCCGCGCAACAGATCGTATGAGCGGCTATGCTGCGGCAGACGGCGCGCACAAATGTGCGCGGCGCGCCGTTTCGGGGCGGTAGCTCAGCCGGTTAGAGCAGCGGACTCATAATCCGTCGGCCGTGGGTTCGAGTCCCACCCGCCCCACCACTGCACTGCTGTGCAGAAACGATGTGACCTGCGGAAACGTGGTTGAAGAGGTCGTTTGCGTGAGGCGTTTGCCTCGGCGCGGTAAGGCAAACGCAGGCTCGCGCGGCCTGGCCGAGGTTCCGGGGCCCTGGTGACCTGGGGTTTCGGGGCGGCGCCGGGGTGGAAGTAGTAGCCAATCCCCCCACGGCCGCAGCAGAAGGCCCCCCATCCCTTCCCCCCTCGCTCACCCCCACCTGCACCGAGCGCCTCTCGCCGCCATCAAAGCTCCGCAGGCGCGGGGACCACGCCTTCGCCGCGTTGGCCTTCGCCCGCTCCTCGGAAACAGCCCCGCACGCGCGGGGACCACGACGCGGTCCCGGTCATCGCGGACCCGGCGAAGGGAACAGCCCCGCACGCGCGGGGACCACTGGAAGCGCTACCGGGGCGGCACAGCGGGCCAGGGAACAGCCCCGCACGCGCGGGGACCACCCACCGGCCTCCAGCATCCGGTTTACGGTCCGGGGAACAGCCCCGCACGCGCGGGGACCACGTTCCTGGGTGCCGTGTCCCCATGCTTCCAAAGGGAACAGCCCCGCACGCGCGGGGGCCACAGGTCGTGACCAGCGGGTTTGTCAGGCGAGGTAAGGCTTTTTACTTACTTCCAGGGATTCCGGCATAACGGGCATCTGTTCGGGCGTCAGTGGGCTGCTCCGTTTAAGCGGGGTGAGGGCTGGGGTGGTCACCGGCGGCCGTATTTGCGGCGTTGGGCGGCTTTGCTCCAGTTTTGTTTGGGTGGCTGGGGTGGGCGCCCTGCTTCCGGTGGGGTGGCTCGGGGGGCTGGTCGGTGCAGGAGGGTGAGTCCTTCGTGGTCGGTGGGGTGCCAGGCGTGGTGGTGGGTGCGGAAGGTGAAGCCTTGTTCGGTGTCGGTCTGGTGGACGAGGAGGGCGCGGCCTTTGTCCGAGTACTGGCGGACTTCGTCCCACAGGAGATCGCGGATGCGGGCGCTGGGGGAGCCGAGGAAGACGCCGGGGGAGATTTCCAGGAGCCAGCGGGTGAGGAAGCCGCGCAGACCGGCGGGGCAGTTGGCGAGGATGATGACGGTCACCACAGCACCTCGTCGCTGTAGTTGCGGCCGCTTTCCAAGTGGGTGTCGCCGTCCGATTGCAGGGTCACACGGTCCTGGTGGTCGGAGGTGTCGTCGTGGTGGAGGAGGGTTTTGATGTCGTTGACGCAGCGGTCGAGGAGGCCGGTGTCGGTGATGCGGTTGCGCAGGGCCCGGCGGGTGCGGGAGGCCACGTCGTCGAGGCCGTCGGCGGCGGCGTCGAAGGCGGCGGGGATGGCGATGTCGGTCTTGTAGAGGTCGGCGATGTCCAGGACGAAGGAGCGTTCGTGGCCGGAGTGCACGAAGCCCAGGGCGGGGGAGCAGCCCAGGGCGGTGACGACGGCGTGGGCGATGCCGTACATGCATTGTGCGGCGGCGGTGACGGCCTGGTTGGGGGCGTCGCCGGCGGCGAAGTTGTCGCGGTGGTAGTCGCGGCGGATCCAGGGGACGCCGGTGCGGGCGGATTCGCGGCGGTAGCAGTCTTTGAGGCGGCGGCCTTCCATGGACAGCAGGTCCTGGCGGGTGCGCCCTGCGGGGTCTTCGTCGGGGAAGCGCAGGCGGTACATGGCGCGGGCCACCTCCAGCCGGGTGCGACGGTTGGCCCAGGCAGTGGCTTGGGTTTCGGCCAGGGCCGAGGAGCGGGTCAGGGCGCGGCCGCCGGCGTAGAAGCGGACGCCGTGCTCGCCGACCCAGACCACGCCGGCGCCGCATTCGCCGAGGACGGACATGGCCTGGTGGGTGATGCGGGTGCCGGGGCCCAGCAGGAGGGTGCCGATGGTGGCGGCGGGGATGTGGGTGGTGCCGTCGGTGTCGGTGGCGGTGATGGCGTTGTCGTCGCGGTGCACGGTGCACCGCTCCAGGTAGATGAAGGAGAGCCGGTCGCCGACCCGGGCCAGCTGGCGTGGGGTGGAGGCGCTGCGGCGGCTGACGGTGCTCATCGGCCGCCTGCCGCGGCCAGCGTCATCAGGCCGCAGCCGTACGCCTTGGACTTGCCCAGGCCGTGGGTGAGGGTGCGGCGGAAGGCGACGAGATCGGTGATGCGCAGCCGGCCGTCGAAGGTGACCCGGGTCAAGCGGACGTCCTGCCCGGCCTGTTTGGCCGGGGGGCGTCGGAACTGCAGCGGCTGCTGGTCGCGCACGATCAGCTCGTAGGCGTCGCCGTGCTCGGTCAGTTGGCGGTCGGCGGGCTTGGGCACTATTTCGAAGCCTGCCTTCTCCTGGCGCTGGAGCAGCCACTGCATTTGGTGGCGGGGGGTGACGTGGGCGGCGCGCTTGGTGCGCGCGCCTGGGGCGTCCTGAGGCTGGCGGATGTGGTGGACGGGGTTGGCGGTCAGCCGGAAGCCCCAGGTGTCCCCGTCTGCCAGGGCGTCGAGGAACTCGCCGTAGGCGAAGGTGGTCCAGCCGGGGGTTTCCAGGGTGGGCCAGCCGGCTTGTTCGACGAGGTGGGTCAGGTCCGGGCGGGTGGGGCTGACGATGAACAGGGTGGTCTCCGCCGGGGAGGTGCGGTCGACGCGCCACAGGATGCGCGGGCCCTGGCCATCCTGGGGCGGACGGTCGGGGAAGGCCATGTTGACGGCGCCGTGCATCAGGTGGGGTGAGCCGAGCAGCCGGCGGGCCTCGGTGCGGCCCGTGTTGACGCGAAAGCGGGTCAGGTACATCAGGTGGTCCTCGAAGGCGGGGTGGTCGTCGGCGTCCCGAGGGGGAGGGGGGTAAGTCCGGCGGTCGGATCATGAGCCGGAGGCGTGGTGCGGTGCACGGCGGTGGCCTGGGTGCTGCGGATGCCGCGCAGCGCGTAGCGGCGGTGGTGGGGGTCGTAGCTGACGGGCGTGTCCCGCAGGGAGAAGTCGGGCACGTCTCCGGGCGGGCAGTCGACGAGCACGTCCAGGACTTCCGGCCCGGCCGTGGTGTCGCGTTCGGCTGTGCGCTGGAGCTGCCGCACGTACCAGTCCGATGCCTGCCATTCGGCGCGGTGCAGGGCCTCTTCCAGGGGGGTGTCCCGCGGCGGGCCCATGTCGAGCCGCTGGGACGGGGGGCAGGAGCGGCGGCCGAGGTAGGGCAGATAGCGGGGGCACAGCAGCGCTTCATAGAGCTGGTGCAGTAGCTGGGGGTCGCCTTCGAGTCCGGCGACGAAGACGGCGTCGGCCAGGTAGAAGCGTTCGGACAGTGGCATGGCCTTGCCGGAGTCGGCGTGGTGGGCGGTGTGGAAGTCGCGCAGCCGGGAGCCGGGCTGGTCGATGCGTACGCCGAAGCGCAGCGCGGCCAGGTCGGAGAGGTCCGCCTGGCGCGGGCGGCCCTGGGCCGCGGCGAGCAGGCCGAGCACGCCGCTTTTCGTCGGGGCGTTTTCGGTGCTGCGGCGCGCGAAGCGGGCCGCGGAGCCCCAGGCTTGCAGCGGGCCGGCGAGCCGCAGGAGCAGCACGCTCATACGCCGGTCTCCAGACGCCTGGCGACGGCGGCCTCCACGTCCTTGACCAGTTCCGCCAGCGTGACACTGGTGCCCAGGTCCTTGAGGGCCTGGGTTTCCCCGCCCACCCGCAGGACCCAGCTCCGCTCGCCGTCCGGCACGCCGAACGCCTTCTCCAGCTGCGGCACATAGCTTCCCAGGCGCTCGCACGCCTCCTCCAGGAAGCCGCCGTTCGCGCCCTGCGAGACCGGCTGTTCGAAGGCGCCGACGAAGCTGACGGGGCGGCGGGTGCGGAGCTTGACGATCACGGCGGACGGCAAGGTGTGGTTGCCGAACGTGTTGATCTTCCCGGTGGGAAGGGAGGTGATGAACCCTTCGAGGAAGGCACCCACCGCCTTCTGCGCGGGAGTCGACGGTGCCTCGTCCGTGCGGAGTCCGGTGCCCAGGGTGCGGTGCAGCTCGTCGACGTCGACGGCGGCGTAGCGGTAGAGGGTGGCGGAGTTGAAGTCGATGGAGCCGATCATCCCGGCGCCCATCTCGGATTCCTTGTTCTTGTCGTCGACCGCGGTGTAGTAGTCGGATTCGATCTCGGACTTGTGCACGCTGATCGCGTGGGCGACCTGGGTGGCGGCCTCCACGTTCAGGTCGGTGGAGTCGGCGACCATCCGGCCGAACAGCGCGATGTCCACCGAGTGCCGGGTGTCGACCGCCTGCTGGGCCGCAGCCTTGTTCTCCTTCTTCTTCAGCGCCGCCTGGAAGCTCTTGAGGCCGTCGCCGGTGTCCAGTTCGACGGCCAGGGCGGCCAGCGCGTCGAGCTGGCAAGTGCTGAGGAACATCAGGTACGAGGATTCCGGCGCCGCGCCGTTCGCCTCCTGCGCCTCGGCTTGGTCGTCCTTCGCCTTGCGCTTGGGCACTTCGATCTTGGAGCCGGTCGCCGTCCGCAGCATCTCGGCGGCCAGGTCGACGGCGTGGGCCGGATCCATCGCCAGAGCAAGAGCAGTGATCCGCTCAGCCAGCACCTCGGCGACCTTCTTGGTGCGCACGCCCAGTTCCGAGGGGGGCAGCAGATCGTTGAAGGCTTTGCGGGTGGCCCGCTTCCACGCCTGGCTGGAGACCCGTGCCCGCCGTACCCCGCCGTACAGCGCGGATTTGGGGGTTCCAGTGTCGTCGCGGTTGAGGTTGCTCGGCGGGACGGTCTGGAGGATGTGGATGTCGAGAATCGTGCGGCTCATCGAGGTCTTCCGTTCTGGCGCTGGTAAGTGGGACGGGTACGGGCTTCCGCGGCGAGACGTGGGCCTTGTGCTGGAGGTGGCGGTGCTGGTGCCGGAGGGGCATGGCGACGCCGATGCATCGGGCGCTCCACTCCGGTGGCTCAGAGGCCGGGGTCGGGCTCGTCGGTCTCGGGGGGAGGTGGTGTGTCTTCGGCGCTGTCCTCGCCTTCGCCGCCCGGCGGGGCCTGCCGGCTGTAGGACAGGTACAGCTCCCGCCCCCAGGTGCGGCGGACACTCGCCCGCAGATCCTCGTTCTGCCAGCGGCACAACTGATCGGCAAGCCGGGCGTAGTCGAGCGGGATACGTGCGGTGCGCAGCAGCAGTACCACTTCGCGAAGGCGCACGGCGAGCATGTCGAACGAGGACGAGGTGCCGATGCGGACGAAGCGCTTGCGCAGCGTCTCGTTGAGTTCATCATCCAGACGAGGAGCGGAACGGGCTTGCTTGCGGCCCGGTTCCGGCTCGCCGTCAGCGGTGGGGCCGGCTTCCCCACTGCCTCGGGCCAGGGCGCGAACCGCACGTCCCAGGCTCCAGCCGGGCTCGTACATGGCCGCATCCCGTACGGACTGCTGATGCAGCGCCCACAACGTGACCGCCACATGAACGGCGTCTTCCTCGGCCCGCGTGCTCATCTCACGCGTACGGCGTTGGGCCGGGTCAAGCAGCTCCAGCGGTGCTTCGCTGCCTGCCGGGTCGGTCCCGTTCGCTTCCCGCAGCTTTTCCCAGACCCGTGCGAGGTCCTCCAGCCCGTCGATGCCCCAGATGTCCGGGGTCTCGTGCACGGTCCGGCCGGCGGCCCGCCGCAGCCGCGCCAGGATCGCGACCGCCGACGGGACGTCCTGGCGGTAGAGCTGCTGAAGCCGTCCGATGCAGCGAGCCGTGGCCACCTCTGGGGCGCTCCGTTGGTAGGTACCTCGGTCCGTGCGCTTGGAACTTTCCGTTCGACGGTCTGTGGGTGGGTGCGGGCCGGTGGTCATAAGGCGGGCTCCGTCTGGTCGTCGCGGCGCACGGGTGCAGATGCCGGCACCGGCGCTGCGGTGGGGTCGGTTACGGGTGACGAGGCGAGGGGGCCTGTGGCCTGCGCACTGCCCGGCCGCACCACTGCGTCGGGCAGGACCTTGTTCAACCGGCGGCGGAACCAGGTCTCCGCGACGGCGTCATTGACCCAGGTCGGGCCGTACCCGGGAAGCTCGGTGACGCGGCCCTCCGATGCGGCCGGGCCCGCGGAATTGAGCAGGTCCCGGCCGAGCCGGAGGATGCGGCGGCGCACAGTGGCTTGCCACTCCTTGCGGGCCTCCTGCGGGTCGGAGTACGCGGCCAACGTGGCCAGCCACTGCCGGTAGGGGCCGTCCAGCGTTCCGAAGCCGAGGTCGCGGGCGGTCTGCGTGGCGGGTGCCGCGTCGGTCCCGGCGGCGCGCGCCAGGTTCCCGGCCAGGTGGCCCAGGGCGCGTACGGCTTCGTCGGCGTCGGCGACGGCGTCGACCGCCGCGGTACGAAACGCCCCGTGCTCCTGGTGCAGGAGCACCGCGGGCAGGACCACCGAGTCGTCCACGATCTCGTCCACGACGGACTGCTGCGTGCCGTACACGGCGCCGATGAGCCGCAACCGGATCAGCGCCCGCGGATCGAGGACGCCCTCGGTGGTGAGCATCGAAGACCAGCGCACCACTCCGGACGGCAGCGATACAGGCACACCTCGCCCGCTGTCGTCCGTGGCGGCGCGGCGGGCGCGCAGCAGGCTGCCCAGGCCCCGCCAGGCCGTCCGGCTCGGATCGTGCTGCTGCGGCATGTAGACCAGCGGGCGGCCCTGCTTCTTCTCCTGCGCCGGGCTGCGCCGCCATCCCGACATGGGCTCCAGCTTCCACGGCGCGGACATCACCAGCGGATCGCCATAGCCCAGGACCACTCCCGTGATGGCGCCGTCCTCGGCGTGCAGCCGGATACGGCGGGATTGCCAGGTGTACAGATCCCGCAGCCCGTCCGGCCGGCTGAGATCCGAGGCCGTCCCGCGCGGCCCCGGACCGAACGGCTGCTCCCGCCGCCACGCCGGCCGGTCTTCACCGCCCATGCCCGCGTGGTCCGCCATCTCGACGATGCCCTCGTCGAGGGCGATGAGGTTCAACAGCAGTGTCTCGTGGAGGTTCGCCCCCTCGGCGAAGATCCCGCCCAGGGTGCCGGCCGACCCCACCCCCAGGGGGTAGACCTTGCCGGCCTTGGCCCGGCCGTCCCCGGCCATGGCGGACTTGATACCGGAAGTGTCGTAAGCGTGTGCGTGCACCAGCCACCGGGATGCCTCGGCGTACGAGAGCCGGTCCACGCCCGGGCGGCGCATGGCGAAGAACGGATCACCGTTGGGGACGTCGGCGACCAGCCGGTTCAGCGAGGCGATCTCATCCTTCTCCGTACGCAGTCCACTGACCTGAAAGAACGGCTGCTCGGGGTGCAGAAGGTCGAAGCGATCACCGTATCGGCGAAGGTAGTCCAGGACCGGGGCGAAGGGATCATCGGCCTGCCACAGCTCCTCCCAGCGCTCCAGATCTGCCGGACCGTCGAGGGCGTCGTGCACCACAGCGAGCAGCAGTCGCAGCAGCGCCAGCTCCTGTGTGGGCACGTCCCCGACCAGCCGACGCAGCTCGCGGGTCTGCGCGAAGAGGTCGTGCAGTGACAGCTCCTCGGTGCTGCCGTCCAGGCGCTGTACCGGCAGCCACGGGCGGGTGACCAGGTCGAAGGACGGCGGGGCCGTAGCGTCGGCCTGAGCGGTGCGGGACATCAGTGAGCCCGCCTCCTCTGCGCGCTTCCGCGTGCTCGAAGTATCGGCTGACGCCGCCTGGCCAGAGGCCCCCTCGGGTACGGCCACTGGCGCCGGTCCCGACATAGGGCTCGTAACCTCGCTGTCCGCTGCTCGCCCACGATCTCCTCCGTCCCCAGACGGGGCCTCTCCCTCATCCGGGCCCGGCACGCGCGCGGGTTCGGTCGAGGGCAGCACCCGCAGCCCGTCGTCCTTGCTGTAGCTGAGAACGAAGCCTGACAGACGGGTCTGACAATCCTCATCGAGAACGAGGAACAACTCCCCCGCCAGCCACGGGCATTCCTTCACCTGCCAGGCATCCACCCGGAAGCGCTCCAGCTCCTCGATGGTCCGGTCGATCACCCAGGGTTTACAGAACTGCCAGGGCAACGTGATCGCACTCGCCGCGGCGGCCTCGGCGGCGCGCCGGCTCGGCAGAAAATCGGTGGGCAGATCCAAACCGCCCCGCCCGCCGTCCAGCCACGGCACGGTGACCAGTCGGCCGTCCCGCAGCCGCTGGACGACCAGAACCTCCAGGCTCTCCGGGCTGTCGCGCACCTGCGCACGCCCCGCCCGGCTGTCGTCCGCGTCCCCGGCGTTGGCCTCCAGCCAGCCGATCACCGGCCGCCCCGCCCGCCGCACCGGCCCCAGAAGGAAGTTGCCGGCCGCTTCGCGTTTCTTCTCGAGGAGTTGAATATGTTCTGCGCGGGCCTCAGCCAGTTTCCCGGCCCACTCCGGAGGACCGGCCTCGGTGCTCCCGTACACCTCTTGGACCAACGGGCTGATGTGGTCCGGTAACACCAGCGGGGAACCCTCCAGGTGCGGATCCAGGGCCGCCAGCGTGCGCAGCAGGAGATGTTCGCCGTAGATGTACGTCGAGCCCTTGACCGGCTGCGGCGGTACGGACGACCAAGCGGCCACTCCGGTCACCAGACACTGCGCCTGCGCCAGGCGCGGTGGCCGAACACGCGGATGACGGTGCAGACGCCCCATACGCTGCAACAACAGGTCGACGGGAGCGAGATCGGTCACCAGCAGGTCGAAATCCACATCCAGCGACTGCTCGACAACCTGGCTGGCCACCACCACGTGCGGCCCCGCCGGCCGGTCCCCGCCGGGCCCGAACCGCTCCCGCAGTTCCGTGTCCTTGGCGGCCCGGTCGGCAGCCAAAAACCGTGAGTGCGCCACGGTCACCGCGCCGTCCCCGAACCGCTCCCGCAGCACATCGGCCGCCTCCAGCACCCGATCAACGGTATTGCGCACCACCAACGCACAGCCGCCGTCCGCCAACTCCTCCGCCAGGCGATCGGCCAGCACGACAGCATCGTCCTCCAGCCGCCCCAGGGACACGTCCGTACGGCGACCAGAGGCCGCCGCGGGACGCGCCACTTGGAGCGGGGCGCCGGGTGCGACCGCGGTGATCAGCGGGTAGGCATCATCGGGCACCGATTCCGGCCCCGACCCGTCTGCGTCCACCGGAGCCCCCGCGTACGCGGCGGCCAGCGCCCGCCTACGATCCGCCGGCAAGGTGGCCGAAAGCAACACGACCGGCACCCGGTAGGCGGCGAGCCATTCCAAAACACGGTCGAGATAGCGGCTCATATACGCGTCGTAGGCGTGGACTTCATCAATAATGACGACCTTGCCCGCCACCGCCAGATGCCGCAGCGCCAAGTGCCGGCTCTTCAGCCCCGCGAACAGCACCTGATCAACGGTGCCCACCGCGAAAGAGGCCAGCAGCGCCTTCTTACGGCCACGCAGCCACCGATGAGCATGCAGCCCAGCGGGTTCGATGCGCTCGGCAGCATGCTCCGTACCGACCCGGTCGGGCCCGTCCAGCTCGACGGCGGCAATCGCCCGCCGCTCTCTGCGCATCATGCCCGCCCACACGTCGTTGAGCGCGGCCTTGGCATGCGCCAGAACGACAGACCGGGGGCCGTCCAGCGGCAGCCTATCCAGCCACGCCAGCAGACGCGGGAACATGGCATCCCCCGTGGCCCGGGTGGGCAACGCCACCAGGCAACCGCCCGCCCCGGTCCGCGCCGCCAGAATCTCCGCGGCGGCGAAGGCGGCCTCCGTCTTACCCTCACCCATCGGCGCCTCGATGATCAGCAACCCCGCCGCCGACATCGACCGCGCCATCCGCACCGCTTCCTCCTGAACGGGCCTGATGCGCGCACCCTCGGGCAGAGCGAACCGCTGCGCGAACAGTGCTTCCGCAGCCTGCTCCGGTACCTGCGGCGTCCAGGGGCCCGGAAGATCCAGGCCCTGCCACGCGGCCCTCAGCCGGCGTGCCTCGCCGACCGGACCGGCTGGCTGCCAGGACAACGGATCGTAGGGGAAGAGCTCAGGCGCGCTGGCAACCCAGTCGGCGAGAATGACGACAGCTGTCAATACCACCTGGACCGGCTGAGGTAACCGGACCGAACGCCACGCGGTGAGGCGCTCCATTACGTTGGCCGCTTCGGCGCACGCGTCCATCAACTCGTACTGAATTCGGCGCCATTCGGCCTCACTCGGCCCGGGGTGTCGCAACAAGTGCGGGCGCAACTGCAGTTCGTGTATCTGCTGATGCTCGGGGGGTGTCCCATGATGACCGCCCGCCACGACCGCGAATTGCCCGGATGTGCGGACGGGCATTCCGAATCGCTCGGCCATCCATTCCTGCAGCAACAACTGGCCCGCCAGGCCGTGAGGCGCCAGCCGCCGATCCTGCCCGTACTCCATGGCGGAATGCATGTCGAGCCCGGCAGCGCGCATGGCATCAGCGAGAGGTTCCACCTGACAGGCGAAAGCGGGCGTGCTCTTGCCAATGTCATGGGCGCTAGCGAGAAAGATGACGAGTCGCCGTGCGTCCCTCTCCCCATCGGGAAGCGCCTCGGACACCAGACGCTTGATGTTGTCCGCCAGCCACGTGTCCCACAACTTCCCGGCGACTGCACCGGAATCGGCCATGTGCCTCCAGAGCGGGAGCCATCCATCGGTCGCTCGATCATGCTTGGCCCAGGCTGTACGGGCGGCAGGAGATGAGCGCGCCAACTCGGCACCTATTGACGGGTAATTCGTGTCCAACGGCGGCGTCGGCACAGCTAAGCCCTTCTGCGGTACAACAAAGAGGCTGGGCGTCGGCTGCGGCAGGCCCGAGCACCCTGCGGGTACGAGTGGGCGGTGTGCCCGGCGGCGGTGAAGCGATGCCGGACACACCCCGGTTAGGCAGGAGAAGCGACCAGCTACGACTGCACCAACATCACGATCACGATGAGGATGACCACTGCGCCCCAAGCCCATGGGGCGACTGGTGAAGGCGCGACGGGGCAGGCTGCAAGGAATGCCACGAGCACGCCTTGCCAGGTGAGAGATGGTTCCGAGGTCTTGGTGGAACAGCTTTTCATGCGTAGCCTCTCAATGTCTCGAAGGTCGATCAAGCCGTTGGGACGAGCCGAGCCCGGCTACCTCGTTGCCGCGAGGTGGATCAGCGGGCTCGGCTTCTGCGCTGAGGCGCTCGGAGCGTAGCCCTGCGCTGAGTGGGGGGACGCTACCATTCTGCGAGGGTCTGCGGGGCAAGTCGCGTGTTCCCGCGCCCAGTTGTAGCTGATGCTTCTCAGTTGCCCACACGCTGATCGTGGCCCGGGAGGGCATGCATCCTTGCAGGTCTGCTGCTTTTCCCGTCGTTCCGATGGCGTTGCTGGTGTGATGTTCGCGGTGGTCACGACAAGCATCGATGCGCTGATTGCTTCAGTTCGTCTGTAGACGAGAGGCGGAGGTCGTGTCATGCCAATGGAGGGCTGCTCTCAAGGGGGCCTGTGTTGCCACGTTGAGTCCGTAAGTGGCGCGAGACATGGTTCGCTGGTGTGCACTTCGGGTTGTCACGGTTACCGCGGGCACGGCGGGAAGGCGCCGCGGACATCCAGCGGACGGCCGGCGATCGGGACTCGTGGTCTCCGCGCACACGCGGGGACCACTTCTTGAGGCCGATCAAGTCCGACCTCGTCGAGCCACCCCGCGCACGCGGGACTCACGGTGAGTACAGCAGTCTGCGCGACGGGTACCAGAGACCACCCCCGTACAACACGGGCACCACCCGGTGAATCCCTCGTTGTCGAGCGGGGCGAGAGGGCCCCCGGCACACGCGGGGACCACGTCATCGCCCGGGGCGGGGCGCTGGCACTGGAGGAGCTACCCCCCCCCGCACACGCGGGGACCACGACCGGAAGAACGACGGCGCTGACGTCACCCAAGGACCACCCCCGCACGCGCAGGGACCACGTTGTGGCCGCCGGTCACGCCTTCACCTGGTGGACAACAGCCCCGCATACGCGGGGAGCACGACTGAGCAGGGTTGGTAGCGAGCGCTTCTCAGGGGTCAGCCCCGCACACGCGGGGACCACACTCCGGGTCCGACTTTACCGGCGCACGAACGGGAAATGGCCCCGCATGCGCGGGGTCCATGATGGCGCCTTCGGTCTGTTCCTTCTGCCGCAGGGAGCAGCCCCGCACGCGCGGGGACCACACAGCACCTCTCCGCCCGAGGTGTACCGCAAGGGGGGCACCCCCGCACGCGCGGGGACCACACGGCATCGAGCGCTTCGCTTTGGCGGAGAACGGGATCACCCCCGCACGCGCGGGGACCACGGCGGTGCGGCATGAGGTCCCCGATCGCCGCCGGGAACAGCCCCGCATGCGCGGGGACCACAGGAGCTGTTCTAGCCATTCACCGTGCTGGGTGCTGGTTTTACTCACTTCCATAGAAACCGTCATACCGGACGGACTGTGCTCTTTGTGAGGCCTAGAGGAGGACCTCGACGTTCTGTCCGGCACCGCTTCCGCCAGCTCCTACCCCTGCCTCAACACCGTCTCTGGACAGCACACCGGCTGGCATCGTCGCACCTGGTCACGCCCGGCTGCACGGCCACCGCTAAGGGCCTGCCTCGTGCGCCTGGGGACCACTTGAGGTCGGCCAGGGCCTTCTTGCGCGCGTGGGAAACAGCCCCCGCACCCGCGGGGACCACCGCGGCAGCCTTTGATCGCGTGATGTGTGAGTGCTACCAGCCTCGTTGGAGCGGAGAGCACGGTACGGTCAAGGGGGCCTGACCCATGAGCTCTGGTTCACCGCTGCTCGACCGGAGAGCGCCCTTCGGGACTCGCGGCATCAGGAGGGCTTGCGGTGGTGAGAAGGGTGTTGGTGCATAGGTGCAACTCACCGGCCCTGCTTGCCGTGGTGCTGTCTGCCAGCCGTCGTGGACGAAGCTGAGAGCCGTACGCGGGAGCCGGTTGCCGGCGGGCTGATCTATGGATGTTCGCTGTTCACGTCGGTTCACCCACTGCAGTCAGGGGGCGAGGGGTGCGGTCGTTGGCGGGCTGATGGTGCGGGGCGGGCACGTCGGACGGCAGCGTCCGTGGTGTGGGGTGCGGTGAGGATGCTGTTGGCGGGGATGGTGCGGCCGGCGAGGGTGACGCCACTGGCGATGCGGCAGTGGGGGCCGATGGCGATGCCGGGGCCGAGGCTGATGTTGTTGCCGGTCTGGCAGTGGTCGCCGAGGATGCCGCCGAAGCGTGGGGTGCCGCAGCGGTAGAGGCCGTCCGGCACGCGGAAGGTGATTTCGCGGTCGGGGTGGCGCAGATCGTTGTTCCACAGGCTGATGGCGGCGATGGTGAGGGTGGCGGAGAGGTGGGCGTCCGCGCCGACGAGGGTGCGGTTGATGCCGATGCGGTGGCCTAGGACGGCGCGTTCGCCGAGGAAGCAGCGGGTGACCTCGCAGTTGAAGCCCACCTGGGCGCCCGCGCACAGCACGCTGGCGTCGCGGACGGTGGAGAACTCGTACACCCGCACGTACGGGCCGATGATGACGTCGTCGCCGATGATCGCGGACGGGTGAATCTGCGCGGTGGGGTGGATGCGGTCGCGCACGTCGGTCAGGGCCTGGCGGTGCAGGCCAGACCAGTGCCGGAGGAACTCCGCCAGGTCGGCCTTCTCCAGTTCTCCGTAGGGTTCGCGGCCGAGGTGGCCGGTGTGCGGCGCGCTGAGGTAGTCGCCGAGGATGAGCTGAGGCATCAGTCCTCCATCAGTGAGGCGAAGCTGGTGTCGGGTGGGGCCGGTTAGCATCGCGGGCAACCGGCCAGCAGAACGGAGTACATCGATGCGTCACCCCCGTATCGGCGTCGCCGTCTTGACCATGGGCAACCGCCCGGCTGAGCTGCGGGCGCTGCTCGACTCGGTCGCCAAGCAGGACACGGCCGCGCAGCGGGTGGTGGTCGTCGCCAACGGCGCGCCGCTGCCGGAGCTGCCGGAGTGGGTGACCGGCGTGGAGCTGGACGAGAACCTGGGCGTCTCCGGCGGACGTAACGTCGCGCTGCGCACGCTGCGCGAGTTCGGCGATGTGGATGTGCTGGTCGACCTGGACGACGACGGGCTGCTGATCGCCGCGGACGTCTTCGCCCACATCGCCGAGCTGCACGCGGCGGACGAGCGGCTGGGGATCGTCAGTTTCCGGATCGCGGACGAGACCGGCTTCACCCAGCGCCGCCACGTCCCGCGGCTGCGGGCGGGGGATCCGCTGCGCGGCGGGGAGGTCACCACCTTCCTCGGGGGTGGGCACAGCCTGTCGATGCGGATGCTGGAGGAGATCGGGGGCTGGCCGGAGGCGTTCTTTTTCGCCCATGAGGAGACGGATCTGGCGTGGCGGGCGCTGGATGCCGGCTGGCGCATCGTCTACGAGCCGCAGCTGGTGCTCCAGCATCCGCGGACCTCACCGACCCGGCACGCGGTCTTCTACCGGATGGTGGCCCGCAACCGGGTCTGGCTGGCCAAACGCCACCTGCCCGCCCTCCTCGTCCCCGCCTACCTGGGGGTGTGGACGGGGCTGACGCTGGCGCGGACCCGGTCGCTGGGCGGTCTGCGAGCGTGGTTCGGCGGGTTCGCCGAAGGCGTGCGCACTCCCTGCCCACCCCGGCGGCCGATGCGATGGCGCACAGTGTGGCGCATGACCCGCCTCGGGCGTCCGCCGGTCATCTAGGCTCCCACCGGGTGGTCGTCCGGGCTCGGCCACTGCTCGGGCACGGCCTGGGGATGCGTGCCCAGCCACCGTGCGTACCGCTGTACGCCGTCGGCGAGCGATACGGTCGGGCGCCACTCCAGGACGTTGGTCATCCGGTGGGTGCTGGCGTAGCCGCCGAGCGGGTCGCCGGGTGGCATGGGCGTTTCCAGGAAGGTGGTGGCCGGGTAGTGCTCGCGCACCAGCTCGGCTACTTTCCGCACGCTGGTGGGGATGCCGGTGCCGACGTTGACCGTCTCCTGGTGCGCGCGTGGAGCGACCAGGGCCCGGACGGTGGCGGTCGCCGCGTCGTCGACGTGGGTCAGGTCGCGGATCTGGTGGCCTCCGCCGTTGAGGTGCAGCGGCAGGCCGCGGGCGGCCCGGGCGGTGAAGTGGGCCACCACCCATGAGTGGCTGCCGGGCTTCACCACCTGCGGCTCGCCGTAAATGCTGAAGTACCGCACCACCGCGTACGACACTCCGGCCGGGCGCAGCACGAGGTCGGTCTGGGTCTCCGCCCACGCCTTGGTGTTGGCGTACACCGACAGCGGGCGCAGCGGCGCCTGCTCGTGGAAGCGCGGCGGGGTACGACCGTAGACGGCTTCGAGGAGTTCGCGCACGGTGCGCAGCTCGGGGCAGGGGGAGGACCAGTCGTCGGGGCTGCCGTTGCCGTAGACGCTGGCCGAGGACGTGAGCACGAAGCGGCGGATGCGGTCGCCGGCGGCCGCCGCGTCCAGCAGGACCTGGGTGCCGGTGATGTTGGTGCGCAGCGCCGCCATCGGCTCGCGGGTGCAGGCGGCCACGTCGGCCAAGGCAGCGGCGTGGACGATGTAGTCCGAGCGGCGCACCAGATGCCGCACCAGTTCGGCGTCCTGTACGTCCCCAGTGATCACGTCGGGGCTGGCCGGATCGATACCGAAGAGGTCGCGGTAGACGGGGCGGGGGTAGGCGTCGAGGGTGCACAGGGACAGCGGGCGGGCGCCCAGGGCGCGCAGCAGGCCGGTGATGCGGCTGCCGATCAGCCCGGCCCCGCCGGTCACCAAAACGGTACGGTCGGCGAGCTGGGTCCTGAGGTCGAAGCTGGCGAGCACGGTTCCTCCTCGGTCGAATGCGTGCGGCTGTGCCTCAGCCACCGGACAGCAGTTCCGCCCGCTTGGCGGCGGCGCGCCGGCCGATGGCCTGCTCGGCCTGGAGCGCGAACAGCTCGACTTGACCCGGATCCAGAAGCAGAGCGGTCTGCGCGGTGCTGCCGTCGCAGAAGTGCACCGTGACCGGAAGCTCGATCTCACCCCGGTCGTGGCGGTAGGACAGGTCACGACCCGCAGCCGGGACGACGTGCGAGACCGCCCCCGCCGACCGCTCTGGAACAACGGAGACTCCAACGCCACCGCTGACGGCCGCCGCGCGGTCACTTGGGGGGCCGGGAGTGGTCGTCACGGACATCTCCTTCACCGGAAGTGGACTCGGCCGACCGCCGCAGCTGTGGCACGCGGCGGCGCGACGTCGGCACTGGACGTGCAGTTCAGTCAAGAGGCGGGTAGACCGCCGGAGGAGGGGCCCGGGCGTAGTCCCGCGTAGGCCCGCGTAGGTCAGGAAGGGGCTCCGATGCCGAAGAACCAGGTCATCGCGCAGCTCATCCGGAACGCGTGCGCCGAGCGCGGGTGGGGACCGACCGACCTGGCCCGCGCTGCAGGCCAGGCCGAGAGCGGCGACTCGGGGCGGGTCGAGCGCCAGTACGCGCGCCGCTGGCTCACGGGGGAGCGCACCCCCGCATACTGGTGGCCCTACCTCGCCCAAGTGTTAGATCTGGATGTTCACGCGATCGACGTGCCGGACACACAACCCCCAACGGGCGCCGGCCCCGATACCGTGGCCTCAGCCCTGGAGTTGGGAAGGAGCGACGTGGACCGCCGGAACTTCGTCACCGCGTCCAGCGGATACGTCCTCGCCGCCCTCGGCCTGCCCGACCCGGACAACATCACCCGCCGCACCAAGAACCCGCCCGCCGGCGCGGTACACGTCGGTAAGGGCGAGGTCGCCGCCGTCCAGCGCATGGTCATCTCGCTCGGCGACTCCGCCGCCGAACTCGGCGGCGGCCACGCCCGCCACCTCGCCGTGCGCTACCTCACCGACGACGTCGCCCCCTGGCTCAACGGCTCCTACACCGAAGCCACCGGCCGTGCCCTGTTCGCCGCCGCATCCCAGCTCATGCACCTGGCCGGATGGATGGCCCAAGACGAAGGCAGCACCCCCGAACTGCGGGGCCTGGCCCAGGGCTACTACGCACACGCCTTCCGCCTCGCCGCCGAAGCCGGCGACCCCGAACTGTCGGCCACCGCCCTGCGCGGCCTGGCCGTCCAGTGCGTCGACCTCGGCTTCAAGGCCGAAGCCGTCCAGCTCGGCGAAGCCTGCGTCGAACACGGCAAAAACCTCGACAACGCCCGCGCCATCGCCTACTACGAAGCCACCCTCGCCACCGCCGCAGCCCAGGACGACGACCGGCACCTGGCCACCAAACACCTCGCCGCCTCCGAAACAGCCATCGGCCGCCCGGCCGCCGCCACCCCCGGCGACTCCTGGGCGGCCCACTACTCACCCGGCCGCTGGGCCCACGAATCCGGCATGATCCTCTCCCGCCTCGGCGACCTGCCCGCCGCCGAAGAACACCTCCACCTCGCCCTCGAGATCCACGGCCTCGACCGCCGCCGCACCCGCGCCATCGTCCACGCCGACCTCGCCGGCGTACGCCTACGCCGAGGCAACCTCGACGGAGCCCTCGCCTCCTGGAGCACGTTCATTGACTGCGCTGACGGCATCCGCTCAGTCAAGGTCCAGGCCGCGCTGCACGACATGCGCGTACGGCTGCGGCGCTTTGCGGGAGTGAGCGAAGCACAGCAACTCCGGCAGACAGCTGCCCGTCTCCTGACCTGAACGGTCCACCCCTGCTCGCGCAGAGAATGCGCCTCAGAGCCGCTCCACGTAAGTCGGAAACGGTTCACCTCTGCGTGTGCGGGGAGCGCCGCGGCGGTAGGTGGCCCGCAAAGCGCCGGGATCAGCCCCGCACGCGCGGGGACCACGACTGCATGAGGGGGCGCGGGAGCACCTGGTAGGGATCAGCCCCGCACCCGCGGGGACCACCCCAGTCCCTCTCACCAGCTCGGTTTCTCGGAGGGACCACTCCCGCACGCGCGGGGACCACCATCGGGCGATCGAGCGGTGTCCGGGCGCAATGGGACCACCCCCGCACGCGCGGGGACCACCTTCCAGCAGGTCGTCGAAGGACCGCTGTCGCTGGACCACCCCCGCACGCGCGGGGACCACGGCACGAAGCGCCCGATGGGGCTTTGCGTGACGGGACCACCCCCGCACGCGCGGGGACTACCTGCGGGTCGAATACGCCCATGGCGGCCGTCCGGGACCACCCCCGCACGCGCGGGGACTACACCGTGCGGGCTCCTTAGCTGGTGGAGAAGCGGGGACCACCCCCGCACGCGCGGGGACTACAGGTCGCGACCAGCAGATTCATCTGGTGGGGCGGGGTTTCTTGCTCACTTTCGAGAACTCCGACATCTCGTCCTACTGAGGGCGTTCGAGGCGGAAGGTTAGTGACCTGATCACGCTACTACCTGCATGCGGTGGACTTGCGTCTTTGACGTCCTCGGCCTCTTGCGAGGGGGAGGCGAAAGGGGCTGAAGGCTTGGGGGGCGAGGCGAGGTGTGGTGCGGTCCGCTGCGCGTGTGGGCTGTGTGATTGGGCGGTCCGGAGCCGGTTTCGCGCCGCAGAATCTTGCTCGGCGGTGTCGGCGAGGCTCAGCGAAATGTCCTGACCACAGGGTGCCGCCTATCGGACCTTTGGCGCCATTACGGCCCCGCCTGCTCCGCCCACCACCAGCCCGCCCAGCACGCGTACGACGCGCTGTCCAGGGTCTTCGGCCCGGTGGGTGGGTGGTGTTCTCCATGTTCGTTCGCCGCCTTGGTGGTGTGTCCGCGCGAAGTGAGGTGCAGCATGCGCGGCGGCATCGGGTGCGAAGGTGTGTCTCCCGGCGGAGGGCGTTAGTCGGGTGTTAGTGGGGCGGCAGGCTGGCGATAAGGGGGGTGGGCAGGGTGGGTGGCGTACCGAGGAGACATCGCCACCGACTGTTCCAGGGGGAACCGAAATGAGCTCCAGCGTCACTGTTCGCACCACCCGTCGCCGTACCCTTCGGGTCGCCGCCGCGGCCCTGGTCGCTGCTGCCGGCCTGACGCTGACGGCCTGCTCCGGGTCGGACGCCGCCGGCGGTACGAAGGCCGCGGCCCAGACGGATACGCGTGTGGCCTCCGCCGGGGAGCAGGGCGCCGAGCCCCAGGCGGGCCCCGCGGCCAAGGCCGATGCCAAGGCGGGCGCTGCGGGTAAGCAGTCGGGCGGGTCGCATGCCGGTACGGCCAAGGGGGCGTCGCCGGTCCGTACGCAGCCGCTTCCGGACGGCAGCAAGGCCGAGGTCTACAAGCTCGGTGATCTGCACTACCGCGCCAAGATCGTCAACAAGGGTTCGGTACTGGCCACGTTCGAGGCGAACCAGCGTGACGCCGGGCTCGACGCCAACGACATGTTCGTCGTGCTCACGATGGGCGGCGAGGTCCACTCCTGGATGGGTGGCGGGCACCAGGGGCCGGGTACGTTCAAGCTCGCGGGCGGGTGGACGGCGAAGGTCACGAAGCTTGGCGAACTGCGGTACCGCGCGCAGATCCTCGGCCGGGAGGGCGCGGTGTACGGCACGGTCGAGACGAACGGGCACGACGCCGGGCTCGACGCCAACGGCGTGTACATCGTGCTCAGCAGCGGCGGTGTGATCAGCGCCCACCAGTGACCGCGCGCTGCGGCGGAGCCGCCATCGGCATCGGCTGCTCCGCCGCGGCGGGCTCGGCTCCCGCGGTCGGCTCACACCGGCTCACACCGGCTTACACCGGCTTACACCGGCTTACGTTGGCTCACATCGGTTTACGTCGGTTTACGCCCGCTTAAGCTCGCTTGCACCCGCTTACGTATGGCCGGCCAGTTGTAGCATTTCGACTCTTCCGTTGCCTCCTCCGTCGTCCAGGACCAGGAAGGTGGCGCGCGAGCCCTGGCTCAGGCGGATCTGGAACTGATCGCCCTGCAGCCTCTTGTAGTTGGTGTCTCCGGCCCTCGCGGCCGCCTGGGCGGGGTGGAGACCCTCGCTCTGGATCGCGTTCTGGAAGATGTCGAACTTTTCTTGTTCGGAATTAGTGAGCTGGCCGACGACTTCCATGCGACTTTTGTCGAACGTCCAAGGCATGGCTGGCGCCTATTCTGTCGTCACAGTGATGTCTTCGAGGGTCAGGTTTTTGACAGCCAGTTCGACGCCGCCGAACGAGCGCTCGAACTCATTTCGCCCCACCCTGAGCGCGTTGACCTCGGTGGCGGAACCGCCGGCTGTCATCTCGAAGTTTCCGTCGGCCTTGCAGTCGACGATCACCTTGGTCTGCCTGCCGAAGGCCCAGGTGGGGATGTGTGCCTGCACCTCCTGCGGAGCCAGGCGAAAAGGACCGGCCATGAGTGGACCTCCTGTGATTCTGGGATTTTATTTAATCTCGCCAATCTGTTACCCGCCGCGGAGGGAGAATTCACGTAGAGGGTCGTGATCGCTGCGGTGAATCGTTTCCTTTGTGGGTTTTCTGTTGTGTTTTTGGTTGTGCTTTTGGTTGTGTTTGCTGGCGTGTTTTCATGTGTTTTCGTGCGGTCGGCTGCGGGGCTTGGCCGGAGGTTGTCTGGTCGTGGGCGGGTACATGCCAATAGGCTGTGCGGCCTTCGCGTTCTGCCTTCGCGTCCTGGGGGTCTCGTGAGCGGTCTCGTGAACGGTGTCGTGAACGGTGTCGTGAACGGTGTCGTGAGTGGTCTCCGTGCGGTGTTTGTCTGCTTTGTAGTTATGTGTGTTGCGGTTGTGTCGCCGGCTGCGGCTGCGGCTGCGGCTGTGGCGCCGGGCTGGTCGGTGTTGCCGGTGCCGGCGGCGGTTCCGCCGGTGACCGTGTCCGATCTCGCCGCCCGCGGGCCGCGCGAGGCGTGGGCGACCGGGTACGAGCACGCCGCCGACGGACTGCTGCGGCCGATGTTGTACCGGTGGGACGGCGCGGAATGGGGTCGGGACGCCAGCTTCCCCGGTGTCGGCGAGTCGGGGACGCTCGGCAAGGTGCAGTTCGTCGGCGAGGAAGTGTGGATCTTCCACAACCGTGCGGGGGCGGGGGAGATTCTGCGCCGGTCGGCGGTGGGATCGTGGAGTGTTGTCCCGCTGCCGCAGACTCTGCGGATTTACCAGGACTTCACCGCTGTACGGGGTGCCGCGTGGGTGGTCGGTGA
The DNA here is from genome assembly GCF_044332485.1 of Streptomyces sp. NPDC017056. NCBI lineage: Bacteria > Bacillati > Actinomycetota > Actinomycetes > Kitasatosporales > Streptomycetaceae > Streptomyces > Streptomyces sp. NPDC017056. The sequence continues at coordinate 485,375 of NZ_JBIRPD010000001.1, read as the reverse complement.
GGACGACACCGGGGTGAAGGTGTTGCACTACGACGGTGATGGCTGGACTGCGCAGTCCGTTCCGGACGGTGTGCTGTACCTGATGGGGATCACCGCGCGTACCGCCACCGACGTCTGGGCCTGGGCGGACACCAGCACCGGAACCGCCGTCCTGCGCTGGGACGGTACGGCGTGGCGGGACGCGAAGGTGCCGCTGCCGGCGAACAGCAACGTGCACACGATCCTGTTCGAACCGTCCGGTCGGGTCACGATCGGGGGCAGCCGGTACGCCGACGGCGTGACCAGCACCTACGTGATGACCTGGAACGGGCATTCCTGGCGCACCACTTACCCGCCGCTGGGCGGCGCCCACGCCGGGGCCTTGGCGCGCGGCCCGGACGGCGCGCTGTGGCTGCCGTTGCGCAGCGACCGCGCGTTCCAGTCGAAGTACGCGCGGGTGGACGGCTCGCACACCACCTTCTCGTACGGCCCGAAGCGTACGAACGCGATCGCCGTTCAACCGCGTGCGCTGGCGACGGCCGGGTTCTCGTTGCTGTCCTTCGGGATCGCCGAGATCTACGGCTCGAAGCCGAACCTGATGAGCGAGCGACTGGGCGAGCGGCCGAGCGAGCGGCCGAGGGGGCTGACGTGACCGGGTGGCTGACGTGAGTGGGTGGCTGACGTGGCTGGGTGGCTGACGTGACCGGGTGGCTGACGTGAGTGGGTGGCTGACGTGGCTGGGAGGCTGACGTGAGTGGGTGGCTGACGTGGCTGGGAGGCTGACCGTGGTGCGTCGACTGCTTGTCGCGGTTCTTGCTGTTGCCATGGCGGCCATGGCCGTCGTGTCTTCGGCCGCGGCGGAAACCGTGTCCTGGCAACACGTTCCGGTTCCGGCGCAAGTACGCCCGCAAGCCGGGCTGAACGAGGCCGTGGCGTTCGGGCCCGACCGGGCGTGGGCGGTGGGGGTAGACGCCGTCGGCCGTGAGGCGCCGGGCTTCCCGCTGATGCTGCGCTGGGACGGGACCGCGTGGCAGCGCCAACGCCTGCCCGGGGCCGGCTGGCAGGGCGAGCTGCTGTCCATCGCCGCGACCTCGCCGGCCGCGGTCTGGGCGGTCGGGCGTGACTCGGCGGGCGGCGCCCGGCTGCTCCGCCACGACGGCGCTGCCTGGCGCGAGAGCCCCGCGCCGCGCGGTGTGGTGCTGACCAAGGTCGTCACCGGTGGCGGTGAGACCTGGCTGATCGGGTCGCGGGACGGCGCGCAGGTGCTGCTGCGCAGGGATGGGCGCGACTGGCGGGACGTGCCGGTGCCACCGGGGGCCGTGTACGGGCTGCACATCCTGGCGGCCGACGACGTCTGGGCCGCGGGCGCCACCAACGCGGGAGCGGCCGTGTCGCACTGGAACGGGCAGGCGTGGCAGCAGACGATCGTGGACGGGTTCCCGCGAGCGGCCGTGGGCAGCGTGCTGGCGGTCTCGCCGACGGAGGTGTGGGCGGGTGGCACGGCCGGGTTCGTCGGCGGCCCGCCGGGCCGGCCGATTCCGCCGCTGCTGGTCCGCTGGGACGGGCAGGCGTGGAGCCGGGTGACCGTACCCACCAACTTCGGCTCGGTCAGCTCGCTGGCGCCCGCCGCTTCCGGCGCGCTGGGCTGGGTGGCGGTGGCCCGCTCGCAGAAGTGGGGCCCGCCGGGCAGCTATCCGCCGATCGTTCCCGGGCCGGATTTCTTCGCCTGGGACGGCCGGTCGTTCACCGAGTACAGCGAGCCGGCGGTGGCCGGGGAGGGCGAGTCCTGGTCGCTGCGGCTGGCGCCGGTGCCGGGGACGAAGGCGGTGTGGTCGGTCGGCCGGGCCGATGGCCCCGAGGGCACCTTCGCCCCGCGCATCCTGCGGTTCGGCTGAGACGGCGGAAGCGAACAGGGCTCTCTGGCGGGAGAACCGTTCGGTGCGGAGCCGGTCAGCCGATGGGGTTGACGAAGGTGGCCGGGTGGGTGGCGCCGCGCTGGTCGACGAGCGGGCCCCAGGGCCACTTCAGGGTGAGCGCGGTGGTCTCGTTGGGCGGGGTGACGGCCACGGTGGCGGGCTTCCAGGAGCCTTCGGCGTTCTCCTTGGCCATGCCGAGGTTGAGGGTGAAGTCGGTGGAGTCGCCGGGGGCGAGGGTGATCGAGCCGTGCTTGGCCGAGGAGCGGGTCAGCGACCAGACGGGGCCGTTGGCGTCGGGCTTGAGGTCGACGCCGGCGAAGCCGCCGATCTTGCAGGTGCGGCTGCTCTTGTTGGTCAGCACGATGCTGGTGGTCGTCGAGCCGCCCGCGTTCGGGTCGGGGGTCGCGTCCTCGCCGGTGGCGAAGGCGGCCTTGAGGTCGGTGGTGTGGCAGCGCTGGTTGCCCGAGCCCGCCTTGCCACCGCCGCTTCCGGCCTTGCCGCCGTTCCCGGCGTTCGCGCTGCCGGACTGCTTGCCCGCCGCTCCCGTCTTGCCGTCGCCCTTGCCGTCTCCCTTGCCGTCGGTCTTCGCGCCGGAGCCCGTCTGGGGCTCGGAGCCCTGCGCGCCGTCGGAGGAGCCGGCGCCGCCGGACTCCGTGGCGGCCGTACCCGGGTCCGTCTGGCCCGCGGTCTTGGTGCCGCCGGCGGTGTCCGAGCCGGAGCAGGCCGTCAGGGTGAGGCTGGCGATCGCGGTCAGGGCCGCGGCGGCGACGCGGAGGGTACGGCGGCGGGCGGTGCGGGTGCTGGCGGAGTTCATTTCGGGTCCCCCGGGGCGGTTGGTGGTGTGGTCTCCTCGGTACGTCACTCACTCTGTCCGGAGCCGCTGGCGTGCGGCTAACGGCCGGCTAACGCCCTCGGCCGCCCGTTGCGTTACGCGCGTGTCGGAACGCGGCCCGGATCTCGGCGACCAGCAGGTCCGGCTGTTCCAGGCCGGGGAAGTGGCCGCCGCGGTCCGTCTCGTGCCACGAGCGGAGGTCCTGGTAGCGGCGCTCGGCCCAGCGCCGGGCGGTCGGCCACGGTTCGGCGGGGAACAGCGTGCAGGCGGTGGGCGTCGTCACCGGTTGCGCGTTCTCCTCTTCGGCGCTGCGGGGCACCCACCGCATGGCCTCCCAGTACCAGCGGGCGCTGGAGGCGCCGGTCCCGGTCAGCCAGTACAGGGCGATGTTCTCCACTTGCTGCGTCATGCTCACTCCGCCTCCGGCCTCCGGCCGGGTGTCGGCGTAGGCGGCGAACTTCTCGCCGAGCCAGGCCGCCAGGCCGGCGGGGGAGTCGAGCAGGGAGTAGCCGAGCGTCTGCGGGCGCGTCGCCATGATCATCCCGAAGCCGTAGCCGTCCGCGAGGTGGGCGTCGCGCCGCTCCAGCATGCGCTGTTCCGCCGGGTCCCGCGTGTTCCGGTCCTCCGGCAGGGGAGAGGCGAGCGGCATCGTCAGGTGCAGGCCGGCGACCCGTTCGGGCACCTGGCGCGCCAGTTCGGTGCTGACGTACGCGCCCCAGTCCCCGCCGTGCGCGCCGAACCGCTCGTAGCCGAGCGCGGTCAGCAACCCGGCCCACGCCCGCGCCGTGCGGGCGGGCTGCCAGCCGCGCTCGCGTGGCCGCTCGCTGAACCCGAAGCCCGGCAGCGCGGGTACGACCACGTGGAAGGCGTCGGTGGCGGAACCGCCGTGCGCGACGGGGTCGGTGAGCGGCCCGAGGACGTTCTCGAATTCGAGTACGGAGCCCGGCCAGCCGTGGGTCAGCACCAGGGGGAGTGCCGTGGGCTCGGGTGAGCGCACGTGCCAGAAGGCGATGTCCAGGCCGTCGAGGCGGGCGCGGTAGTGCGGTATCGCGTTCCAACGGGCCTCCGTGGCGCGCCAGTCGTGCTGCCGCCAGGTGGTGAGCAGCTCCCTCAGCCGGTCGAGTCCGATGCCTTGGGTCGCGTCCGGGACCGTTTCGGGCTCGGGGAGCCGCACCTCGTCGAGGCGGGCCCGCAGGAGCGTCAGTTCGCGGTCGGGGATGCGGACGGGGTAGGGCTCGATGCGTATTTTTCCAGGCCGTGTCGCCGTGTTTTCGGACATGAGCGAAACCCTAGGTACGGCCACCGCGCGAGCCCATGTCCGCGATTGCCGCGCCGCGGTCAGGAATTGCGGTATGCAGAGGGGCGGGCGCCGGTGTGCCGCAGGAACGCCTTCGACAGGGCGGCGGGGTCGGCGAACCCGCAGAGCGGCGCGATCCGGGCGACGGTGAAGTCGGTGGTCAGCAGCAGGCGTTCCGCCTCTTCGATGCGCAGGCGGACGAGGTACCGGTGGGGCGTTTCCCCGGTGGCCCGGCGGAAGACGCGGACGAGGTGGAAGACGCTCAGGTGCACGGCGTCCGCGATCTCGGCCAGTGTGAGCGGTTCGGCCAGCCGGTCGCGCATCAGGGCGATCGCCGCCCGGACGCGCGCGTCCTCCCGTACGGGGGCGCGCTGCTCCGGGGCCCGGGAGTGACGGGTGAGCAGGTGGACGGCCAGGAAGGCGGCCGAGGTCTCGGCGTACAGATCTCCCGTCTCCTGTGCCGAGCCGACGGCGCGTACCGCCTCCACGAGCAGCGGGTCCCCGGCGGCTACGGAGGCCGCCATGCTTTCGTAGTCCACCGCGGGGCCGCCCAGCTGCGCGGCGGTCCGTTCGACGGTGCCGCGCGGGATGTGGACCTGCACGCTGCGCAACGGCCCGTCCCCGCGGTAGCGGCGGAGGGCGGGCCGGTCGGGAACGCCCAGTTCGAGGCGGTCCGGCGCCCAGACGTGGCGGTGCCACCGGCCGCCGGTCCGTGTCTCCATCTCGGCCCGGCCCCCTACGGGCAGGACCAGGTGCAGGTCGGCCGCGGCCGGCAACTCCATGTCCTCGACCGCCGGTACGTGGTGGAAGCGTTGCACGAGCAGCGACTGCCAGCTGGCGTCCTGCCAGCTGCAGTGCGTCCGCCGGACGTAGCGGTCCATGTCGAATCCGGCGTAGGGCTGGAGATCGAAATGAACGGAATCGAACACCATGCGGTCGAGACTAGGGCGTTCCCCGGTGCCCGGCGCTGTCGTCCGGCGCCGGGCACCTCTCACCGTCCGGCGTGCTTACGCCTCGGGCGGGATCGGCAGGTGCAGGAGTTGCAGGGACCAGGTGTCCTGGGGGACGTCCTCGGGCTGGGTCAGCCGGAGCTGCGCGCCGGGGTAGTCGGCCCGGATGGCGAGGCCCTTGTCGGAGACGATGTTCAGGCCCTGGATGGACGGGTCGAAGGTCCACGGGACCGGCGAGGTGGCGTTGGCGAACACCTTGTCGTCGGAGTACACGATCTTGACCTGGGGCCTGACGTACAGGCTCAGGTAGTAGCTGTCCTGGCCTGCGGGCTGAATGATGATGGCCTGGTGCAGCGGGGGCTGCATCTCGGGCTGGGTGATGACGGGAACGCCCTTGTCGATGGAGTGCCCGGCGGGCGTCAGGACGGTGCGGAATCCGATGTGCGCGCCGAGGAGGTATACCCCCGGCTCTACAGGAACGTTGGCCATGTCCGTGCCTTCCTCTGTCGAGTCGGCTGGTGGCGGGTGCCACGGATTCGTGCGGCAGGAAAGCTACCCGGGGATTCCGCTCCGGGAAGGGGGGCCGTGGGGCGCCGGGTACGGATCCGGGCGGATGTGCGCGGCGCCAAGTTCCGCTTGACAGCGCCGGGTTGTCCGGCGGGCGGCCGTACCGGCGGGGAGCGTGTGCCGCCGTGGGGCGGGCCGAGGGGCGTGTTGCGGCCGGACAGCCGTGACTTCCCGCCGGGCCGCGCGCGCCTCGCCGTGCGCGATGCGGCGCTTTTGCCGCCCCCGTGCGGCCGCGTCCGCTTTGCCACTCACGCTTCCGGTTGCCCGTACGTGCGGCGGTCAGCGTCCCGTGTCGTCCGCCGTCCCGGCGCGGCACAGCAGGGCGGCGTGCAGGTCGAGGCGGTGGCTCAGGCGCGTGAGGTCGCGGCCGGTGAGGCGCTCTATGCGCTGGATGCGGTAGCGGACGGTGTTGACGTGCAGGTGCAGGGCGGCGGCGGTACGGGACCACGAGGCGTCGTGCGCCAGGAAGGTCTCCAGGGTGCGCAGCAAGGTGCCGCCGGTGGTGTCCTGGCCGGGGAGGAGCGGGCGGAGGGTGCGGGCCCAGAAGACGGCGCGCACCTCGGCGGGCACGGCGGCCAGCAGCCGTTCGAGGGTGACGGGCGCGGAGCCCTCGCCGGTCGCGGGCGAAACGGTGTGCGGCATGGGGCGTGCTCCTCGTACCGTCCGGGCACCGGCCCGGGGCTGGGCGGTACGCACTCACCAGGTGAGAGCGCGGAATCGCATAGTAAATGCGAGGGGAACAAGTGTGTAGTCGCGCTGGTGCGGGGTGAGGGGCGGGTGGGGCGGCGGGGGGAACGGGGGGAAGCGGGGCCGGTTCCCGTGCGTTGCACCGGCCGGGCGCAGGCTGCGCTTGCTTCACTCGACCCCATGGACCTGAACACGGTGCGGGAGGTCGTGGACGCCGGGGAGCGCCCTGAGTGGCGGCCGGGTGACGCCTGGCTCGGCGGCGGCACGTACCTCTTCTCCGAACCGCAGCCCCGGCTGCACCGCCTGCTGGACCTGGGCCGGACGGGCTGGGAGCCGCTGCGGTGGCTGCCGGACGGCGCGCTGGAGATCGCGGCGACGTGCACGGTCGCTGAGGTGGCCCGGTTCGGCCGGGGCACCGACCGGCCGGCGGGCCCGCTGTTCGAGCAGTGCTGCCGCGCCTTCCTGGCTTCGTTCAAGATCTGGAACACGGCCACCGTCGGGGGGAATCTGTGCCTGGCGCTGCCCGCCGGGCCGATGATCTCCCTCACGGTGGCGCTGGACGGCGTGTGTGCGCTGCTGGCCCAGGACGGTACGGTCCGGCGCCTGCCGGTGGCGGACTTCGTCACCGGCGCGGGCCGCACCGTCCTGGCTGAGGGCGAGTTGCTGCGCTCGGTCACACTGCCGGCCCGTGCGCTGGGGCGCCGTACGGCGTTCCGGCAGGTGTCGCTGTCCGGGCTCGGGCGTTCGGCCGCGCTGCTGGTCGGGACGCTGGACCCGGTGGACGGGGCGCTGACGCTGACGGTCACCGCCGCCACCGTGCGGCCGGTACGGCTGCGGTTCGCGTCGCCGCCGGACGCCGGCGCACTGCGGGCGGCGCTCGGGCGGGCCGTGCCGGACGGCGGCTGGTTCGACGACGTGCACGGGCTGCCGGAGTGGCGGCGCCACATGACGTACCGGCTGGGGGAGGAGATCCGGCGGGAGCTGCGGGACGCCGGTCCCGGAGTGCCGGCAGAGGGGACGGTTCCCGTGTCGCCTCCGCGCGTACGGCCGCGGCCTCCGTCCGCGTCCCCCTTCCGTACCGTGGTCAACGGCACCGCCACCGGCGCCGAACCGCGGCCCGGCCAGTGTCTGCGCACGTATCTGCGCGACCGCGGCTGGTCCGGGGTGAAGAAGGGGTGCGACGCCGGGGACTGCGGGGCGTGCACGGTGCACGTGGACGGCGAGCCGGTGCACAGCTGCGTGTATCCGGCCGTGCGGGCCGGCGGGCGGGCGGTCACCACCGTCGAGGGGCTGGCCGGTGGAGAGCGTGGCGGTGAACTCCACCCTGTTCAGCGTGCGTTCCTCGAGGCGCAGGGATTCCAGTGCGGTTTCTGCACCGCCGGGTTCCTGATGACGACCACGGCGCTCGACGCGGACCTGCTCGCCGATCTGCCGCGCGCCTTCAAGGGGAACCTGTGCCGCTGCACCGGTTACCGGGCCGTCGAGGACGCCGTACGGGGTGTCCGGCACATCGAGGCCCCCGCGCCGGGCTGCGGCGTCGGCCGCAATCTGCCCGCGCCCGGCGGTGCGGACGTGGTCACCGGAGCGGCCCGCTTCACCTTCGATCTCGGCCCCGGTGCCGGCCTCCCCGGGCTGCTGCACATGAAGCTGGTCCGCTCGCCGTACGCCCACGCCCGTATCACCGCCATCGACAGCAGTGCCGCGCTGCGCGTGCCTGGCGTGCACACCGTCCTCACCCACCACGACGCGCCCGCCAGGCACTATTCCACCGCCCAGCACGAGCACCCGGAGGAGGACCCGTACGACACGCGGCTCCTGGACGACACGGTGCGCCACGTCGGCCAGCGGGTGGCGGCGGTGCTGGCGGACAGCGAGGCGGCGGCGGAGGAGGGTTGCCGCCGCGTCATGGTGACGTACGACGTGCTGCCCGCGGTCCTCGACCCCGAGGAGGCGATGCAGCCGGGCGCGCCGGTCGTACACGACAAGGGGGAGTGGGCCCGGATCGCCCGTCCGGATGCCAATGTGGCGGGCGAGGTGCACGGGGAGTGCGGTGATGTGGAGGACGGCTTCGCCGCGGCCGACGAGGTGTACGAGGAAACCTTTCGTACGCAGCGGGCGCAGCATGCCGCTCTGGAGACGCACGGCGCGATCGCCTGGTTCGAGCCGCCGGAGGAAGGCGGCGGGGCGGCCGGGCGGCGGCTGGTCGTGCGGACCAGTACGCAGGTGCCGTTCCTCGTCCGGCGTTCCCTCTGCGCGCTGCTGGACCTGCCGCCCGAAGCGGTGCGGGTCGTCGCGGGCAGGGTCGGTGGCGCGTTCGGCGGCAAGCAGGAGATGCTCGTCGAGGATGTCGTGGCGCTGGCGGCGCTGCGCACCGGGCGGCCGGTCAAGCTGGAGTTCACCCGGGCCGAGCAGTTCCACGGCGCCACCACCCGGCACCCGTTCACCGTGCGGATCAAGGCGGGGGCGCGCCGGGACGGCACGCTCACCGCGCTCCGGCTGCACGTGGTGTCCGACACCGGGGCGTACGGCAATCACGCCAGGGCCGTGCTGCTGCGCGGGTGCGGCGAGGCCCTGGCGCTCTACCGCTGCCCGGCCAAGAAGGTGGACGGATACGCCGCCTACACCCACACCGTCCCGGCCGGCGCCTTCCGTGGGTACGGGCTCGGCCAGGTCGTCTTCGCGGTGGAGAGCGCCCTCGACGAACTGGCGCGGCGGCTGGGCGTCGATCCGCTCGCGCTGCGGGAGCGCAATGCCGTGCGGCCCGGGGACGACGTGGTGACGCTCGTCGGGGAGGACGCCGACCTGCGCCTGGGCAGTTACGGGCTGGACGCGTGCCTGGAGGTGCTGCGGAACGCGACCGCGTCCGTGGCGGCGGAACCGGACGTTCCGGAAGGCTGGCTGGTGGGCGAGGGCAGCGCGCTGTCCCTGATCGCCACCGGCGGGCCCGGCGGGCACTTCGCCGACGCCCGGCTGGCGCTGGCCGCCGACGGCACGTACGAACTGGCCGTCGGCACGGCCGAATCCGGCAACGGGTCCACGACCGTGCACCGGCAGCTCGCCGCCGACGAACTGAACACCACCGCCGCGCGCATCGCCGTGCGGCAGGCCGACACCGACGCGGTCGGGCACGACACCGGCACGTACAGCTCGACCGGGACCGTGGTGGCGGGCCGGGCCGTGCTGCGCGCCGCGCGGGCCCTCGCCGGCCGGATCAGGGACCGCGGCGCCCGCCACTTGGGGGTCGGCCGTACGGAGTGCGTGCTGACGGCGGACGCCGTGGTGGCGAAGGGGAGCGCCGCGCGCGTGACGTTGCCGGAGCTGTACGAGGCGGCGTGTACGGAGGCGGGTGGCGGGCCGCCGGCCGCCGACGGGCACTTCGGCGGTTCGCCGCGCTCCGTCGCCTTCAACGCGCACTGGTTCCGCGTCGCCGTCGACCCGGGCACCGGGGAGATCCGCGTCCTGCGCAGCGTGCACGCGGCGGACGCGGGCACTGTGATCAATCCCATGCAGTGCCGCGGCCAGGTCGAGGGCGGGGTGGCGCAGGCGCTGGGGTCGGCGCTCCTGGAGGAAGTACGGCTGGACGGGCGCGGCGCGGTGTGCACCGCCGCGTTCCGCGAGTACCGGCTGCCCGCCTTCGCCGACGTGCCCAGGACCGAGGTGCACTTCGCGCCGACCGCCGACGCCGTCGGCCCGGTGGGCGCGAAGTCCATGAGCGAGAGCCCCTTCAACCCGGTCGCGCCGGCGCTGGCCAACGCGCTGCGCGACGCCACCGGGGTGCGCTTCACCCGGCTGCCGCTCGCCCGCGACCGGGTGTGGCGTGCGCTGACCGGCGGGGCCTGCCGCGACCCCGGTCCGGCGCGGTGAAAATTCGCATGGATAGGACGGCGTTTGGTGGGCAGGGGTGCTGGACGGTCCCGGCGTGCGGAATAGGTCAGGCAATGATCCCGTTACCGCAGCGGGACCGCCGACAGACCGGAACCGGAAGCAGGGATTTACGCATGAGCACCGTTGAGCTCACCAAGGACAACTTCGACGAGATCGTTTCCGGCAACGACTTCGTCCTGATCGATTTCTGGGCCGAGTGGTGCGGTCCGTGCAAGCAGTTCGGCCCGGTTTTCGAACGGTCGTCCGACAAGAACGACGACCTGGTCTACGCGAAGGTCGACACGGAGGCGCAGCCCGAGCTGGCGGCCGCCTTCCAGATCCAGTCGATCCCCACCCTGATGATCGTCCGCGAGAACATCGCGGTGTTCTCGCAGCCGGGCGCGCTGCCGGAAGCCGCGCTGGAGGACGTCATCGGCCAGGCCCGCAACCTGGACATGGACGAGGTCCGCGCCTCCGTCGAGGAGGCACAGAAGGAACAGGGCCAGGCACAGCAGGAGGCGCAGGGCGGCAGTGAGTGAACTGCTGCTGATCCGGCACGGCGAGACGGAGTGGAGCAGGACGGGCAAGCACACCAGCTGGACCGACCTGCCGCTCACCGCACACGGCGAGGAGCAGGCCCGCGAGCTGCGCCCGGTCCTCGCCGGCCGGAAGATCGGCGCCGTGCTCGCCAGCCCGATGCGGCGGGCGCTGCGCACCGCCGAACTGGCCGGGCTGCCGGAGCCGCGCGTCGACGCGGACCTGGCCGAGTGGGACTACGGCGGGTACGAGGGCATACCGACCGACGAGATCCACCGGACCCGCCCCGACTGGTTCCTGTTCACCGACGGGGTGACCGCCGGGCCCGCCGGGCACCCGGGCGAGTCACCCGAGCAGGTCGGCGCGCGCGCCGACCGGGTGCTGCCGCGCATCGACGAGCAGCTGCGTACGGCCGACGGCGACGTGGCGCTGGTCGGGCACGGCCACTTCCTGCGGGTCCTGACGGCCCGCAGGCTCGGGCTGCCGCCGTCGGCGGGCGCGCTGTTCACCTTCGAGACGGGCACGGTCGGCGTACTCGGCACGGAGCACGGGCGCCCGGCTGTGGTGCGCTGGAACACGCGGACGGTGTGAGTTCCGGGTACGGGGCGCGGGCCGCTGGGCCCGCGCCCCGTGCGATGCCGCGCCCGCCCGCCTAGCCGGCCATCGGATCGAGGTGCAGGGGCTCCACCTTGCCCTCGATCATGGCGCCCAGCCCCAGCACCGCACAGGTGTCGGGACGGTCCGCGATGTGCACCGGCATGGTCGTGGCCTGCCGGATCATCGACTGGAGCCCCGGGATCAGCGCGCTGCCACCCGCCAGCATGATGCCCCGCTCGCCCAGGTCCGCCACCAGGTCCGGCGGGCAGCGGCGCAGCACCGAGCCGATCCCGTCCAGAATCCCGGTCAGCGGCGAGGCGATGGCGCGCTGGACCGGCTCGGTCTCCACCATCACCGAGCGGGCCAGCCCGCTGACCACGTCCCGGCCGTGCACCTCGGTCGGGCCCGCCACCAGGTCGCCGTCGCTGGAGAGCATCAGGTGCAGCGGCCGTACGGACTGGCCCGGCAGCATCAGCTTGTGATGCAGCCTCAGGTGCTGGACGACGGCGTGGTCGATGGCGTTGCCGCCCACCGGGACGGTCTCCGCCGCGACGATCGAACCGAGCGAGAGCACCGCGATCTGCGTGGTCCCCGCACCGCACACCACGACCATGGTGGCCTCCGGCTGCTCCACCGGCAGGTCGCAGCCGACCGCGGCGGCCACCAGCGTGTCCACCATCTCGACCCGGCGGGCACCGATCCCGTTCAGGGTCTCCACGGCGGCGCGCTGGGCCAGCGGCTCACTGCCGTACGGCAGGCAGACCGCGGCCCGCATGGTGGGCCTGCGCCGCCACGCCCTGCGCAGCCGGTCGTCCACCAGGTTGCGCAGCAGCCGCTGCGCCATGTCGATGTCCACGACGGTGCCCCCGCAGACCGGCCGCACGACCCGGATGTGGTCCGGCGTGCGGCCGTCCATCACCTCGGCACGGTCACCGACGGCGATCAGCGCGCCGGTGCGGATGTTGACGGCCGCGACGGTCGGCTGGTCGACCACCAGGCCCTGGTTCTTGACGTACACCCTGGTGCGGGCCGCGCCCAGGTCGACGGCGACCGAGCAACGGTACAACTGTGCCAGGCTGGCGGTCATGGATGGTGCCTCCCGGGGAGCTTCGGCGGTACGGGACGAGCGGCCGCCGGGCCACTCGTTCCCATCGTGTGCCGACGGGCCGTCAGGTGCCCGTTGGAGAGGTCCGGTTGGGGGACGGCGGGGGCGGGGGTTCCCGGCCGGGGGGTGCCGGGGCGCCGTGCGAGGCGTCGAGCAGGCGGGTGCCGAGGTCGCGCAAGTACGCGATCAGCTCCGCCGGTTCGTGCACCTCGAAGCGGACGCCCAGCAGGCCGAGCCGTACCGCGAGCCAGTCCAGCGCGTCGCCCCCCGTGCGCAGCAGGCAGGAGCCGGCGGAGAGCGGCTCCAGGAGGCCGGTGCCCTCGGGGAGCCGGCGGGCGGCGTCCTCGATGGTGGTGTGCAGGGTGACCAGTGCCCGGTGCCGGGCGCGGTGGCTGACGACGGACTCGGCGACGAACGCGGCGGCGTCCGCGGCGGGCGGGCGGCGGTCCGGTGCGCAGCGGGCGCCGGTGGCCCGTGGCGCGGTGATCCGGTCGGCGCGGAACGTCCGCCAGTCCGCACGGTCCAGGTCGTACGCGACGAGGTACCACCGGCGGTCCGCGCTGACCAGGCGGTACGGCTCGGTGTGCCGCTTGCTGGGCGTGCCGTCCGCAGCGGCGTACGCGAAGCGGGCGCGCTCGCGGTGGCGGCACGCGGTGGCGAGGGCGGTGAGGACGGCGGGGTCGGTGACGGGCGCGTCGCCGCCGCCGGTCAGCAGGCCGTAGAGCGGGACGGTGGCCTCCTGGAGGGCGGTGACGCGGTGCCGCAGCCGGGTGGGCAGCACCTTCTCCAGCTTGGCCAGGGCGCGTACGGAGATCTCGGCCACGTCGGCGACCGTGCCGCCCGCCGCGGCGTGCAGGCCGACGGCGATGGCGACGGCCTCGTCGTCGTCCAGGAGGAGCGGCGGCATGGCGGTGCCGGAGGCGAGGCGGTAGCCGCCGATGGCGCCGACGGCCGCGGACACGGGGTAGCCGAGGCCGCGCAGCCGCTCGATGTCGCGGCGGACCGTGCGCGGGCTGACGCCCAGGCGCGCGGCCAGTGCGGTGCCGGTGTGCTCGCGGCCGGTCTGGAGGAGCGAGAGGAGTTTCAGGAGGCGGGCCGGGGTGTCGCTCATGTGTTCAGGATGGCGCGGAAGGCGGCCGCGTTCTGACCTCATTCGTCCCTAGCGTGGCCCGTATGGGAGCACAGAACGACGACAGCATCCTGATCACCGGAGCCCGCGAGCACAACCTCAAGGACGTGACCCTGGAGATCCCCAAGGGGCGCATCACCGTCTTCACCGGGGTGTCGGGCTCGGGCAAGTCCTCGCTGGTCTTCGACACGGTGGCGGTGGAGTCGCAGCGGCAGCTCAACGAGACCTTCCCCTCGTACGTACGCAACCGGCTGCCCAAACACGAGCGGCCGAAAGCGGACACGATCGAGCGACTCGCACCGGCGGTCGTCGTCGACCAGCGGCCCGTCGGAGGCGGCGCGCGCTCCACCGTCGGCACCATGACCGACATCCACCCGATCCTGCGGGTCCTCTTCTCGCGCTGCGGCACGCCGAGCGCGGGCGAGTCCACCGCGTACTCCTTCAACGACCCCGCCGGCATGTGCCCGCAGTGCGCGGGACTGGGCCGGACCACCCGCATCGACCTGGACCGCTTCCTGGACACCGGCCGCTCGCTGAACGAGGGCGCGATCCGCTTCCCGCCGCTCGCCGTCGGCACCGCAGGCTGGCAGATCTACGCGACGTCCGGGCTCTTCGACCCCGACAAGCCGCTGGACCGCTACGGGCCCGAGGAGTGGGACCTCCTCCTGTACGGCAAGGGCTTCAAGGTCACCCGCGGCGAGCGCGCCTACAACAACACGTACGAGGGACTGGTCGAGAACTTCGACCGGCGGTACGTGAAGCGCGACCTGTCGGCGCTCTCCGAGAAGACCGCGGAGCTGGTGCGCGGCTTCGTGCGCGAGGGCACCTGCCCGCAGTGCCAGGGGGCGCGGCTGACCGCCGCGGCCCTGAAAACCCGGGTGGCAGGGCTGTCCATCGCCGAGATGGCGGCCCTGGAGGCGACCGAGCTGAGCGAGGTCCTGCGGGGCATCGACCCGGCCGCCGAACCGGTCGGCGCGGCCATCGCCGCGCGGGCCGTGACCGCGCTGGACCGGGTGGCCGGCATCGGACTCGGCTACCTCAGCCTCGACCGGCCGACACCGACCCTGTCCGGCGGCGAGGGGCAGCGGTTGAAGATGGTGCGCCACCTGGGCAGCAGCCTGACGGGCCTGACGTACGTCTTCGACGAGCCGAGCACCGGGCTGCACCCCGGCGACGTGCGGCGGCTCAACGACCTGCTGGTGCGCCTGCGGGACAAGGGCAACACCGTCCTCGTCGTCGAGCACGACCGGGACGTCATCGCCATCGCGGACCACGTGGTGGACATGGGGCCGGGAGCGGGCACGCGCGGCGGTGAGGTCGTCTTCCAGGGGACGGTGGCGGGGCTGTCGGCGGCCGGCACCGCCACGGGGCGTGCGCTGCGGCGGGTCACCGGCGTCAAGGAGGGCGTCCGTACGCCGCGGGCTTGGCTGACCGTGCGGGACGTGACGCTGCACAACCTCAAGGGCGTGGACTTCGCGGTGCCCGTGGGGGTGCTCACGGCCGTCACGGGGGTGGCGGGCTCCGGCAAGAGCACCCTGGTGTCCGAGGCGTTCGTGGGCGCGCACCCGGAGGCGGTCGTGGTCGACCAGTCGGCGATCGGGGTGTCGTCCCGGTCCACCCCCGCCACCTACCTCGGGGTGATGGACGCGGTCCGCGCGCTCTTCGCCCGCGAGCACGGCGTGCCGGCGGGGCTGTTCAGTTTCAACGCGGCCGGGGCGTGCGAGGAGTGCCGCGGGCGCGGGGTGATCCACACGGATCTGGCGTACCTGGACCCGGTGACCACCACCTGCGAGGCGTGCCGGGGGCGGCGCTTCAAGGACGAGGTGCTCGGGCTGACCGTACGGGGCAGGTCGGTCGCCGACGTACTGGAGATGACGGCTGCGGACGCGGTCGCGTTCTTCGGCGAGGCGGCGGAGGCGGATGAGGTGGCGGAGGCGGCGGGCGGGGCCGGCGAGGCCGCCGGAATCGGGCGGCGGCTGGCGGCGCTCGCCGAGGCCGGGCTCGGCTACCTGACGCTCGGACAGTCGGTCGCGTCGCTGTCGGGCGGCGAACGGCAGCGCCTCAAACTGGCCACCCGGCTGCACCGCACGGGCAGCGTGTACGTGTTCGACGAGCCGACGACGGGGCTGCACATGGCCGACGTGGCGGGGCTGCTGGCGCTGCTCGACCGGCTGGTGGACGACGGCAACACCGTCCTGGTCATCGAACACGACCTGGACGTGGTCAAACGGGCGGACTGGGTGGTCGATCTCGGGCCGGGCGGCGGCAGGCAGGGCGGCGAGATCGTGTTCGCGGGGACGCCGCGCGACCTGCTGTCGGCACGCGGTTCGGCCACCGCCGACTGCCTGCGGGCCTCACTCGACGATGCGCTGTAGCAGCCCCCAGGTGAACTCCGCGACGACCTCGCGGGGCTCGCCGTCCGCGCCGGGTGCCGTGAAGGCGAGCCGCCACCGGGTCGGCGCGGTGCCCTCCATGGGGCGGGCCGGGGCGAAGGCGCGGGCCACCTCGTCGACCGTGCACGACCAGGGGACGAGGTCGTCGGTCGTACGGAGCGCGGGGCCGGGGGCGCCCGGCGCCCGGACCAGCCAGGCGTTCCAGGCGGCGCCCCCGGGCCCGGTGAGCACCTCGAACCGCAGGTCGGGCCAGAGTGGTACGGGCCAGGTCAGCGCCTCGCAGGTCAGGTCGCCCAGGCGCCGGGCGGTGACGGACTCGGGGCGGCCGAGCAGCGAGCGGTAGCGCTGCACCGCGCCGCGCGACCGGGGGGAGTGGGCGCGCGCCTGCCAGCGGCGGTTGGCCTCGCGCAGGTCGGCGCGCGAGGCGCCGAGCGTACGCAGCGCGTCCTCGACCAGTCCCGGCTGGTGGTCGGCCATGCGGCGCAGCAGGACGAGCTGGAAGGCGAGCGGGCCGTCGGGCGGTCCGGGCGGTCCGTTGTCAGTGGTGGGGTCCATGCTGGACATGTTCGCGGACGGTGGGGCCCGGCGGTCCTACCGGGGAGCGCCGGTGGGGTGGCCGCCTGCCGGAGGCTCGTCGGCCGGGCGGCCGTGCGGGGGCAGGCGGCGCAGGATCGCGTCGTGTTCGGTGTCGGTGACCTGTTCACCGGAGGAGGGGAGGAGCTGGGGTATGCCGTCGAGAATCGGGTAACGGCGCCGGAGCCGGGGGTTGTAGAGGACGTCGTCCGGCACGAGCAGCGTCAGCGGGCCCTTGTCGATCGGGCAGACGAGGATTTTCAGCAGCGGGTCGTCCGGTTTCACGGCTCAACTCCTTGGGAGTGGGGTCCCGGCCGGGGATCGGGCGCCGGCCCGGCCTCCGGCGCCGGTGCCGGTTCCCCGGCGTCCTGGCGGGGGAGCGCGAGCAGCACGAACACGGCGACCGCCGTGCCGCCCAGGCGGAGGGAGAGGCGTACGGGATCGGCGGGCAGCGGTTCGCCGAAGGCGACCGTGCCGCAGGCAGCGGTGAACACGCAGGTGACGGTGGTGCAGACGGGCACGATCAGGGAGGCGCGGCAGCGCTGGAGGGCGGTCTGCGACAGCACCAGGCCGACCGCGCCGGTGAACAGCAGCAGATACGGATACGGGGAGGTGAACAGGTCACGGGCGGCTCCCGCCCAGTCGTGGGCGTCCAGCAGGCCGGAGACGCCCTTGATGGCGAGCGAGCTGACGCCGTAGAGGAGGCCGACGGCCACGCCGTAGGGGACGCCCGTGCTCGGCTGGCGGTGGCGGCGTTTGGCGCGCCGCTCGGTGACGCCGAACAGCCACAGCCCCGCAGCCAGTGAGGGCAGCGCGATGGCGAGCAGCGTCCCGGTGGGGGCGGTACGGGTCACGGTGCTCGCGCCGCTGCCCTGGAGCGAGGCGACGACCATGCCCAGGGCCAGCAGGATCGCGAGGATGCTCCGCCGCTCGCGGCCGCTGGTGCGTTCGCCGAGGAAGACGGAGGACAGGAGCAGCAGCAGGACCAGCCCGGAGACGAAGATGCCCTGCGCGGCGGCGATGGGAAGGGTGCGGTAGACCGCCAGCTGGGCGGCGAAGCCGGCGGCGAGGGCCAGCGAGCCGCCGAGCCACAGCGGGCTGCCGACGAGGTGCCGGACGAGCCGGGCGGGCTGCCGGGTGCTGAGGGCGGGCAGCGCGGACAGGGCGCGCTTCTCCAGGACGAAGCCGGTGCTGTACAGGACGTTGGCGAGCAGTGCGGCCGCCACGCCCCACCACAGCACGGCCCTACTCCCTTCTCCGGCGGGCATGGACGAGCAGGATGGAGGCCAGCGAGGGCAGCCGGCAGGCGGCGCGGTCCAGGGGGCGCAGTGGCCGCGGCACGTCGTGGTACGGCGCGCCCGCGACCCGTACGACCGTGAAGCCGGAGGCCGTCAGGAAGCCGCGCAGCGCGCGGGCGGTGTAGAGGCGCAGATGGCCGACCACCTGGGTGCCGGGGCGGCCGTGGATGCCTCGCATGCTCACCTCCGAGAAGACGGGCTGGACTCCCGCGAGGAGGAGTCCGCGGTTGTACCAGGCGGCGAGGTTGGGGGTGGACAGCATCAGGTGGCCGCCGGGGCGCAGCACGCGGCGCAGTTCGTCGAGGGCCGCGTCGGGGTCGACGAGATGCTCGATGACCTCGCTGAACAGCACGGCGTCGGCGGCGCCGGACGCGAACGGCAGCCCGCCGCCGCCCAGTTCGCCCCGCACGGCGTACGGGATGCGGGTCGCGGCGCGCCGCAGCGCGTCCTGCGACCAGTCGACGCCGACGATCCGGTGGCCCGGCAGGACCTCGGCCGCGATGGCGGCCGCGCTGCCGTCGCCGCAGCCGACGTCCAGCACGGTGGCAGGGGGCGCGCCGCGGCGTACCGGCCCCAGGGCGCGGGCCAGCATCAGCGCCTGGCGGCGGCTGCGGGCGTCGCCGGAGGCGACCGGGACGGCGGGGTTCTCGTAGAACTCGCGCAGTCCGGGCGGGTGTGGGGGCGGTGGCACGGCGGTGAGGTGCCGGATCACGGTGCGCCCCCGTCCGCCGTCCGGCCGTCGCCCGGCCAGGACGTGGCCGCCAGGGACTCCGCGAAGAGGGCGCCCAGCCGGGCGCCGGCCGCGTCGTCCAGGAGGGCGTGCGACCAGCGCAGTGCCAGCTGGATGCGCCCGCCGACGGAGACGGTGGTGACGGTCAGGCCGCGCGGCATGCGGGCCGGCGCGGAGAACCACACGGCGCTGGGCCGCCCCGCGTCGCCGAAGTCGAGCGGGTAGGGGATGCGGCCGATGTTGGACAGCAGGGTGGTGGAGGCCAGCGGGGCGGCGGCGGTGCGCAGCGCGCGCGTGAGGACGCCGCGTACCCCGACGGGAAGCACCGGAGCCGTCAGCAGGGCGGCGCCCAGGCCGAGTTGGGACCCGGGTGCCGCCTTGAGGGCCCGGGTGCGGGCGGCGGTGCCCCGCAGCAGCCGGGCGACGGCAGCCGGGTCGGGCGGCCCCGCGGTGAGCAGTGCGGCGTCCTGCTTCTCCTCCGGGCCGAAGCCGACGGATACCAGCCGGGTGCCGTTGCCGATGGGCATGTCCGTGCCGCGCGGGCGGTCGTCCACCGGCATGGTGACGACGACGGGCCCGCTCGGCCGCCCGTGGAGGTGGTTCCAGCGGGCGACCATCAGGCAGGTGGCGACCAGGAGTTGGTCGTTGACGGTGAACGCGGCACGCCCGCCGGTGCGGGGCGGCCGGGCCGGCACGGGCAGCTCGACGACGAGCATGCCGTTGCCGTCGGCGCGGTGCCCGTGCTCACCGGCGATCCGCACCGGCCGGACCAGGCCGTGTCCGCCGGCCGGCGGCGTGGCCTGCGGCGCTCCGCCCGCCGCGGTGCCGGCGGCGCGTACCGGTGGTGGCGCCGGGGCGTTGTCGGCGCCTCCGTAGAGCTGGGCGGCGGTGGCCAGCACCCGCAGGCAGGCCGGGCCGTCCAGGGCGGTGTGGTTGATGGTGATGAGCAGGACCGTTCCGGCCCCGGCCCCCTCGCCCCCGCCCGTTCCCTGCCTCTCGACGACCTCCATCCGTACGGGCGGCGAGGCGTCCAGCGGCGGGCAGTCGGTCAGCGCGCGTTGGCGCGCGCGTTCCAGGGCGCCCGGGCCCGGTGGCGGGAAGACGACCGGGTCCACGTCCGGGACACCGGTCAGCTCCCACTCGTACCGGCGCCGCCACCAGCGGTGCGGGGCCTGGCGCATCAGGATGCGGGGGTGGCGGCACAGCGCCTCGCGGAACGCCGCCCGCAGCCTTCCGGGGTCGGGCCTGCCGGGCAGGTGCACCTCGATGTGCACGGTCTCCGGTTCCTCCGGCATGAGGCAGTGCCGGGTGATCTCGTCCACGACCGGGAACGGAATCCGCCGTACGGTCCGGCCCGCCGCCCCGGGCGGCCCGTCCCCGGCCGGTTCCTGCCGTGCCGGTTGCAGTGCGGTCATCGGGTGGGTTCCTCCCCGCTGCGGTCCGATGGGCTTGGTGGGTCTGACGGGTCCGCGGGTATGCCGTTTCGGGGTGTGGCTTCCGGCGGTACGCGACGCCGCCGGCGCCGTGGCAGCGGCGGGGCGGGCGGCGCCAAGGTCTCCGTTTCCGCCTCAGGGCCGCCCGGCCCCGCTGCCGGCGCCGTGGCCAGTGCCGGTTCCTCGTCCGGCCCCGGCGCCGCTCCCGCGTGCGCCCCGCGCCGCGCCGTCGCGGCGGGCACCGTCACCACCGCGGCCGCCAGCGCCAGCAGCGCCAGGGCCTGGGCGGTGGCGCTGAAGGCCCCGGCGTCGGCGGCGGCGGGCTCGCCGGCGCCGAGGGCGGCCGTGATGCCGGCCCCCACCATGGCCAGGAGCGCGAGCGGCACGAGCAGCCCGGGCCTGAACCGGGCCACCAGAGCCAGCAGCGGCACGATCACGGCGTAAGGCCCGGCGGCGAGCGCCACGACCACCGTGAGGGCGGCGGCCCCCAGGACCCAGGACGGCGCCGGCGGCACCTGCGGCTGCGGCGGGGTGTGCGGCGCGCGGCGCACCAGCGCGGAGCCGACGAGCACCGCGATGCCGAGCGCGCCGCCGAGCAGGCCGAGGTCGTAGGTGGTGGCCGGCGCGTACGAGAGCTTCACCAGGCCGCCCCTGCCCGCCGGGACCAGGAATCCTTGCTGCCACCCGTCGAGCCGCACCGGCGACAGTTCGCGCCCGTCGAGCGTCGCGTGCCAGCCGTCGTTGGCGTTCTCGTACAGCTGGAGGTACGCGGCCGCGCCCGCGCCGACCCGCACGTACCGCTGGTCGCCCGCCCAGTCGGCGGCGGTCACCGGCCGGTGTTCGCCGGCGGGCGCGGGCGCGGGGGCGCTGCCGCGGGTGAGGGTGACGTCCGTCAGCGCCAGCGGCCCCTGGTCGCCGGCCTCCACCCGGTGCTGCCCGGAGGGCAATTCCAGCCGTCCGCCGCTCGCCTCGCCCGCGCACAACTCGACCGTGACGGGCTTGCGTTCGGTCAGGTCACGGACGTACCCGGACGCCTTCGTGGCGTGCAGGGTGCCGTCCACGGCGAGCGGCGGTCCTTCGCCGCAGGCGAGCGAGAACCGGTCGCCGGGCGCGGGCGGCGGGGTCCGCAGCGCGTCCAGCGCCGGGATGTAGACCTCGCTCAGTCCGACGGGCAGTTGCAGTTCCTGGTCGGCGACCGGGTTGTGGACGGTGAGTTCCTTGACCTTGCTGATGGTGATGTCGAGGCGGTCGGTGGTGATGGGGTCGAAGCGGGCCTGGCCGTTCTCGTCGACGCCGGCGGTCGCCGCCCCGTCCGGCGAGTTGACGAGGATTTCCTCGGGCCGGGTGGAGAGGCCGCCCGCCGCGGCCAGCACGATCTGGTCCACGGCCCGCTTGCCCGGCCAGCGCAGGTGCAGTGTCGCCTTGTCGCCCGCGATCCAGGCGGTGGTCAGGTCGCCGTCGACGAGGTTGCGGGGGCTGAGCGAGTCACCGAACCCGAAGGCCGTGGAGTCGGCGGAGGCGGTGATCCGGTCCTTCTGCCCGGGGGCCACCCGGTCCAGCAGCCGGTCCAGTTCCGGCCCGGGGACGGCCAGCGCACGGGCCGCGACCGCGTATGAAGCGCTGGTGCCGGTGCTGAACTGCCGGTGCAGTCCCACCTCGGCGGAGGCCGGCGAGAGGCCGCCGGGGTCGCTGCCGCGGTGCAGGGAGTACGTCTTGGAGGGCGACGTCGAGTCCTCGCTGTCGGTGGGCAGTTGGAGCAGCCGGGTGACCTGGACACCCGGTACGGACACTTCGGAGAAGCCCGCGCCGGACAGCCCCGCGCGCGGCGTCTGCGACCCGAGAATCGTGATCTTGAGCCACTTCGCGGTCCCGGCGGGCGCCCTGACCTGCTGCCTGGCGCCGTTCGTCAGCAGCTGGCTGTCCACGCTGCCCCGGTCGGTCTGCACGCGTACGGACGTCGGCGCCGCCCGCATCCCGTCGCCGGGCAGCGGCGTGAGGGAGATCGCGTACGGCACGGACGTGGGCCGGGTGAAGCCGATCCGCAGCCACTGGCCCACCGGATTCCCCGCGCTGCCTTCGGCCCAGCCGGTGTCCGGGTTGCCGTCGAAGGCGTTCACCGGGTCGTACTGCGGCAGGTGGAAGAGCCAGTTGCCGCTGCTGGACGCGGTGACGGAGGAGGCGCCGCGCAGCACGGCGGTGGTCTGGTGCCCGATGCCCCGGGTGGGCAGGATCTGCCGCGGCTCCAGCCCCGGGTCCTGGACGCTGTCCGGGTGATTTCGCTCGCCGGGCGTGTACGTATAGGACGTATTGGAGTTGACCAGGCCGAACCGGGTGTCGGCACGGCGCAGCCCGTCGCCGGTCAGCTGGAGTGTCGGGGTGCCGACACCCGGGTGGTTGTCACCGGTCAGCACGGCCGGGCGGGAGCGCAGCGAGGGGTCGGCCGACAGCGGAAGCAGCGCCTCGGGACCCCCGCTGACCTGCGCCGTGTCGGCCACCGGCTTGGCGGTGACGGGCCCTGGGCGCGGGGTGCCCACGGGTTCGTAGACCTCCACCGCGCGCTGGCGCGGGTACAGGCCCTGGATCTGGACCGGGGTGCCGGGGGCGATGCGCCCGTCGGTCGTCAGCGGGCCGAAGGAGGCGACCTTGCGGTAACCGGACGCCTCCAGGGTCCGCTTGACGGTCTGCGTCGGCACGTAGCCGATCTGGTCCGGGTCGAGGTCGTTGCGTACGACGACGTCGTAGAGGCCGGCCCGGCCCAGGAAGTCGCGCAGCCCCGGCACTTCGGTACCGGACAGCAGTGCCTGCTCGACGGCGTCCAGGGCGCGCCGCACGCCCGGCGTCCCGAACGGCACGAAGTCGCGCTGCGCCCACCGGGAGCGGGCGAGCACGTCCAGCGGCTCGTCGATGGGCGAGCCCCAGGTGTAGACGCCGTGCGCGGTGGCGGGGACGACGAGGGCGCGGTTGTCGGGCGTGTTCTTCTTGAGCCAGCCGGCGGTCCGCTCCCATGCGGACGGGAGCTTCTTGAAGGCGCCGGGTTGCAGGACGGTGCCGTTCAGGAACGGCAGGGCCAGCGCGGGGAGGGTGAGCAGCGCGGCGAACAGCGCCACGTGCCGGCGTCCCGGCACGCGCCGGGTGCCGCGCCGCTCGCCGGCCACCCCGAGGAGGTGCGCCAGGCCGAGCGCGAGCGCCAGTGCCAGGCCCGGCTGGAACTTGTAGATGTTGCGGAACGGCCGCAGCCAGCCGTTCAGCCAGTCCTGCCACAGCCCGTGGAAAGGGCCGCCCAGCGAACCGGCGTATCCCGTCAGGCAGATACCGGCCACGACCAGCACCGTCAGCAGCAGCCAGCGCCGCTCCGGCGCGTCCCGGCGGGCCAGCCCGGCCAGGCCCAGCGCGGCGGCCAGCGCCGAGCCGAGGATGGCGGCGGCGCCCGCCGCCATGGTCCAGCCGGCCGGCAGCCACGGTTCGCCGAAGTTCAGGTAGCCGGTCCAGTTCCCGGCGCCGCGCAGCAGCTCGGTCGCCGACATGGTGCCGGTCGTGGTGTTCGCCTGCTCGATGTACGGCATGAAGTTCTCGCCGTGCACCCCGAGCAGCAGCAGCGGAACCGCCCACCACGCGGTCGCCAGGATGACGCCGGGAATCCACCACGCCAGCAGGGCTCTGCGCCGGGCGCCCGTGCGCGTCAGCACGTACAGCAGGGCGGGCAGCAGCGCGGCCAGCGTCGAGGCCGCGTTGACGCCGCCCATGAAAGGAATGAGCAGCGCCGAGCGGGTGGCGGCCAGGCGCGCCGTGGCGTGCGGGTTGGTGAGCGGCAGCAGCACCCAGGGGAGCAGTGCGCCGGGCAGGGCCGCCGCGGAGGTGGACCCGACGACCATGGTGAACACCGGCCACAGCGCGTACGCGGCGGCGGCGAGCAACCGGGCCGGCGGGGTGCCGGCGCGCAGCCGTTCGGCCAGCCGCAGCGCGCCCCAGAAGGCGGCGGTGACGATCAGCGACATCCACAGCCGCTCGGCGATCCACACCGGGAGGTGGACGAGGTCCGCCAGGGCGTAGTACGGCAGCGACGGGAAGGCGTAGCCGACGTACTGGTCCGTGATGCCGCCGAAGCCCGCCCGGTCGTGCCACAGCTGCCCCAGGTCGCCCAGGAACCGCCACGGGTCGGTGGCCACCCCGAGCTTGGTCTCGAACGTCATCTTCCCGGACGAGGGCACGAGGAAGAGCACGAAGGCGGCGGCCCAGAAGCCCAGCAGCCAGCGCCGGGACCGGGGCGGCCCGGGCGGCGGCGCGCCGGGCGCGGACGCCGGGGTGCCACCGGCGTCCGGCGATCCCGGGGAGCTGGACTGGAGGGTCTGGGTCATGGCAACCGCCGCAGGATGAGGAGGAGGTTCCAGGTGGCTACTTCGCGGACGACCGGCAGGCGCGGGATCGTTTCGGCCAGGAACGGCGCGTAACGGGAGCGGGCCGTCACGATCCGTACGTCGTCCCGGGCCCTGACCTGGCGCAGCGTCCGGCCGACGTGCAGCGCGAACAGGTTCTCGCCCAGGGTGTGCTTGGCGTCCCGGCCGGTGCGCCGCCGGTAGAGCGCGCGGGCCCGCGCGGCACCCAGGTAGTGCCAGGGCGCCGTCTCGTGCCCGCCCCAGGGGGACAGCCAGTTGGTGAACGACAGGTAGATCAGGCCGCCTGGCCTGGTCACCCGCACCTGCTCGCTGAGGAAGGTCAGCGGGTCCGCGACGTGCTCCAGGACGTTGGAGGAGAAGCAGACGTCGGCGGTGCCGTCGGCCAGCGGCAGGAGGTAGCCGTCGGCGAGCACCGCGCCGTCCGGGTTGCGGCCGCGGGCGGTCAGCTCGCGCGGGTCCGGCTCGAAGAGGTAGCCGTGCGCGCCGCGGCGCCGGAACTCCTCGGTGAAGTGGCCGCTGCCGCCGCCGACGTCGGCGACGACCAGTCCCTGGAGCGGCAGATACCGTTCGAGCTGGTTGGCGGCGTCCCGCGCGAGCAGCCCGTAGCAGTGCTCGGGGTCGTGCTGCTCGCGCAGGAAGGCGCGGAAGAGGGTGAGAGATCTGCGCAGGGAGGGATCCCGCACCTCAGCATCACCGCCCGGACGGGAAGTCGAGACGTGCCTCGGCGTACGATTCCGCCGCCACGGCCCGGAAACTGCGCACCGTGGCGCTCCACCGGAAGCGGGCGGCGCGCTGCGCGGCGGCGGCGCCCAGGGCCGCGCGGCGCGGCCGGCTGAGCGCGAGCGTGCACCAGTGCGCGGCGAAGGAGCTCTCCCCGCGGGCCAGCAGCCCGGTCGTCCCGTCGTCGACCGAATCGCGCAGGCCCGGTATGTCGAAGCCGACGGCCGGAGTGTGCCGGGCGGCCGCCTCCATGACGACCAGGCCCCAGCCCTCGACGAGCGAGGGGTGCAGCAACAGCCAGGCCCGGCAGAGCAGTTCGTGCTTGTCGCGTTCGTTGATCCGCCCGGTGAAGTGCACGCCGGGCCCGGCCATGGCCTCCAAGCGGGCGCGCTCGGGGCCGTCGCCGACGATGACCAGCCGGCCGCCGGTGACCGGCCGCACCCGCTCCCACAGACGCAGCAGCAGGTCGACGCGCTTGTACTCGACCAGCCTGCCCATGGCCAGGAACAGCGGCTCGGGCGACTCGGGCAGCAGCGGCCCCGGCTCCTCCACGCCGTTGTGGACCAGCCGGATGCGGTCCCGTTCCACGCCGAGGCCGCGCAGCGCGGCGGCGGTCGAGCCGGAGACGGCGACCATCAGGTTGCCGCGGTGGGTGCCCGCCAGCGCCCAGTGTTCGAGGCGGCGGCCGAGCCGGGCGGCGGGTGCCGGGTAACGCATGCCCCACAGGTCCGTGTGGACGTGGTTGACCAGGCACAGGGTCGGCCCGCTGTGCCACAGCGGCGCCAGGTACGGCATGCCGTTGCAGACCTCCACCAGCAGGTCGCACCCGCCGATCCGGCGGGCGAACTGCCGGGGCGCGCGCAGGTAGTGCCCGGCGTCGCCGCCCGCGGAGACCACGCGGTAGCCGCGGTCGGCCGCCGGGCCGCCGCACAGCAGGGTGACCTGGTGGCCGTGGGCGGTCAGGCCCTCGGCGATGCGGTCGACGAGCAGCTCCGAGCCGCCGGCGGCGGGGTTGCCCAGGTCGCGGCGGGCGAGGAAGACGATATGGCGGGGGAGCGGGCGTACTGCGGGCGGTGCGGTCCTGGCGGACGGTTCGGGTCGTACAGCCGGTGCGGGACGTGCGAGTGGTGCGGCGGACAAGGACGGTCGTACGTGCTGGGGCATGTGCGCTCCAACTCGTCTCAGGGTGCGGTACCAGTGGTGTGGGGGGACGTACTGCGTGCTGAGTCGTGCGGACCTGCCGGCCGGGGGACTGCGGGCGTGGGGACGACGGAGGTGTGGGTTGGATAGTTTTCGCCGCCCTGTTCGATGCGGCTACTCACCGGCGTGACAATTTCTGCCCCGGTTCCGCCTGACGTCTCGTCACTTCGCGCAGGATCAGCTGAACCGCCGCCTCCCGCGCACCACCAGCACCACGCCGAAGAGCGTCAATCCGCCGCCCGCCACGGCCGCGGCCAGCGGCGCGGTCTCCCCGACCAGCTGGAGCCTGGTGCTGTCCGCGTCCGCCAGCGCCACCTGCGCGCGCTGGGTCGCGGGCGTGAACTCGATGCCGCTCCCGCGCAGCAGGGTGACCGCGTCGACCTGCGACCCCGGCGCCCGAAGCGTCTTGTGCGGCGAGATCGACGCGTTGACGATCCGCCCGGTACGCCGGTCCACGACCAGCTCGATCCCGCTGTTGGCGTACCACTCCTCGGCCTGGACCTGCCCCTGTCCAGGCCGCCCGACCAGCCGCCCCGGCACCTGCCGGCTGCCCGTCCTGGTGGGCTCGACGGTCCCGGTGAAGCGGTAGCCCTCGTACCCCTGTATCCGCTTGGTGCCCGCGAAGCGGAGCGGCACCGCCGCGCCCAGGGTGTTGTCCCACCAGCGGTAGGTCTTGCGCTGCACGTCGAAGGGGAACTTCAGGTACGCGTCCCCCTCGAAGCGGGTCGGCGCCTCCTTGCAGCAGTGCACCGGGGCGTTGGTGCGCCGGTCGGTGACCCACCGCTCCAGCGTCCACTGGAACGCTTTGCGCGGATCCTTCAACGCCAGCGTCACCGGGGTGTCGACGGTCGTGGACACGTCCCACACGGCCCGCCCGCTGCGCTCGCTC
Source organism: Streptomyces sp. NPDC017056 (assembly GCF_044332485.1). Taxonomy (NCBI): domain Bacteria; kingdom Bacillati; phylum Actinomycetota; class Actinomycetes; order Kitasatosporales; family Streptomycetaceae; genus Streptomyces; species Streptomyces sp. NPDC017056. Next base: position 458,285 of record NZ_JBIRPD010000001.1, on the reverse strand, counting down.
TCCGCCACGTCGCCCAGCACGTGCCGGGTGATGGTGATCTCCTGGCCGTTCCTGGTGCGCAGCGCCCCGGTGTCGAAGTAGCTGCCGGTACCGGTGAAGACGGTCGTCACGTCCACGTCGACCGGGGTGCGCTGGGCGCGCGGCGCGACGTACCAGACGAGCAGCGGGGCGAGCACCAGGAGGAAGACCCCGAGGCCCAGCAGGACCAGGGAAAACGGCGAGGCGGTCTTACGCATACGGGCACTCCTGAGGGCGGCGGGGGCAGTGCGCGTGCGGCGTGGCGGTGGTCCGGGTGAACGGGCGGGAACCGTAGGCGAATACTTGACACGCCGTCAATGCCTCCCCAGACTCGGCAAGCACCGCGCCGGACCGGGGCCCACGCACAGCGCAACCCTCGACGCACCTCTCCACGAAGGGGCTCGCCGCGCCATGCACAGACTGCTCGCCGCCGTACTGACCTCGCTGGTCGCCGCCGCCCTCGCCGCCGGCGCCGCGTTCGGCATCGTCGCCGCACTCGGCGCCACACCCGAGCAGCCGAACGTCCCCCTGGTGACCTTCGACCGGACGCGCTAGGGGCGGCAGGCGTGGTGGAGACCGCCCGCTCGGCCTGGCACGACGTACCCCGGTCCCAGGTAAGGCAGTTCGCCGCCCTCGCCCTCGACGAGGTCCCGGCGCTGGCCCGGCGCATCCTGGCGGAGATCCGCCGCGAGTACCCGCAACTGCCCCTCGCGCTCGACGAGTACGGCGAACCGCGCGCCCTGGTCGGCATCCGGCAGTCCCTGGAGCACTTCGTCGAGCACATGTCGGCCGGCCTGGACCGCCCGCACGTCCACCCGCGGATCTTTCAGGAGTTCGGCCGCGGCGCGGGCATCCAGGGCCGCAGCCTGGACGCCCTCCAGGCGATCTACCGGCTGGGCGTACGGCTGGCCTGGCGCCGGCTGGCCGAGATCGGCCAGCAGGTGGCGATCCCGGCCCCCGCCATGTACGAACTGGCCGAATCCGGCTTCGAATACCTGGACGGGCTGGTGGCCGAATCGGTACGCGGCTTCGCCGAGGCCGCGGCCCGCCAGGCGGGCGAACGGCTGCGGCACCAACGGCGCCTGATGGAGCAGCTGTTCGCGGCCGGGACCCGGGTGCACGCCGCCCCCGCGCTGGCGGACCGCGCGGCCCGGATCGGCTGGACCCTGCCCGAACGGGTCGCCGTGGCCGTACTGCTGCGCCCGGCCCGCGAATCCGTGGCCCCTGCCGTCGGCCCGGACGTCCTGCTGGACATGGAGTGCGAGCGGCCCCGGATGGTGGTGCCGGACCCCGACGCCGCCGGGCGCGGGGAACTGCTCCAGCGGGCCACCGCCGGGTGGTCGGGCGCGCTCGGCCCGGCCGTGCCGCTGGCGCACGCGGCGAAGTCGCTGCGCTGGGCGGGCGCCGCCGTCGACCTGATGGAACGCGGCCTGCTGCCCTCCGGGCAGCTCCTGCACTGCACCGAGCACACCGAGGCACTGGTCCTGCTGCCGCCCGAGGAACTGATCGAGGACCTGACCCGGCGGCGGCTGGAGCCCCTCGCGCACTGCGGCCCCACCCACGGGCGCCGGCTGGCCGAAACCCTGCTCGCCTGGCTGGAGACGCGCGGCGGCGCCCCCGAGGTGGCCGCCAGGCTCGGCGTCCACCCGCAGACCGTCCGCTACCGGCTGCGCCGCATACGGGAGCTGTGGGGCGACGAGGTGGACGACCCGGACCGCCGCTTCGAACTCGAACTGGTGCTGCGGGCCCGGCGGCTGCGCGGCGAGCTCAGCGTGCCCGGCCGCCCTCCCTACCCTCGATGAACAGCTGGATGCCGTCCATCAGCCGGGCGAGACCGAACTCGAACACCGCCTCCAGGTCCAGCATGCCCGCGTCGTCCATGCCGTTGGCCCCCTCGTACATGGGGAACGCGCCGGAACCGATGATCCGCTCGTACTCCGGCTCCTGCGCCGTCATCCACTGCTGCTGGTCCATGCCGGTCAGCTGCTCGGCCTCGGTGTCCTGTTCCAGGGCGACCGCCGTACCCCGCACGTGATTGATCAGGGTCAGGGCCAGGCGCAGCGTGGCCATCGGGTCGAAGCCCGTCAGCCTGGCCATGGTCCACTCCATGACCACCATCGCGTGCGGCATGGGCTGCGGGCGGGTGAGGGACAGGTACTGGGCCACCCACGGATGCCGCTGGTACAGGTCCCACTGGAGGCGGGCCCCGGCCTCCATCCGGTCGCGCCAGTGCTCAGGCCCCGGGTCGGGCAGCGCGACCTCGGCGAAGGTGGCGTCCGCCATCAGCAGCACCAGCTCGTCCTTGTTCGCCACATGGCGGTAGAGCGCCATCGAGGACGCCCCGAACTCGGCGGCGACCCGGCGCATCGACAGGGAGTGCAGGCCCTCCGCGTCGGCGATCCGGATGCCGGCCCGGACGATGCGGTCGCGGCTCAGCCCGTGGGCGGGGCCGTGGCCGTCCGAATGGCGGCGCGGGCCGCCGGGGCTGCCGTTGTCGCGTGGCCTGGGCGCTGGGCCGCCGTCCGCGGGGCGCGTACCGGCCGGCGCGACCACGGTGCCCACTCCCGGTACGGCCCGCACCAGCCCGTCCTGGCGCAGCGTCGTGAGGACCTTGGTCGCGGTCGCCATCGCCACGCCCCACTCCTGGGTGATCCGCCGGGTCGAGGGCACCCGCTCGCCCTCGGCCAGCTCGCCGGTCTCGATGCGCCGCCGGATCTCGGCGACGATCCGGCGGTAAGGGGGCGGGTCCGAACGGTCCACGGTGGCATCCTCCGTACTAGTGCACCCAGGGGGAGTAACAGGGTGACCGTGGCACCATCTTGACGCTTACCTAGTACACCGCAACAGTCCCCGGCCACCGGACCCCGGTCGTCCGGAGTCCGGTGGCCGGACCGTCCTCAGGTCAGCTGAAGTCCAGGTCGCCCGTCCGCGTCCGCTTCAGTTCGAAGAACTTGTCGTAACCGGCGAGCAGGCGGACGCCGTCGAAGACCCGCACCGCCTCCTCGCCGCGCGGGATCGCGGTCAGCACCGGGCCGAAGAAGGCGACGCCGTCGACGTGGAGCGTGGGCGTGCCGACCTCCTCGCCGACCGGGTCCATGCCCTCGTGGTGGCTCTTGCGCAGCGCGTCGTCGTAATCCGTGCTCTTCGCGGCAGCGGCCAGCTCGGCGGGCAGGCCGACCTCGGCGAGGGCCTCCTCGACGACGGCGTCGTAGTCCTCCCGGTCATCGTTGTGCAGACGCGTGCCGAGCGCCGTGTAGAGGTCGCGCAGGACCTCCTCGCCGTGCTCCTGGGCCGCGGCGATGCACACCCGTACCGGGCCCCAGCCCTTTGCCAGCAGCTCCTGGTAGCGCTCGGGCAGGCCCTCGCGCCCCTCGTTGAGCACGGACAGGCTCATCACGCGGAAGCGCAGGTCGAGGTCGCGGTGGCGCTCCACCTCCAGGATCCAGCGGGAAGTGATCCACGCGAACGGGCAGGTGGGGTCGAAGTAGAAGTCAACCGTGTGACGGGTGTTGCTCGGGGAAGACGCATTTTGGGCAGTCATGGCGCCACGATAGTTCGATTCGTGACTACTGGACGGACTTTATTCGTCGTCATTCGTCGTCATTCGCCCTCGGCGTACGGGCTGGCAGCGGCGGACGGCCGGGCCGGCGCCGTGCGGCCTACTCCGGCGCGATGCCCAGCATCCGCTGGAGCAGTTCCTTGAGCAGGGTGCGCTCCGTGACGGACAGCTCGCCGAGCGGCTCGCGGGCGAAGTCGAGGGAGTCGCGCAGCCGTTCGGCCGTCGCGGCGCCCGCGTCCGTGGGGGCGGCCAGCTTGACGCGGCGGTCGGCGGGGTCCGGGCGGCGCTCGACGAGGCCGCGGGTCTCCAGCCGGTCCACGATCCCGGTCACGTTCGACGGCTCGCACTTCAAGCGCTGGGCTATCCGGCGCATCGGCATCGGCTCGTGGGAGAGCAGGCCGAGGACGCGCGCCTGGGCGCCGGTGAGGGAGTGCTCGGCCGCGGCGTTCTCGTACTCCTCGTAGTAGCGGGCCACGACGGTGCCGATCAGCTCGACGACCTCACAGGTCAGGTGGTCTGGGCGAGGAGTCATGACACCAGGATAGCGAATTGCTTGACAACATGAAATATCGAGGAGCATGGTTGTTTCATCACCTGAAGCATTTAGGAGGAGCAGCTCATGTCCGCACTGCCCACGTCCGGCCGCGAATGGCACCTCGTCGCCCGCCCGCACGGCTGGCCGAAGCCGGAGGACTTCGCGCTGCGCGAGGCCGCGGTCCCCGAGCCCGGCGAGGGGCAGCTCCTCGTCCGCAACCTGTACTTCTCCGTCGACCCGTACATGCGCGGCCGCATGAACGACGTGAAGTCCTACACCCCGCCGTTCAAGCTGGACGAGCCGATGGAGGGCGGCGCGGTCGGCGAGGTCCTCGCCTCCAACGCCGAGGGCTTCGCGCCCGGCGACCACGTCCTGCACTTCAAGGGCTGGCGTGAGTACGCGGTCGTCGACGCCGCCAAGGTCGCCAAGGTGGACGCGTCCCTGGCCCCGCTCTCCGCCTACCTGGGCGTGCTGGGCATGCCGGGCCTGACGGCGTACGCGGGCCTGCTGGAGGTCGCCTCCTTCAAGGAGGGCGACGCCGTCTTCGTGTCCGGCGCGGCCGGCGCGGTGGGCGGCGAGGTCGGCCAGATCGCCAAGCTCAAGGGCGCCTCGCGGGTCATCGGCAGCGCCGGCTCGGACGAGAAGGTCAAGCTGCTGACGGAGGAGTACGGCTTCGACGCCGCCTTCAACTACAAGTCGGACGAGTCCGTCAAGGAGCAGCTCAGGAAGGCCGCCCCCGACGGCATCGACGTCTACTTCGACAACGTCGGCGGCGACCACCTGGAAGCCGCCATCGACTCGCTGAACGTGCACGGCCGGGTCGCCGTCTGCGGCATGATCTCGCAGTACAACGCCACCGAGCCCACCCCGGCGCCGCGCAACCTCGCGCTGGTCATCGGCAAGCGGCTGCGCATCCAGGGCATGCTCGTCGCGGACCACAGCGACCTCCAGGAGCAGTTCGTCTCGGAGGTCTCGGCCTGGGTGCGCTCGGGCGAGCTGAAGTACCGCGAGACCAAGGTCGCCGGCATCGAGAACGGCTTCGAGGCGTTCATCGGCCTGCTGCGCGGCGACAACACCGGCAAGATGATCGTGGATCTCACGGACTGAACCCGGCAACACGGCAGTTCGCCGGGTCACTAGGCTCGGTGCCAAGCCGTCGCGATCGTGGGCGCGAGTCGCGGCGAACCACAGGAGGAACCGTTATGGCCATCCAGCCCGTAGACGTCGTCTACACCGCCGTCGCCACCGCAGAGAACGGCCGGGACGGCCGCGTCGCCAGCGACGACGGCAAGCTGGACGTCGTCGTCAACCCGCCCAAGGAGCAGGGTGGCAGCGGCGCCGGCACCAACCCCGAGCAGCTCTTCGCGGCCGGCTACAGCGCCTGCTTCCAGGGCGCGCTGAGCGTGGTCGCCCGCCAGGAGAAGGCGGACGTCTCCGGCTCCCGGGTGACCGCCAAGGTCGGCATCGGCAAGACCCCGTCCGGCGGCTTCGGCCTCACGGTCGAGATCTCCGCGTCCATCCCGAACGTGGACGCCGCCACCGCCAAGGACCTGGTGGAGAAGGCGCACCAGGTGTGCCCGTACTCGAACGCCACCCGCGGCAACATCGACGTCAAGCTGAACGTCGCCTGAGACCGGGGTGGTGCGCCGCGAGGCGGCACACCGCGTAACGACACAGCGCGTGGCGTCACGCCGCGTGGTGACGTGCCGTGTGGTGACGTGCCGCGTGGTGACGTGCCGCGCCTGAGGCGGTGCTGACGTGCCAGGGCCGTACCCCTTCCCGGGGTGCGGCCCTCGGCCGTACTGTCGGCACCGGCGGCGGACGGCACGGGTGGTGCCCGTGTGACCCGGGCCACTCGTACGACATCTTGACGCCCTTGCCGTGTAATCGATTACGTAGCCCCCACGGAATCGATTACACACCGACGTGCGATCGAGACGCCACGCCCATCGGTGTCCTCGACCCGCCTTCACGGAATGGCAAAGGCGCCATGGCGAAGATCAAGGATGTGGCCGAGCGGGCCGGAGTGTCCGTGGCAACCGTCTCCCGCGTGCTCAACGGGCGCAGCCCGGTCGCCGAGACCAGGGAGCGGGTGCTCGCCGCCGTCGCGGCGCTCGGCTACCGGCCCAACAACGTCGCCCGCGCCCTGCGCACCGCCCGCACCGGCGCGCTCGGCCTGGTCATCAGCGACCTCACCAACCCCTTCTTCACCGAACTCGCCGACGCCGTGGAGGACGCGGCGCGCGGCCGCGGCTACAGCCTGGTCATCGGCAACGCCGCCGAACGCCCCGACCAGCAGGACGACTACATCCGTACGCTGCTGGACCGCCGGATCGACGGGCTGCTGGTCAGCTCGGCCGGCACCGGCTCCGCGATGCTGAGCGAGGTCGTCGCCTCCGGCACCCCGCTGGTGCTGCTCGACCGGCTGGTGCCCGGCATCGACGCGCCGTGCGTCCGCGCCGACGGCGCCGCCGCGCTCACCGCCCTCGCGGCCCACCTGGCCGCCCTCGGCCGGCGCCGCCCGGCCATCATCGTCGCCCCGGCGGGCACGCCGACCGGCGACGAGCGGCTGGAACAGTTCCGTACGGCGCTGGCCGCCCACGGCATACCGCTGCCGGACGAGCGGGTCGGCTCCACGCCCGACCTCCAGCCCACCGGCGGACGCCAGGTGATGCGCGGCTTCCTGGACCTGCCCGAGCCGCCCGACGCCGTCCTGGCCACCGACAACCTGATGGCGCTCGGCGCGATGGACGAACTCCGCGCGCGCGGGATGCGGGTGCCCGACGACATGGCCCTGGTCGTCTACGACGACGTGCCGTGGTTCACGCACATCGACCCGCCGCTGACCGCCATCTCCCAGCCCACCCGCGAGTTGGGCCGGGCCGCCGTGCAGGCCCTGCTGGAACGGATCGAGGGGCGCGCGGCCGACTCCGTACTGCTGCCCGCCCGGCTCGTCACCCGCCGCTCCTGCGGTGAACAGGGCGCCGGACACGAGGAGCACACCGAAGAGGAGAGGGGCAGCGCATGACCGGCGTCGACGACGACGTCCGGGACGACGCACCGGCCGGCCGCGAACTGCTGCGCGTGGAGGGGGTGACGAAGTCGTTCCCCGGCGTCCGCGCCCTGGACGGCGTCGACCTGAGCCTGCGCGCCGGCGAGGTGCACGTCCTGCTCGGCGAGAACGGCGCGGGCAAGAGCACCCTGATCAAGATGCTCTCCGGCGCCCACCGGCCCGACGCCGGGCGCATCCTGGCGGACGGCGGCCCCGACGGCTCCCGCGACGGCCTGCACGAGGTGCACGTCCGCTCCGCGCAGGACGCCGAACGGCTGGGCATCGCCACCATCCACCAGGAGTTCAACCTCGTACCCGGCCTGACCGTCGCCGAGAACGTCTTCCTCGGCCGGCAGCCGCGCACCGCGCTGCGCCTGATCGACAAGAAGGCCATGCGGTCCCGCGCCGCCGAACTGCTGCGCCGGGTACGCCTGGACGTCTCCCCGGACACCCCGGTCGCCGAACTGGGCATCGCCCGCCTCCAGATGGTCGAGATCGCCAAGGCGCTGAGCCTGCGCGCCCGCGTCCTGATCATGGACGAGCCGACCGCCGTCCTCACCTCGGAGGAGGTCGGGACGCTCTTCGGGCTCGTGCGCGAACTGCGCGACGAGGGCGTCGGCATCATCTTCATCACCCACCACCTGGAGGAGATCGGCGCCCTCGGCGACCGCGTCACCGTCCTGCGCGACGGCCGTTCGGTGGCCGAGGTGCCCGCCGGCACCGACGAGGACGAGCTGATCCGCCTGATGGTGGGCCGGGACATCGCCGAGCAGTACCCGCGGCAGCGCCCCGCGGCACCGGGCGCGCCCCTGCTGCGCGTACGCGGCCTGACCCGCCACGGCCCCAACGGCACTCCGGTCTTCGAGGACGTCGGCTTCGAGGTGCGGGCCGGTGAGGTCGTCGGTCTCGCGGGCCTGGTCGGCGCGGGCCGCACCGAGGTCGCGCGGGCGCTCTTCGGGGTGGACCGCTACGACGCCGGGACCGTCGAGGTCGACGGCCGGGCACTGGCGCCCGGCGACGTACGGGCCGCCCTGCGCGCCGGGCTGGGCCTGGTGCCCGAGGACCGCAAGGGCCAGGGGCTGGTCCTCGACGCCTCTATCCAGGACAACCTGACGCTGGCCCGGCTGGACCGGGACACCCGCGGCGGCCTGGTGGACCGGCGCGGCCAGCGGCGCGCGGCGGCCGAGGTGGCCGAGCGGCTGAAAGTGCGGATGAGCGGCCTGGGGCAGCACGCCAGGACCCTCTCCGGCGGCAACCAGCAGAAGGTCGTCATCGGCAAGTGGCTGCTGGCCGGTACCCGGCTGCTGATCCTCGACGAGCCGACGCGCGGCATCGACGTCGGCGCGAAGGTCGAGATCTACCAGCTGGTCAACGAGCTGACCGCGGCCGGCCACGCGGTGCTGATGATCTCCAGCGACCTGCCCGAGGTGCTCGGCATGAGCGACCGGGTGCTGGTCATGGCGCAGGGCCGGCTGGCCGGCGAGCTGAGCGCCGAAGAGGCGACACAGGACGCGGTGATGGAGCTGGCGGTGCGGCAGGCGCCCGCCGCGCCCGGCCCGCACGACACGAACGAGAGCGCGATGGAGGGCTCCGATGTCCGCTGATGTGAAGACGGGAGCCGGCGCCGAGGCGGTCGGCAGCGCACCGCCGGGCGGCGGGTTCGGCCCCTGGTTCGGCCGGGCCGTCCTGAAGAACGGCCCGCTGGGCGGCCTGGCCGCCCTCGTCGTGGTCATGGCGATCCTGTCCGGGGACTTCCTGAACGGGCAGAACCTCCTCAACGTCGGCGTCCAGGCGTCCGTCACCGCGATCCTCGCCTCCGGCGTCACCTTCGTGATCGTCTCGGCCGGCATCGACCTGTCGGTCGGCTCGGTGGCGGCGCTCGGCTCCACCGTCGTGGCCTGGGCCGCGACCGACGCGGGCCTGCCGGTGTGGGCCGCCATCCTGCTGGGCCTGGCGACCGGCGCGGCGGCGGGCCTGGTCTCCGGCGCGCTCGTCGCGTACGGGAAGCTGCCCGCCTTCATCGCCACGCTCGCGATGCTCTCCGTCGGCCGCGGCCTCGCCCTGGTCATCACCGGCGGCACGCCGATCCCGTTCCCGGCCTCCGTGAGCAGGCTGGGGGACACGCTGGGCGGCTGGCTGCCCGTCCCGGTCCTGGTCATGGTCGCCACGGGGCTGATCGCCGCGCTGGTCCTCAACCGTACGTACGCGGGCCGCGCGATGTTCGCGATCGGCGGCAACGAGGAGGCGGCCCGGCTCTCCGGCATCGACGTCAAGCGCCGCAAGCTGGTCGTCTACGCGCTGTCCGGGGTCTTCGCCGCGGTCGCCGGCATCGTGCTCGCCGCCCGGCTGACCTCCGCCCAGCCGCAGGCCGCCGTCGGCTACGAGCTCGACGCCATCGCCGCCGTCGTCATCGGCGGCGCCAGCCTCTCCGGCGGCTCGGGCAAGGCGTCCGGCACGCTCATCGGCGCGCTGATCCTCGCCGTGCTGCGCAACGGCCTGAACCTGCTGAGCGTCTCGGCCTTCTGGCAGCAGGTGGCCACCGGACTGGTTATCGCGCTGGCGGTGCTCCTGGACACGCTGCGCCGCCGGAGCGCGCGATGAGGCGGCGTACGGGGCCACTCCCCAGGCGTACAGGGCTGCTCCCCAGGCGTACGGGGCTGCTCTCCAGGCGTACGGGGCCGGTCCGCAGGCGTACCGGCCTGCTCGGCGCGGGCGTGCTGGCCGCGGCCCTGGCCCTGTCCGGCTGCGACCGCGGCGGGAACACCGACCTCGGGCTGGCCCTGTCCACCCTCAACAACCCGTTCTTCGTCGGCGTCAAGGAGGGCGCGCAGGCCGAGGCGGACCGGCGCGGCCTGCGCGTCAACATCACCGACGCGCAGAACGACCCCATGCAGCAGATCAACCAGATGGAGACGTTCACCAGCCAGAACGTCAAGGCGGCGATCATCAATCCGGTGGACTCCGACGCGGCCGTGCCGGCCGTCGGCGTCGCCAACCGGGCGGACGTGCCGGTGATCTCCATCGACCGCGGCGTCAACGGCGGCCGGGTCGGCTCGACCATCGCCTCCGACAACGTCGCGGGCGGCCGGCTCGCCGCGAAGACGCTCGCCGAGTCCCTGGGCGGCAAGGGCAAGGTGGCCTTCCTGGAGGGGCAGCCAGGCACCTCGGCCGCCCGCGAGCGCGGGCAGGGGTTCGAGGAGGGCATCAAGGCGTACCCGGGCATCGAGGTGGTGGCCCGGCAGCCCGCCGACTTCGACCGGACCAAGGGCATGGACGTGATGTCCAATATGCTCCAGGCACACCGGGACATCGGCGGCGTCTTCGCGGCCAACGACGAGATGGCGCTCGGCGCCGCCACGTCGCTGGGTGCCAGGGCGGGCAAGGACGTGAAGATCGTGGCGTTCGACGGGACACCGGACGGCGTCGCGGCGGTGCGCGGCGGGACGCTGACCGCCACGGTCGCCCAGCAGCCGAAGCTGCTGGGCAGGCAGGCCGTGCAGCAGGCGCTCAAGGCGGCGCGCGGCGAGCGGCTGCCGGAGCGGGTGAAGGTGCCGGTGGTCCTGGTGACCGGCAAGAACGCGGGTGAATTCGATGGGTGAGAAGAAGATGTACGACGTACTGGTAGTGGGCTCGGCCAACGCGGACCTGACGGTCCGGGTGGCGCGGCGGCCGGGCGCGGGGGAGACCGTGCACGGCTCGGACCTGGTCGAGTCGGCGGGCGGCAAGGGGGCCAACCAGGCCGCCGCCGCTGCCCGGCTGGGCGGCCGGGTCGGCCTGCTGGCCAGGATCGGCGACGACGCGTACGGCGAGCTGCTGCTGGACGCGCAGCGCGCCGCGGGCACGGACGTCGCGCACGTGATCGTCGAGTCGGGCGCCCGCACCGGCACCGCCATGATCATCGTGGGCCCGGACGGCGACAACAGCATCGTCGTCTCCCCGGGCGCCAACGCGGCGCTCACCCCGGCGGACGTGGCGGCCGCCCGCGACGTCATCGCCGCGTCCGCCACCGTCTCCCTCCAGCTGGAGGTCCCGATGGAGACGGTACGGGCCACCGCGGCCACCGCCGGGGAGACCGGCACCCGGGTCGTCCTCAACCCGTCCCCGACCCCCGACAGCCTCGACCCGGAGCTGCTCGCCGCCGCCGACCCCCTCGTGGTCAACGAGCACGAGGCGCAGCAGCTCGCGGGCGGCAGCAGCGAAGGCACCCCGGAGGACTGGGCCCGCGCCCTCCTCGGCCAGGGCGCCCGCTCGGTCGTCGTGACCCTCGGCGGCGACGGCGCGCTGGTCGTGGACGGCGGGGGCGGCAGCGACCGGGTCCCCGGCGTCAAGGTCGAGGCCGTCGACACCACGGGCGCCGGCGACGCCTTCACCGGCGCCCTCGCCACGCGGCTGGCCCGCGGCGACTCCCTCACGGAAGCGGCCCGCTTCGCCGTACGGGTGGGCGCCGCGGCCGTCACCAAGCCGGGCGCCCAGCCGTCCTACCCGACGCTGGAGGAACTGCCCTCCTGACCCGGCCGCCGGGCGTCCAGCGCGGCGGTCAGGATGCTGCGCACCTGCCCGGTGATGGCGGTCCGGTTCCGTACGAAATCGGGATCGGTGACCTTGCCGGTCGCCGGGTCGGTGTTGCCGGCGCCGAACTGGAGCACCGGCGTGTGCAGGTGGCCGCCCGGCGCGTCCAGCCTCAGCGCGTCCCGCAGCAGCGTCGCCCGGTAGCCGATCTCGTTCGACAGGTAGTCACCGCCGCCGCCCGCGCGGGCCGTGGAGCCCGGCGTCGGCCCGTCGGGGCGCTCGACGGGCGTGCTGCCGCCCGCCGGGATCTCGGTGACCGCCGTGTTGTCCCGCACCGGGAACGGCCCGGTGGCGACCGAGGTGAGCCGCGCGTACGGCAGGGTCGTGGTGGTCCACTGCGGCTGCGGCCGTACGGTCGGCACGCCCTTCGGCACGGGCACCGTCCCGGTCCGCGACTCCCGCGCGTTGTCCGGGTAGCCGCCCCGCCAGGCCCCGTTGGTCCGCTCCAGGTCGAACCGGCCTGGCCGGCCCTGGCTGATGGTGGTGAACAGGTCCACCTGGCGCGGTCCCCGCCGGAAGTGCGGCAGCAGCGTCCGCTCGACCGTGCCCGCCGCGAAGTCCGCCCAGCGGACGGGGAAGACGGCGGTCTCGACGCGGGCGAGCCGGCCCGAGGCGGTACGGACCGTCGTGCCGTCCAGCGCGAGCGCGGCGGCGCCCGACGGATTGCTGCGCCGGGCGTCGGCGTCCAGCTGGAAGGGGTCGAAGCCGGTCACCACGACGCGCAGCACCCGGTCCTTGCCGGGCCGGCCGGCGGGCAGGTCGATCGAGTCCTGGCCGCGCGAGCCCCGCTCCAGCTCGCCCAGCAGCGCGTCGCGCTGTCCGGCGCTCAGCCGGAACGCCGGCTGCCACTCCCGCAGTGCCTTGGTCATTCCCAGCCGCGCCCAGTACAGCGGCCGGTCGTCGTCGCGGCTCAGGTCCCCGCCCTGCGGCCCGCGCCCCTGTACGCGGTCCACCGCGCGCCGCCACAGGCCGCGTCCGGCCTCCGTGACGAACCGTTTCGCCTCCCCGTACGAGCCCGCCCTCCCCAGCCCGTCCGCGAACGCGCCGGCCACCGGGGCGAAGCCGCTGCGGCGCAGGATCTCCTGGGGGACGGGCTGCGACAGCCGCTGCTCCTCGGCGGTCGGCGCGGCGGCGGCCGCCTGCCGCGAAAGGGCGGTGGCGGAGGGGGCCGCGGTGGCGGAAGGGGCGGCAATGGCGAGCGGGGCCACGGTGAGCAGCGCGGCACCGAGCACGCCCACCGAGGTACGTATGCGTCTCATGGGGCGAGTAAACCGGCGCGGCGCCCGCGGCGGAAGGGGTTGATCCAGTTCGCGTACGGGCCCGGCCCTGGCCTCGCGCCCGCTCCCCTCAGGAACCGGCCGACACGTCCACGTTCCCGCCGTCGCTGTGCACCTTGACCTTGTGCGGCGAGCCGCTGTCCGAGCCGCCGGCGACCCTGCGGTCGCCGCCGTCCGTGGTGGCGTCCACCGCGTAACGGCCCTCCGGCAGGCGGACCCGTACGTTGCCGCCGGCGGTGTAGCCCTCCAACCGGTCGGGCGCGGCGCCGAACGTGGCGTCGATGTTGCCGCCGTCGGTCTTCAAGGACGCCTGCTTGGCCGTGCAGCCCTCGACGTCGATGTCGCCGCCGCTGGACTTGGCGCCGAGGTTCCCGGCGAGCCCCTTGACGTCGATGGTGCCGCCGTCCGTCTCCAGGCTGACGGCGACCGTCTTCGGCACCCGCACCTCGTAGGCGACGTCGCACCGGCCCATGGTGTTCCCGCAGTCGCTCGCGGTGAGCTTGAGGCTGCCGCCCACGAGGGAGTGCTGCGAGGTGGGCTTCCTCTTCCCGTACTCGAAACGTTCCGTCACCTTGACCCGGCCGCCGGTCCCCTCGACGGCGACGACCTTGATGTTGCCGCCGGGGGTGGTCACGTCCAGCTTGGTGGGGTTGCCGTCCACCATGTACGTGCGCTCGCTCTTGGTGACCTTTTCGGTCAGCTCGCAGCCGGTGACCGCGACGGCCATCGTGACGAGCGCGGCGCAGGCCAGCGCGGTGCGGGTGGTGCGGTGTCCCGACCTGGTCGTGGTGCGGTGTCCGGTCATGGCGCGGCGTCCCCCCAGGGGTGAGTAGCGGTCGCCACTCATCCTGCCGCGCCACTCCCGCCGCTGCCGTCACCACAGGGAACGATCTCCCGGCCCTGCCCCCTAAGGGGCACCCGCACCGCCGCGCCGGGCCCGCGGCTACGCACCCTTACGGGTGATCTCCCGGAACGCCATCCTGGCCAGCTCCCGCTGGCCCTCCCGGCCCGGGTGGAACCAGTCCCAGCCGCTCAACTCGGCGCCGGTGAACCGGAAGTCGAAGACGGACCGGTCGTAGCGGCACAGCGCGTCCCGCCCGCAGACCGTCTCCAGGGCCTTGTTGTACGCCACGACCCGGTCCCGCACGCTCTGCCGCCGGGCGTCCGCCGCCTTGGACAGGTCGTCAGGGTCGCGCAGCATCGACCCGCAGATGCCCAGCTTCCACACGTCCTTGGCCATCGGGTTCTGCCGCCCCTGCGACCACAGCCGCATCAGGTCGGGGACGGCGGCCACGTACACCTGGGTCTTGGGCAGGGCGCGGCGCAGCGTGCGCAGCGACGCCTCGAAGTCGGCGCGGAAGGCGGCCTCGGTGGTCATCGACCCGACGTCGGGACGGCAGGCGTCGTTCGCGCCGACCAGGACGGTGACCAGCTCGGGCCGCTGCCGTACGGCCTGGTCGACCTGGGCGGGCAGGTCGCGTATCAGCGCGCCGGTCTTCGCGAAGTTCCAGCTGTGGGTGGCGGGGTCCTTCACCAGCCGCCGGGCCACGCTGTCGACCTGCGGGTCCGTGCCGGTGGCCCAGGAGACCGCGGGGCAGTCGGCCAGCACCGAACAGGCGTCGAAGCCGGCGGTGATGGAGTCGCCGAGCGCGGCGACCGAGGCGGGGTCGGTGCGCCACGCGGGCGAGGGCTTGGGGGAGGGCCGGGGCGCCGCGTGCCCGCCGGCGGCGGCGTCGCCTTCCGGGCCGCCGCCGCAGCCGGTCAGGGAGACCAGGAGCGCACCCGCCGTCAGGGCGGCGGCCGCGGCGCCGCGGGCCCGGATTGGCCGAAAGGGCCGATTGACCATCGTCATCCCCTGTCCCCGTCCGGCGTGCGAGTGATATCTGTTCCGGTACCGACGGTACGTCACCCCCCGACCGCTGCCGCGCGGTAGCTTTTGCCGTGACCCGTCGGGTCCTCGCCCGACGGCACCGGCACAGTCGGCACGAGTAAATTACATCACGTCATTTACTGTCCCTTTTGCGGCAAATTGGGGCTAATGGTGTTTACTGTAGGTAACCTCGGACGCTGGTGCCGACGTGATCACTGGGGCAGAATGCTCGAAGCTGTCCCGGCCGCGACCGGAACGGGCACGAGGCCGCTGGGGAAGGCGAACCTCGAACCGTATCGGAGGTCCCGGTGACGACACGTGGAGTTCTGTACGTCCACTCCGCACCGCGCGCGCTGTGCCCGCACGTCGAATGGGCCGTCGCGGGCGTCCTCGGTGTGCGCGTCAACCTCGACTGGATCCGCCAGCCGGCGTCCCCAGGCACCTGGAGAGCCGAGTTCTCCTGGCAGGGCGAGTCCGGCACGGCCTCCAAACTCGCCTCCGCGCTGCGCGGCTGGCACCTGCTGCGTTTCGAGGTGACCGCCGAGCCGTGCGCCACCGCCGAGGGCGAGCGCTACAGCGCCACGCCCGAACTGGGCATCTTCCACGCCGTCACCGGCATCCACGGCGACATCCTCATCCCCGAGGACCGGCTGCGCGCCGCGCTCGCCCGCTCGGCGGGCGGCGAGACCGAGCTGGCCGCCGAGGTCGCCAAGCTGCTCGGCAAGCCCTGGGACGACGAACTGGAGCCGTTCCGGTACGCGGGTGAGGGCGCCCCGGTCCGCTGGCTGCACCAGGTCGTCTGAGGCCGGCCGCGTCACGCTTGCCCTGGAGCCCGCTCCAAGCCGTAGCGTGCGGGCATGGCTGACAAGACCTCAGTGGCGGTGCTGGGCACCGGAATCATGGGCTCGGCGATGGCCCGCAACCTCGCCGGCGCCGGCCTCGACGTCCGCGCGTGGAACCGCACCCGCGCCAAGGCCGAACCGCTGGCCGCCGACGGCGTACGGGTCACCGGCACCCCGGCCGAGGCGGTGGACGGCGCGGACGCCGTCCTGACCGTCCTGCTGGACGGCCCCGCCGTCCTGGACGCGATGCGCCGCGGCGCCCCCGCCCTTCGCGCGGGAACCCTCTGGCTCCAGGCGAGCACCGTCGGCGCCGACGGACTCGCGCCCCTCGCCGCCTTCGCCGGCGAACACGGCCTGGACTTCGTGGACGCGCCGGTGGTGGGCACCAAGGAACCCGCCGAGAAGGGCCTGCTGACCGTTCTGGCAGCCGGATCGCAGGAGGTGCGGGACAGGGCCGCCCGGGTCCTCGACATCCTCGGACAGCGCACCGTGTGGGTCGGCGAGGACGCGGCGTCGGGCGCCGCCAGCCGCCTGAAACTGGTCGTCAACAGCTGGGTGCTCACCGTCATCAACGGCACGGGGGAGGCGCTCGCCCTCGCCCAGGGGCTCGGCGTGGACCCCCGCGCCTTCCTCGAAGCGGTCGCGGGCGGGCCGCTCGACCTGCCCTACCTGCGGATGAAGTCGGAGCTGATCCTGTCGGGCGCGTATCCGGCCGCCTTCACCGTCTCCGCCGCGCGCAAGGACGCCCGGCTGATCGAGGAGGCGGCAGCGGCGGGCGGGGTGCACGTGGACCTGGTGGCGGCCGCCGCGGAGCGCTTCCGGCGCGCGGAGGCCCAGGGGCACGGCGACGAGGACGGCGCGGCGGCGTACTTCGCCAGCTTCTGAGGCCCGCGGGCATGCGGAAGGGGCCGCGCCTCGCGGCACGGCCCCTTCTCACGTACGGCGCACCGGCCGGTCCGTTTCCGGTCAGACGGTACGGAAGGCCAGCACCACGTTGTGGCCGCCGAAGCCGAACGAGTCGTTCAGCACCGCGATCGTGCCCTCGGCGGGCAGCGCGCGCTTCTCGTCGCGGACGATGTCCGCGTCGGCCTCGGGGTCGAGGTTCTGGATGTTGATGGTCGGCGGGGCCGTCCGGTGGTGGATCGCCAGCACCGAGGCGACGGTCTCCACGCCGCCCGCGCCGCCCAGGAGGTGGCCGGTCATCGACTTCGTGGCGGAGATCGCCATGTGGTCGACGTCGGTGCCGAAGACCTTGCGCAGGGCCTTGATCTCGGCCAGGTCGCCCAGCGGCGTCGAGGTCGCGTGCGCGTTGACGTGCGCGATCTCGGCTGCCTTGAGGTCGGTGTTGGCGAGCAAGTTCTGCAAGGCGTGCGCGATGCCGTTGCCGGAGGGCTCGGGCTGCACGATGTCGTGGCTGTCGGCGGAGATGCCCTGGCCGACGGCCTCGGCGTAGACCTTCGCGCCGCGCTTGGCGGCGTGGTCGGCCGACTCCAGGACGATCACGCCGGAGCCCTCGCCGAGGACGAAGCCGTTGCGATCCGCGTCGTAGGGGCGGGAGGCGCCCTGCGGGTCGTCGTTGTTCTTCGACATCGCCATCATGTTGCCGAAAGCGGCGATCGGCAGCGGGTGGATGGCCGCCTCCGTACCGCCCGCGACGACGACGTCGGCACGGCCCGTACGGATCATCTCGATGCCGTAGCCGATGGCCTCGGCGCCGGAAGCGCAGGCGCTGACCGGGGTGTGCACACCGGCCCGCGCGTTGACCTCCAGGCCGACGTTGGCCGACGGGCCGTTGGGCATCAGCATCGGCACGGTGTGCGGGGAGACGCGGCGTACGCCCTTCTCCTTGAGCACGTCGTACTGGCCGAGGAGGGTGGTCACGCCGCCGATGCCGGAGGCGATGACGGTGCCGAGCCGGTCCGGGTCCACGGCCGGGTCCTCGCCCGCCCGGGCGGTGAAACCGGCGTCCGCCCACGCCTCGCGGGCCGCGATCAGCGCGAACTGCGCCGAGCGGTCCAGCTTGCGGGCCTGCGCCCGGGGGAGGATCTCACCCGGGTCGACGGCTGCCGCGGCGGCGATGCGGACCGGGAGGTCGGCTGCCCAGTCCTGGTCGAGGCCGGCCACACCGGAACGTCCGGCGAGCAGCCCCTCCCAGGTCGAGGCACTGTCGCCACCCAGCGGTGTGGTTGCGCCGATACCGGTGACGACCACGGTGCGATTGGTCGCGTTCACGGAAATTCCTACTCCACAGGTTGAGGGGTTGAGAATCGACGGCGCCACCGCGGGGTGGCGACATGCGCCGGGGCTGGATCAGCCCTGGTGCTCGAGGATGTACTTGGTCGCGTCGCCGACCGTCTTGAGGTTCTTGACGTCGTCGTCGGGGATCTTCACGTCGAAGCGCTCCTCGGCGGCGACGACGACCTCGACCATGGACAGCGAGTCGACGTCCAGGTCGTCGGTGAAGGACTTGTCCAGCTTGACGTCCTCGGCGGGGATCCCGGCGATCTCGTTCACGATCTCGGCGAGACCCTGGACGATCTCTTCCTGGGTGGCGGCCATGTTGGCGCTCCTTCGGTGTTTTGTCGGGGGAACGTTAGAAAGTCTGCGGTTCCGGGTTATGGATCAAGCTCCGTGCAGCAGCCGGGGCACCGGGCCACGGCCGGCACTGCGCGAATCTTGCCTAGGGGAGGGTAACGACCGTCGCGGCGTAGACGAGACCCGCCCCGAAGCCGATGACGAGCGCGGTGTCCCCGCTCTTGGCCTGACCGGTCGCCAGCAGCCGCTCCATGGCGAGCGGAATCGAGGCGGCCGAGGTGTTTCCGGTGGTCTCCACGTCACGGGCGACCGTGACGCTCTCCGGCAGTTTGAGAGTCTTCACCATCGAGTCGATGATCCGCATGTTGGCCTGGTGCGGGATGAAGACGTCCAGGTCCTCCGGGCTGACGCCGGCCGCGTCCAGCGCCTGCTGGGCGACCTTCGCCATCTCGAACACCGCCCACCGGAAGACCGCCTGGCCCTCCTGCGTGATGGCGGGGTAGCGGATCTCGTCGAGCGCCATCCGGGCCTCGGGGCCGTCGCCGCCGGGCACCGGGGTGCGGCGGTAGACGTCCCAGCCGAACGTCTGCTTGATCGTCTCGGCCTTGTCGCCCTCGGAGCCCCAGACGGTCGGGCCGATCGCGGGCTCCTTGCCGGGGCCGACGACCACGGCGCCCGCGCCGTCGCCGAAGAGGAACGCGGTCGCCCGGTCCTCCAGGTCGGTCAGGTCCGAGAGCCGCTCGACGCCGATGACGAGCACGTACTCGGCGCTGCCGTCGGTCACCATGCCCTTGGCCAGCGTCAAACCGTAACCGAATCCGGCGCAACCTGCGGAGATGTCGAACGCGGCGGGCTTGCCCGCGCCGATCTTGTGCGCGATCTCGGTCGCGATGGCCGGGGTCTGCTTGAAGTGCGAGACCGTCGAGACGATCACGGCACCGATCTGCTCGGGCGCGATGCCGGCGTCCGCGATGGCCTTGCCGGACGCCTCCACCGACATGGCCGCGACGGTCTCGTCCGGGGCGGCCCAGTGGCGGGTGGCGATGCCGGAGCGCGAGCGGATCCACTCGTCGGAGGAGTCGATGTGCTTGAGGATCTCCTCGTTCGGCACCACGCGGGTCGGGCGGTAGCCGCCGACGCCCATGATGCGCGCGTACGCGGCGCCCTTGGCGGGCTTGATCTTCGAGGTCATGCTCTCGGGGCTCCTATTCGGCCTGGGCAGAGTGCTCGGCGATCAGCGTGCGGGCCGCGTCGAGGTCGTCGGGGGTCTTCAGCGCGAGGGTCTTGACGCCGGGCAGGGCGCGCTTGGCGATGCCCACCAGCGTGCCGCCCGGGCTCACCTCGACGATCGCGGTGACGCCCAGCTCCTTGAACGTCTCCATGCACAGGTCCCAGCGCACCGGGTTGGCCACCTGGCCGACCAGGCGGCGCACGACGTCCTGCCCGTCGGTGACGACGCGGCCGTCCCGGTTCGAGACGTACCGGGTGTGCGGGTCGGCGGCCGTGACCTGCCCGACCGCTTCCTCCAGTACCGCCACGGCCGGGGCCATGTGCTCGGTGTGGAAGGCGCCGGCCACCTTGAGCGGCACCACGCGGCGGGTGCCCTCGGGCTTGTCCTCGGCCAGCGCGGCCAGCTGCTCGGCGGTGCCCGCCGCGACGATCTGGCCGGCGCCGTTGACGTTCGCGGGGGTCAGGCCCAGCTTGTCCAGGTGCGGCAGGACCACGTCCTGCTCGCCGCCGAGGAGGGCGGCCATGCCGGTCTCGGTGACGGCGGCGGCGTCGGCCATGGCCAGCCCCCGCTTGCGCACCAGCTGCAGCGCCTCGCCCTCGGACAGCACGCCGGTCAGGGCCGCGGCGGCCAGTTCGCCGACGCTGTGCCCGGCGGCGGCGCCGACCAGCCGCGAGAAGTCCTCCGCCGTCGCGAACAGCTGCCGGGCGGAGACCAGGGAGGCCGCCACCAGCAGCGGCTGTGCCACCGCGGTGTCGCGGATCTCGTCCGCGTCGGCGTTCGTGCCGTAGTGGACCAGGTCCAGGTCGATGGCGGCCGACCACTCACGGAGCCGGTCTTCGACACCGGGAAGGTCGAGCCAGGGGGTCAGGAAGCCGGGCGTCTGAGCGCCTTGGCCGGGAGCGACGAGTACGAGCACCCTCACACTCTCTCTTGTGGGAGGTCCCGCCCGCCCGTGGGGACAGGGACGAAGAACCATCAGGGGAATTGTTGGTGTTCTACAAAAAGCCTAGAGCTGGCCGTCACGGTCGGCCAACCGCCCCAGGATCAGCGCGATGCGCAGCGTGAACGCGGAGCGCACGTCCGACGGTGACCAGCCGGTGACGTCGGTCACACGTCGGAGCCGGTAGCGCACGGTGTTCGGGTGCACGAACAGCATCCGCGCCGCACCTTCCAGACTGCTGGCCTGTTCCAGGTACACGCTCAGCGTCTCCAGGAGAGCCGAGCCTGCTTCCTCCAGTGGTCTGTAGATCTCCTCCACCAGCTGCTCGCGAGCCGCCGGGTCGGAAGCCATGGCCCGCTCCGGGAGCAGATCGTCGGACAGTACGGGACGGGGCGCGTCCGGCCAAGCGGCACACGCCTTGAGCCCCGCCGCCGCGGCCTGTGCGGAACGGGTCGCGGCCAGCAGGTCGGCGACCACGGGACCGGCCACCACCGGGCCCGCCGCGAACGGTCCGATCAGGGCTTTCGCCGCCTTGAGCGGATCGTCCGAGCCGCCCGCGATGACCACGAGACGGCTGCCCAGGACGCCCGTGAGCACCTGGAGCTTGGCGTGCCGGGACGCGCGGCGGATGGCTTCCACCGTCAGTTCGCTGTCCCCGTCGGGGGCCGTACCCAGCACAACACACACGTGTTCGGGAGAATTCCAGCCGAGCGCCGCGGCCCGCGAGACCGCGCCCTCGTCGGCCTCCCCGGAGAGCACCGCGTTGACCACCAGCGACTCCAGCCGCGCGTCCCAGGCGCCCCGCGCCTCGGCGGCCTGCGCGTACACCTGGGCGGTGGCGAAGGCGATCTCCCGCGCGTAGACGAGCAGCGCCTCGCGCAGCACACCCTCGTCGCCGGGGGCCGCCACGTCGTCGATCGCCGCCTCCATGACCTCGATGGTCGTGCGGACCATCTCCACGGTCTGGCGCAAAGTGATCGCCCGGGTCAGCTCGCGCGGCGCCGTCCCGAACACGTCGGTGCTGATGGCCTGCGGCGTCTCCGGATGCCGGAACCACTCGGTGAAGGCCGCGATGCCCGCCTGGGCCACCAGCCCGATCCACGAGCGGTTCTCCGGCGGCATGGCGCGGTACCACGGCAGCTGCGCGTCCATGCGGGCGATGGCGTTGGCAGCCAGCTTTCCGGACGACTTCTCCAGCCTGCGGAGCGTCGCGGTGTGCGGATGCGGGAGCGGGTCGCGCGATGCGGGTTCAGACACGGGGACAAGCCTGCCTTATCGGGGCGGTGTGATGGCGCGGTGGGCTCTTCGGGACGGGGGCTACGGTGGTCGGGTGATCCAGGTACACAGAGGCGACGAACGGTATCCGGGCGGCGAGGCGGCGGCCGGCATCGAGACGCGGCACGCCTTCTCCTTCGGCCCGCACTACGACCCGGACAACCTGCGCTTCGGCGCGCTGATCGCCTGCAACGAGGAACGGCTCGCGCCGGGCGCGGGGTTCGGCGAGCACCCGCACCGCGACACCGAGATCGTGACCTGGGTCGTCGAGGGCGAGCTGACCCACCGGGACTCGACCACGGGACACGAGACGGTGGTGCGCCCCGGCGACGTGCAGCGGCTCAGCGCGGCGGACGGCGTGCGGCACGAGGAGCGCAACGACGGCGCCGGTCCGCTGCGCTTCGTGCAGATGTGGCTCGCGCCGGCCACGTTCGGCGGCGACCCGGCGTACGAGGTGGTGCGCGGCATCGCCGACGGGACGCCGTACGCGGTGCCGCGGGCCGGCGCGATGCTGCACGTACGGCGGCTGGCCGACGGCGAGCGGTCCGCCGTGCCGGCGGCGCCGCGGATGTACGTGCACGTCGTGCGCGGTGCGGTGCGGCTGGACGGCGAGCGCCTGGAGGCGGGGGACGCGGCGCGGGTCACCGGGGCGGCGGACCTGGAACTGGCCGCCGTGGGGGCCGCGGAGTGCCTGCTGTGGGAGATGCCGGGCGAACCGTCGTACGGCTGAGGCGGCGGGCGGCCGCGCGGCCCCTGCCGGGGCCGCCGCGGCACCGCTGCGGGTGTTCAGCGCAGCTCGGCGAGGATCGCGTCCGTGAGGGGCGGCCACGCCTCGACCGCCCACGGGCCGAAGGCCCGGTCGGTCAGGGTGACGCAGGCGGCGCCCGCGTCCGGGTCCACCCACAGGAACGTGCCCGCCTGGCCGAAGTGCCCGAACGTGCGCGGCGAGGACGAAGCGCCCGTCCAGTGCGGCGACTTGCCGTCGCGGATCTCGAAGCCCAGGCCCCAGTCGTTGGGGTTCTGCATCCCGTAGCCCGGCAGCACGCCGCGCAGGCCGGGGAAGACCACGGACGTCGCCTCGGCGAGCGTCTGCGGCGCCAGCAGGCGCGGCGCGAGCAGCTCGGCGGCGAACCTGGCCATGTCGGCGGCGGTGGAGATGCCGTCCTTGGCGGGGGAGCCGGGCTCCGGCAGGTCGGTGGCGGCCATGCCGAGCGGTTCGAGGACCGCCTCGCGCAGGTACCGGGGGAACGGGATGTCGGTGGCTTTGGCGATGTGGTCGCCGAGCGCCTCGAAGTTCGCGTTCGAGTACAGGCGGCGCTCGCCCGGCGGTGCCTGCACGCGGTGCTCGTCGAAGGCCAGGCCGGCGGTGTGCGCGAGCAGGTGGCGGACGGTCGAGCCGGGGGGCCCGGCCGGCTCGTCCAGCTCGACCGCTCCCTCCTCGACGGCGAGCAGCGTGGCGTACGCGGCGAGCGGCTTGGTGACCGAGGCCAGCGGGAAGCGGTGCTCCTGTGGGCCGTGCGTGCCGGCCACCGTCCCGTCGGTCCGTACGACGGCGGTGGCCGCGGTCGGCACCGGCCAGTTCTCGATCATCCGAAGGCTCTGCAAGGGCATGGCCACGAGCCTAACGCCCCGGCGGCATGGCCGGGACGGGCCGGGTGCGGGGGCGGTCCGCCTCCCGGTCCGCCAAGAGAGGGTCAAGACTTCGCTTGCTTGGAGTGCACTCCAAGTCTCTAGCGTTGAAGCCGTCGTGAGATCCGGGAGAAGGCGGCCCGGTACCGGGACGTCCGGCGACTACGGGAGGCACGGCATGACGGTGACGGCGACGGACAGGACGGTGGCGGACCAGGGGCTCGCGCGGCCGGACCGCTGCAAGAGCCCGCTGCTGCACCCGCGGCCCGACGGCCGCGACCAGTACACGATCAGCGAGGTCGCCGAGCACACCGGCCTGAGCGCGCACACTCTGCGCTGGTACGAACGGATCGGGCTGATGCCGCACGTGGACCGCACGCACACCGGCCAGCGCCGCTTCAGCAACCGCGACCTGGACTGGCTGGACCTGGTGAGCAAGCTCCGCCTGACCGGCATGCCGGTCGCGGACATGGTCCGCTACGCCGAGCTGGTGCGCGAGGGCGCGCACACCTTCCCCGAGCGGGAACGGCTGCTGACCGCGCACCGCGAGGACGTACGGCAGCGCATCGACGAGCTGCAGAGCACGCTCCGGGTCCTCGACTACAAGATCGACGTATACGCGGACGCCCGCCGGGCGTCGGAGGGAGTCTGAGGTCGGTATGACCACTGGGAACATCGAAACCGTTCGGCTGGGGACCTCCGGACCGCTGGTCGGGGTCCAGGGCCTCGGCTGCATGGGCATGAGCTTCGCGTACGGCCCGACCGAGGACGAGGGCGAGGCGCGGGCCACGCTGGAGCGGGCGCTCGAACTGGGCGTCACGCTCTACGACACCGCCGACATGTACGGCATGGGCCACAACGAGGAGTTCATAGCCCCCTTCATCCAGGCGCACCGCGACGAGGTCGTGGTGGCGACGAAGTTCGCGATCGCCGCCGACCCGGCCGACCCGCTGAACCCGGCCAAGCGGGTCATCCGCAACGACCGCCCCTACATCCGCCAGGCCGTCGAGGCGAGCCTGCGCCGCCTGGGCGTCGACGAGATCGACCTGTACTACATGCACCGCCGCGACCCGGACGTCCCGATCGAGGACACGGTCGGCGCGATGGCCGAGCTGGTGGCCGAGGGCAAGGTCAAGCACCTGGGCCTGAGCGAGGTGACCGGCAGCGAACTGCGGGCCGCGCAGGGCGTGCACCCGATCGCGGCCGTGCAGTCGGAGTGGTCGCTGTTCAGCCGGGACGTGGAGGACGGCGTGGTGCCGGCCGCGCGCGAGCTGGGCGTCGGCTTCGTGCCGTACTCGCCGCTCGGCCGCGGCTTCCTGACCGGCTCGTTCGTCAGCGCCGACAAGGAGCTGGGCGACGACGACTTCCGGCGCCAGCAGCCCCGCTTCACGGGCGACAACGCGAAGGCCAACGCGGAGCTCCTGGCGCCCGTCCGCGAGATCGCCGAGGCGCACGGGGCCTCGCTCGGCCAGGTCGCGCTGGCCTGGGTGCAGCAGCAGGCGCAGGTGCACGGCCTGGCCGTGGTGCCGATCCCGGGCACGCGCAAGCGCAGCCGTATCGAGGAGAACGCGGCCGCCACGCGCCTGGTGCTCGGCAAGGAGGAGCTGGCACGGCTGGAGCCGGTGGCGAGCCGGGTCGCGGGTGACCGGTACGCGGACATGACGTTCACCTCGGCGGGCCGGGAGTAAGGCGAAACGTTTCTGACGGGCGGTGCCGCCCCCGGACGGCGCCGCCCGCCGGCGTTGCGCCCCGCTCAGGCCAGCCCCAGGGCGAACACCCCGAAGGCCGCGGCAAGGACACCCGCGAGCGCCCGCCGGACGGCCGTGGCACCCGTCCACGGCGCCTCGAAGCGGCGGGTCAGACAGCCGACGAGCAGCAGCACCACGGCGAAGACGGGCAGCCAGGCGAGGCGGGCGAGGACCCAGCCCGCGGTGTCCGGCGCGGTGGTGAGCCCGGGGACGGCGCCGAGGAAGGACCCGGGGACCGCCACCGAGAACATCGCCGTCTGGTGCCAGCACAGGACCGTCATCGCGCTCAGGTTGACGACGACGACCGGTGCCCAGAGGGCGGGACGGCGCAGCAGCCGGGCGATACGGTCGCGCAGCAGGATCGCGGCGCCGGACTGCGCGGCGGCCAGCGCGAGCACCAGCAGCGACGGCGGGTGGGAGTTGGTGCGGTCCTGGCCCGGCACGCCCACCATGCTCGCCGGGTAGTGGAAGAACAGCAGCAGCGCCGCGAACAGCGCGGTACCGCCGAGCAGCAGCGTCCACGCGGCGCGCCGCCCGAGCCGCTTCTCGCCCCACGAGACGCCCAGTTGGTAGGCGAACATCCAGCCCGGCAGCAGGTTGAGCAGGCTCAGCCAGGACGGCACGGCGTCCGCGTACGGCCCGTACCGCAGGAAGTCGACGACGGCCACGGCCCCCAGCAGCGGCGCGGCGGCCCAGGCGCCCATGCGGCGGGCCGCGCGGACGCAGTACGGCGTGAGCGCGGTGATCCCCGCGTAGACACCGACGAACCACAGCGGCTGGATGACCAGGGTGGCCCCCGTACGGAGCGTCGCCTCCGGCACGCCCAGCGCGGACAGGACGGGGACCAGCAGCGCCCAGACGGCGGTCACGCCGAGGACGGGGCGGCCCAGCCTGGCGAGGCGGGCGCGCAGCCAGCGGCCCGTCGACTCGCCGCGCCCGGCGGCCCGGTGGAAGGAGAGCACCGAGGCGTAGCCGCCGACCAGGAAGAAGATGCCGAGCATCTGGAGCACCCAGCTCGCGGGCGCCAGGGCGGCGAAGGAGGACAGCGGGCTCGCGTTGTGCAGCGCGCCGCCGGAGTCGCGGGTGAAGCCGCCGAGCAGCCAGTGGCCGGTCGGCACGGCCAGCAGTGCGAGGGCGCGCAGGCCGTCGACGGCGCGGTCCCGGTGGGCGGGCGTACGGCCTTCGATGGCGCGGACCGCCGCGCGGACGGGGGTGAGGAGAGGAGTGGCCACGAGGCGTCCTTCCGGGGCTCGTTGGAGTGTGGCTGGAGGGGCGGTCAGCGCACCTGGTCGTAGCGGCCGAGCGCGATGTCGGCGAAGTTGCGGAGCGAGTCCGTGCCGGGCGCGAGATAGCCGGTGTGGCCGTCGGCCGTCCGCGCGGGAACCCGGCGTGCGCCGAACTCGGGGTCGGTGGGGTCCGTACCGTGGCCGAGCCCGAGGAACCGGACGTGCGGCAGGTCGCCGATCCAGTCGGACGCGTCGCGGGCGGCCCACACCCGGGCGGTGGTGCGCAGCGCC
This sequence comes from Streptomyces sp. NPDC017056, assembly GCF_044332485.1. Taxonomy (NCBI): domain Bacteria; kingdom Bacillati; phylum Actinomycetota; class Actinomycetes; order Kitasatosporales; family Streptomycetaceae; genus Streptomyces; species Streptomyces sp. NPDC017056. Next base: position 431,688 of record NZ_JBIRPD010000001.1, on the reverse strand, counting down.
GCCGCGCTCTCCGCCCGCATGCCGGGCGAACCGAAGACGACCAGGTCGGCGATCCGCCCCTGCGCCAGCAGCGGGACGGCCTGGCCGCAGACGACCGATCCGTAGCTGTGGCACAGCAGGGCGGGGGCCGGTGCGCCGACGGCGGCCAGGCCCTCCAGGAAGCGGGCCAGGCGGGGCGCGCCGGCCTCCGCCAGGCGGCCCGTCGCGGCGTCCGGGCCCAGGCCGACCGGCGTGGTGTAGCCGGTCCAGGCGATCGCCGCCGTACGGACGCCGGGCGCCTCGCGGGCCATTTGGGCGCGCAGCGACTTGGCCATGCCGGACGGCGTGCCGTACGGGTCGCGCCGGCGGTCGGCCGAGGACAGGTCGATGTCCGAGCCGGGCACGAACACGGCGGTGCGCTGCGCCGTCGCCAGGTCACCGAACACCTCGGCCACCTGGCCGCGGCCGCGCGGGTCGAAGGCGAGTATCTGGCGCCCGGGGCGCAGCAGTTCGGCGTAGCGGGCCGCCATCCGGCGCGCTTCCCGGTGGTCCTCAAGGGTGCCGGACGGGTCGGTGGCGCGGGCCAGCTGCCGGTCGCGTGCCGCCTTCAGGGCGAGGGCGTTGGCGCGGTACCGCAGGGCGACGGGCGCGCCGTCGAGGTTGCCCACGGTCAGCGGGTGCCGGGCCGCCAGCTCCTGGCGCTGCGCTTCGGTCAGCGCGGCGAAGAAGCGGGCCACCTGGGCCGGGGTGGCGGTCGCCGGGTCGGGCAGCCGCTTGCCCAGCGAGTGGTCGGCGCGCCAGGCGGCGGCGCCGGGCGCCGGGCCGGTGACGGCCTCCTGGGCGGACCCCGCGGCCCAGCCGCCGGTACCGCCGACGAGCGTCGCGGCCAGCACGACCGCGACGATCGTGCGCCTACCGCGTTGGCCGAACCGGCGCAGCAAGGACATGGCGGGGTCTCCCTCTTCCGTTGACGTGGCGGAGGGAAACGTAAGAAGCAGACGTGTGACGTGGCGTCACACCGCGGGGCCAACTGCCCGCTGATACCGGGGTAGGGGGTCGCTGACCTGCTCGTACCTGAGCACGACCGGCCAGCCCCAGGAGCCGTACGGGGGCTGGCCCCACCCTCTGCCGCCGCGACCGGCGGCGCGGCGGCCGGCGGCGGCGGTCGCGGGCGGCCGCGCCGGTGGCGGAGGCGGGACGGCCGGTTCCGGGCCGGGGCTCAGTTCGCCCCCGGCGACACCAGCCCCGACTCGTACGCGAAGATCACGGCCTGGGCGCGGTCGCGCAGCTCCAGCTTGGCCAGCACGCGGCCGATGTGGGTCTTCACGGTCTGCTCGGCGAGCACCAGCGACTCGGCGATCTCCTGGTTCGACAGGCCGCGGGCGATCAGCTCCAGGACCTCCGTCTCCCGCGGGGTGAGCCCGTTGAGCCGCAGCGAGGTGCGGTCCTTGCGGGGCGCGGGCCGCTGCCGGGCGAAGTCGGCGATCAGCCGCCGCGTCACGGACGGCGCGAGCAGCGCCTCGCCGGCCGCCACGACCCGTACCGCCGAGATCAGGTCGGCCGGCGGCGCGTCCTTGAGCAGGAACCCGGACGCCCCGGCCCGCAGCGCCTCGTAGACGTAGTCGTCCACGTCGAACGTGGTGAGCATCAGCACCCTGGGCCGGTGCACCACGCCCGTCGGCGGGTCCAGCAGCCGCCGGGCCGCCTCCAGCCCGTCCATCTCGGGCATGCGGACGTCCATCAGCACCACGTCGGGGTGCGTACGGCGGCTCAGTTCGACGCCCTGTACGCCGTCCGGCGCGTCGCCGACGACGTCGATGTCGCTCTGCGCGGCCAGCAGCGCGGCGAAGCCCGCGCGCACCATGGCCTGGTCGTCGACAATGATCACCCGAGTGGTCATGCGGGGTCGTGGTCCTTTGCTGTTATGGGGAGTTGCGCGGCGACGCGGAAGCCGCCGTCGGGCAGTGGCCCGGTGTCCAGGGTGCCGTCCACCAGCCGTACGCGCTCCCGCATGCCGACGAGCCCGTGGCCGGTGCCGGAGGTCTCCAGCGGCGGCACGGCGCGCGGCGGGGCGCTGTTGACGACGAGCACGGTCAGCCGGCCGCCGGCCGCGTCCACCGTGACCGATACGCGGGTGCTCGCGCCCGGCGCGTGGCGTACGACGTTGGCCAGCGCCTCCTGCACGATGCGGTACGCCGACAGGCCCACCGCAGGAGCGAGCTCCACCGGCCCGCCGGGCAGCGCCAACTCGACCGGCACCCCCGCCCGCACCGTCCCCTCGACCAGCTTCGGCAGCTGCGCGAGGCCGGGCTGCGGCGCCTTCTCCGGGCCGCCGTGGCGCTCCGTCTCCTCGCTGCGCAGCACGCCCAGCAGCCGGCGCATCTCGGCCAGCGACTCGCGCGCGGTGGCGGCGATCGTGCCGAACTCGTCCTGGGCGGCTTCGGGGATCCCGCTGATGCGGTACGGCGCGCTGGCGGCCTGGACCGTGATCACCGACATGTGGTGGGCGACGACGTCGTGCAGCTCGCGGGCGATGCGCGTGCGTTCCTCCAGCAGCGTGCGCATGGCGCGCTCGGCCTCGCTGATGTTCTCCTGCTCGATCAGCTTGCGCTGCGCGGCCCCGCGCTCGCGGAGCGCGCCGCCCACCAGCAGCACGACGCCGGCGAGGATGAACGTCAGCAGCCACGTGCCGTCGCTGCGGTCGGACCTGAACAGTTCGAAGGCGATGCCGAGGGCGCCGGTGGTGCCCCAGACGGCTATCAGGGTGCGGCGCTTCTCGCGCAGGGAGAGCGCCAGCATCAGCGCCAGGTAACCGACGATGGCCGTGGGCGGCCAGGGCAGGGGATGCCCGTCGGCCTGGGGCGCGACGGACAGGAGGACACCGCCGACGACATCGGCGCCGAAGATCACCCACCACGCCTGGAGCGGCCGGGTCACGGCCAGCAGCAGCGGCACGGTCTGCGCGACGGCCAGCGCCCCGGCCAGGCCGCCGTTGAGGCCGTAGTCGTGGGCGAGGACGGTCACCGTCGTGGGCAGCAGCGACGCCGTGAAGGCGAAGGCGACCGCGTACGGCAGCAGGCGCAGCCAGCGGTTGTGCACGGTGCCGAGGAGCGGGACGTCGGGACCGGTCGGCCTCCCGAGGTCCTCGGCGAGCGTGCGCAGCGCCCGCCGCCCGGTCCGCAGGACGCGGGCCCGGGTGCTGTGGCGGTCGCCGGCGGAACGTGGTGCTGTGGTCTTCATGGCCCGATCAGCGTAAGCGGCGGCCGCCTGCCGCGACGTCATACCGGGGGCTGCCTTCGCGGTCATACCCAGGTACGGGGCGGCGGGCGGCCGCTACAGCTCCGCCAGCAGTTCCGCCTTCTTCGCCGTGAACTCGGCGTCCGTGAGGAGGCCGGCGGTGTGCAGCTCGCCCAGCTGGCGGATGCGGTCGGCGATGTCGGCCGGATCGCTGCGGGTGTCGGCACGGGGCCGCACCGCCCGGCGCACCGCCGTGTCCTCCGAAGGGGCGGCGGCCCGTACGGCCTGGAGCACCGCGGCCGCGAACGGCAGCGACTCGTGCACCGGCCCGTACCCCAGCCCGAAGACCACCGCGGCCGGGTCCTGGTCCGCCTCGCCCGGCCGCTCCTCCTCCGGGCCGCGCTCCACCAGCCGCAGATGGCCGCTGCCCCACTCCGGCGAACGCCACTCCACCCCGGACAGCCCGCCGACCGGAAAGCTCTGGTCGCCGCGCTTCCACTTCGCCGACGACGCCCCCGTCCAGAACCAGCGGAAGGCCACCGCGCTGCCGTCGAAGGTCGCCTTGCCGTCGTACGCCTTGAAGGTCATCGGCGGTTCGGGGGCGGTCACCAGGTGCTCGTCGGCGGGGAGCGCGGCCGCGGGCCCGAGCGCGGCGCGCAGCTCGTCCCGGTAGTACTCGGCGAGGACCTCGCGCTCCGCGGGCAGCACCAGGCGGTAGGGGTCGAGGTCGTCCTTGAGCTGCCCGTTCGCCGCCTCCATCAGGGGGTCGGCGCCCGGCCGCGGCACCGCGCGCAGCACCACCGTGCCGCGTCTGCCCTCGGACAGCTCGACCGACCTCAGCGCCTCGTACGGGACGCGCCGCTCGCCGAGCGCCTGGAAGAGCTTCGGCCTGCGTATCCCCCGTTCGAAGCGGATGAGCACGGAGTCCGTGTCGAACTCCCAGACGGCGTGAAAACCGGCCAGCACATCACCCATGCGGCTCATCGTATGCGGCGGTCGCCCGCCCGTCCCCCTTCCCGACATCATGCGCTACGCGCGTCAAGCCGCTTTTGCCCCATGCCGCTCCCGGACCCGACGCGTCCGGAAACCGCCCCCTGACCGGCCCGCGCCGGGGCCCGCGCCCCGCCGCTCAGGCGAGATCGGCCGAGCAGTCCCGGTCCTGCACCGAGCAGTCCACGGAGGTGAGCGCGCCCACCCCGATCAGCGCGAAGTTGCGCAGGCTCTGCGTCCCGGGCACGAAGTAGCCGGCGTGCCCCTCGGCACCGGAGGCCGACAACACCCGGGCGCCGAAGGCCGAGGTGACCGGATCGGCGCCGTGCCCCAGCCCGCCGACCTCCATGTACGGCACGTCCTGGATCCAGTCGTCGGCGTCCCGCATCGCCCAGACGCGGGCGTGCGTGCCGAGCGCGGCGACGGTGTCGGCCCGCATGCCGGGGCTGCCCGCCACCGCGATGTCGCCGACGTTGGACGGCAGCCGGCTCGCCGCCACCCCGCACACCACGGACCCGTAGCTGTGGCACATCAGCGTGACGGCAGCGGACTCCGGCAGCGCCCGCACCAGCGCGTTCAGCCGTACGGCGCCGGCCTCGGCGAGCTGCCCGGTGGCCGCGCCGACGCCGAGCCCGGCGGGCGCGGTGTAGTCGGCCCAGGCGATCACGGCCGTACGGGAGCCGGCGCGCGCTGACCGCTCGGCGTCGTACAGGGACTTGCCCATGCCGACCGGCGCGCTCGTCGCCCGCGCGGTGCGCTCGAAGGTGCCCAGGTTGGTGTCCACGCCGGGCACCACCACCGAGACGCGGCGGGCCCGGCCCAGATCGCCGAAGACCTCGGCGGCCCGGCCGCCGCCGGCCGGGTCGAAGGCGAGGATCTGCCGCCCGGCCGCGCGCATCGACTCGAAGCGGTGCATCAGCCGGCCGGCCTCCTGGCGGCCCACCGGCGTCAGGCGCCGGTCGTCCATCCGCTTTCGCGCCACCTCGCCGGCCTCCTGGAGGGCCTTCTTGTTGGCCTGGTAGCGCAGGGCCACGGGGGCGCCGCCCATGTTGCCGACCACCAGCGGGTAGCGGTCGGCCAGCGCGCTCGCGTCGGCGCGGCCGAGCGAGCGGAAGAAGGCGGCGAGCGTGCCGGGGGCGGAGCCGGTGTCCGGCAGCCGGTGCCCGCGGAAGGAGGCATGCTCCCAGGCGGACCGCGCGGTGGCCAGCGGGTTGGCGTCGTCCTTGCTGCCTCTGACGGCCGTCCAGCCGGTCATCGCAAGCATCACGAACACCACCACCAGGGCGAGCGCGGCACGCCATGCGGTGGACTGGAGGAAGCCGAAGGAGGGAGCGCCGAGCCCCGAGAACGAAGAAGTCACCGCGGGCCACCCTAGGAGACCTGACGGGGCGCCCGCTCCAGGGGTGACGGATGTCACGTTTCAGGCTGGTCATAAGGGACCACTTCGGACACGGTGTGTCGACGCCCAACGCTCAGACGTGCAGAAACGTTCTCACGCGCCCCTGCGCGGCCAGTCGCCGGACACGGCCGGAACGATCTGCGCGAGGTACTCCTCGGTGATCCGGCGGATCGACTCCACGCTGACGTCCTCGCCCTCGCCCCACACCTTCCCGGCGACCCGCATCACGCCGCTGAACGCCGCGACCACCACCCGCGGCCGCGGGTCCGCCGCCACGTCCAGCCCCTCGCGCCGCGCGACGAGCCGGGCGATCTGCTCCTCCAGCTCCGAGTAGCGGCGCAGGTGCGCGGCGACGAGCGCGGGCGTCGACTCGATCATCCGGTACGTCCGCATGTGCAGCTCCAGCGGGATCACCGTCCGGATCGCGTCGCCGATCTCGTCCCACGACGTCATCACGGCGTTGTGCAGCGCCTCCAGCGGCACTTCGGCGGACGGCCGCCGCTCCAGCTCCTCGATGAAGCGCGCCTCCACCATTTCCTGTACGGCGAAGACGACCTCTTCCTTGCTCGCGAAGTAGCGGAAGAACGTCCGCTGCGACACGTCGACGGCCTCCGCGATCTCGTCGATGGTCGTCTCTTCGTAGCCGTGCGCCGTGAACAGTTCGAGCGCGGAGCGGATCAGCGCGTCGCGGGTGCGCTGCTTCTTGCGCTCGCGCAGACCGCCGGGGGAGGGGGCGCCGGTCACGGCCCCCGTGGAAGCGTCGCCTCCGCGGGTCCAGACCATTTCGCGTCGTGTCGCCTGCGGCGTGGAGCCGGTCATCCTGCGCCGCCTTTCTCGCTGTTGCCGCTGCTCAGAATACCTGTGAGCTAAATGACAGTTACCGACTCATGAATTACTTTGTCAACTGTCAGTGGCTGACATTAGCCTCGCAGAATGAGCTCTCAGACCCCGGTTGCCCACGCCGCGCCGGACCTCTCCGCACCGGAGCCTCGCAAGGGACTCCGGGGCCATCCGTGGCTGACACTGTTCTCCGTCGCGATCGGCGTGATGATGGTGGCCCTCGACGGCACCATCGTCGCCATCGCCAACCCGGCCATCCAGGCGGACCTGAAGGCGTCGCTCGCCGACGTCCAGTGGATCACCAACGGCTACCTGCTGGCCCTCGCCGTCTCGCTGATCACGGCCGGCAAGCTCGGTGACCGCTTCGGCCACCGGCAGACGTTCCTCATAGGCGTGGTGGGCTTCGCGCTCGCCTCCGGGGCCATCGGCCTGTCCGGCGAGGTCTCGCTGGTCATCACCTTCCGCGTGCTCCAGGGCATCTTCGGCGCGCTCCTGATGCCCGCGGCGCTCGGCCTGCTGCGCGCGTCCTTCCCGGCCGAGAAGCTCAACATGGCCATCGGCATCTGGGGCATGGTCATCGGCGCCTCCACCGCCGGCGGCCCGATCGTCGGCGGCCTGCTCGTCGAGCACGTGAACTGGCAGTCGGTGTTCTTCATCAACGTGCCGGTCGGCGTCCTCGCGCTCGTACTGGGCCTGGTCATCCTCAAGGACCACCGCGCCCGGAACGCCCCGCGCTCCTTCGACATCCCCGGCATCGTGCTGCTCTCCGGCGCCATGTTCTGCCTCATCTGGGCCCTGATCAAGGCCGGCGAGTGGGGCTGGGGCGACGCCAAGACGCTGGGCTTCCTGGCCGCGGCGGTCGTCGTCTTCGCCGCCTTCGCGATCCTGGAGACCAAGGTCCGCGAGCCGCTGATCCCGCTGCGGATGTTCCGTTCCGTACCGCTGACGGCCGGCACGATCCTGATGGTGCTGATGGCCTTCGCCTTCATGGGCGGCCTCTTCTTCGTCACGTTCTACCTCCAGAACGTGCACGGCCTGAGCCCCGTCGACAGCGGACTGCACCTGCTGCCGCTGACCGCGATGATGATCGTCGGCTCGCCGGCCGCGGGCGCGCTGATCACCAAGTTCGGTCCGCGCATCCCGCTCGTCGGCGGCATGGTCTGCACCGCCGTCGCCATGTTCGGCATGACGACGCTGTCCACCGGCACGGGCACGCTGACCATGTCCCTGTGGTTCGCCCTGCTGGGCCTGGGCCTCGCCCCGGTCATGGTCGGCGCCACCGAGGTCATCGTCGGCAACGCGCCGCTGGAGCTGTCCGGCGTTGCGGGCGGCCTCCAGCAGGCCGCGATGCAGGTCGGCGGCAGTCTCGGTACGGCGGTGCTCGGCGCCGTGATGTCCAGCAAGGTGGCCTCGGACTTCCCGGCGAACTGGACCAAGGCCGGGCTGCCGGGCGCTCCCGACCCGGCGCTCAAGGCCGCCGCCGAGGTCGGCGCCGTGCCGCCGCAGGTGGCCCAGGCGCCCGGCATGACGCCGCAGATCGTCGACCGCATCGGCACCGCCGTGCACGACACGTTCGTCTCCGGCATGGGGCTGGCCTTCACCGTCGCCTGCGCCGTGGCGGTCGTCGCGGCCGTCGTCGCGCTGTTCACGAAGCGCGGCAGCAACGCGGAGACGGGCGCGGGCGTCGGCCACATCTGACCGTCTTCCGGACAGCCGGGTCGCGTTGACGCGCGGCCGGCCGGGGCAGCTCGCCCCGGCCGGCCGCGCGTTTCGTTTCTCCACAGGCGCGCCATCCCCCGTACGGCCGAGACGCTTTCAGCGCCCGGCGCGGCCTCGGCCGCGGAGCGGCGTCAACGACCGGCCCCCGCGCACCCCTTGGCGGCCCGGCGCCGACGCATCGCCTATCCGGGTGGGCCGCCCGGCGCGGCCTTGGCCGCGGCGCCCGCGCCCGGCCAAGCTCGGATCACCGCCCGCGGCGGGCAACCGCCCGCCGCGGCAGGCCACTTCGTACTCCACGGGGGAGTGATGCACATGCGTACGATCCACACCGTCGCGCTGCTGACGGGAGCCGCCGCACTGGCCGCCGCCCACCTCGGCGTCCCGTCCGCGCACGGAGCGCCGCGGCACCGGCCGCCGACCCACGCGGGACCGGCCGCGGGCGACTGCGCCACCGGCCAGTTCTGCGTCTGGCCGGGCCGCGGCTTCGGCGGGCGGCGGCAGACCTACGAACTGTCCGGCACCGACATCGAAAGCTGCGTCACGCTGCCCGCCGGAGCCCGCGCCGCCTCGTTCGCCAACCGCACCGGCCGGCCCGTCACCACGTACCAGAGCGCCGAGTGCGAGGAGACCGGGGAGTTCGACACCTATCCGGGCGGCGGCAGCTGGGTGCCCGAATCCCCCTACCAGGTCAGGGCGTTCAAAATCTGGGAGCGCTGAGCGGGGGAGTGGGCACGGCGACGCGGGGTACCCGGAGTCCGAGCCCGAACCACACGACCCTCGGGAGGGATGATGGCGGGCCTCGGACAGCACAGCCGCACCCGATGGCGGACCCACCTGCGGAGCAACCCCCGCTCACGAGGCCGGACGGGGCCTCGGACCGGGCCGGACCGCGCGACGCTGGGCGTGATCGGACTGGTGTGCGCGGTCGCCGGATTCTTCATCCTGAGCATCGTCCTCGGGCCGGTGTCCGTGCTTCTCGGCTGGCTCGCGATGGGCCGCCGGTGGAGCGGCGCGAACCACGCGCTCCCCGCACTGGTGGCCGTGGTCCTCGGCGTGATCGACACGATTTTCGCGATCATCCGGATCACGACAGCGGCCACCGGGGCTCCGTTCTGAGCGGATTCCCCGGCACCGCGAACGCGAGGCGCCCCCGGCCGGATCTCTCCGGCCGGGGGCGCCTCACGTCATCTGCCCGGCGGGACGCTTACGCGTCGCCGCCCGCCTCGCCCGCCTCGGCGGCCGCGACGTCCAGCAGCTGGTACCGGTCGATCGCCTGCTTGAGCAGCGAGCGGTCGACCTTGCCCTCCTTGGCCAGCTCGGTGAGCACGCCGAGGACGATCGACTGCGCGTCGATGTGGAAGAAGCGGCGGGCCGCGCCGCGCGTGTCGGCGAAGCCGAAGCCGTCGGCGCCCAGCGACTGGTAGGTGCCCGGCACCCAGCGCGCGATCTGGTCGGGAACTGCACGCATCCAGTCGGAGACGGCCACCTTCGGACCCTGCGCGTCGGCCAGCTTCTGCGTCACGTACGGGACGCGCTGCTCCTCCTCCGGGTGGAGCAGGTTGTGCTCCTCGGCCTCCACCGCGTCGCGGCGTAGCTCGTTCCAGGAGGTCGCCGACCAGACGTCCGCCTTGACGTTCCACTCGTCGGCCAGGATCCGCTGGGCCTCGATCGCCCACGGCACGGCCACGCCGGAGGCGAGGATCTGGGCCGCGTGCTCGCCCTTGTCGCCCTGGTTGACGCGGTACAGGCCCTTGAGGATGCCCTCCACGTCCACGTCCGCCGGCTCGGCCGGGTGCTGGATCGGCTCGTTGTAGACGGTGAGGTAGTAGAAGACGTCCTCACTGTTCTCGCCGTACATCCGGCGCAGACCGTCCTGGACGATGTGCGCGATCTCGTACCCGTACGCCGGGTCGTAGGCGACGCACGCCGGGTTGGTCGAGGCGAGCAGCTGGGAGTGGCCGTCCGCGTGCTGGAGGCCCTCACCGGTCAGGGTCGTACGGCCGGCGGTCGCGCCCAGCACGAAGCCGCGCGCGAGCTGGTCGGCCATCTGCCAGAACTGGTCACCGGTGCGCTGGAACCCGAACATCGAGTAGAAGACGTAGATCGGGATCAGCGGCTCGCCGTGCGTGGCGTAGGCGGAGCCCGCCGCGATCAGCGAGGCGGTGCAGCCGGCCTCGGAGATGCCGTCGTGCAGCATCTGGCCGGTCGGCGACTCCTTGTAGGCGAGCAGCAGTTCGCGGTCGACCGACTCGTAGATCTGGCCCAGCGGGTTGTAGATCTTCGCGGACGGGAAGAACGCGTCCATGCCGAAGGTGCGGTACTCGTCGGGCGCGATCGGCACGAAGCGCTTGCCGATCTCCTTGTCCCGCATGAGGTCCTTGAGGACCCGCACGAACGCCATGGTCGTGGCGATCTTCTGCTGGCCGGAGCCCTTCTTCGCCCCCGCGTACGCCTTCTCGTCCGGCAGCGGCAGCGGCTTGGCACGCACGACACGGGTCGGCACGTAGCCGCCGTTCGCCTTGCGGCGGTCGTGCATGTACTGGATCTCTTCGGAGTCGCGGCCCGGGTGGTAGTACGGCGGGTTGCCGTCCTCCAGCTCCTTGTCCGAGATCGGCAGGTGCAGCCGGTCGCGGAAGCGCTTGAGGTCCTCGGCCGTCAGCTTCTTCATCTGGTGGGTCGCGTTGCGGCCCTCGAAGTTCGGGCCGAGCGTCCAGCCCTTGACGGTCTGCGCGAGGATCACCGTCGGCTGGCCCTTGTGGGCCTTGGCCGCCGCGTACGCCGCGTAGATCTTCTTGTGGTCGTGACCGCCGCGGCCCAGGTGCTGGATCTGCTGGTCGGTCATGTTCTCGACCATCGCGCGCAGGCGGTGGTCGTCACCGAAGAAGTGCTCGCGGATGTACGCGCCGGTCTCGGTCGCGTACGTCTGGAACTGGCCGTCCGGCGTCGTGTTCAGCTTGTTGACCAGGATGCCGTCGCGGTCCTGGGCCAGCAGCGGGTCCCAGCTGCGGTCCCACACCAGCTTGATCACGTTCCAGCCGGCGCCGCGGAACTGCGACTCCAGCTCCTGCATGATCTTGCCGTTGCCGCGGACCGGGCCGTCCAGGCGCTGGAGGTTGCAGTTGACCACGAAGGTCAGGTTGTCCAGGCCCTCACGCGCCGCGAGGGACAGCTGGCCGAGCGACTCGGGCTCGTCCATCTCGCCGTCGCCCAGGTAGGCCCACACGTGCGAGTCGGAGGTGTCGGCGATGCCGCGCGCCTCCATGTAGCGGTTCATCCGGGCCTGGTAGATCGCGCCGAGCGGGCCGAGGCCCATCGAGACGGTCGGGAACTCCCAGAAGTCCGGCATCAGCCGCGGGTGCGGGTAGCTGGACAGGCCGTTGGGGAACTTGGACTTCTCCTGGCGGAAGGCGTCCAGCTGCGTCTCGGTGAGCCGGTCCAGGAGGTACGCGCGGGCGTACACGCCGGGGGAGGCGTGGCCCTGGAAGAAGATCTGGTCGCCGCCCTTGCCGTCGTCCTTGCCCCGGAAGAAGTGGTTGAAGCCCACGTCGTAGAGGGAGGCGGAGGACGCGAAGGTGGCGATGTGGCCGCCGACGCCGATGCCGGGGCGCTGCGCCCGGGAGACCATCACCGCGGCGTTCCACCGGGTCGCGTTCAGGATCTTGCGCTCGATCTCCTCGTTGCCGGGGAAGAACGGCTCGTCCTTGGTCGCGATGGTGTTGACGTAATCCGTGCTGCGCATCTCGGGCACGGCCACGCGCTTCTCGCGGGCACGCTCGATCAGGCGGAGCATGAGGTAGCGGGCACGTTCCCGGCCTCGCTCATCGACGGCTGCGTCGAGCGAGTCGAGCCATTCCTGGGTCTCTTCGGGATCGAAGTCCGGGACCTGGCTGGGAAGGCCGCCAATGATGATCGGGTTGCGATCGGATCCGGAAGCCACGCTGTTCCTTCGCTGTTCGGTATTGCTCTGCTTGGTGTCGCGCCGTCTTCCATCGTGTACCGGCTCACCGGGATACGTCATCTCTACCAGTGGGTAACCACCCCCTAAGAGACGGGCGCGCGAAGGCCGGTTTTTCAGGTCGGCCAAATCGCAACCATACGCCCACGCCCGAAGTGGTCGCCGTACGGTCGTACGGCGTACGAAAGGGGATTCGGTTGTCCGGTGTCGCCCCCCAAAGGGCCCAGTCCGCTCCCATTACCCCACAAACATCGCAGAACGGTGTGGGGTGAATCACTTCCCGGCGTGCGCGCGGGGTCGTAGTTGCGGCGAGACGGCGGTAAACGTCACCGTTTCGACGGTCTCGACGGCCGGGTACTTGCGCGATCCGCCCGGCCCGTGTGGACTACGCCCAATGCCCCGCGCGTGCGTGGGGTGCAAGTCATTTACCGAAACATGACAGGAGGCAATCCGTGAGCGCGACCGCGGACCACGCGGAGGAGCGGACCAACCCGGCCATCAAGCTGGGGTTCGAGCCCGGACAGGTGGTCCAGGAGATCGGCTACGACGACGACGTCGAGCAGGAGCTCCGCGAAGCCATTGAGGCCGTGATCGGCCAGGAGATCGTTGACGAGGACTACGACGACGTTGCCGACGTCGTCGTGCTGTGGTTCCGCGATGACGACGGCGACCTCACGGACGCGCTGGTGGATGCCATCGGTCTGATCGACGAGGGCGGCGAGATCTGGCTGATGACGCCCAAGACCGGCCGTGACGGGTACGTCGAGCCGAGCGACATCAACGAAGCCGCGCAGACCGCCGGTCTGTCCCAGACCAGGAGCATCAACGCGGGCAAGGACTGGAGCGGCAGCCGCCTGGTCACCCCCAAGGCCGCCAAGTCGGGCAAGCGCTGAACTGCGCACTCCCACGTTCCGCGCCGAGCCCTCCGCCGGGGTGATCCGGTGGGGGGCTCGGCGTGCGTGCCCCGGCGCGTAGGGTTGACCGCAACCTGTTGGAATCCGCCGGAGCGGCCGCTGCCGGCGCTGCCCCGCGCCGCACGCCGGTGCCGTGGCGTGCGCGGCGACGGCGTCCGCTCGCGGCGTCTGCGAAGGGAACGGTCCCCATGGCGATCGAGGTCGGCACGAAGGCTCCGGATTTCGAGCTGAAGAACCAGCACGGCGAGCTGGTCAGGCTCTCCGACTTCCGCGGCGAGAAGGCCGTCGTCCTCCTCTTCTACCCCTTCGCCTTCACCGGTGTGTGCACCGGCGAGCTGTGCGCCCTGCGCGACGAGCTGCCGAAGTTCGTCAACGACGACGTGCAGCTGCTGGCCGTCTCCAACGACTCGCCCTTCTCGCAGCGCGTCTTCGCCGAGCAGGAGGGCCTGGAGTACCCGCTGCTGTCGGACTTCTGGCCGCACGGCGAGGCTTCGCGGGCGTACGGCGTCTTCGATGAGGACAAGGGCTGCGCGGTGCGCGGGACCTTCATCATCGACAAGGAGGGCGTGGTCCGCTGGACGGTCGTCAACGGCCTGCCCGACGCCCGTGACCTCAACGACTACCTCAAGGCGCTCGGGAACCTCTGACCCCGGCCGCGACCGGCTCCCGCCACGACATCGGCGCGGTGTCCGTACTGCTACCTGTAATCGGTGGGAACCGGTCACTAGGATCAAAACGTTGATCCGATGCCATGCACGATGGGGGCGCAAAGCATTACGTACCCCTCGAATCTAGGGAGGACTCGTGGGAGTCAGCCTCAGCAAGGGCGGCAACGTCTCGCTGACGAAGGAAGCCCCCAATCTGACCGCGGTGCTCGTCGGTCTGGGCTGGGACGCCCGTACCACCACCGGTACGGACTTCGACCTGGACGCCAGCGCGCTGCTGACCAACGACCAGGGCAAGGTCGCCAACGACCAGAACTTCGTGTTCTTCAACAATCTGAAGAGCCCGGACGGCTCGGTCGAGCACACCGGTGACAACACCACCGGTGAGGGCGAGGGCGACGACGAGGCCATCAAGGTGAACCTCGCCGGCGTGCCCGCCGACGTGGCCAAGATCGTCTTCCCGGTGTCGATCTACGACGCCGAGAACCGCCAGCAGAGCTTCGGCCAGGTGCGCAACGCCTACATCCGCGTCGTCAACCAGGCCGACGGCAACGAGCTGGCCCGCTACGACCTGAGCGAGGACGCCTCGACCGAGACCGCCATGGTCTTCGGCGAGCTGTACCGCAACGGCGCGGAGTGGAAGTTCCGCGCCATCGGCCAGGGCTACGCCTCGGGTCTGCGCGGCATCGCGCAGGACTTCGGCGTCAACGTCTGACCGGAGCCATCACCCTTCCGCACCCGGCGCCGTACACCCCTGTTCCGGGGCGTACGGCGCCGGGCGTGCTTGGAGCCCGTACGAAATCTGTAGGGATACGGCCAGTTATTCGTATGGAAGCCGTATGAAGGCCGTATGAAATCCGCGCGCCAGCGCGGCACCACCGTCACCGGGGAGGAAGCGAACACCATGGGCGTCACGCTCGCAAAGGGAGGCAACGTCTCCCTCTCCAAGGCCGCTCCGAATCTCACGCAGGTCATGGTCGGCCTCGGCTGGGACGCGCGCTCCACCACGGGAGCGCCGTTCGACCTCGACGCCAGCGCGCTGCTGTGCAGGTCGGGACGGGTGCTCGGGGACGAGTACTTCGTTTTTTACAACAACCTGAAGAGCCCGGACGGCTCGGTCGAGCACACCGGCGACAACCTCACCGGCGAGGGCGAGGGGGACGACGAGTCGATCCTCGTCGACCTCGGCGCGGTCCCCGAAGAGGTCGACAAGATCGTTTTTCCGGTCTCGATCCACGAGGCGGACGCCCGTGGCCAGAGCTTCGGCCAGGTCAGCAACGCCTTCATCAGGGTGGTCAACCAGGCCGACGGCAGTGAGCTGGCCCGTTACGACCTGAGCGAGGACGCCTCCAGCGAAACGGCGATGATCTTCGGTGAGGTGTACCGGTACAGCGGTGAATGGAAGTTCCGCGCGGTGGGCCAGGGGTACGCGTCGGGGTTGCGAGGCATCGCTCTAGACTTCGGGGTCAACGTTTCGTAAAGCGCCGCGCACTGCGCGCGGGGGAACCCCATACAGCGAGGGATTGGGTTAGGCAGTGCTCCTGAAAACCTTTGGCTGGTCGTTCGCCGTCACGGCGGCCGGCCTGGCCTTGGCCGGAGTCCTCTGGGGGTGGCAGGGGCTAGCGATCGTCGGCATCCTGTCGATCCTGGAAATCTCGGTCTCGTTCGACAACGCGGTCATCAACGCGGGAATCCTGCGCAAGATGAACGCCTTCTGGCAGAAGATCTTCCTGACGGTCGGCATTCTGATCGCCGTCTTCGGCATGCGCCTGGTCTTCCCGGTCGTCATCGTGGCGATCACCGCGAAGATCGGGCCGATCGAGGCCGTCGATCTCGCGATCAACGACAAGACGCAGTACGAGCACCTGGTCACGGCCGCCCACCCGGCCATCGCGGCCTTCGGCGGAATGTTCCTGCTCATGATCTTCCTCGACTTCATCTTCGAGGAGCGCGAGCACAAGTGGCTGGGCTGGCTGGAGCGGCCGCTGGCGAAGATGGGCAAGCTCGACATGCTGTCCGTCATCGTCGCGCTGATCGTCCTGATGGTCACGGCGATGACGGTGGCCACCGACGTCGCGCACGGCGGCGGTGACAAGAGCGCGACGGTGCTCCTGTCCGGCGTGGCCGGCCTGCTCACGTACCTGGTCGTGGGCGGCGTCTCCGGCTACTTCGAGGACAAGCTGGAAGAGGCCGAGGAGGCCGAGGAGGCCGAGGCCGGGGAAGCCGGCGAGGCGGCGAAGCCGGCCGGGGAGGACCGGGCGAACGGCGGAAAGCAGCGCGGCTCCGTCTCGGGTGTCGGGCTCGCGGGCAAGGCCGCGTTCTTCCTGTTCCTCTACCTGGAGGTCATCGACGCGTCGTTCTCCTTCGACGGCGTCATCGGTGCCTTCGCCATCACCAACGACATCTTCGAGATGGCGCTGGGTCTGGGCATCGGCGCGATGTACATCCGTTCGTTGACGGTCTTCCTGGTCCGCAGGGGCACCCTGGACGACTACGTCTACCTGGAGCACGGCGCGCACTACGCCATCGGCGCGCTGGCGGTCATCCTGCTCGCCACGATCAAGTACGAGATCAGCGAGGTCATCACCGGCCTGATCGGAGTCGTGCTGATCGGCCTGTCGTTCTGGTCGTCCGTGCGCAAGAACCGACGCGAAGGCAAGCCGACGGAGAACTCCGAGGCAAAGCCGGAAGTCGCCTCCGGAGTGTGACGACGGTCTGATTGAGGAACGCTCTCAGCGGGGCGGCCATGGAGTGCTCACTCCACGGCCGCCCCGCGGCCGTACCGGGGCAGGGGTGGCCGGGCAAGGAGCAGTCGGGCCGCCGGGCCATCCGGGCGGGCGGCCCCGGGACCGATCGATGGGGTGGGGCAAGGTGTCGTTCTTGGACAACTGGCGTCGGGGCGGGGCGCCGAAATTCGAAGCCGGTGGCGCGTCGTACGTGGTCGAGCTGACCAAGCGCAATCCGGTGGTCTCGCTGACGAAGCAGGGCGCGGCCTCCGGGCACCTGCGGGTCAACCTGTCCTGGCAGATGCGCACGTCCGACATCACGATGCGCGGCTCGCAGCGGGGCGGGAGCCTGCTGCGCAACCCGGGCAAGCTGTTCAAGCCGGAGGTGGTGCAGGCGCAGGGGCCGGCGGTCGTCAAGATCGACCTGGACCTGGCCTGCCTGTACGAGCTCAAGGACGGCACCAAGGGCGTGGTGCAGCCCCTCGGCAACTTCCTGGGGGACATCAACGCCGCGCCGTACGTGAAGCTCAGCGGCGACGACCGGTTCGGCTCGCCCTCCGGTGAGACGCTGTACATCAACCTCGACCACCGCGACGAGATCAAGCGCCTGCTGATCTTCGTCTACATCTACGACGGCACCCCGGCCTTCGACCGCACCCACGCCGTCGTGACGCTCTACCCGAGCAACGGGCCGCGCGTGGAGATCGGACTCGACGAGCGGGCGCCCCAGGCCCGCTCCTGCGCGATCTTCATGCTGGAGAACAACAAGGGCGATCTGACCGTCCGCCGCGAGGTGAAGTACGTCTACGGCTTCCAGTCCGAACTGGACCGCCTGTACGGGTGGGGCCTCCAGTGGGGCCGGGGGTACAAGACGAAGGTGTGACTCCCGCAGGTCAGCGGTGCTGGAATTGCGGTCCCTGCGGCGGCAGGACGAAGTTCGGGTCGGGCGCCGGCCCCTGGGGCTGCTGCGGGTAGCCGTAGGCGGCGGGCGGCGGTACGGCCGCGCCTACAGGGCTCGTCGGGTACGGCTGGTGCTGGGGTTGCTGAGGGGGCTGCGGGTAGCCGTACGAGGGCTGCTGCGGCTGCTGCGGCATCGGGCCGGGGTAGCCGTACGCGGGCTGGGCCGGCGGCTGCGCCGGCGGCGGCGGGAAGCCCGGGGCGTTCTGCGGGAAGCCGTAGCCGCCGCCGGTGGGCTGCGGCTGGGGCGGGAACGCGGTGGGCGGGGCCGCCGCGGGCGGCGCCAGCGGGAAGGAGTCCGGTTCCGCCTGCGCGGCGGCGGGCGGTGCCGCCGGCCGGGTCACATCCGGGTCGGGAAGGTGGTGGGTGGCCGCCTCGGGGCCCGCGGCGGCCGGCCCGGCCTCCTGGCCGCCCGGTGCGCCGCCGGACGGCGCGGACGACGACGCGCCCGCCCCGGCGGCCTGCGCCTCGCCGCCCTCTTCCTCTTCCTCCACCGAGATCCCGAACTCGGTGGCCAGGCCGGTCAGCCCCTTCTCGTACCCCTGCCCCAGCGCCCGGAACTTCCACCGGTCCGCGCGCCGGTACAACTCGCCGCAGATCAGGGCCATCTCCTTGCCCGTCTCCGGCACCACGTCGAAGATCGCGACCGGTTCGGTCTCCCCCGAAGCGGCGTCGTAGAGCAGCACGCGCAGGTCCCGTACGTGCGCAAAGGTTTTGCCGTCCGCCGAGGCGGTGAGCATGACGCGGTCCACCGACGAGTCGAGACCGGACAGGTCCGCCTCGATCGTGTCGGTCAGCGCGTCGGCCAGCTGCGTCTTGGGCAGGTGCCGCACCAGGCCGCTGGGGTGGCGCGGCTGGTTGTAGAAGACGAAGTCCGCATCGGAACGCACGCGTCCGTCGGTGCCGAGCAGCAGGGCCGAGGCATCGACATCGGGCACTCCGGCGCCGGGGGTCCAGCGCAGTACGGCCCGGACCGCCGTGGTGTCGAGGGGTACGTTCGACCCTTTCAGCATCGCGTGCGTCATGCCTGTAATCCTGCCTTCCCGGAGGTCGGAGGGACAACGCGGGGGCCTGCCCGGCGCGGTCGGACCGGTGTTCGGGACACCCGGCCGCCGGATGCCGGTTACGCGCTGTTCATACGGGTGGGAACTTTCCCCCGTCGGCCGCACGTACGATTACCGGCCGGATCCAGACAGCGAGTCGCCGCGGGGTGGCCCCGGCCCCGCCTGCTCACGGGGAGTTTTATGCGTCATTTTGGGCACCTTGCGCCCGATATCCGGAACGCCTTGTTCCACCAGGAGCCGGCCGAGTTCACCGCCGACTCCTCGCCGGGCACGCTCGCCGTGGCCCTGGGGGCGACGCTCTACAGCCCCGCCACCCGCCCGCGGCTCGCCGCGGACATCGTCAAGCAGACCGGCCGCGGGGTGGTCTCCATGGTGCTCTGCCTGGAGGACTCCATCGGCGACGCGGACGTGGCGGCCGGCGAGGAGAACCTCGTGCGGCAGTTCGCGGCCCTCGACGCCGAGGCCGGGCGCGGCACGGACCTGCCCCTGTTGTTCATACGCGTACGAGCGGCCGGCCAGATTCCGGATCTGGTACGCCGACTGGGCCCGGCCGTGCGGCTGTTGTCCGGATTCGTACTGCCGAAGTTCACCGAGGAGCGAGGCGTTCCGTTCCTGGAGGCGCTGACCGGCGCCGAGGCGGACTGCGGGCAGCGGCTGTTCGCGATGCCGGTGCTCGAATCGCCCGAACTGCTCCACCTGGAGAGCCGCGGCGAAACCCTGCGCGGCATAGCGCGCACCGTGGGCAAATACCGCGAACGGGTCCTGGCCCTGCGGCTCGGCGTCACGGACTTCTGCTCGGCCTACGGCCTGCGCAGGGCCCCCGACATGACCGCCTACGACGTCCAGATCGTCGCGTCCGTGATCGCGGACGTGGTGAACGTGCTGGGCCGGGCGGACGGCACCGGCTTCACGGTCACCGGACCGGTCTGGGAGTACTTCCGCCTGCACGAGCGGATGTTCAAGCCGCAGCTGCGGCAGAGCCCCTTCCTGGGCCGGGCGGAGGAACTGCGTACGGCCCTGATCGAACACGACATGGACGGGCTGCTGCGCGAGATCGAACTCGACCGCGCCAACGGCCTCCAGGGCAAGACCTGCATCCACCCCTCGCACGTGGCGCCGGTGCACGCGCTCTCCGTCGTCAGCCACGAGGAGTTCAGCGACGCCGCCGACATCCTGCGGCCCGAACGGTGCGACGGCGGCGTACTGCGCTCCGCGTACACGAACAAGATGAACGAGATCAAACCGCACCGCGCCTGGGCCGAGCGGACCCTGCTGCGGGCCGAGGCGTTCGGCGTGGCCCGCGAGGGCGTCGGCTTCGTGGAACTGCTCACGGCGAGCCTCGGACGATGACGACGGCGCGAGAGACGAAGGAGACAGGCGCAGTGGTGTGGACCGGAGAGTGGGTCGCGCGGCGGCTCGGCGTCTCGCTGAGCGGCGGGGAGGAACTGCCCCGGCTGCTGGGGCTGGCGTTGCGGCGCAACCCCAAGCGGGCCCACCTGCTCGTGTCGAACGTACTCGGCAAGCACGTGCCGCAGCGTCCCGACGCGGTCCACGGCGCGGGCCTGGGGCTGGGGCGCCGGGTCCGCGACCTGCTGGGGGACGCGGACGCCGCGCGCGCCGTCGTCCTGGGGTACGCGGAGACCGCGACCGGACTGGGCCACAGCGTGGCCGACGGGCTGGCCCTCGCGTCGTACCTGCACTCCACGCGGCGGCCGGTCGCGGGCGTCGAGCAGGCGGGCGGCTTCGAGGAGGAGCACAGCCACGCGACGTCCCACCTGCTGCTGCCGGAGAACCCCGCGCTGCTGGCCGGGGACGGCCCCCTGGTCCTCGTCGACGACGAGTTCTCCACCGGCCGTACGGTCCTGAACACCATCAAGGCGCTCCACGCCCGCTTCCCGCGCGACCGGTACGTCGTCGTCGCCCTGGTCGACATGCGTTCGGACGCGGACCGCGCCCACCTGGAGAAGTTCGCCGCCGACCTGGGCGCGCGGGTCGATCTCATATCCCTGGCCGCCGGCGGCGTACGGCTCCCCGCCGACGTGCTCGAACGCGGCCGGGCCCTCGTCGCGGCCCACCAGGACCCGGCGGCCCACCAGGACCCGGCGGCGCCCGAGGGCACCGCGGCGGCGCAGGCCGTACGCGTCGACCTCGGCTGGCCCGAGGGCGTACCGGACGGCGGACGGCACGGGTTCACCCCCGGGCACCGGGCCCGCCTGGAGGCCGCACTGCCCGGCATGGCGGCCCGGCTCGCCGACCGGCTCGGCGGCGCGCGCCGGGTGCTGGTCCTCGGCAACGAAGAGCTGATGTACGCGCCCCTGCGCCTCGCCGGAGCCCTGGACGACTCCACGGCCGCCGAGGTGTACTTCTCCACCACCACCCGCTCGCCGGTCCTCGCCGTGGACGACCCCGGCTACGCCATACGGACCCGGCTGGCCTTCCCCGCCCACGACCGGCCCGCCGACGGCCCGGGGGAGCGGTACGCGTACAACGTCGCGCCCGGCGCGGCCCCGGAGCGCCGCTTCGACGCCATCGTCGCCGTCACCGACTCCCTGGGCGACACTCCCGAGCTGCACGCCGCACACGGGCTGCTGAGCAGGCTCGCCGCCCACACCGACCGGCTGCTGCTCGCCGTCGTCCCCTCGTACACCCCGGCGTACGCACAGCCGCGCACGCCGGCGCCCGCCCCCGAGCCCACGCCCCACGCCACGCGACGACAGGTCTGACCGATGCCCCTCCCCGAGCCGCTGCGCGGCCCCGCCTTCTCCTCCTACGCCCCCGACGAGGTCGGCTGGCTGCTCCAGGACCTCTCCTCGGTCAGCCTCGAAGCGCCGACCGAGGAGCGCGAGGAGGCGATCCAGGCAGGCGGCGCGCACTACGCCGAGTCGCTGCCCGTCGAATACCAGCCCAGCGAGGAGTACCAGGCGCTGTTCCACAGCGCACTGGAGACCTCCGCCGGCCGCATCGCGCGTGCGGTCGGAGCCGTCACGGAAACCGTGATCGCCGAACGGTCCCCGCGTCCGGTACTGGTCTCACTGGCCCGCGCCGGGACCCCCGTAGGCGTCCTGATGCGCCGCTGGGCGCTGCACACCCACGGGCTCGACCTGCCGCACTACGCCGTCTCCATCGTGCGCGGCCGCGGCATCGACACCACAGCGCTGCGCTGGCTGGCCGCCCACCACGACCCGGCGGACGTGGTCTTCGTCGACGGCTGGACGGGCAAGGGCGCCATCACCCGGGAGCTGGCCGAGGCGCTGCGCGACTTCCCCGGCTTCGACCCGCGGATCGCCGTCCTCGCCGACCCGGGCGGCTGCGTGGACACCTACGGCACCCGCGACGACTTCCTCATCCCCTCCGCCTGCCTCAACTCGACCGTCTCCGGCCTGATCTCGCGCACCGTGCTGCGGGACGACCTCGTGGGCCCGGACGACTTCCACGGCGCGAAGTTCTACCGCGACCTCGCCGCGGCCGACCTGTCCCGGGTGCTCGTCGAAACCGTCGCGAGCCGCTTCGACGAGGTCGCCGAGCAGGTCGCCGCCGACGTGAAGGAACTGGCGGCGGCCGACCGTTCGCCCACGTGGGAGGGGTGGGCCGCGGTCGAGCGGATCAGCGAGGCGTACGGCATCCACGACGTCAACCTCGTCAAGCCCGGCGTCGGCGAGACCACGCGGGTCCTGCTCCGGCGCGTCCCCTGGAAGATCCTCGCCAGGACCGGTGCCGGCACGGACCTGGACCACGTACGCCTCCTGGCCGCACAGCGCGGCGTACCCGTGGAAGAGACCGACGGGCTCCCCTACACCTGCGTCGGCCTGATCCACCCCCGCTATACCCGGGGCGCGACGGGCGCGGACGGCAAGGCGGTGACCGCGCCGTGAGCACCCTCGTCGCCAGCGACCTGGACCGCACCCTGATCTACTCGGCGGCCGCGCTGGACCTGGCCGTGCCCGACGCCGAGGCCCCGCGCCTCCTGTGCGTCGAGGTCTACCAGCACAAACCGCTCTCCTACATGACGGAGACGGCCGCGGGGCTGCTGACCGCCCTCGCCGGCGCCACCACCTTCGTACCGGCCACCACCCGCACCCGCGAACAGTACGGACGCATCCACCTGCCGGGACCCGCACCGCGGTTCGCCGTCTGCGCGAACGGCGGCCACCTCCTCGTCGACGGGGAGTCCGACCGGGACTGGCAGCGCACCGTCGCCGCCCGGCTGAACGCGGAGTGTGCCTCGCTCGACGAGGTCCGTACGCACCTGGTGCGCACCGCCGACCCGGCCTGGCTGCTCAAGGAGCGTGTCGCCGAGGACCTCTTCGCCTACCTGGTCATCGACCGCTCGCTGCTGCCGCGGACCTGGGCCAAGGAACTCGCCGAGTGGGCGGACGCCCGCGGCTGGACCGTCTCGCTCCAGGGCCGGAAGATCTACGCCGTGCCGAAGCCGCTCACCAAGAGCGCCGCCGTGGCCGAAGTCGCCCGGCGGACCGGCGCCGCGCAGGTGCTCGCCGCCGGCGACTCCCTGCTCGACGCCGACCTGCTGCTGGCCGCGGACCGCGGGTGGCGGCCGGGGCACGGCGAGTTGGCGGAGTCGGGGTGGAACGCGCCGCACGTCACCGCGCTGAGCGAGCGCGGTGCAGTAGCAGGCGAGGAAATCCTCCGCTCCTTCACCGGCCACACCACCGCCCCCACCCGTACCGCCTGACCCGTACGGCTCAGCCGCAGCAGCCGCCCCCGCAACAGCCCCCGCCCCCGCCACCGCCGCTGGGCGCGGGGGCCGCGGCGGTGCCGCCGACGGCGACCGTGGACAGCAGCTTGACCGTGTCCTCGTGGCCGTCCGGGCAGGTCGCCGGGGCGGAGGACTCGGCCATCGGCCGGTTCAGCTCGAAGGTGGAGCCGCAGGAACGGCAGCGGTATTCGTAACGAGGCATACCGACAGAGTAGTCAACGCGCTCTCACCTTCACCATTCACCGAACGAGCCGTCAGCGTGCCGCCAGACCGGGTTGCGCCAGGCGTGCCCCTTCCTGCCGGCGGCCCGTACGGCCGGTTCGTCGACCGTCACCCCCAGCCCCGGAAGGCCGGTGCGCAGGAGGCAGCCGCCGTGAAAACGGAAAACCTCCGGATCGACGACGTAATCGAGAAGCTCCGCGCCCCGGTTGTAGTGAATGCCGATGGACTGCTCCTGAATAAGGAAATTGGGAGTCGTGAACGCGACTTGCAGGCTCGCGGCGAGCGCGACCGGCCCGAGCGGGCAGTGCGGGGCGAGCTGCGCCCCGTACGTCTCCGCGAGCGCGGCGATCCGGCGCAGCTCGGAGATGCCGCCCGCATGGGAGACGTCCGGCTGGACGACGGCGACGCCGGCCTGGAGCGGGGCCAGGAACTCCTGGCGCGAGAAGAGCCGTTCACCGAGCGCCAGCGGAATACCGGAGGCGTTGACCAGGTCGGAAAGAGTACGCTGGTATTCGGGCAGTACGGGCTCCTCGACGAACATCGGCGCGTGTTCGGCGAGCAGCGGGAGGAGGCGCCGGGCGTTGGCGGGGGAGACGCGGCCGTGAAAGTCCAGGGCGAAGTCACGCTCGTCCCCCAGGACTTCGCGGGCAATCTCGGCGCGCCGCAGACAGGCGCGCACCTCCGCACGGGTGGCGACCGGCGTCATCGGCCCGCAGCCGTTCATCTTCACCGCGGTGAAACCCGCCTCGGCCTGCGCGGTCAGCGCGTCCCGTATCTCCTCGGGTTCGTCGCCGCCGACCCAGGCGTACGCGCGGACACGCTCCCGCACCGCCCCGCCGAGGAGCTGATACACCGGCACGCCATACCGCTT
This sequence comes from Streptomyces sp. NPDC017056, assembly GCF_044332485.1. Lineage (NCBI taxonomy): Bacteria > Bacillati > Actinomycetota > Actinomycetes > Kitasatosporales > Streptomycetaceae > Streptomyces > Streptomyces sp. NPDC017056. Next base: position 407,436 of record NZ_JBIRPD010000001.1, on the reverse strand, counting down.
GCCCTTGATATCCCACAGAGCCTGGTCCAGCCCTGCGACGGCCGAAGAGAGCACCGGACCACCGCGATAGAACCCGCCCTTGGTCATCACCTGCCAGTGATCCTCGATGCGCGACGGGTCCTGCCCGACGAGATACTCGGCCAGCACCCCGACGGCGGCCCGCACCACCTCGGCACGGCCCTCGACCACCGGCTCGCCCCAGCCGACGACACCGTCGTCGGTCTCCACCCGGACGAACAGCCAGCGCGGCGGAGCCAGGAACGTCTCGACACGGCCGATACGCCCCTCAGGCCCGCCGCTACGTGGCATGCCGACGCCGGCCGTGCCCCCGGTGCCGGGAGCGGGCAGGGGCCTCGTACCGGGGCGCCGCATGCGCGCCCGTCCTGGGAAGCAAAGGCCGCCGGACCGTCCGCGCCGTCGCCTCCGGATGCCGGGCGCGCCAGTACGGATTGTCATGGGGCAGCCCGCCGGAAACACGCCCGTACATGCCGAAAACCAACAACATCAGCCCCACCGCAAAGCTGAACAGCACATTCTGAATCCGAAAGGCCAAGTAGTTGAACCCGGTCTCCAGAACGGCGAGATTAACGAAACCACTGAGCAGAAACGCCACCCCGAAAACAATATTGAGCGTCGAGGCGAAATTGCCGCCGACCACCATGCCGCCGAAGAGCACCAGGCCCACCACGATCGACAACACGCTCAGCGCGCCGTTGGTGTTCAGCCCGGCGACGGTGTCGCCACCCGTGTCGAAGAACCCGATCTTGTCGATCAGCCCGAGAATGCCGAACGCGACGAGCACCAGCCCCATCAGACCCGCGCCGATCCGGTAGACCGTGCTGAGCCGGTGATCGACGGGCAGATGCTCGTCGAGCCGCGTGTGCCGCACCTTGCCGCGCAGCGTCCGGGAGGGCCCGTGCAGAGCCTGGCCAGCGTCCATGTCCGGCCTCCTTCACGCAGATGAGCCGCCTGGACCGTATCCGTCCCTCCAGCATCCGCCCGTACGCGGCGGCACGCCAGAGCGCCAGCTCACAGGGCTGCTCCCGGCGAGAGCCCGCCGCTCACCCGCCGCCCCGGCTCAGCCGGCCCCGCCACCCCGCTCGTCGCGGATCTCCTGGACCACCCGGGCCGCCGTCCGGCGCACCGACTCCATCTCGGTCAGGAAGTGCCACCAGTCCGGGTGGCGCCCCTCCAGTCCGGCGACCGCCCGCTCCAGCCGCGCCACCGCGTCGTCCAGCGGCCGCGCGTGCCGCGGGTCGGGCGTGCTGCGCCCCGCCATCGCCAGCCGCTGCGCGTCCCGGACCGCGAAGCGCGTCCGCTCGACTTCCTTCTCGCGGTCGAAGGACACCTCGTCCAGCCGCCGCAACCGGTCGCCGGCCGCCGAGACCGCCTCGTCGGTCGTGTTCAGCAGCGCGCGCACGGTCGCCAGCAGGCTCGTCGCGTCGGCCCACCGCTGCTCGTCCCTGGCCCGCTGCGCCTCGCGCACCTTGGTCTCCGCCTGCGCGACGGCGTCCGCCGCCTGGTCCGGTACGTGCTGGAGGTCCTGCCAGCAGGCCGCGCTGTAGCGCCGCCGCAGTTCGCTCAGGACGGGATCGACCTTGCCGGCCCGCGTCGTGATGGCCTGCGCCCGGGTCCGCAGCGACACCAACCGCTTGTCGATCTCCGCGGCCTTCTCCGGCAGCCGCTCCGCCTCGGTCCGTACGGCCTCGGCCTCGCGCAGCACCTCGTCGGCCCGCCGGATCGTCTCCTGCACGCCGTGCTGCCCCGCGCCCTGGTTCAGCTTGGTCAGCTCCGGCGACAGGGCGGCGAGCCGGGCCGCCAGATCGTCCGCCTTGAAGTCCCGCGCACGGACCGCGTCCAGCGCGTTGCTCGCGGCCAGCAGGGCCTGCCGGGCCCGCTCCACCGCCGGCGCGAGCCGCGCCAACTGCGTCTCCGCGGTCTGCAGCAGCGGGCCGAGCCCCTGCGCGAAGCGGTCGAGATCCGCCTTGACCCGCTCCAGCTCCTCCTTGGCCCGGTGCAGATCCGCGCGCGCCCGCGAGGCCGCGCCGGCGTCGAGATCGTCCCGGTCGAGGTCGTGGGCGTCCACGGCGGTGATGTAAACCTGGCTGACCTCGTCGATCCGCCGCCCGAAACCCTCGTAATCCTCCGCGGCCCGCCGCGCCGCCGGGGACCGGTCGACCGCAGTGATCGTCTCTATGCTGATCCGCAGGTCGCGCTGCGCCGTGTCCAACTCGTAGAACGCCGCCGCAGCAGCGTCCTTCGCCGCCTGCGCGTCCGCACGCTGCCCCTCCCCACGCCCGAACCAGCGCCGCGTACCACCACCCGCGAACGCGGCCGGAACCACCGCCACCAGCAACGGCAACGGCAACAGAACCAGCGCCACCACATCCCGCAGCGCACCCCCTCGGGGCCGACGGCGTACTGCACGGCGTACGGCACGGCGTGCTCGCTGCTCGTGCGGCTGCGTGTGTGTCGCCGTCACATCCCTCTCCCGATCGCATCGCCCCAGGCCCGGCTGCCATTCTCCCACCCAGTAGGAACGAACACAGCGCCCAGTTGGTTCGCACCCACCCCCGCCGCCAGACCCCCCGCCCCCTGGTTTGCGCCACAACCCCGCAGGCAAGGTAGTCTGTCGGCTCAGCCAGGGCGCATAGCTCAGCGGTAGAGCGCTGCTCTTACAAAGCAGATGTCACAGGTTCAAATCCTGTTGTGCCCACCAGCGCGAAGACCCCTCGTCGATCTTGACGGGGGGTCTTTGACATCCAGGATTGACATCAACGGCGCTGGTCAGCCGGTCGCTGATTAGCTGGTTTCGGGCCGCCTCCTGAGCAGCCGATCCATGTGGCTCACGGCCTCACGCTGCGTGTCCTGCACGACGTGCGTGTACGTGTTCATCGTGATCGCGATCTGGCTGTGCCCAAGGATCTCCATCACGACCCGGGGAGCGACCCCGGCAGCGGTCAGCAGGGTCGCGCAGCCGTGCCGGGCGTCGTGCAGACGGATCACGCGAAGGTCGGCATTCTTGGCGACCCGGGTGAAGGAGCGGTACAGGTTCCTCGGCTCGATCGGCCAGCCGGTGCGAGTGGTGAAGACATAGCCGGTCTCCTCCCACTTCTGCCCAGCGCGCTCACGCATGGCGGCCTGCCTCATCCGCTGCCACCGGAGGGGTGCAACGCACATGGCCGGCAGGGGCAGGGTCTGCCGACGACGGCGCCCCTTCGGATCGTCGTCGTACACCTCACCACGGACCCGCTGTCGCTGCTTCCGTACGCGGATCTCCCGCTTGTCCAGGTCGACGTCCGCCCAGCGAAGCCCGACGATCTCACCCCGCCGGAAGCCAAGCGCGATGGCGAGCACGAAGGCCGCGTAGAGCTGATCGCGCCGCGAGGCGGACAGGAACGTCAAGGTCTCGTCCAGCGACCAGGGGGTGAGGTCTCGGGACTCCGGCGAGGGCGGCTCGACCAGCGTGGCGACGTTCCGGGCGATCAGCTCCTCCCGGCAAGCCGCCATCAGCGCGGTACGGAGGACCCGGTGGGACTCCTTGGCAGTCGCCGCCGATTTCTTCCGTTCGACTTGGCCAAGGAAGCGCCGTACGTCTCCTACGCTCAGCGTTTCGAGCCGCTTCGTACCGAGCATGGGCACCAGGTACAGCCGGACGTGTACCTCGTACTTCGCGTACGTGGTCCGCTTGCGACGCGGTTTGATGATGTTCTCCAGCCAGTACGGCAGCCACTCGGCGAGCTTGGCCGACCGCGTGGGCACCGGTACGCCGTTGTCCACCTTGTCCAGCAGCTCGCGCCGCTTGGTGTCGCACTCGGCCCAGGTCTTGCCGTAGGCGAACTTCCGGGCACGGGTGCCGTCCGGCTGGAGGACGTACACGGCGGCCTGATAGCGGCCGTCCTTGCGCTTGGTGATCGTGCCAGCGCCGTTGGGGTTGCGCTTCCGCTGCTGTGCCATCACGCAGCCTCCCCAATCTGGTCAGCGATGAACTCGCGGAGGGCCGACAGGGGGATGCGACGAGCACGGCCGACCGTGATGGAGACCAGGCGATGCGAGCGGATCAGGTCGTAGACGGTGGAGCGGCTGAGACGAAGGCGGGCCATGACTTCCGGGACCGTCAGGAGTTCATCAGTGGCGGTGGTCATGCGCGGTCGTCTCCTTCGGTGTCGAGGGTGGCGCGGTGTTCTCGGGCGGTGTCGCGGGCGAGGCTTTCGGCGAGCCAGGTTTCGGCGTTGGTGAGGCCGGTTCCGGCGTAGACCCAGTGGGCGAGGAGGAGGGTGGTGTCCGGGCCGGCCTCGGTCTCTCCTGCGGCCTGAGCACGGCGCCATTCGGCGCGGGCGTCGCGGAGGGCGCCGAGGGTGGTGGAGTAGCGGCGGGACTTGGTGGAGAAGTGGCCGCGGAAGCCGAGCATGTGGGCCCAGGCGCGGAGCCGGAGTTCTTCCAGGTCTTTGCGGGCGCCGAGGTTCCAGGCGGTGCGGATCAGACGGCGGGCGTGGTCGTTGATGTCGAGCTGGGCTAGTTCGGCGAGGAACTTCAGCGGGCGGTCGAGGGCTCCGGTCGCGGTTTCGGCGCCCTTGGTGGCGTACTTGGCGATGTACGCGGCCACGGCCCGTTCGGTCAGCTCCTGGCCGCCGTCGAAGTCGGCCGAGCGGATGGTGCGTACGTCGAGCTGGCGGCCGAAGGTGAAGGTGTGTGCCCGGCCGTCGATGACGGGGCCGTCCACGCGGGCGGTGGTGGCGGCGGCCTGGATGGCGTCGGCGAGTAATTCGGCGGTGGCCCAGGCGGGCGGCGGGGTGCCGCTGCCGGTCGGGCCGTCGAGGCGGATGACCGCGTGGAAGTGGACGGCGCCGCGCTTCTGGTACTCGGCGACCTTGGCGAAGGACACCCGGGCGTACTGCCGGAACGCGCGCTGAGTGAGGCCGGCGCGCTTGGCGACCTCCCGTCGCAGGTAGATGGAGAAGCGCCGCCAGAGGGCACCGGCGTGCGCGTTCCAGAGGACGGCGGCTTCGTAGTCGTAGGTGTCGGGGTCGAGTGCGGTGCCGAGGGCGGTGTCCTCCTGGTCGTGGAAGGCGCCGCAGCGGCAGCGGCGGACCGAACCAGTGGGCCCGGTAGGGCGGTTGTGGACCGGGCCGAAGCCGGGAGCGGTGAAGGTGGCGAAGACGCGGGGGTGAGCGGCGACGCGTTCCGGGACGCCTTTGCCGCCGCGCAGGCCGGAGGTGATCAGTTGGAAGGTGTCACGGCGGTAGACCTCGGAGCAGGCCGCGCAGCGGGTGGTGCGGCGGTTGTTGCAGCGGACCAGGAGGTGACCGGCCGGGAGGGTGGAGGAGTCGAGGTGGTGGAGGACGTTGCCGATCTCGCCGGTGCGGGTGTTCAGGGCGTGTTCGGTGCGGTGGCCGTCGAGGCGGATCGGGTGGGTGCAGCCGCCGAGGCCGGAGAGCTGGCGCAGGAGTGCGGGCATGGTGCCGAGGGCGGCCAGTTCTCCGAGTTCGGTGAGCGGGGGTGGGGTGGAGGGGGTGATGATGGCCTTTCTCCTTCTGGCTTCGGCTGGAAGGGGGAGCCCCCGGGGGCGGCGGATGCTTGGCGGTATCGAGGCCGGCCCGGGGGTTCGATGCGCTGCTGATCGGTCAGCGGCGGTGGTGATCGCGGAGCAGCGAGCGCAGGACTACGGCGGCGACCGCCACGGACACGGCCGAGACGGCGACGGCGGCCAGGAGCGCGGTCAGCACGACGCCGCCGAGGAGGACGGCCACGACGGCCCCGGTGCTGACGGAGATCTGAGGGACGGGCCTCCGGGCGGGGGTCGAGTCGGCCGCGGTGGGGGTGATGTGCGTGGGCGGCGTCGGACTGTCGGGGTACTTGGGCAGGAACACGGCAGAGGTCTCCTTACCTACTCGTCTAGTCATGTGAGCCGTTGATGATGTTGACGCCGGAGCGCGTGCCGTTCTCGATGGCCGGCGCCATGAAGGTGTGCGAGAGCCAGAACCCGAAGAGCGCGATCACCACGACGATCCAGATGCGGACGCCGAGGTACTTGACCGCACCCCAGGCGAAGAGACCGAGGACGACGACGAGCGGCAGGCTGACGGTCACGGGGCGGAATCCTTTCGGCGCATGGATCAGCGGACGGGGCAGCGGTGGGTACGTGCGGCCAGCTCGGCGGCGGCGCGGCTGTCGTAGTCGGCGGAGAAGCCGCAGCGCGGGGCCGTGCAGGCGGCGGTGTGCTTCTCCCGGCCGCGTCCGTCGTAGGACGTGCCGACCTGGACGGGACCGATGCGGGTGACCGAGCGGAAGCGGCGGTTGGCGCTCATATGGATCTCCTCTCAGAGCTGTGCGGCGATGGCGTCGGCGATCGGCAGGGATACGCCGAGGCGGGCGCGCAGGGTCGGAGTGTCGATGGCGGTGCCGGTGCGGGTGTGGTGCTCGGTGGCGACCTTGCGGGCGTGTTCGATCAGGGCGGATGGGACGGAGACCGCAGGGGGAGCGGGAGTCGGTTCGGGGATCGGTGGCGGCGGTAGTGCCGGTGCGGGATCGGGCGCGTCCTCCTGGTCCTCGATGGCCGAGGGCTCCCCCTGGTCTTGGTCGGCGGTGGGTGCCTCTGCCGGAACCGCTGCGGAGTGAGCGAGGAGCGTGCCGCCGAGGAAGGCGACCGCAGGCCAGCCCGCGACGAGGATGCGCAGCCAGGCCGGTACGTGGTTCAGGTCGAGCAGCCCGGCAGTGGCGACGTTGGCGCCCAGGGACGCGCCCAGTGCGATCACGAACCAGCACCATCCGGCCGCTTTCTCGTCGCTGGTTCGCAGCCGCCGCCAGGCGGCCACCAGCAGCAGGTCAACGGAGACGGGGTACGCCCATGCCTTCCACCCGTCCTGCCCGGCCGCCGAGGCGATGTCGTGCAGGTGGGCGAAGGACAGAGCGGCGGCGATGACCGCCTGGACGAGCACCGCGTCTACGCGGGCCAGCAGGGCGCGCATACTGCGGCTCCTTCCGGATTCAGGCATGGCGGGGATGGGGACACGGCGCGAGGCGGTCACGCCAACCGGATGGGGAAGGCTGAGTTCAGCCGGTCGTCGGTTGCGGCCGTACGACCGGGGCCGGGGACTTGACCGGCCGTACCGGCACAGCAGGCCGGAACGGCTGGAGCGCGGGCGAGTCGGGGACCAGGTCGGCCGAGGCGAGACAGGTCTCGGCCGCCTCAGCGAGAGACAGGTACGGCGTACGGACGCGGGACCAGCCGCCGGATGCGTCGCCGATCACGGCGAGACCGGGTTGTTCGGGGGCGATGGCACAGGCGGCAGCGACCGCTTCGGGCGCGATGTCGCCCAACGCCATCTTCGCGGAGGCTTCATCGTTCACGCGGTGGCAGACCCGGCCAGTCAACTGGGCCCGCAGCATGGTCGTCCCCTTGCCCAGTTCGGCGCCGAAGCGCTGCCCGCAGACCTCCAGGTAGATGCCGGCCGCCCGGCCGAGCTGGGCAAGGCGGATGAGCTGGGTGACCATCTCGTCCCGCCGCTGTTCGTCCTTCTTCGTAGCAACGAGGAAGAGTTCCGCCACCTCGTCCACGAACAGCACGACAGGCACCGGACGTTCATGCTCAGGTAGGCCCCAGATGTCGGAGGTGATCTCCTCATCCGGCGTGTCCGGGGCGATGCCCTGCCGGGCCTTGATCAGGTCGTACCGGTCCTCCATCTCCTCAATAAGCACCGGCAGCAGCTCCGCAGCCTGCTCAGGATCGGTGGCCAGCGCCGAAAGCCGTGCCGCGAACGGCGCCAGCTCCACGCCCCGCTTGCAGTCGATGCCGACCAGGGCGACGGGCTGCCGGGCCAGCCCCGCGATGAGATGACGCAGGTACATGGACTTGCCCGAAAGCGTCGCGCCGAGGGTGAGCCCGTGCGGAACGGTGCGGTAGTCCCGCACGAAGGCCGTGGCGTTCTCCCGCAGCGCCACCGGGACCTTCAGCAGCCCCGCCGGGAGCTTGCGCGGCATACGGACCTTCCGCAGCACGTCGAAGCCGACCAGCCGCAGGTCGATCACGCCGGGTTTGATGGGCGTCACATACACGGCGTGCACGCCCCACGCATGACGCAGCCGTTCGGCCGAGGCCGCGACATCGGCTGGTTCCTGCCCGGGGGCGAGCCGGAGCCGAAGCCGTGACCCCGTCGTGGTCGGCCGGATGGTGCCGCGACGCGGCGGTACGGGCCGGACCTCGCGGCGGGTGGTTGCCTTGACCGCCAGGACCCGCAGCCGGGAGGGAGTCACGGTCAGGCCGCACACTTCCATGACCGAGCTGTACGAGCCGAGCAGCCGGGCGGTTGAGACCGGCAGGCCGACCGTGGACCAGTAGACGCCCGGGTGCCGTGTCCGGGCGTAGGCGGCCCCACCGCCGAGTGCGGCGACAGGACCACCTACCTCCAGAAGCGTCGCCAGGTCGGTCATCAGGCCGCGTCTCCCATGGCGGCCGGGAAGGCGGCCGGAGTGACGGCGGCGGCCCGGTAGGCGATGCCGTGCCGCTGCTGGCCGTTGAACACCGACTCCCACGGCCGGGCAACCAGGCCGGGCAGCGAGACCGGAGCGCCGAGTGTCAGGCCCTCGGAGGCACCGCTCTCCGGCACGGTGACCTTGATCAGGGACGACTCCCCTTCCTCGATGTAGACGACGATCGTCATCAGCGCTTCGCCGTTGTTGGTGTCCTTGGCGATCTCGCCCGTCTTGCGGTCGCGGACCTTGGGCTCGGGCGCTTCGGTCAGCAGGATCGTCGCGGCCGAGGTCTCCACACGGATGGTGCGCAAGGCTTCTTCACATCTACTCGTTTAGACAAGTTGCAGTCTTCGTGCCCGGCCCCTCCGGGAACGTGGACCACCGTGCCACGCAACTTGCCCACTCGTCTATACGAGTATGCGTGCCGGGGTGTACGAGTCCGAAGAAGTGGCCTCGCGCACCGCCGGTCAGGTGGCCGGGAGCTGGTAGGAGAGGACGTACGCGTCCGCCGCCATCACCGTGTCGCAGACCTCCACGGCCCGCTTCTCCGTGTCGTACGCCGTGCGGATCAGGTGGATCACCGGGACGCCGGACGCCAGTTGCAGCGTCTTGACCTCGGCGGGTGAGGGCATCCGGGCGCGGATCTCCTCCTCGAAGTGGTCGAGGTGGTAGCCCAGTTCCTCAAGCCGGGCGTAGATGCCGCCGGGGCCGGGGTTGGGTTCGGCGATCTGAGTGCCGCGGGCGATGTCGAGCGGCAGATACGAGGTGGCGAACTCAACCGGCCGGCCGTCAAGCAGGTAGCGGCGCCGCCGGGCGAGCACCCGCCGCACGGAGCCGAGTCGGGCGGAGATGTCCTGACTGGCCTTCTCCTCCTTGACCTCCAGGCCGTCCACCTTCGGGTGACTGCCGACGGCATCGGCCTCCACGATGAACGCCGACTTGCCCTGCTCGCGGTGACGCCGGGCGAACCGGTCGGAGGCGAGGCGCCGGACGGGCGGGCGCGGCCGGACGAACACGCCCTTGCCGTGCTCGGCATGGACCAGGCCCTCCCCCTGAAGGACCGAGAAGGAGTTCCGCACCGTCATACGGGAAACCCCGTAGTGCTCCACCAGCTCAGCTTCCGAGGGCAGCTTCTCCCCCTCCCTGAACCGGCCACGATCGATGGCCTCGCGAAGCTGATCGGCGATCTGTCGAAAGACCGCACGATCACTCGTGGGGTCGAGAGCGCCAAGAACGCTCGGAAGAGACGTCACGTGGACTACTCCTTTAGGTATCTAGACGAGTGGGCGAGTGCTATTGCTACGGTGGAGAGCCTAGCCATCCGAAGGGGCCGAGGAACGTGAGCACCGACCGTCCGCACTCCGTGAGCGTCGCCGGAGTCATCGTTGACGACCAGGGCCGGGCTCTCCTGATCAAGCGGCGCGACAACGGTCACTGGGAACCGCCGGGCGGAGTCCTCGAACGCGAGGAAACCATCCCGGAAGCCCTTCAGCGCGAAGTGCTCGAAGAAACCGGCATCAAGATCGAGATTCCGGCGACCTTGACCGGTGTCTACAAGAACATGACGGGCCTGATCGTTTCTCTGGTCTTCCGCTGCCGGGCCGCCGACGGCACCCCCACCACCGGGGACGAAACCCGCGCGCTGCGATGGGCCACCCGCGAAGAAGTCACCGAACTCGCCGACGAGGCGTACGCGATCCGCGTCCTGGACGCGCTCGACGCCATGACCCTGCCGGCCGTCCGCGCCCACGACGGCGTGAAACTCGTCTAGCCCGAACCCGCTGCACATGGCGGCCTACCAGCACGAAGGAACTTGTATGCACGAGTATACGAGTAGAGTCCAGGTCTGGGGGCTCAGTTGCCCGGGTTCCCCGGAAGAGGTGAGCCGGGCCCGCCGATGGACCCGCGACATACTGCGCGATTCCCCGCTGGCCGAGGACGCCGAGCTGATCGTGAGCGAGCTGAGCTCGAACGCGATCCTGCACACCGCCAGCGGGCGGGACTCCGGCAGCTTCCACCTGTCCCTCGCGGTCACCCCGCAGGTCATCGCCCTGTCGGTCACCGACGACGGCGGCGCAGGCACGCACCCGAAGGTCGAGGACCAGGACGAGGAGGCCGATCACGGCCGCGGACTCGGCATGGTCAACGCGATCGCCCACCGAGTGGTGGTCCACAGCAGTCAGGGCGCCCACACCGTCACCGCAGAACTCTTCACCAGCAGCCGACCAGGAGCCCACCCATGCTGAAGACCGACAAGCCCCGCCGCGGCTACTGGTGCGAATGCTGGACCCAAGACCTCGCCAACCCCACCGAGAGGCCGGCCCTCCACGCATCCTTCGACGCCTACTCGGCGCACCAGGCCGACCGGTGGGTAGCGGTCGCACTCCGCACGATCACACCGGCCCTGTCACCGGACGCCTCACACGAAGCCTGGACCTGGCTCTGCGAGGGACGGATGAAGGCCAGGTCAGCCCTGCTCCGCCGACAGCCCTACACAGTCGCCGTCACCCATACCAACACCCGCATCACCTGGACGATCCGCCCCGTGATCTATCTGCCCCTCGCCCACCGGCAGGGAACCGTACTCCCCGCCTGCACAGAAGACTTCAAGCCCATCCCGCCAGCCTGAGTTACAACTTTCTCTACTGGTTCAAGGCGGCTCGCTCCGCTCACCGCGCGCGGCCCGGCCCCCGGCCGGGCCGCGCTCATGTCTCCGCCCCGCTCAGCCCGGCCGGCGCCCGCCCCGCGCTCACAGCGATCAGCCACCAGACCTCAAAGAAGGGGTACGTCGTGGCTGGGGCGGTCGGCTCCACGGCTTTAGGCAGCCACTTTGGGGCGAGCCTCTAAGATCATGGCCCCAACGTCGTGCTTTACCGGGCAGGTCCACAGACTGCCCGACGCGCCATCAGCTTGCGGGGCCATGATCACTCGCCCCAAAGCAGCTCCCGCCCAAAGCCGCTCCACCGACCTCTATTTTCGGCCACTGGCTTATATTCGCCTGTCTGGTATTAGGGGCAGCATGCGACGTATGATCCACTCGTCGAAAAATATGATGCGGCTTGAGGGGGCGGCCTAGGATTATGAGCAGCATGAAGCACGTGAGCATGCATGTCGCATCCTTGACGCTTGACGACAACAACCCGCGGCATGCGAAGCAGACAGCGAATGACGCGGAATCCATCGCGGCCCTCTTCGAGAAAGGGCCCGAAAAACTGATCCGCCTTGCCCGGGACATCATCCAGCACGGCATAAACCCGACCGAGCTAGTGGTATGCATGGTCGATGGTGATCGCAATGTAGTTCTGGAGGGTAACCGGAGAGTTGCAGCACTCAAGTTGCTGCATAACCCCAAGCTTGCGCCCACGGAGAATTTGCGAAGGCGGATCACCGCGATCGCTAAGAGCGGAGAGGTTCCGCGGAGACTTACCTGCGTGATGGCCGACAACCGGCTCCAGGCCGAGCACTGGATCAAGATTCGGCACACTGGTGAAAATGGTGGCATCGGAGTCGTCAGGTGGAGCACCAGCGAGGCGAGCCGGTTCGGGGGAAGGTCTACACCAACAGAAAAGGCTCGGCTGTTCACTGACGCCGTATGCGACTGGTTTCCCGATGACGAGGAATTCCTGTCAAACGTCCACGCCGTCAGGGACGCGAGAATCACCAACCTTGGCCGGATGATTGCCGACCCAACTGTAAGGAACCGGTTGGGAATCGCCTTTGATGGAGACGTGGTGCTCAGAAATTTCCCGAGGGGAAAGGTTCGGCCCATCCTCACTCAGCTCTTCGCTGATTTTGCTGGCCCTGTTTCGGTGGACCAGATCAAGACCAAGAGGCAGCGCGAAAAGTATCTTGAAGGAGTAGAAAGCATACTGCCGAAGCTGTCCGACCGGTTGGATGAGCCTGAAAAGTTCTCGAAATACTCCACTGGGGATGAATCGTCGCTAGATAAGACACAAGGGGATGATGCGGAAAAAGACAACAAAAAGCCGAGGCGGAAGCGCCCTGACTTCGAGAAGAAGCTCTTCCAGAACGTGACTCTTAGTCATGTGAGCCTGCGCACGTCTGAGGTACTCGAAGAAGCAAAAACGATCAACATCGAGGATAAGCCGAACACCGCCGCCATCATGGTTCGGGCCGTCGTAGACATTGTGACTACTGACGTAGCAGCACAGCTTGGTTGGAAGCGTAACCAGGACACGCTGAAGGGTAGGATCGGTGCCGTCTTGCACCAGGTGGACCCGGACAAGGCCGATGCAACCTTGAGCGATGCGCGGAGGTTTTCGCAGCAGGATGATGGCGCTCTTGTACTGAAAACGCTGCATACGTTCGTTCACTCGTGGCAGAGCCACCCCTTGACCGTTGAGGTACGGAAATTGAGTATGGCGTACTCGCCTCTGCTGCAGAAGGCGGACCAGTTGCTTGAGAAGAAGAAGCGATGAGGTACCTCAGCCCGCTCCGCTATCCCGGCGGGAAAGCCCGACTCGCGCCATACATCTCGCATATCCTGGCACGACAGCGCCCGCGCCCCCTTTCATACGCAGAAGCCTTTGCGGGGGGTGCGGGTGCTGCATTGCGCCTTCTCGTCGACCGAGAAGTCGACCATATCTACATCAACGATCTCGACCCAGGTATCGCCGCACTATGGCGTTGCATATTTCATGACACCGAAAAACTAGCCAGAAAGGTGGAGAGTGAAGAAGTTAGCGTAGACGCGTGGCGCCACCATTCAGAAATCTACAAGAACCCTGCCAATAGAAACGACAGCGAACTTGGCTTCGCGACGTTCTTTCTTAATAGATGCAATCGATCGGGGATTTTGCGAGCCCGCCCCATTGGGGGATTGGAGCAAGACGGGAAATGGAAGATTGACGCCCGGTTCAACAGGGAGGCATTGGCTGGCAGAATACGAAATCTAGGACGTTACTCCGATCAGGTGACCCTGTCGGAGATGGATGCGCGAACGTTCATTGAGCACCTAGAGCCAAAAAGTAGCGACGTTTTGCTTTACGTAGATCCGCCTTACCTGGTTCAAGGGGACAGGCTCTACCTGGACTCTCTGAGCCAGGAGGATCACCAGGAGCTAGCTAACACGCTGAAAGAAACTTCGTTGCGCTGGCTACTTACATATGATGCGGATGGTCGAGTCACCAGCGATTTGTACAAGGGGCTCCGGTGCGTTGAGTTTGATATACTCCACACGGCGCAGATACAAAGAGTGGGCTCGGAGTACGCCATTTTCGGCAATAAGCTGATATTGCCTGAAGTGACGGGGATTATCGGTGAGGGTAATTTTCGTTGGATGACTTCGAAACGTAAGCAGCGCGCCGCAACGTGATTTGCCATAAAGACCCATTGCAAACGGCACGCAGAAATTCGCGGTTGCCTGACATCCACGAGTGACATCAACGGCGGCGGACGTCGGCACTCCTGGGCGGCCCGTCGTGGTCAGTTTGACCGGGCAGCCTCCCAGCAATGCCGAGGTTTGATCGAACTTACAAAGCAAATGTCACAGGTTCAAATCCTGTTGTGCCCACAGAGTGCTAGTCCGCAGGTGAGCGGCTAGATCGAGGCCCCCAACCATGATCGGTTGGGGGCCTTCTCGATCTTAAAAGTCCAGAGGCGGCCCAAACCTAAGATCCGCGCACAGTGCGATCTACGAGAGGGCCGGGCACCCTCCCCACACCGCGCCGACACACACCTCTCACCTCCTGTGATGCTCTGGCCGGAAGGCTGGCCCCACAGGCGAGGCCCCGCACACGACCGCATCGACGCGTCTAACGGCGCGATCCGGCGGACACATACGGCGGGCGTCGCTCCGAGAACCGCAGGTGACTGCACTGCGGTCGTTCTACGCGCACGGGGAAAGGATCGAGGGGCGCTAGCAAACAGTGGGGAATTTCCCCGAGCCGTCGTGGTGGTGCGAACGGCGCGAGGGCTGAGAGGTGGTGCGGTCAGTGTCCGAGGCTGATGCCGATGGCGAGGGCGGCTATCACCCCGGCCAGCGCGATGACGTACTCCACCATGAGCGCGCGATCACGCATCGCCGCGACCGATGAGCACGGTGTGTGCCCGTTCGTCGGTCTCATCGAAGGTCGTTGCGCAGTACCCACCGACCAACGCGACGCGCTGCTGGAGAGCGATGCGCTGCTCGGGGGCACGGGAGAGACGGTCCCACGTGTGAACCAGGCAGATCACCTGACGCCGCCCAGCCTGCGTCCGCATGATCTCCAGTAGAGCGCCGAACTCAGGTCGCTCGGTGTCCAGCGCGTGGTCGCCACGGTCGATCCAGTCGCCCGCAACCTGCCAGCCGCGCCGCTGCCCGGCGTAGTTGTGACAGCCGTCCAATCGCATGTTGAGGTAGGGACTGGAGGCCGTGGCGTTGCGGTCGTAGATGAAAGCGAGGGGGGTGGGCGTAGTCATCCGAATGCCTCCGCGGGGAGTGTGCTGTTGGGGCCGAATACGATGCCCAATGCGGCGGGGTCAGTGAGTTTCCCGGGGCCGTCCGGTGCCTCCAGCCATCCGCGGCCGTAAGCACTGTGTCCTACCGGTGGGCAGAGCAGGGGCCGGCGAGGTGGGCGAACGGTGAGCGGGGGCAGGTCGTCGAGATGGTTCTCGGCGCACAACGGGGTGAGCCACTATGCCCGCTGCGACTCAGTGCAGACGAGGACGGGGCCGAGTTTGCCGGTTCAGCCGAGTGGACGCATGGCGTCCACGGACCGCATGAGGTCGGTCTCGACGACGCGCCAGACGGCCGACCGCAGGGAAGCCCAAATGCCGCCTGCCACCGTGCCTTTACCACCGCAGACTGGTCGCTGCACTGCGCGAGCCAGGCTGTTCCGGCCTCAGCCGTGATCGGCTTGGTCATCATGCAGGGACCGTAGAGCGGGCGATCGCGCGTCCGCTTGCCGATTGCGCGCGATTGCGAATCCCGTTTTCACGTTGCTGGAATTGCTGCTCAGGACAGGTCGAGCGATGCCCTCGCGCGGGCGATCAGGCGGTGCGCCTGGTGGCCGTACACCGCCGCTTCGTCCAGCCACTCCCATGCCCGTTCGTACAGGGCCAGGCTGTCCGGGTCGTCGAGCCACAACTCGGCGTTGATCGTCTCGACGATCACCAGCCGGGTGTCGTAGATCCAGAATCCGTGTGCTGGTGTGCGCCGCAATTGCGCAGCGAAAGGGATGATCCCGAGTTCCACGGTGTCCAGCCCGATGAGGGAGATGAGCCGGTCAAGCTGACCGGCCATGACCACTCGCGGACACACGAGGGTATGCAGTGCCGCCTCCCAGACGAGGAAACGGAACTTTCGGCCAGGCTCGTACAGCGCGTCCTGCCGCTGCATTCGTTTGCGGACTGCGTCCTGGGTGTCCTGTGGCGTCTCCCGGAACGTGGCGTTCGCGGTGAACACATGCCGCGCGTACTCGGCGGTCTGGAAGAGACCCGGGACAAGGGCCACCTCCAACCCCCTGATCACGCGGGTTCTCGCAGTCTCCGCGATAGCCACCTCTTGCCGGGCCCGGTGCCCGCCGGCCAACTCGCGGCGCCACGTGCGGTAGCGCGTGTCCAACCCGTTCAGGCGACCGACCAACTCCGCCACCACATCAGGCCGGCCAACAGCCTCCGCCCACGCCCGGACGTCCGCGGCGGAAGGGGTCTGTTTCCCGAGTTCCAAGCGCGAGATTTTCGACGCCTGCCAGCCGAGCCGGGCCGCGAAGTCCTTACCGTTCATGCCGCCCTCGGTGCGCAGCTCACGCAGCCGGGCGCCGAGGGTGACACGGGATGTCAGGTAGTCGGAACTCACATGGTGGAACGTACCCGCTTCTGGAACTCGACCGTGGGGACGGCGTGGTGCCATGCCGCGTCACGAGCCTGGCAGGCGGCGAGCACTTCGGCGGGGTTCTCGGACACGATGACGCCGAGGGTGGTGTCCTGCTCATCGAAGACGAACCGGACGAGGACGCGGGCGTCGAAGAGCCAGAAGTCCCAGTTGGGCAGGCCGAACAGCTCGGCCTTGGCGCGGGACAGGTTGCGGATGTCCTCGCCGGCCGCCACGTTGCCGAGGCCGCTGTCCAACAGGAACCGCTGTCCCTCGGTGATCGGGTGATCGACGAGCCGTACGCGCTCGAAGCGCTTCCCGTGCTTCGTCTGCTCGCGTACGTTCGCCCGCCACTCGTTGTCCTCAGCGCTGATGTCTTCACCGCGCTGCCAGCGCTCCCATTTCGGCGTGCCGCGGTCCGACGCGTAGCCGCGGCGGGTCTCCAGCCGCCACGCAGTGTGGTTGAACTCGTGGAACAGGGGCGTCACCTCGGCGAAGGGGACCATGTCGCGAGGCGCTGACCGCGGGGCGAAGCGAACGAGAAGATCGCGGGGAACGGTCACGAAGGTCTCTGACTCCTTCACGTCCCTCAGCTCGGCGAGGTGGTTGGGGTGGGTGACGCGGTCGCCCTGGATGAGGATGTCGTCCGTGCCCTCGACTTCGTACAGGGTGGGGCAGTCGCCGTTGTCGCTGCTGGTGCCGATGAAGCGGAGCGCCATGTGTCCTCCCGCGGTTGGGTGCGCCCTCAGGATGCGTGGGGTGGCGCCGCGCTGCTCGACGATTGCGGGAGATTGCGCGACTTCGCGGTCAGCATTCGGATTGCGCGCATGAGTAGTCGCGCCGAGCCCGAGGGCGCATAGCAAACGATCTCCGCCCCGCCCCAGCTTGGCCGGCGCCCGGCCCGCGCGCACAACGATCAACCACCTGACCTCATGTAAGGGTACGTCGCGGCTTGGGCGGCCCTTTGGGTAGCCACTTCGCGAGTAGCCCCCACAAGCCCTATTCGGCTGGTCTACAGACTGATTGAACGCTGAGGCTGAACAACCTCATAGCAGGCAAACCGCATCTCAACGATCAGCGCCGCAATTAATCGGGTTCTATTTTCGGCCAAAACCGGCGAGGTGCGCGCCCTGTATGTACCCCTTGTGGTGGCGGTCTCGTTGCGCACGTTCAGTGCACCCGCGTGCACTAAAGGCGCTGCTCAGTGCCAGTTTTTGTATTACAGAAACGCAGGTCAGTGACTCTTATAGCTAAACGCTGCTCACCTTCGTGGGTACATTAGATCCTTTTCCGAATCTGTGGGGTTTGCAGCTCTCCTACATGTCTGAAAGCTGACGCGTCGCTAGGCTCGTTTCTGCTGCGGCGCAGGCGTAAATGAGTGCCCCTCCACCCTGATTTAGCGATCAACTGAAGGGGCGCTCCGAGGCTTGGCCGCTGAATCGCACAGCTACAGACTCGGGAGATCACGTCAGTGACGGATATGCCTAGCCCCCAGGACCCAAGCCCACGCCCAGCCCGTACTGCCTACCAGCCAGAGGGACACACTGTGTTCGCATGGATGACGGTACTCGCGAGGGTACTGACAGCGATTGCGACACTCATCGTTGCACTCCGCTAGCCAAGCGAGAGGACGGCCGAGGCCCGTGTGGCCCGCTGGTCCGCTCTGCGGGCCCGGCGGGTCGAGGCGGGCCAGCGCTCCGGACGAGAAAGCCGGCACGGGGCAAGTCGCCGTACCGCCACCATCGCGAATGCTCCAGCGTGCGCGGACCGGACGCGAAGTACATGGTCGAGGGGGAGCTATCTACTGCCGCGATGTGGTTGAACCCGTCGTAGGCGCTCCGCTCACTAAACGATCTGAATACGAGCTACCGTCGGCTTAACTCTGAGGCGAGTCAGTCTCTTCGCGAAGTCGCGGAGGTTAACCTTGCTGAATGTAGGTAGGTCGGTCACTCCGCGACCCTGTTTTTTGAAGGCTATCGTGTACGTCACTGCTTGGGGGGATCGCATTGCTACTTCCCCCATCTCGGCGCTGTGTCTCTCGGCGAAGTCCACGAGTGCCTTCTTGTACGCCTCGTCAACTCCGAGGAGTACGGCAGAAGCATATCCTTGCGAGAATAGATGGCTCAGTGTTTGGCTTTTCTCGTACTTCTTGATATGCGTGAGGTAGTCGTCAGCGTGTAGCAAATCGCAGACTTCGACCATGTCGCCATAAGACTTAATATGCTCTGTGTCCAGGTGGAGCAGATCATCGTGCTCGTTAGCGATATTGTCGTTGTAAGATGTTTCGCTACCTTCCTCCTTTCTCCAGTCGCGCAGATTCTGTTGTGCCCACCAGTAGTGCCAGTACAGGTAGACGTAAAGGCCCGGGTCAGAGGATTCTCTGATCCGGGCCTTTGTCATGATCTCTCCTTTTGGGCACACTCTCCGTCCCTCCTAGAATCGGTCTGAGTGCAAGGGGCGTCTCCCGGTTGTCTCCCAAATGATCAACTGGGCTCTGCTTTGCCTCGCCTTGCTGTCCAGCCCGCTGGGTCCTTGCACGGTTCGACGACGGTCAGTGCTCTCGCGCGTTGAACTTCCTGATCGACTCGGAGAGGTCGGCGAGCGACTCGATTCGGAAAGTGGGCAGGTCGCGAGCCTCGGCGGTGTTCCACTGGATCGTCGCCCACGGGCCGCGGTGAAGGAGCGCCGTGTGCATTCCGCATGCGGCGCCCGGTCGCAGGTCGTTGTCGATGCGGTCGCCGACGTACACGATCTCGGTGTTCTCGTACGGCACCACCTCGGCGACCCGCTCGAAGAACAGCGGGTCGGGTTTGCTTGCGCCCCAGTCATCCGAGGCGCCGATCAGGTCCACGTCCTCGGAGAACAACTCCCTAAGGATGCCGCCAGCTCGTACGGTCTGGTTGCCCGCGATCCCGAGCCACAATCCGTCGGCCCGCAGCTGGGCGAGTGCCGGGCGGACATCCGGGTACAGGTCGCTCTCGTCGAAGTGTTCCGGCTGGCCGGATGCCGCGCGCGCCGCTCTCTGCTCGTACAGATCGAAGCCGGGCCGGAACTCCTGGAACACTTCGCGGTAGTCCCGTCCTTGCGCGATCACTGCTCCGAACACCGCCGCGAAGGTGTGGCGTGGGACGCCGAGCCAGTCGGCCCACGTCCCGTATTCTCGCGTCTCGTCAACCAGGCACTCACCGACATCGAACACCGCAGCGCGAATCATGCGCGCACCCTACGGCCCCGCCCTCGCCCTCACCGCTCGCGGTTTGTGGCTGGGGTGGGCCGGGAGGGGGCTGCTGGAGGTGTGGGCTGCGGAGGTGGGGAAGGATTCCGCCAGGGGTGAGTAGAATCAGCCAGTGGCAATCGAACTCCCGGACGAATTGATCAAGCTGGAGCAGGCCGCCGTCCAGGCGCACGAGAAACTCCTCGCCTACCAGGCCGAGTGCGGTCGGCCGACCGCCGGTGACGGGTGGACGGACGAGCAGCACGCGACATGGCAAGACCTCTGGAACGCCTGGCGCGCGGCGGCCGAAGAGACCCAGGCCGCGCTGAGGTCCGTTGCAAATCGGTACGAGACGGAGCAGGCCCTCAAGCGCGCCGTCCGGCATCCCGCGCCCGAAGAGAGCTAAGGCGGCGGACTCGCCGCGTGGGGGAATTCGGCGGGGCGGGCGTGGCAGAGCGGTGGCGCTCTCGCGGACGCAGTGCAGAGCAATGCAGATGGGCCCCGGCCGCCCTACCGTGAGCTGTGTTCATGGCCGTGCGCATCGTGATCCTGGAGCCGTTGCCGACGGGTGCGGGGCGATGGCGATGGGGCGCATGGCTACGGCGGACAGCCTCAGCAGTCCTCAGCGGCACAGGGAGAAGCGCCCCTCCTGGGGGAGGGGCGCTCTCATGGTCAGTGGCTGCCGTGCCAGGGCCACCTGGCGTCCCGGCCGGCTTCCAGCAGCGGCACCATTCGGAAGGCGTGGTCGGTCAGCCCGCCGAACGTGTGCCGGGCGCGGCTGCCGGACGGGCCGTGCCCGGCGCGGTAGCCCGCCAGGTTCCAGGTGTAGACCGGTACCCGGTCCGGGACCTGCTCGGTCGGGTCACCGTGGTGGCTGTACGCGGCCTGCTCGTCGGTCACGATCAGCACCCGGTCGTGCCCCCGGTAGTGGCTGCGCACCGCCTCCGACGTCTCGGTACCGCCCAGGGCCCGGAAGCGGTCCAGGACGCGCAGTACGGCCTCGCCCCTGCGCAGCGGCACCGGCTCGCTTCTGGTACCGAACTGCACCAGGTCCGCCGACTCCGCGCGCAGCGCCACCGCCGTACCGAACACCGCGGCGCTGTCGGCCCGGTTGAGCTGGGTCTGCGCGCTGAGGCCACCGAACATCGATCCCGATCGGTCGACCAGCACCAGCGTCCGGCCCGGCAGGGCGGGCACGTTCGCCAGCGAGTACCCGAGGGCCGTCTCCAAGGCGTGCCCCCACCGCAGCGACGGCGCGTGCTGGTACGCGGCAAGGAACCGGAACGGGAACTGGCGGGAGCGGGCCACCTGCTCGGGATCGGCCAGCCGCTTCGCGACCTGCTCCGCAACCTCGTCGGACACCTCGGCCTCGTCGAAGTTGCGCAGGTTGCGCAGCAGAGCCATGTACCCCATGGACGGGATGACGGCCTCCCACGCCTTGCGGTCCATCGGCCCTTGCAGCCAGCCCGCCAGCGCCTCCCACGTCATCCCGGCGTGCTGGAGGTAGACGGCGGCGTCCGGGCGGTCGAGCAGGGGCCGGCGCTGGGCGACGGGCCACTCGCCGATCGCCTCCCGGGCGTGCAGCAGCCGTAGCGACTCGGGGGTGGGCTTGTCCCGCTTGTGCCGGCGGTCGATGGCGTGCTCGAACAGGTCACCCTGCCACAGCGCCCGCGGCGCCGGATGCACCAGCTCGATGACGTCACCGAAGCGGAACCCCTTACTGGCGCTGTCGTACTTCAACAGTGACTTCTCGGTGTAGAGCCGGCCGACCGCGTCCTCGATTCCGCGCTTGACGGGCTTCGGGATGCGCCGCCCGTACCGTGACGTCCAGTAGGCCAACATCTCCCCCGGCTCGTCGGCGCGCTGGAGAACCGAAGCGATCACGCGCCGGTTCCAGCCCGCGCCCTGCGACTCGACGGCCGCCTGAGCGCCGGGCCCGGCATCGCCCCGGGTCGCGTCCAGGCGGGCCCGGACGAATTCGGCGGCCCCGACCAGGGCAGCGGTGCGCAGGTTGCCGTCGCCGCGCAGCCAGGCGAGCAGTCCCGAGGTCCATGCCGGGTCCTCGACAGCGAGTTGGTGCACCAGGGTGGTGTAGCGGTCATCGCGCTGGCCGCCGGACTCGTAGAAGGTGTCCTGGCCGACCATGTTGGTGACGGCGAGGAGGAACAGCTCGGACTTCGCGTCGCGCAGGTGGCCGATGCCGCCCTGGGCGGTGATCGTGCGCTCGCCGGTCGACGCGACGGGCGAGGCGGGCGCGGCCCGAGCCGTGCGGATGTTGAAACGTGCCATGAAAAACCCCTCACATGGAGGGGAAGCTCAGCAGAGGGGTGCCCGAGATCGAAATCGGCTGAGGAAACAAGGTGCTCTGCCAATTGAGCTACGCCGAACAGAAGTTGACGACGGGACTCGAACCCGCAACCGCCCCATTAACAGTGGAAGTATCCCCCGCCTGCGCACCGGGCACCCCGATGCTGTGCCTCCCGAGATCAAGAACGGCTGCGGCGGATCATTGGAAGAAGTAGCCGCGGCCTGCGCACCGGGAGGTGCTGAAGTCGTGTCACCACTGTAGCGCCCATGATCGACACCGCCAGCGATTTTTGAGTGGACCTGGGTTGGTCGTCAGGCGGTGACTGGCCGGGTGAGCTGCATCCGGGGTGTTGGCACGTACAGCAGCGGAGCGCAGCAATCACGGAGCAGCCGTCACAGAGCAGCCATCGCAGAACCGGCCCCGCTCGCCGGCGTTCTTGTGCCTGGGTCAGCGGGGGCCGAGTTCTATGTGGATTTCTCGGGCGGTGGGGGTGAGGGTGCCGTCGGTGGAGTGGAATGCGGTGCAGTGGTGGGTTGTGGGTGGGGTGGGGGTGTGTTGGGCGAGAGCAGAGAATCGGTTGGTGGTTTCTTTGAAGAGTTTTGCGCTGCCGGTCATGAAGAGGGTTTCGGCGTGCAGGTGTTGATGGAATCGGTCGCGGTTTTCGCGGTGGTGGCGGGTGCCGGGGTCGGTTTCGGGTTCGTCGGTGAGGGGTGCGTCGGGCAGGGTGATGGTTCGCGGACGGCCGGGGGGTAGGCGGCGGCGTACGTCTTTCCAGCGTGACGGTGCGAACTGGCGGGAGTGGTGGAGTAGCACCAGGTCCAGGGTCTGGGCGCCGGGCTGGGTGGCTCGTAGTGGCAGGTGGATCAGTGCGCGTGGTGATGTTGCCGCCAGCGTCCACAGGGCGCCGATGTGTTGTGCGGATTCCTGGTCTAGGCAGAGGTTGAGGCGTAGGTCGCGGTCTACGAGTACGGCGTGAGGCAGGGGGCGGGCCGGGCGGATCACTTTGAAATTCTCGGCGCCGAGGCGGGCCTGGTGGATGGTGACCGGTAGTTTCATCTGTTCTTCGAGGGTGAATTGTGGGTGGGGTTTGTGGTTGGAGTTTGCATTTTCCCTCGTCGGATTGTGCGGGGATCGGCCGGGTGCCGTTATCCGGTCTTCGACGTGCGTGGGGGGCGGTCTCGGTGCACGCTGAAAGCATGGGTGAGCATCCGCCGGTGATCGTGCACCCGCCCTCGCCGTCGGGCGGGCGCCGGGTCACCGTTCGTGGGCAGATCGTCGGGCTGGCGTACGGGCGGGGGGATGTCGCCGAGTTTCTGCGGCACGCCGGGCTGGCGCCGGATGCCGAGGACATCGATCTCGATGCTCCGGGGCTGGTGGAGTGGCGCGGCGGGGACAAGGACTGCTGGGCGGGCGCCCGGTAGGGGGCGCCGGGGTGGCTTGAAGTGTTGCTTGGTGGGTGGGGGCGTGCCTGGAGAGTTCCCGGGCGGGCAGGGGTGGGCAGGAATCGGTTGTTCGACTTTCAAGTGATGTGTATCGTCGATGTGTGACTTGAAGTTTCAAGTACTTGGGTACTTGGTTCGCGACCGGCCGCCAGGCAGACCGCCCGGCGGGTCGCCAGACAGGAAAGAGCGCTCGTATGACCTCCCCCCTCAGCCCTCTCAGCAGCTACGGCAGCGGTGCCGACGACCGGCACGCCGCGACTCCGCACGCGTACGACGTCGGCCTGCTGGTGCTGCGGCTCGCGGTCGGGCTGACCATGGCCGCGCACGGTGCGCAGAAGCTGTTCGGCTGGTTCGGCGGGGGCGGGCTGGACGGGACGGAGCAGTTCTTCACGGCCAGTGGGTATCCGGCGGGCAAGGCGATGGCCGTGGTGGCCGGGCTCAGCGAGACGCTGGGCGGTCTCGGGCTGGCGGTCGGGCTGCTGACGCCGCTGGCCGGCGCGGCGATCGTCGGCACGATGGTGAACGCGCTGGCGGTGAAGTGGGGCGGCGGGTTCTTCGCGCCCGAGGGCGTGGAGTACGAGCTGCTGCTCACGGCGGGTGCGGGGGCCCTCGCGCTGACCGGTCCCGGCCGGTACGCGATCGACCGGCTGCTGCCGGTCCTGCGTGCGCACCGGCTCGCGTACGGCGTGGCTGCCGTGGTGCTCGGCGTGGTCCTGGCGGGCGTGATTCTGCTGCTGCGGAAGTGACACCCGGTGGGGAAAGCGACGGACGGGACGTGGGAGACGTGAGAAGTGAGGGATTGATGTGAGTGTGCGGCGGTTGAACCATGCGGTGCTGTATGTGCGTGACGTGGCGCGCGCCGTGGCCTTCTACACCGAGGCGCTGGGGTTCCGGGTGGACACCGAGGTGCCGGGGCGGGCCGCGTTCCTCAGTGCCGAGGGGACGGCCAACGATCACGATCTCGGGCTGTTCGCGGTCGGCGACCACGCGCCGGGCCCCGAGCACGGGCGGGTGGGCCTGTACCACCTGGCCTGGGAGGTCGGCACCCTCGGTGAGCTCGCGGATGCCGCGGCCGAGCTGGCCGGGCGGGGCGCGCTGGTGGGTGCCACCGATCACCTCGTGTCGAAGTCGCTGTACGCGAAGGATCCGGACGGCAACGAGTTCGAGGTCATGTGGCGCGTGCCGCGTGAGGACTGGCCGGGCGCCGACGAGCCCGACCGGCTGCTCCCGCTCGACCTCGAAGCGGCGCTGGAGCGCTGGGGTCCCGGGTTGAAGACGGGCGCGGCGGCCGGTTCGGCGACGTGAGGGGCGCAAGCCCCTGAGGAACGCACGCCCTCGGGGGCGGGGCCCGCTCCGGGCGAGTGCCGGAGCGGGCCACGGTGGGCCGGGGGCCGGGGGCCGGAGGTCGGCTCAGGCGGTTTCCGGGGCTTCCCTCTCACCGGCCTCCGCCGTCCCCGCCGTCCGCGCCGTCCACCGTTTCTCCACCCCGGCCAGCCGCCAGTACGCCAGGGCCGCCGCCCAGACCACCACGAACAGGCCGACGATGATGAAGCCGACGTTGTCCAGGTCGATGGACGAGATCCAGTCGGTGACGCCGTCCTTCAGGTCCAGCTTCTCGTGCAGGACGGTGACCAGTTCGATGGTTCCGATGAAGAACGCGACGGCGATCGACAGGCCGGTGATCGTGAGGTTGTAGTAGACCTTGCGCACCGGGTTCGAGAACGCCCACTGGTACGCGAAGTTCATGAACGTACCGTCCAGCGTGTCGAACAGGCTCATCCCCGCCGCGAACAGCAGCGGCAGGACCAGGATCGCGTACCAGGGCAGGCCGGCCGCGGCGCCGCTGCCCGCCATCACCATCAGGGTGACCTCGGTCGCGGTGTCGAAGCCGAGGCCGAAGAGGAAGCCGAGCGGGTACATCTGGCCGGGGCGGGTGATGGACCGGGTGAAGCGGCCCAGGACGCGGTTCATGAAGCCGCGGGAGTCGAGGTGTTCCTCCAGCTCGGCCTCGTCGTAGCGGCCCTGCCGCATGGCGCGGAAGACCCGCCAGATGCCCGCCAGCGCGATGAGGTTGAGCGCGGCGATCAGGTAGAGGAAGGTGCCGGAGACCGTGGTGCCCACGGTGCCGAGGACCTGGTGGGTGCGGGATTCGTCGTCGAGCAGGGTGCCCGCCAGCTGTGCGCCGCCGGCGACCAGCGCGGCCATGGCGACGACCACGCTGGAGTGCCCGAGCGCGAACCAGAACCCCACGGACACCGGGCGTTTGCCGTCGGCCATCAGTTTGCGGGTGGTGTTGTCGATGGCGGCGATGTGGTCGGCGTCGAAGGCGTGCCGCATGCCGAGGGTGTACGCGGTGATGCCGAGGCCGACGCCGAACACCTGCGAACCCACGGTGTAGTGGTTCGGCACGACGAGGAGGAAGAGTACGCCGAAGGCGACGACGTGCAGCGCGGCTATCACCGCCATCAGGCCCGCGGTGCGCACCGTGTCCTGACGCTGCCAGCGGAAACCGGGCAGGGGGGAGGGGGGAGAGGAAGGAGAGGAGGAAGAGGAAGGGGAGGGTAGGGGGGCGGGGGACAGGGGCATTCGGTGGTCACGCTCCAGCACCTCGTGGATCAGTTCGTGAGATGCCGTGGCCGGTCTCCTGGCTTACGGGTGAGCGCGCCCGGCCCGGCCTTCCCGGCCGCGGGCTGCGGACAGTGGCTCCGTACGGGCGCAGGCGCGTACGGAAAGGGGCGGGAACTTCCCGATCACAGTGGCGAGGGCCGCTCCGGCCTGGACCCGAAGGTCGTCACCGGTCTTCCCGAACACCACGGCCCGGACACTCTAACCTCCGGCGGCGCGCGGCCACCGGGCCGATTCCGCGGGAACCGTGGGCGCCGTCCGCTCGACTACCTGGTCCGCGGCTCGCAGTGGCGGGCCGCCGGACAGTCGAGCGGCAGGGAGTACGGGCGTATGCGTCCTCGCAGGAAGCGGACAGCGACGACGACGGTGACGATGGCGGCGGCGCTGGCGGTGGGGGTGGCCGCGCTGGCCACCGGATGCGGTGGTGCCGACGGTGGTACGGGCGGGAGCGCCGCGGGCGCCCGGGACGGCGGCAATGCCGGTTTCCCGGTCGCGGTCACCGATTGCGACGGGCGGGAGACGACGTTTTCCGCTGCGCCGCGGAAAATCGTCACGAGCAATGCGTCGAGCCTGGAGATGCTGCTTCGGCTGGGGGCGGGTGACCGGGTTGTCGGCACGGGATTTCCACCGGGGAAGGGAACGTTGCCGCCGGAACTGGACGCGCAGGCGCAGCGGGTTCCGGTGCTGGGCAAGTCGGTGATTCCGAAGGAGAAGCTGCTCGGGTCCGGGGCCGATCTCTATATCGATACGTTCGCGTCGATGGGGAACATGGGCGGGGCGGCTGCCGCGCCGACCGAGGAGGAGTTCGCCGCGGCGGGCATCAAGCACGTCTATCTGGCCTCGACGGCGTGCGCGCCGCGCAAGAAGGTGCCGCAGCGGGATCTGTCTGCCGTCGAGGGCGACATCCGGCGGCTCGGGCAGGTCACGGGCACTTCGCAGCGTGCGCTGCAACTCGTCGCGGAGATGGAGAAGAAGGTCTCCGGGGTGCGGAAGGCCATTGCGGACGTACCCGCGTCGAAGCGGCCGTCGTATTTCTTCTTCGATTTCGACGCGGGCACGAAGCAGCCGGTGGCCGTCTGCAACCGGCAGGTGGCGCACGCGGTGCTGACCGAAGCCGGGGCGCGCAATGTCTTCGCGGACTGTGCGGGCGACTTCAAGCCGGTGTCGTGGGAGGACGTGGTGGACAAGGACCCGGACTGGATTCAGTTGGGCGTACGGAACCGGGGGAGTGCTGCCGCGAATGAGAAGGCGTTCGACGAGGCGGAGCAGTTTTTGAAGGGGTTCGCGGGGACGGCGGGGCTGCGTGCCGTAAAGGAAGGGAAATTCCTGCGCATCGGCTCCGAGCAGACGACCATCGCGGGGGTCGGGAACGCCGACACGGTGCGGCGGATCGCGGAGACGCTGTACCCGGACCGGCTGGGCGAGGCCGCGGCGGCGGCCCGCTGATGCCCGATACGCCAACCAAGCCCCGTACGCCAACCAAGCCCCGTACGCCCGGTATAGCAACCACGCCCCGTACGCCGCGGGTGCTGCCCGGTACGCCGTGGCTCGCCGTCGCGCTGCTGCTCGCGCTCCTCGTGGCGCTGACCGCCGCCGTCTCCTTCGGCGCCACCGACATCGCTCCTGCGGAGGTGTGGTCGGTGGTGTTCCGGCGGCTGGGCGGGCAGCCGCCGAGGCCGGGCACGAACGACCTGATCGTCTGGCAGCTGCGGGTGCCCAGAGCGCTGCTCGCCGCGCTGGTCGGCGCGGGCCTCGGGCTCGTCGGTACGGCCACTCAGGCGCTGGTGCGCAACCCGCTGGCGGACCCGTACCTCCTGGGCATCTCCAACGGCGCGTCGCTCGGCGCGGTGGCCGCGATCGTCTTGGGTGCGGGCGCCGTGGCCGGTACGGGCGGCGCGTTCGGCCTGGCCGGGGGCTTGGGGCTGTCGCTGGCGGCCTTCGCGGGGGCGCTCGCCTCGTTCGCGCTGGTCTGGACGCTGGCCCGCAGGGGCGGCGGCTTCGCGCCGCTGCGGCTGGTGCTCGCCGGGGTCGGCATCGGGCAGTTCCTGGCCGGGATCACCAGCTATCTCGTACTACAGGCAGGGGACGAACAGCAGACGCGCGGCGTGCTGTTCTGGCTGATGGGCAGCCTCGGCGGCGCGACCTGGAGCACGCTGGTCCTGCCGGCCCTCGCGGTGCCGGCCGGTCTGCTGGTGCTCCAGGCGCGGGCCCGCGCGCTCAACGCGCTGACGATGGGGGACGAGACGGCGGCGAGCGTGGGCGTGGACGTGGTCCGGCTGCGCCGGTTGCTGTTCGTGGTGACCAGCCTGCTCACCGGCGTACTGGTGTCGGTGTCCGGGGCCGTGGCCTTCGTGGGGCTGATGGTGCCGCATCTGTGCCGGCTGCTCGTCGGCGGCGACCACCGCAGGCTGCTGCCGCTGGCGGCGCTGACCGGGGCCCTGCTGCTGGTTGTGGTGGACATCGTGTGCCGAACCGCGATGGCCGACCAGGAACTGCCGGTGGGCGTGGTGACGGCGCTGGTCGGCGCGCCGGTACTGCTGTACGTCCTCGACCGCCGGCTGGGGGCGGGATCGTGAACGCGCAAGCACGGGCGCAAGCCGGTACGGACACGGACGCGGGCACGGACACGGATATGGATATGGCCACGGACACGGGCGCGGACACCGGTATGCGGATCGACATCGAGGACCTGCGGGTGTCCTACGCGGGGCAGTGCGTCGTGGCCGGGGTGCGGCTGATGGCCGCGCCGGGCGAGATCGCGGGCGTGGTCGGCCCGAACGGCAGCGGCAAGTCCACGGTCCTGCGCACCGTGTACCGGCATCTGCGGCCGGACGCGGGCCGGGTGCTGCTGGCCGGCGAGGACGTCGGTGCCATGCCGGCGACGCGGGCCGCGCGGCACATCGCCGCACTTCCCCAGGAACGCGGCGGCGACTTCGAACTCACCGTCCACGAGGTGGTGGCGATGGGCCGCACCCCGTACAAGCGGGCGTTCGCGGGCGACGACGCCGCCGACCGGGAGACGGTGGCCCGCGCCCTGGCCGATGTGGGGCTGGCGGAGTACGGCGGGCGGCGGTTCTCGGCGCTCTCCGGCGGGGAGCGGCAGCGGGCCCTGCTCGCCCGCGCTTTCGCGCAGGTCCCGGACGTGCTCGTACTGGACGAGCCGACGAACCACCTGGACGTACGGCACCAGGTCGAGCTGCTGGGCCTGCTGCGCGACCGGGCCTGTACGACGCTCGTCTCGCTGCACGACCTGAACGCGGCGGCCGCCGTCTGCGACCGGCTGCACGTGCTGCACGAGGGGACGGTGGTGGCGTCCGGCGCCCCGCGAGAGGTCCTGACGCCGGACCTGCTGGCCGAGGTGTTCGGGGTGCGGGCGGCGGTGGTCGACCACCCGCTGACGGGGGACCCGCTGATCGCCGTCGACCAACGCCGGACCGTTGACGCCAGACCGAGGGAGACACCCGCGCCTACTCGCCCCTCAGCGTGACAGGAGTGAGGATGTGCCGTCTACTGGCCGAATCGAGAAACCTACCCAGAATTCTGCGTTCGCCGACCAGTGTGGTGAGAGAAATGAAGCCCATGAGGATCATAGACGCTACGCAAGAGCCTCCGAGGTAGGCGAGTGAGAAAACGATGCTGCGCTCACCGAAAGGTGTGCTTTTATCGGCTTTCGAATGTAATTCTTACCTACCAAAAACCCGTAGGCGCGCCACGCGACTGGTCAGTTGTAGGGCCGAGGCCGGAGCCCTATGCCGTAACTGTTCAGCCAGAGGCCAATAGGGTATCCGGACTCGCCCCGGGGCTATTCTTACGCGAAATATTCGGATTCCACGAAACCTGTGGAGTCGCTCTCCAGGGGCAGATCGGCGGAGCTGCTATATCTGGCCTTTATTCATCGCTGCCAAAATCATTGGCTACGGCGGTGATCTCTTTGACAAGTTCTTCGCCGGCCGTGATCGAGCCCTGCAAGACAGGAGCAGCTTGGTTGAATACTACGCACGCAGCAATGAGCCCCAGCAGCATCTTCTTCCAGCGGCTGGCGTGATTAGGCTGTACGTTGGCTAGCGTCGCACTGGCCTGAGTAAGCGAACCGATCACGGTACTTGCCTCCTCGGCTACCCGTGCGCCACCGAACATAGTTGCGTTCTCGATGAGCCATAGCAAATGACGTACTTGTGATATCAAAGCATCTCGCACTGGCCCGTCAATCTCGGCGTCTGACATTGCAGTCAGAAGGTCGATCCATTCATTGCATCGCATTGCCATCTCATCGAGATCGGCACTCCTGGGCGCGGCGCCCGACCCTATGAGGTTTCCGGAAATCAAGTCTGCTGCAGATTCGAGATGGTCAAGCTTATCTTGCGGGAATAGTGATTGCGGTGTCCGGGTGTGGTCTCCCCAGTTGTGAATGGGTTGCACCACAACGGTCCACCAATCGGCCACATACCGCTCACACCGTAGGCGCGACCTTTCTGGCAGAGAATTCAATTGGCGAATCGTCATCTGAAGCAGCATGACAACTTCCGAGTGGCGTCGTGCGAACTCGGAGCTATCCATGTCGGCATCAAGAACCTTGCACCAAGCGCCACGGAGAGTCTGCTCACCTGAGTCACGAACGCTTTTCAACAAGGTGTGCAAGTGATGTGCTGCCGTGTTCTCATTCGAAATGCCCATGCCCCCACCAATCCTCGTACGTTCCCAACCGACGCTGCTACCTAAAGCTACCAGGCGCTTCCACCGCACTGGTCGTACTCGCCTAAGTCGGGCCTGGGACTCCCCTTGTCCCCACAGCGGCGGGCAGCGGGCGGTAGGATCGCCCCTCCCGGGTCGAGTGGAGGTTCTTCGGATGGCCATCATCAAGCAGGCGCAGCGTCAGACTCTCGGGCAGCTAATTGGCGCGAACAACCCCGTTGTTAGTGTGCCGGATGACAGTCAGCGCCAGTACGCGTGGACGAAAAAAGAGGTCGACGTATTCTGGTCGGACATCGAAAAGTTCAATGAAGCTCGAGAAAGTGGCCGAGAGTCTTCGTCGGAGTACTTCATTGGCCCGGTAGTGACCATTACGGCGGACTCTGTACAAGCGCGCTCCCTCCTTGACGGTCAACAGAGGATCACCACTTCAACTATTCTGATAGCTGCCATCAGGGACGCTCTTTGGGGAATGGCGACGGCAGAGGGAATGTCGAGTGCCAACAATATTCAACGGGACTACATTGCCCGTAAGTCCGGACGCAAAGATCCCATCGAGTATTTTTTGGTGCTGTCTCTGTTTGATCGCGACTTTTTCCGTGATCACATCCAGGATTGGAGTGAAATAACCGGAAAATGTCCACGTATCGAAAACCCTTCGCGCCCCTCTCATCGGCTCATACTCGATGCCTACAACTACTTCCGCGCAAAGATCGGCAATCGACTTGAAGCTTACCCGGATGCGGAAGACCGGTTGGACTACTTGGATTCCTTGCGTGAGTGCTTGATTAACGGACTGGTATTCGTTGAGATCCAGACTCCTTCTTCCAGTGATGCGAATGAAGTTTTTGAGACTATCAATTCGCGCGGGAAAGACTTGTCCACCGTGGATCTCGTTAGAAACTTTCTGATGGAAAAGAGCAGGAGTGGCCTCGAGAAGGACCGGGTGAATGACGCTTGGCGGTCACTTCTTGACGGTTTCATGCGCCGGGAGGAGATTGAGAAGTTCCTGCGCCATTTCTGGGTCTCGAAAAATGGCGATGTCAAGTCTCATAGCCTCTACTCCATCATTCGTAAGGAGCTGAGTGGTAAATTCGATAAACGTCCGCAGGTGTACAGTGTGGGCGCTTTTTCGGCTGAGCTTGAAGGGGCCGCTGGACGGTACGCCGACCTCATTACTAGCAGTACGGGGCACGCCGAGTTCGATGCCTCGCTTGGAGAGGTGAGGTCCATGAGTGCTGATGCCCTATACCCCCTCATGCTATCGGCGTCAGGGGTTGTTAACTACTCGGAGCTTCAGACTCTCCTTGATGCATCCATAAGCTACTACGTCCGCTGGACCGTAGTTGGCCGGCGTGAGTCGACCTTGCTGGAGGAGAACCTCTTCAGTGCAGCCAAAGAAATATCGAATGGAGCTTCTGTAGAGGGCGTGATCCGCCGAATTCTTGGATGGATTCCAGATGATGAAACCTTTGAAGCGGATTTCCGAGAGGCGTCCATACCGAAGCAATCCCAGTCACGATACCTCCTTGCCAAGATCGAGCAGTACCTGCGTGCTGAGGCTGAGGTGCATGAAGAGATAGCGCTTGGCGACGGGAAAGTATTTGTGGAATACGTTTACCCTCAAAAGCCTGCTGAGGGTATGCGTCTGGAAGATCACGAGGCTTGGGTGAGCCGACTTGGGAACCTAACGCTACTCGCAGGGAAAAAGAACTCGAACGTGTCGACGTTGCCCTATTCCGATAAGGGGCATCTCTATTCCAGCTCGGCTTTGCTGGTGTCGTCTCAGACTGAGATTGAAGAACTATGGGACGAAACCAATCAAAAGTGGCGGATCGAGGGAATTGAGGCACGACAGCAGAGGCTAGCGAAGATTGCTCTTAACGTTTGGCCTAGCGGCACCCGATGGCTCTGAAGGGCGAGGAGCGCCAGGAGAGAAGCAGTGGGAGGACGGCCGTCCGGTCTCGTATTCGTAGTGGCTTGGGCGGCCGTCTTGGTGGGTGAGTTGGCCCTGCTTCGCCGCGTCGGCCGCGCGCATCAGCCGTACGCTGCCGTCCGGCCGGCGCAGCACGCACGCGTGCCATGGCGTCATCCAGGCGTCGGGCGCGTCGAGCAGCCGGATGCCGAACTTCTCGGCGCCGCGCGGCTGCGGGTGGATGGACAGCCGTACGGCGCCGGGGTGGTGGTCGGCGATGAGCGCGCCCCAGGCGCGGCTGCGCTGGATGACGCCGTAGGCGCGGGTGCGGCAGGCGCGTTGCAGGGCGGAGCGGGTGCCTTCGAAGCCGGTGGCGTCCTCGAACAGGAAGCGGGTGATGCCGCGGTAGAGGCGCAGCGTCTCGCCGTCGCCGGTGGCCGCGCCGCGGGTTTCGGCGCGCAGGGAGTCGAGGGAGGGGGCGTACCGGGCGTGCACCTGTGCGCGTTTGGCGTCGCAGGGCAGGTTTCCGTAGACGTCGCGCAGGTCGAAGGTGGTGAGGTGGGACAGTCCGGCCGTACGGATCATGGCGCGCAGGGCGTCGTTGTACGCGTCGACGTCCGGGTCGGTGACGCCGATCAGGTCGCTGAAGAGGTGCCCGTCGGAGCAGATGACGAGCCGTGCGCCCGGCGCGTACAGCTCCCCGATCCGGGCGCAGAGCCGGTCGAGGAAGCGCAGGGCGAGGCGTTCGCCCTCGTCGGGGAGGCGGCCGAGGACCTTGGCCGGGTTGGGGGACTTGCAGGGGAAGCCGGGGAGGGTGAGGAGGATGGGGCGCCGGGCGGCGACCAGGGTTTCCAACTGGGCCAGTTGGGAGGGGAAGTCGGCGGTGGTGGCGTAGCCCGTCGTCTCCAGGGTGCGGCGGTGCGGGAGGAGGGTGGCGAGGATGGCGGTGGCGGTGGCGGTGGCCGTGATCGCGGTCGCGGGTGTGGTTGTGGTTGTGGTTGTGGCCGTGCTGGTCATCGGGCTTCTCCGTGCGGGCCGTACGTGATCGGAAGCGCGCTGACGCCCCGTGCGAGCACCGCCGGTATCCAGTCCAGGTCGCTGTCCGGTACGGCCAGGCGCAGGTCCGGCAGGCGGCGGAGCAGCGTCTCCAAAGCGATGTGCAGTTCGGCGCGGGCCAGCGCGGCGCCGGGGCAGAAGTGGCTGCCGTGACCGAAGGCCAGGTGGGGGTTGGGGGTGCGGCCGAGGTCCAGGGTGTCGGGCGCGGGGAAGCGGGCGGGGTCGCGGTTGGCCGCGCACAGCGAGACGATCACGGAGTCGCCCGCCGGGACCCGGGTGCCGTGCAGCTCGGCGTCCTCGGCCAGGAAGCGCCAGGTCGTCAGCTCGAAGGCGCTGTCGTAGCGGAGCAGTTCCTCGACGGCGCGGGGGAGCAGCGCGGGGGCGTCGCGGAGCGCCGCGAGGTGGTGCGGGTGGCGGAGCAGGGCGGTCAGCGCCGTGGTGATCTGGTTGGTGACGGGTTCCTGGCCCGCGACGAGCAGCTGGAAGATCATGGAGTCCAGTTCGGCGCCGCTCAGGGCGCCCTCGTCGCGGGCGGCGACCAGCCGGGAGAGCAGGTCCGTGCCGCCGCCTTCCTGTCTTTTGTGGCGGACGAGATCGGCGATGTAGCCCTGGAGGCCGCGGAGTCTGGCCTCGTACGCGGGGCGGCCTGGGTCGTCCGGGCCGACGGGCTGGACGACCTTGCCCCAGTCCCGGTCGAACCGCTCGGTGAACTCCGCCGGCAGGCCGACGACCTCGGCGAGTACGAGGAAGGGGAAGCGGGCGGCGAACGTCTCGACCAGGTCGGCGGACGCCCGGTGCCCGGGGGCCGCGGGCGGCAGTGCGTCCAGCAGCGCGTCCGCCAGGCGTTCGAAGCGCGGCCGGAGTTCCGCGACCCGCCGGGGCGTGAACGCGTCGGTGATCAGCCGGCGCATGTCGGTGTGCCGCGGCGGGTCCTGGTGCAGCAGGTGGACCTGGAGTTGCGAGTGCTGCGGCTCGGGCATGATCGAGGCGCGGGCGCGCCAGGCCGCGTTGCCCCGGGAGTGGTGTTTGCCCAGGCGGGGGTCGTTCAGCGTCTGGTGCGCTGCCTCGTAGCCGGTGACGAGCCAGGCGCACACCCCGCTCGGGAACCGGACCCGGTGGACGGGCCCGCGTGCGCGCAGCTCGGTGTAGAGGGGGTAGGGGTCACGCTTGTAGTCGGCTCCGTGGAGGGGGAGCGGTTCGGGGAGGTGCACGGGTGGGTTCTCCTGGAGGCGAGACGGTCAGAAGGCGAGTTCGGGGCGGTGGTGGTCCAGCCACAGCGACAGGTCGACGACGCGTTCCAGGCGCAGGCGGTGGCCCCACTGGAGGTGTTCGGGCGGGGTGTCGAGGCAGGGCTTGACGGCGGTCTCGTCGACGAGGTCGCGGATACGGCCCTGGCCGGCCGCGAGCGCGTCGCGTGCCAGGTCCTGGAGGCCGCGGTTGTAGTCGGGGTGGTGGGTGGCCGGGTAGTGGTTCTTGGGGCGGTGGAGTACGGAGTGCGGCGCCAGGCGGGCGCCCGCGGCACGCAGCAGGCTTTTCTCCCGCCCGTCGAAGTCCTGGAGTTCGACGGGGGTGTTGAAGGCGTACTCGACGAGCCGGTGGTCGCAGTACGGCACCCGTACCTCCAGGCCCTGCGCCATGCTGAGCCGGTCCTTGCGGTGCAGCAGCTGGCGCAGCCAGCGGGTCAGCGACAGGTGCTGGAGTTCGCGGCGGCGGTGCTGCGCGGGTGTCTCGCCGTCCAGGTGCGGTACGTCGGCCAGCGCCGAACGGTAGGTGTCGGCCTGGAACTCGCCGACGCGCAGCGTGTCCGCGAGCGCCGGGTGCAGCGGCATGGCGGCCTCGTCGCTGGTCACCAGCAGCCACGGGAAGGTGTCGGCGGCCAGCGCCGCGGGATTGCGGAACCAGGGGTAGCCGCCGAAGACCTCGTCGGCGGCCTCGCCGGACAGTGCGACCGCCGAGTGCCGGGCCATCTCGCCGAACAGCAGGTACAGGGAGGTGTCCATGTCGCCCACGCCGATGGGCGAGTCGCGGGCCGCCACGACGGCCGCGCGGTGTGCCGGGTCCAGCAGGGCCTGCGGGTCGAGCACCACCAGGTGGTGGTCGGTGCCGATGAAGGCGCCGGCCTCGGCCGCGTACGGGGTGTCGTGGCCGGTGCGCAGGACGTCGCCGGTGAAGCGCTCGACCTGGTCGCTGTAGTCGACCGCGTACGAACGCAGGCGCGCCGCTGGACCTTCCCGTACGCGCAGTTCGTCCGCCAGCAGCGCGGTCAGGACGGTGGAGTCGAGGCCGCCGGAGAGCAGGGCGCACAGCGGGACGTCCGCCTCCAGCTGGGCGCGGGCGGCGCGGTCCAGGTGGGCGCGGACGGTGTCCACCGTCGCGGTGGTGCCGCTGTCGGTGTGCGGACGGGCCTCCAGGCGCCAGTAGAGGCGTTCGGCCAGGCCGTCCCGGTCGAACACCGCCACGCCGCCCGGCTGCACCTCCCGCACACCGGACCACAGCGTCTCCCCGGTGCCGAAGACCAGGCCGTACGCCTCCCGCATGCCCTGTGCGTCGACGCGCGGGCGGCAGGCGGGGTGTGCGAACAGGGCCTTGGGTTCGGAGCCGAAGACGAGGCCGCCGGGTATTTCCGCGAAGAAGAGGGGTTTGACGCCCAGCCGGTCGCGTACCAGGAGGAGCCGTTCGCGGTGCGCGTCCCAGATGGCGAAGGCGTACATGCCGTCCAGGTGTCCGGTGAGGCCGTCGCCCCACTCCTGGTAGGCGCGCAGGAGGACTTCGGTGTCGCTGCGGGTGGCGAAGTGGTGGCCGCGTGAGCGGAGTCGGGCGCGCAGGGCGTGGTGGTTGTAGATCTCGCCGCTGTAGGTGAGGACGACGTCCGGCGGGCCGGGTGGCGCCCCGGTGCCGCTCTGGGCGGGCGCGGTCATGGGCTGCGCACCGCCCGGGAGGTCGAGGACGGCCAGGCGCCGGTGGCCGATCGCGGCGTGCGGGCCGCACCAGGTGCCCG
Organism: Streptomyces sp. NPDC017056; assembly: GCF_044332485.1. Taxonomy (NCBI): domain Bacteria; kingdom Bacillati; phylum Actinomycetota; class Actinomycetes; order Kitasatosporales; family Streptomycetaceae; genus Streptomyces; species Streptomyces sp. NPDC017056. The sequence goes on along the minus strand of NZ_JBIRPD010000001.1, from coordinate 370,904 downwards.
AGGCGTCGGGCCCGCGGCGGGCGAGCGCGGCGGTCATCCGCTCGATGACGGAGGGCTGGGCGCGGGGGTCCTCGCGGTACGAGATCCAGCCGGTGATGCCGCACATGCGCGGGGCTCCTTCGCGGGTGGGTGGAGAAGTCCGGGGTCCGCGTACGCGCCCGGTGCCGGCCTCGCGCACGCTTCATCCAGTGGTCGGCCGGGAGGGGCGGCGAGTTCCCGCCGGAATACGGGAATTGCGCGGCGGCCAGGCGGCACATCCTCAGGTAGTCGGTGCGGCGCCCGTGCTGGTTCCGGCGGGTGGGAAGGACAAACCTCACGTGGGGCGGCAGGCGTTCACGGCGGGGGTGCGGGCCGTCGGCCGTGCCACGATGGGCTGCGCCGAGCGGCCCGGTCGCGCCGCCGATTTCCTGCGTTCCGCGCGCCTCGTTCCGCCTCCCTTTCCCGCTTTCCTTTTCCCCTTCCCCCCCTCCCCCTTCCCCCCTTTCCCCCTCCCCCTTTCCCCTTCCGTCTGTGTATCGGAGTGGCCATGCCTTTCGTCCGGCGTCTGTCGTCCGTGCTGCCCGCGAAACCGGTGTCCGGATTCGTGGCGCTGCTCGTCGTCCTGTTCGTGTGCGCGTACGCGGCCGGGGCGGCCGCAGGGCCCGTGGCGCCGGGCATCCGGCCGGGCGTCCAGCCCTCCGGGCCCCAACAGCCCGCGGGCGGCGACGGCATGGCCGACATGGGCGGCATGTGATGGGCGAGCGCGTCACCGTGCTGACGGTGGGCGGGATGACCTGCGCCGCGTGTGTGGGCCGGGTGGAGAAGAGGCTCGGCAGGCTCGACGGGGTGAGCGCCTCGGTGAACCTGGCCACCGGCAAGGCCCGCGTGCGCCACCCGGCCACGCTGCCCGTCGGCGACCTGGTGGCGACCGTGGAGGCGGCGGGGTTCACGGCACAACCGCCCGAGCCCGTACGGGAGTCCGCGCGTCCTGTCGGGGAGGAGCCGGCGGGCGCCGCGCGCAACCGCCTCCTCCTCACCGCGCTGCTGTCCCTGCCCGTCCTCGTCCTCTCGATGGTTCCCGCCTGGCAGTTCCGCAACTGGCAGTGGCTCTGCTTCACGCTGACCGCGCCGGTCGCCGTGTGGGGTGCGCTGCCCTTTCACCGCCGCGCGGCGCGCGGCCTGCGGCACGGTGCCGCGACCATGGACACCCTGGTCTCGCTGGGCGTGGCCGCCTCGTTCGCCTGGTCGGCGTACGCGCTCTTCCTGAGTGGCGGCACCGCGCACATCTATTTGGAGGCGGCCGTCGGCGTTCCGCTGTTCGTCCTGGCGGGGCGGTGGCTGGAGGCCGGGGCGCGCCGTGAGACGGGTTCGGCGCTGCGGTCGCTGGCCGGGCTGGTCGGCAAGGACGTGTCCGTACGGGTACCGGCCGACGGCGCGGAAGACGGCGACACCGTGGAACGCCGCATTCCGGTGTCCCGGCTCCGGGTCGGTGACCTGTTCCTCGTGCGGCCGGGGGAGCGGGTGGCCACCGACGGCACGGTGACCGAAGGGAATTCCGCCCTCGATCTGTCCCTCGTCACGGGGGAGAGCCGCCCGGTGGAGGTCGGTCCCGGCTCGGCGGTCGTCGGCGGCGCGGTGAACTCGGGCGGGCTGCTCGAAGTGCGGGCCGCCGCGGTCGGCGCGGACACCCGGCTGGCCCGTATCACCCGGCTCGTGGAGGAGGCGCAGACCGGCAAGACGAGGGTGCAGCGCCTGGCTGACACGGTGGCGGGGGTCTTCGTGCCGGCCGTGCTGGCGGTGTCCGTCACCGTCCTCGGCTTCTGGCTGGGGGCGGGCGCCGACCCGCAGGCCGCGGTCACCGCGGCGGTGGCCGTCCTGGTCGTCGCCTGCCCCTGCGCGCTCGGACTGGCCACCCCCACCGCCCTGCTGGCCGCCACCGGCCGGGGCGCGCAGCTGGGCATTCTCGTCAGCGGGCCCCGCGCCCTGGAGCGGCTGCGGCGCATCGACACGCTCGTGCTCGACAAGACCGGCACGCTCACCACCGGGCGGATGAGCGTGGTCGCCGTCACGGCACGCGCGGCCAAGGACGCGGCCTCCGCCGCCCCCGCGGCGCGCGCGGCCAAGGACGGCGCCCCCGCCGCCCCCACCGCCCCCGGTCTCCCTGAGGACGAAGCCGTACGGCTGGCCGCCGCCGTCGAGCACGGCTCCGAACACCCGCTGGCGCGCGCCGTCACCGCGTACGCCGCGGCCCGCCGCGAAGCCCTCGGCGACCGCCGGCCGCTGCCCGCGGCGCGCGACTTCACGGCGACCGCCGGGCACGGCGTGACCGGTGAGGCGGACGGCCGGATGGTGGCCGTGGGGCGGCCGGGCGAACCGTCGGAACTGCCCGTTCCGCTCGGGGACGCGGTCCGTACGGCCGAGACCGCGGGGCACACCGCCGTGCTGGTGACGGTCGACGGCGCGCCGGAAGCCGTCATCGCCGTCGGCGACACGCTGCGGCCCGACTGCTACCGGGCCGTCGACCACCTGCGGCGCCTGGGCCTGCGGCCGGTGCTGGCCACCGGGGACCGGGCGGCCACCGCGCGCGCTGTCGCCGGGCACCTGGGCATCACGGAGATCCACGCCGGCGCCCTGCCGGAGGAGAAGGCCGCGCTGGTCACCACGTTGAAGGAGCACGGCGGCCGGGTCGCGGTCGTCGGCGACGGGGTCAACGACGCGGCGGCCCTGGCCCGCGCCGACCTCGGCATCGCGATGGGCAGCGGTACGGACGCGGCGATCGGCGCCGCCGACGTGACCCTGATGCGCGCGGACCTCCAGGCGATCCCGGACGCCGTACGGCTGGCCCGGCGCACGCTGGGCACCATCCGCGCCAACCTCGTCTGGGCCTTCGGCTACAACCTCGTCACCGTGCCGCTCGCCGCCGTCGGCCGGCTGGACCCGATGATCGCGGCTGCCGCGATGTCCGCGAGTTCGCTGCTGGTGGTGGGCAACAGCCTGCGGCTCCGGGCGTGGCGCCCGGGAGGGCGGGCGACCGGCAAGCCTCGGCCCGCCCCCCTCGCCGCAGCCGACGAGCCCCGCGCCTCCTCCGCACTCTCCCGGGACACCGCATGACCCAGTCACTCTCCGCCGCCCGCACCGCTCTCCGTTCCGCGGCCGTACCTCTCCTCGCGGGGGCGCTGACGCTCGGCTGCCTCACGGCCTGGACCGTGACCGGGAACGCGGGCACCCCGGCCCGGCTGCGCGTGACCGAAGGCCGTGTCCTGGTCCCCTCCAACACGGAGGCCACCGCGGCCTTCTTCACCATCAGCAACACCGGCACCACCGCCGACGAGCTGACGGGCGTCACGGGCCCCGCCGGGCACCAGGCCATGGTCGGCCGCGACGTCGAGATCGCCGAGGGCGCGCACCGCATGGAGATGGCCGGTGCCGTGGCCGTCCCGGCCCGCGGCGAACTGCGCATGGCGCCCACCGGCGTGGACGTGATGGTCAGCCCGCCGCCGCACCTCACACCGGGCGACCGGGTCGCCTTCACCCTGCACTTCCGCGACAGCGGGTCCGTCACGGCCGAGGCCGTGGCCGTACGCCCGGGGCGCCTGGAGCCGTAAGGCCAGGTGCCCGGACCGGACCGGACGACGGTCCGGTCCGGGCACCGGCCGGTTCAGGCGGCGGCGCGCACCGGCTCGTCCTCCGCCAGCAACGTCACCAGCGTCTCGCGCGCCCGCGCCACCCGGGAACGCACCGTCCCCACAGGGCACCCGGCGATCGCCGCCGCCTCCGCGTACGGCAGGCCCAGCAGCTGGGTCAGCACGAACGCCTCCCGGCGGTTCGCGGGCAGCGCCGACAGCAGTTCGGCGAGCGCGACGCCCTCGTCGAACCCCGGCACGCCGCGCGGCTGTGCCCGCTCCGCCGCCGCCTGCCAGTCGTCGGCCCCGGCGAGCCGGGGCCGGCTGGCCAGCGACCGCAGCCGGTCGGCGACCGCCCGGCGCGCGATCGTCAGCAGCCAGGTACGCGCCGACGACCGCCCCTCGAACCCGGGGAGGCTGCGCAGCGCCCGCAGGTAGGTGTCCTGCACCAGGTCGTCCGCGGCCTGCGCGTCGCCACTGAGGTGGGTGACGTAGCGGCGTACGTCCAACTGCGTGGCGCGGACGAACCGCTCCACGGCCGCCTCGTCCCCGCTGCGGGCCGCGAGGGCCCAGGCCGTCACCGAGGCGTCATCCCGCACTCCGCACCTCCCCGCAAGCGGGCGCGGACCGTGGCCCGCGGAATTCGGGGAGGATGGGGCCATGCAGTGCTCGCGCGTACGAACCGCCCTCTCCGCCCGCCTGGACGGCGAACAGCTGCCGCCGGGCGTTACGGACGGCCGGCTCGACGCCCACCTCGCCGCCTGCGCGGACTGCCGCCGTTGGTCGGAACAGGCCGCCCGGCTGCGGCGCCTCACCTCGGCCGCGCGGGAGGCGGCCGAGGCCACGGACCTCTCGGCGCCGGACGACCCGGCACTGGACGGGCTGCTCGGCCGGCTGCGGAGGGACGGCGCCCCGGGCGACGGCCGGCAGGTCTGAAAGGGCGCGGGTGCGCGAGGGTTCGGCGGCGGACGGCGGCATCGCCGGCGGAGCCGCCTTCCGGACAGGAGTCATCATCAAAAGTCCTCTGGCCTTCGGGAAAACTACCGGGACCAGGACGTGAAGTCCTGGGTGTGACCGTGCTGTCAGCGGACAGCGGTCTCCCGGGGCGGCCCGCGGAGCCAGATGACGTGGACGAGGAGCAGCCGGCGCAGCGGCCGCCGGGGTTCGCGGCGGACCGGGCGGGCGGGCCGGGGCGGCTCGGGCAGGACCGCGCGCAGGACCAGCGCGAGCGGCACGAAGAGCCGTACGGAAACGGTCCGTACGACGCGGAACGCCGCCCGCTCGCCGCCGCACAGCCACCACGCACTCAGGAGCGCGACCAGCAGGTGCGCCGCGACCATGCCGGTCATGCTGCCGTGCATGCCCGCCATGTCGCCCATGCCCGCCATGTCGTGCGCCGACGACATCGAAGACCCTGCATGCATCCCGTGCATGCCCTGCATCTCATGGATGGGGCCGCCGTGCCCGTCGATCCCCGCCTCGTGCAGCATCCGTTCGGCGTCGCGCTGCGGGATCGCGCGCCCGCCCACGCCGCACATCAACGAGGCCGCCCAGCGCTGGGCCAGTGACGTCTGCCCGCTGCCGTCCGCCATGGCGGACGCCACCGACTGCCCGAAGGAGAAGGCGGCGTGCAGAGCGGCCTGCGCCGCCAGCGTCAGCGCCGTCACGAACAGCGGGCCCCGCTCGCGGCCGGCGAGGCACCACGTGCCGCCGGCCGTCACCGCCACGGCGCCCGGCACCAGCCACCAGGGCACGGGGGCGTCGGACATCAGGGCGTGGCCGAGGGCGGCGAGCAGCACACACACCGCCGCGAACACCCCGGCCCGCAAGCCCCTGAGAACACGCCCCGCAATCATGACGCGTTCATCGTTGCACTTCGCCCCGCGCGCCGGACGGGCAGGGCTCAGTACGGCAGGCCGGACAGGAACCCGTGCAGGGCCTGGTCGAAGTGGGCGGTGTTCTCCAGGTTCACCATGTGGGCGGCGCCGGGGATGCGGACCCGCTGGGCGCCGGGGACGGCGAGGGCGATGGCGTGGGCGTTGGCGGAGATGTCGGAGCTGTCCAGGTCGCCGTCGAGGACCAGCGTCGGCACGCGGATCTCCGCCAGCCGCTCGTACGCGCCGACCTCGATGGGCAGGCCGGCGCCCATCCCGCCCGCGTGCACGACGACGTTGGCGTCGGCCGAGGCGCGCATCCGCTCGCGCAGGTCCGGGTCGACGGCGGCGGGGTCGCGGTGCGGGCCGTCCACCCACATGCGCAGGAAGTGCTCGATGTAGCGCTCCGCGGCGTCCTCCTCCTCGTCCTCCGCGCTGATGGCCGCCACCTGTTCCTTGATGTGCTCCAGGAGGAACGGGTCGGTGAAGGCACGGCCGCTCACCGCGGGCGAGGCCAGGGCCAGCGCGAAGACGCGGTCCGGGTACGCGAGGGCGGTGTCCAGGGCGACCCGGGCGCCGTGCGAGAGGCCGACGAGGACGGCGCTCGCTATGCCGAGGTGGTCGAGGAGGACGCGCAGGTCCTCGTGGTGGGCGTAGTCGCCGTCGACGGTGGAGGACAGGCCGTGGCCGCGCGCGTCGTAGCGGACGGTGCGCAGGCCGGAGTGGATGAGCCAGGCGAACTGCTCGTCCCACATGCGCTGGTCGAGCATGCCGCCGTGCAGCAGGACCACCGAGGGGTCGCCTTCGGCGCCGACACCGGCCGACTCGTAGAACAGCTCGCCGTTCTCGATCGGGACCGTGCCGTTCTCGATCTCCGTCTCGGGCCAGGCGTTGATTCCTTGGGTCGTCATGCTCCGTGCCGTCCTGTGTGGGGTGCGGGTGCCGGGAGGGGCGCGGGGGTCGCCCGGGGTGAGTGCGGGTCGGGCGGGGTGTCGCGGGCCAGTGCCCGGAACTCCTCGCCGAGACGGTCGAGTACGCGCAGGGCGGTGGCCACGTCGGCGGCCGGCAGCCCGGCCAGCCCGCGCCGCAGCCCGGCCGCCTCGAAGCGCTGGACGGAGCGGATGACCTCGGAGCCCTCGGGCGTGAGCCGGACGAGGGGGGAGCGCCGGTGCGCGGGGTTGGGGGCGGTCTCGACCAGGCCCAGTCCGGCCGCGTGGTTCACCCGGCGCTGGACCGGTTGGCGGTCCAGGTCCAGGGCGCGGGCCAGTTCCGGTACGGTGCGCGGGCCGTGGCGGTGCAGGGCGTCCAGGAGCGCGTGCTGACCGGCCGTCAGTCCGGTGCCGGCCAGCTCCCGTTCCAGGGCCCGTACGACCGTGCGGTGCAGCGGCCGCAGGCGTCGGATCACCTCGTACGCGACGTGCTCGACCGGCTCCGCGCCGCCCTCATTGACACTCATGGTGTCATGATGGCATGCGCGGTATCTGCGGGATGTACGGGTGGGGACGCGGCGAAGTTCCCGTTCCGCGCCATATGCCTCACGCGGTGCGGCGCGTGGGCACCGTCGCGCGCCACAGGCGGCGCGCGGACAGCCAGGCCGCCGCGAGCAGCAAGGCGTTCCGTACGTACAGGTTGGCGATGGACAGCCAGGCCGCGTCGTCCCGCAGCCCCCGGTACAGGAGCGGGAAATCGAGCGTGGTGAACAGGCAGGCCGCCAGGATCAGCAGGGCGGCCGGGCGCTGCGTGGTGTCGCGGCGCAGCAGGCAGACCGCGGCCAGGCCGAGCAGCCAGACCAGGTACTGCGGGCTGATCACCCGGCTGGTGACCACGAACAGCAGCGTGGCTGCCAGGGCGGCGTCCGGCAGGGTCCGGGCGGCGGTGCGGTCCGCGCGGTGCCGCCACCACAGCAGCCAGCCGAAGGCCACCACGGTCGAGACCTGCATGGCGGCGCTGACCCCGCCCACCCACGGTCCGACGAACTCGTGCGAGCCGTCCTTCGCCGCCCACGTGCCGCTCCAGCCGAGGTGCCGGGCCACGTGGAACGGCAGCGAGCCGACCGATTCGATCTGGATGCCGCGCGACTCCTGGGCGGCGAGGAAGGAGAACGCGTGCGGCATGGCGAGCGCGAAACCGGCGGTCACGGCGGCGCCGGTGACGGCGGCGGCCACCCACGCCGTACGGGTGCGGCGGCCCCCGGCCGTGCCGGCGAGCAGCAGGGCCGGCCAGACCTTGACGACGGCCGCGACCGCCGTCAAGGCGCCGAAGGCCCGGTCCGACCAGGCACGCCGGGCTGAGGCGGCGACCAGGGCGAGCATCGCCAGCCCGGTGACGTGCAGGTCGAACCGGTTCCACGGCATGGTGCCGAGAACGGCCAGGCCCACCGTCCACAGCCAGGGCGCGGCGAGGGAGCGGCCGCCGCGCCGCACTGCCTGCAGGAGCAGCGCGAAGATCGCGGCGTCGCACAGGGCGGCCAGCGCGATGAAGGCGTGCCCGTAGCCGAGGCCGGGGAGCAGGCCGGGGGCCAGGATCGGCAGGGCGGCGCCGGGCGGGTACTGCCAGCTCACGTCGTGCAGCGGGAAACTGCCGCCGCTCAGGACCGCGTACCAGCCGGTGTAGACCTTGCTCACGGACGGGTCGAGGCCGCCGCCGCCCACGAACGGGCTGATCTTCAGTGCCGCCGGGACCAGCCACAGCCGGGTGAGGAGCCAGGCGGCGAGGAGCGGCGGCATGCCGCGGACGCGGGCCGGTATGCGGCGGCCGCGGCGGGGAGCGGGGCGTGTGGTGGCCAGGTCGGTCGGGTGATCGGTGGTGCGGACGGTGGCCCGGTCGGCCGCCCGAAGCGTATACATGCGGAGTATACCTACCATGTATACGTGTCATGTATACACGCCATGTAGGGTCGTGGCATGCCCGCTGAAACCGTCCACCCCCTGCCGGTCCGCGCCCTCCCCGTCCAGCGCAACCGCGGCATCGCGCCCGCCGGCCCGGCACCCGCCGCCCCCGCCCCCGTGCTCGCGCGGCTCGCTGTCCCGGTCCTCCCCGCGCTGCTGGCGCTCGCGCTCGGCCTGTGGGGCATCCGGCGGGACGGCAGCGTGTGGCGGGACGAGGCCGTGACCTGGCAGGTCGGGCAGCGCTCGGTGGCGGAGATCTGGCACATGCTCGACGAGGTGGACGTCGTGCACGGCCTCTACTACATGCTGATGCACGGCGTGTTCGAGGTCTTCGGTACGGGCACGGCCGTGCTGCGCATGCCCTCCGTACTGGCCGTCGCCGTCGCCGCTGCCGCCACCGCCGCGGCCGGCCGCCGCCTCGCCGGGCCGTGGGCCGGACTCGCCGCCGGCTTGGTGCTCGCGCTGATCCCCAACATCCAGCACTACGCGCAGGAAGGGCGGGCGTACGCGCTGGTCACGGCAGGCGTGGCGACCGCCACGTGGATCCTGGTGAGCGCGACCGGACGTACGCCGTCAGCCGCGCGGGCGGGGCGTCTCGTGCGGCGTGCCGGGCCGTGGGCCGCCTACGCCGCCGTCCTGCTGACCACGGCCCTGCTGAACTGGTTCTCGCTCTTCGTCCTGCCCGCCCATGCCGTCACGGTCCTCGTCGCCCGCCGCCGTGGCCGCCGGCCGCTGCTGCTGCCGTGGTCGGTGTCGGCAGCCGTGGTGGTGGCGGGCGCGCTGCCGCTCATCCTGGCCAGCCGCGCCCAGTCGGGGCAGGTGTCCTGGATCAAGCCCGTCGCCGTCTCCACGCTGCTGGGCGTCGCCGCCCTGCTGCTCGTGGCGCTGGTGTGCGCCCGGGTCCCGTACCCGGGCCGCGGACGTGCGCCCCTGACCCCGGCGTCCGTCGGGCTGCCGCTGCTCGCCGTGCCGCAGTGCGGCCTGCTGCTGGCCTCCGCCCTGGTGGAGCCCCTCTACCTCGACCGCTACGTCCTCTATACGAACATCGGCTTCGCCCTGCTCCTCGGCGTCGGCATCGCGGCGGCCGTCCAGGCCGTCCCGGTCCGCACCTGGGTGCCGCTCGCGGGCGTCACGGCGCTGGCCTTCGTGGCGCTGCTGCCCGTCGAGACCGGTCTGCGCAAGCCGGAGAGCCGGGTGGACGACGTGCTGCGCGCGGCGGAGCAGGTGGCGGCGGTCGCGCGCACGGGCGACGGCGTGCTGTTCATACCGGCCGCGCGGCGCGACACGGCACAGGTGACGCCGTCGGCCTTCACCGGCCTGGACGATCTCGCGCTGGTCGAGGGCCCGGCGTCGTCCGGCACCATCAAGGGCGTCGAGGGCAGCGCCGAGCACATACGCACGGCGATGCTGGCCAAGTCCCGCATCGTCGTCGTCACGGACACCCACCGCGCCGCCTCCGCGCCCGCCCGCGAGGCCGGGAAGCTCCGCGTCCTCGCCCGGCACTTCGAGCGCACGGCCCTTACGGACACCGCGGGGCGCCGGGTGGAGGTCTACGAGAAGGTGCGGTGACGCGCCGGGCCCCGGGCGTTCAGCCCCCGTCGTACGGCACCGGCGCCGCGTCCGGCGCGAAGCTGACGACCAGGTCGGCGCGGTTCCTGGCCGCCGCCACCAGCCGGGCGTTGGCCTCGTCCGAGGCGCGCACGAACCGTTCGGCGTGCGCCCGCGGCTTGCCGAAGCGCTCGTGCCGGTCGACCAGGCGCCGTACCCGTTCCGCGGGGTCCAGGTCCACGTACCAGACCTCGTCGAGGCAGTCCCTGGCCTGACCCCACGAAGAGCCGTCGAGCAGCAGGTAGTTCCCCTCGGTCACGACGAGCGGCACCTCGGGCGGTACGGGAATGCTGCCGGCCACCGGCTCCTCGATGCGGCGGTCGAAGGCGGGGGCGTAGACGACGGTGTCCGGCACGGGGGCGCGCAGGCGCGCGAGCAGGGCCGCGTAGCCGCCCGCGTCGAAGGTGTCAGGGGCGCCCTTGCGGTCCACTCGCCCCAGGCGGCGCAGCTCCGCCTCGGCGAGGTGGAAGCCGTCCATGGGGACGAGCGCGGCCGAACCGGCGAGCGCGGACACCAGGTGGGCGGCCAGGGTGGACTTGCCGGCGCCGGGCGGCCCCGTGATGCCGAGGAGCCGGCGCCGGGCCGGGGTGGCGGTGGCGGCGAGGCGCCGGGCGCGTTCGGTGAGCTGCTGCACGTCCATGGGGGCGGTTCCTGTTCCTCCTTCGTGCGCTACGCGCCCGGGTCCGCCGCGCCCAGTCGCCACAGCGAGGTGACCTCGGCCGCGCGGGCCGCGTGCAGGGGGTCGCCGGCGTCGCGGGCGCGGGGGTGCCGCGGCTGGATGTCGAGGCGGTCCAGGACCGTCAGGCCCGCCGCCGCGAACGCGCCGGTCAGCTCGTCCCGGGTGCGCAGCCCGAGGTGTTCGGCGAGGTCGGAGAGGATCAGCCAGCCCTCGCCGCCCGGTGTGAGGTGGCCGGCCAGGCCGTTCAGGAAGCCGCGGAGCATCCGGCTGCCCGGGTCGTAGACCGCGTACTCGACGGGGGAGGTGGGCTTGGCCGGGACCCAGGGCGGGTTGCAGACGATCAGCGGCGCGCGCCCGGCGGGGAACAGGTCTGCCGCGACGACCTCCACGCGGTCCGCCACGCCGAGCCGTTCGGTGTTCTCCCGCGCGCAGGCCAGGGCCCGCGGGTCCTGGTCGGTGGCGACGACGCGCGGCACGCCGCGCCGCGCCAGCACCGTGGCCAGCACGCCGGTGCCGGTGCCGATGTCGAAGGCGGGTCCGGGGGCGGCGGGCAGCGGGGCCCGGGCCACCAGGTCCACGTACTCGCCGCGGACCGGCGAGAAGACGCCGTAGTACGGGTGGACGCGGTCGCCGCCGAGCGCCGGGATCGCGACGCCGTTTCTGCGCCATTCGTACGCGCCGATCACGCCGAGCAGTTCGCGCAGCGAGACCAACAGGGGGAGCGGCCGCCCGTCCCCGGCGTCGTCCGGGCCGTACGCCTGGACACACGCTTCCCGTACGTCCGGCGCGCGGTGCAGCGGCAGTTCGTAGCCGGGGTCCAGGGGCACCAGCAGCATGCCGAGGATGCGGGCGCGCTGGCTCTGCGCGGCCCGGTGCAGGTGGAACGCCTGGGCGGGGTCGGCCGGTGGCCGCTTGCGCGGGCGGCGGTCGATGCGCCGGGCCAGCGCCGTCAGCAGCTGGCGGGCGTTGTGGAAGTCGCCGCGCCACAGCAGCGCGGTGCCCTCGCAGGCGAGCTTGTACGCGTCGTCGGCCTTCGTGCGGTCGTCCGCGACGGCCACCCGGCGGGGCGGCGGCGTGCCGCTCTCGGAGCGCCAGCGGGCGGCGCGTTCCTCGCCGGCCTCGGTCCACGCGACGAGTTGCGGGGCCTGAAGTGTGTTCATTGCGTCCCAGGTAAGGGGCTGAGAAGTGACGTTCGACTCTACTCCGTGCCCGGCCGGGACCTTCGTCCCCTGTCGCCGGGGCGGCGCGGGGTAGGAGGATGGAAATAGTTGGGCATAGCACACGCTATTGGTCGTATGGAGGCGCACATGGACACCCTGCCGGTCATTGTCGCGGTGGACGGATCCCCCGACAGCGAACGGGCGCTGCGCTGGGCGATCGAGGCGGCCCGGCTGCGCTCCGCACCGCTCCAGGTCGTGCACGTCTGGCCGTACGTCACGACGGAGGGCCGGGCGGCGGCCGAGTCCGGCATCGGCGACCCGGTGCTGGACGAACTGCGCAAGACGCTGAACGGGCAGGCCGACTCGGCCGGTCTGCCGGGCATCGAATACCGCAGCCTCAGCGGGCTCACCGACACGCTGCTGCCCGCCCTCGGCGCCGAGGCGCAGCTGCTCGTGCTCGGCTCGCGCGGCCGCGGCGGCTTCGCCAGCCTGCTGCTCGGCTCCAACGGCATGGCCTGCGCCGCGCACTCGGCCGGGCCCGTCGTGGTCGTGCCCCGCCCGGACCGCGGCGGCGAGCTGGGCCCGGACGGCGAGGTGGTGCGCCCCGCCGAGCGGCAGGTCACGCTCGGCGTCGACGCGTCCTCGGACGAGCCCGGCGCGATCGGCTTCGCCTTCGCCGAGGCGAGCCGGCGCGGCGCCCGCCTCCAGGTCGTCTCCGGCTATGCCTGGCCGATGCTGGCGCCGCCCGCCTTCGAATATGTGGCCGCCTATGAAGGCACCCAGCAGGAGTACGAGAACGCGCTGGCCAAGCAGCTGACGGAGACGCTCGCGCCGCACCGCGAGCGGCACCCCGAGGTGGCGGTGACGGTCGAGCTGCGGAACGCGGACGCGGCCGGGCAGCTCGTGGAGGCGTCCAAGGCCAGCGACCTGGTCGTGGTCGCCCGGCACCGCCGCCGCCTGCCGGTCGGCCGTCGGCTCGGCTCGGTCGCGCACGCCGTACTGCTGCACGCGGTGTGCCCGGTCGCGGTCGTACCGGAGGAGCGGGAGCGGCCGTCGGAGCAGGCCGGAACCGCGGAGCAGGGCGGACAGGAGTAGCAGGAGCAGGGCGGACAGGAGCAGCCGGAGCGGGCCGGACAGGAGCAGCCGGAGCGGGGCGGGCAGTGGCCGCGCTACGCGATGCCGAACGCCTCCGCATAGCGCACCAGGCCGGGCGGGGGCGTGCAGCCGTCGAGGGACAGCGCCATGAACGCCTCGTCCGGCCACTCCTGGGGCGGCACGATGGCGAACCGGGAGGCGCGCTCGAAGCCGAACCTGGGGTAGTACGGCGGATGCCCCACCACCACGACCGTCCGCTCGCCCGCCTCCCGGGCCGCGTCCAGCAGCGCCCGGATGACGGCGCTGCCCGCACCCTGCTTGTGGTGCTCGGGCAGCACGGCGCAGGGCGCGAGCGCGACGGCCGGTTCGGCGGCTATGTGACAGCGGGTGAGCAGGGCGTGCGCGACGGGCGCGGCCGCCGCCCCGGACCCGGCGGGCACGGCCACGTACGACAGGCCGGGCAGCCAGGCCGACGGGTCCTGCCGCAGCGCGTCGACCAGGTCGGCTTCGCCCGAGGTGTCGAAGGCGGCGAGGTTGATCCGGCGGACGGCCGGGATGTCCTCGGGGGTCTCGGGGCGGCACAGCCAGTTGTCCATGCCCTCATCCTCGCACCGGGGTCTGACAACCCGCCCGCCGCTTCTCCGCCCGGGCCCGTGCGCCGCCTTGCATACCGTTCACCCGCAGGGCGGAATCCGGTCGGCCGGTAAGTGGCCGGTACCGGGCCCCGGCGTACGGGCGCCCGGCCGGGGCTGAGCCCCCGGCTCTCAGTCGGCGGTCGTGGCGGGGAACGCGGCCCTGCGCTCCGGGCGGCGCATCAGGAACACCGCCGCCGACCCCGCCGCGAACAGCGCGAACACCGAGACGGCGGTGCCGATCCACGACGCGCCGAGCCACTGGCCGCCCACCCAGCCCAGCGTCACGCCGTACACGGCCCAGGCCAGCCCGGCCAGCGCCGACCACGGCAGGAACTCCCGGACCGTACGGTGTGCGACCCCCGCGCCCAGGCTGACCACCGAGCGCCCGGCGGGCGCGAACCGGGCCAGTACGACGATGCCGCCGCCGCCCCGGGTGAGCGCCGCGCCGAGTCGTTCCTGCGCGGCGGCCAGGCGGCGGGAGCGGGCGATGGCGCGGTCGAACCGGTCGCCGCCGCGCCAGGCCAGCCGGTAGGCGACCATGTCGCCCAGCACCGAGGCGGTCGCCGCGCACAGGACCAGGGCCAGCATCTCGGCGAGGTCGGCGCCGCCGCGTACGGAGGTGGAGACGCCCACCGCGCCGGCCGCGGTGCGGGTGCCGGCGGCCGTGGTGGCCGCGGTGATCACCAGGACACCGCTGGGCAGGATCGGCACGAAGACGTCGAGGAGGACGGAGAGACCGACGACCGCGTAGACCCAAGGGGTGCCGCTCAGCGGCCCCAGGCTTTCCAACAACGTCCTTCTCCCGGTCCGAACCCCTGCCGCGACGTCGCATCGGCGGCTGGGGCGGCTGTACCGCCATACAGCGTACGCCTGGCGGGCACACGGTGACGTTCCGGGGCACACGGTGTTGTTGGGTTCACATCCGTCCCGGAACGGGCCCGGATGTCACGGTCACCCGTCTGCTTCGGCCGTGGCGCAAAAGAGCGCGGCATTGGGCATGTTATAAGCCGATACGCGCGCCTTGTGGAGCACGGCAGGGCGCCCTGGAGCGGAGTGGCACACGAAATGGAGACATAGATGGAGACATGGACGACGCCGTCGGCGAAGCGGACGGCCAAGGCGGCAGGTGTCACCGGGGCGGCCCTCGCCGCGGCGACCGCGCTCCTGCTCGCGCCCGGCCCGATGTCGGCGGCCGCCGCGGCGGACGGCGACGGCAAGGTCACGAAGAACTCCGTCGATTCGGAGTACGCGGTGACGGTGGCGGGACAGTTCACCCGCCCGAACGGGACCGGGCTGGCCCAGGCGCTGACGTACGACCCGAAGCTGGTGCCCGAGAACTCCCGCATCACGGTCAGCCAGCGCGCCGATCACAAGCGGACCCGGGTCGGCCTGAAGGTCGTCGGCCTGGTGGCGAACCGCACGTACGGGGCGCACGTCCACAAGAACGCGTGCGGTGCGCGCCCGGACGACTCGGGGCCGCACTACCAGCACCGCAAGGACCCGCGCACGCCCTCCACCGACCCGGCCTTCGCCAACCCGAAGAACGAGGTGTGGCTGGACTTCACGACCAACGGCAAGGGCGAGGGGGCCGCCGAGTCCCGGCACGACTGGCGGTTCAGGGCCGGTGAGGCGCGGTCCCTGGTGATCCACGAGCGGCGGACCGCGACCCGGCCAGGAGTGGCGGGGACCGCCGGCCGGGTGGTGGCGTGCTACACCGTGCCGTTCGACACCTCGACGGCCCTCCCGAAGAACCTCTCGAACGCCCTCTCGAAGCTCCTCTGACCACCGCACGGGCGCGGCCGCCCGGCCGTGCGTGCGGGGTACCGCACGAGCGGCGGCCCCCGGTGCACACCGGGGGCCGCCGCTCGTCTGTATGCCGGCGGCAGCGGGCCGCCGGTGCCGCCGTCAGGCCGCGCTCGGCTCGCGCTGCGCGGTCGGCCCGGCCTCCTCGGGCTGCCGCCGCTCGCCGAAGAACAGGCGGTCCAGCGACCAGGTGCCGGGACCGGTGCAGACGAGCAGCAGGAACGCCCAGCAGAACAGCGCGGACAGCTCGCCGCCGTTCTGGAGCGGCCACAGCGCCGTGCCGGCGTGCGCCGAGAAGTACGCGTACGCCATCGAGCCGGAGCTGATGAAGGCGGCGGTGCGGGTGCCGAGGCCGACCATCACCAGGACGCCGCCGACGAGCTGGATGACGGCGGCGTACCAGCCGGGCCAGCTGCCCGCCGGCACGGTCAGCCCCTTGCCCATCGCGCCGCCGAGGATGCCGAACAGCGAGGACGCGCCATGGCAGGCGAAGAGCAGACCCACGACGATGCGGAACAAGGACAGGGTGTACGGCTTGATTCGTTCGGTGAACTCGGTCACCGGGGACTGAACGGGCATGGTGGGGACTCCTGCGGTTTCGGGGACGGGAACCGACAAGGGGACAGGTTAGGGAGACCTAATCGGTACTTGCAAGTTCAACATCTGGCCATATCCGGCCGTTGGCCGAAAATGGTCATGGCCCGAAGTGCCGCCAGTGCACGGGAGTCGCGCCCGCCGTGCGGCTTACGCTCCTTGATGCCCCAGTTGCCCCTGATGCCCCGTCAAGACTTCTTCGTGCGCGCACGAAAGACGCGCCCCACCGCCCCGCTCACGCCGCGCCTGGTCCAGCCGCAGCCGCGCCGCGCGCCCGTGCAGGGTCAGCGTCATGAGCTGGTTGCCGAACCACGGGCCGCCGGTGCGGCGCCAGCCGATCGGCGGCCGGTCCAGCCGCGCATGCCGGGCGAGCGCGTGCCCCAGCCGGCGCCCGGCCCGGCTCCAGCCGAAGCGGAAGCCGGCCCGTATGGAGGCGGGGATGCTGTTGTGCACGGGCGAGCAGGTCAGCTGGAGCACCCGCCCGTCCGGCTCGGTGCCGTCGTGCCAGTGCGGCTCGGCCACGTACGCGTGGTGGACGTCACCGGACAGCACGCACACCGTGGCCGGCGCCCCCTCGCCCGAACCGGCCTCGGCGAGCAGGCCGGTCAGCGCCGCGAAGGACTCCGGGAACGCCGCCCAGTGCTCCAGGTCGGCGCGCTGCCGCAGCCCTTCGCTCCGGCGCGCCCAGCCCGGCCCGCGCGCCCCGGCGCACAGCGCGGCGTTCCACCCCTCCGCGTCGTGGACCAGGTTCGGCAGCAGCCACGGCAGCGAACTGCCGATCAGCAGGTGGTCGTACGCGCCGTGGTCGGCCAGCACCGCGTCGCGCAGCCACCGCGCCTCGGCCGGGTCGAGCATCGCCCGCCGCCCCTCGTCCAGGACGCGGGAGGCGCGGGTGTCGACCATGACCAGCCGGACGCGGCCGAAGTCGCGGCGGTAACTCCAGCGGGCGCAGCCCGGGTCGGCGTCCGCCGCGGCGGCGAACTCCCGTACCAGGGCCGTGCCGTCGGGCAGCGCGCGGACCCGTGCGTACAGCTCGTCCTTCTCCAGCTCCGCGGGGGAGACGTTGCCCAGGTGCTGGTACACCCAGTACGACATCAGGCCGCCGAGCACCCGCTCCCGCCACCAGGAGGTGGCCCGCATCCGGATCAGCCAGGCCGCGGAGGTGTTCCAATCGTCCGACACGTCGTGATCGTCGAAGATCATGCAGCTGGGGACGGTGGAGAGCAGCCAGCGCACCTCGGGGTCGAGCCACGACTCGGCGTACAGATGGGTGTATTCCTCGTAGTCCGCGACCTGCCGCCAGGGCGGCCGCGAGGTGTCGCGGCGGGCCGCGAGCAGCCGGGCGGTCGCGTCCGAGGTCTGGTCGGCGTAGACCTGGTCGCCCAGCAGGAGGAGGACGTCGGGGCGTTCGCGCGCGGGGTCGGCGGCGAGCGCCGACGCGAGGGTGTCCAGGGCGTCCGGGCCGACCGGGTCGTGCGTGTCGGCGGGCGGCGCCGCCCAGCGGCAGGAGCCGAACGCGACCCGCAGGCGCTGCCCGGCCGGTTCGCCGCCCGGCGCCGCGGGCGTGCGGATCGTGCTGTCCGGGTAGCGGCTGCCGGGCGGCGGCCAGACCTGTTCGCCGTCCAGCAGGACGCGGTACGGGGTCTCGCTGTCCGGGGTCAGCCCCGCGACCGGCACCAGCGCGTAGTAGTGGCCGGCCACCTGCCAGGCGCGCTCCGCGCCGCCGGCGCCGCTCTCGCAGCGGACGTGTACCTCGCACGGCCCGTCGGTCTCGACCCACACCGTCGCGCTGATCTCGTCCACGTAGCGCAGCAGCGGCCCCAGGCGCAGCACGGCCATCGGCGGACCTCCCCTCGTACGGGCCGGTACCCGTACGCGTGCTCAGAGGATAGGAGCCGATCGCGGGGCGACGGGGCAGCTCCGGCCGCTGCACGGAGAAAGGCGGAGCCATCCGGTCGTACGGTTGCGCCACTCGGCCGCATGCCGGTCCGGGGCCGTTTCAGGTTGTCGCGGGGGCGTTTCGGAGCCGGCCGGGCGCCGGTCGGGCCGCGCCGGCGCGCACGGTCCCGCCGTGCGCCCGGCGCGGCGCGCGTGTCTTAGCAGCGATCCAGGATCTTCTTCAGCGCGGCTTTCTCGGCCGAGTCGGCCGTCAGCCCGTACGCGTGCTTCACCGACACCCACATCCGCGCGTACGTGCAGTGGTAAGAGGTCTTCGGCGGCAGCCACTTGGCCGGGTCCTTGTCGCCCTTCTCCTGGTTCACGTTGTCCGTGACGGCGATCAGCTGCGAGTGGGTGAGGTCGTTGGCCAGCTCCTTGCGGCGCTCGGTCGTCCACTTCGAGGCGCCGGACTTCCACGCCTCCGACAGCGGTACGACGTGGTCGATGTCCACGTCGGACGCCTTGGTCCACACGCCGTCGTCGTAGGCGGACTTCCAGGTCCCGCTGGTCGCGGCGCACTTGGCGTCGGTCTGCACGTTCTCGCCGTCCCGCTTGAGCACGACCTCGCGCGTGTTGCAGTTCTTGCCCTGGTCGGACCAGTGCGGGAACTTGTCGCGGCTGTAGCCGTCCTGCGAGCCCTGGGGCGCTTCCTCGATCTGGGCGAGGTAGGCGCGCGCCGTGGCGGCGTCCGGCGGGGTGGGCGGTGCGGCCTGGGCGGTCTGGCCGCCGAAGGACAGCGTGCAGACGAGGGCGGCGGCACAGGCGGCGGCGAACGAACCGCGACGCGCGTAGACCTTGGGCATCGTAACTCCCTGTATGTGGGGGGAAGTCGGGGTGCGGGACGGGCCCATGGTGGGGTCGTGGGGTGTCCACCGGGTGGGCTCCAGGTAACAGAGTGGCGACATGCCCACGTCAGTTCAAGGGGTTGACGGCACGTCACCCGGACCCGGCGTCCCGGCCGGTGGCCCGCGCGGGCGCGTACGCCCCTCAGTGCGCACCCGCACCCACCCCCTCCGTGCACGCCGGCCTCCGCCCCTCCGCGCGCGCCCGCCTCCGCCGCGCCGGACGCGCTGCGCCCGCCCGCCCCCGCGCCCCCGGCCGCCCTTACAGTGAGCGCGTGCTGCTGCCGGTCAACGTCACTCTCGGGGCTGTTCTCGCCGTCCTGCTGGCCGCCGCGGTGGCAGTGGCGGCACTCGCACACCTCGGCCACGCGCGGGCCATCGCCCTCGCCGGGCTGCGCGCCGCCCTCCAGCTCGCCGCCGTCTCGTACCTCATCGGCTGGGTCGTACGGTCCGCGCCCTGGCTGCTCTGCTTCCTCGTACTGATGTTCGCGGTCGCCGTACGGACGGCGGGCCGCCGCCTCACCCAGAACCGCACCTGGTGGTGGGCGGCCGCGCCCCTCGCCGCCGGAGTCGTACCGGTCGTCGGCGCCCTGCTGCTCACCGGCCTGGTCCCGCCGCGCGGCGTCACGCTCATCCCCGTCGCGGGCATCCTCATCGGGGGCGCGCTCACCGCCACCGTCCTCGGCGGGCGGCGGGCACTGGACGAGCTGGAGACGCGGCACGGCGAGGTGGAGGCCGGCCTCGCGCTCGGCCTGCCGGACCGGGAGGCCCGGATGGAGGTCGCCCGTCCGGCCGCGTCCGACGCGCTGCTGCCGGGCCTGGACCAGACCCGCACGGTGGGGCTCGTCACACTCCCCGGCGCCTTCGTGGGGATGCTGCTGGGCGGCGCCTCACCCGTTCAGGCGGGCGCGGTCCAGCTGTTCGTGCTGGTCGCGCTGCTGGCCGTACAGGCGTCGGCCGTCGCGGTGGTGCTGGAGCTGGTGGCCCGCGGGCGCCTGCACCGCGTACCCTTGGCCACAGCAGAAGGGGAGTAGCTCTTCGCCGGACCGTCGACATACTGCCCGCCCGTCGGCCGCCACCGCCCAGGTGACAGGCCGCCCGCGGTGGGCCGGCGCCCGGAGCGTGGCAGACGACAGGTGTCCCTGCCGCGCCAGCGAGACCTTCGGCCGCAGTGTTTGCGCAGACGCACGTGTGCGCAAGAGACGCTGCCGTGCCGAAGCGACCCCTTTTCCGGGCCCCTCGGTGCGGCCCGACCGATCGAGGTAAGACACCCCGTGTTCAGTTTCACCGTCGCCGCCGTCGTCTTCGGCGTCGTCTTCCTGGCCGAGCTGCCGGACAAGACCGCCCTCGCCGGGCTGATGCTCGGCACCCGCTACCGCGCTTCGTACGTCTTCGCGGGCGTCGCCGCCGCCTTCGCCGTGCACGTCGCGCTCGCCATCGCCGCGGGCAGCGTGCTGTCCCTGCTCCCGCACCGCCTCGTGCAGGCGGTCGTCGGCGTGCTCTTCCTCGCGGGCGCGGCGGTCCTGCTCTTCAAGAAGGACGAGGACGAGGAGGAAGTGAAGAAGCCCGCCGACCAGAGCTTCTGGAAGGTCTCCGGGGCGGGCTTCATGATGATCCTGGTCGCCGAGTTCGGCGATCTGACCCAGATCATGACCGCGAACCTGGCCGCCCGCTACGACGACCCGGTCTCGGTGGGCGTCGGCGCGGTGCTGGCCCTGTGGGCGGTGGCGGGCCTGGGCATCCTCGGCGGCCGCACGCTCATGAAGTACGTACCGCTCAAGCTGATCACGAAGGTGGCGGCCGGGGTGATGGTGCTGCTGGCGGGGTTCAGCCTGTACGAGGCGATCGCCGGCTGAGTACGGGAAAGGGGCGGGCCGCCGGCCCGCCCCCGTAACCCTCGTCGGCTCAGCCTGTGACTCGTCCGCTCAGCCTTCGACGTGCAGCGCGATCGACCCGTCCGCGAGCGCCTCGACGCGAATCTGCTCCAGGTCGCGTACGTGGACGTCCGGACCGAAGGCCGCGGCCCGCTCGCCGACGCCGACCACCCGCATGCCCGCCGCGCGCCCGGCCGCGATGCCCGCCTCGGAGTCCTCGAAGACCACGCAGTCCTCGGGCGGGAACCCCAGCTCGGCCGCGCCCTTGAGGAAGCCCTCGGGGTCCGGCTTGCTGGCGCTCACGGACTCGGCGGTGATCCGCACGGCCGGCATCGGCAGCCCGGCCGCACCCATGCGGGCGTCGGAGAGGGCGATGTCGGCGGAGGTCACCAGGGCGTGCGGGAGCCGCGCGAGGGCGGCCATGAAGGCGGGCGCGCCGGGGACCGGCACCACGCCGTCCACGTCGGCGGTCTCCTGCGCCAGCATCCGCCGGTTGTCCTCGTGGTTGAGCTCCATGGGGCGCTCGGGGAGCAGTGCGGCCATCGTGGCCCAGCCCTGCCGGCCGTGCACCACCTTGAGCACCTCGCCCGCGTCGAGCCCCTGCTCGTCGGCCCAGCGGCGCCAGCAGCGCTCGACCACGGCCTCGGAGTTCACGATCGTGCTGTCCATGTCCAGCAGCAGGGCGCGGGCTGTGAGCGTGGTGGTGGCCGACATCGGCGGGCTCCTGGGCGCTGGGGAAAGAGTCAAGCGGCTCCGCCCGCCGGTCAGGGAGTGCGGGCGGAACCACTTTGTTCCTACACGATACAAAGAGCACCCGGCCGGTGGCCAACCACCCCCTGGTGAAACGGGCCACCCGGCCGGTGACCAGGGCCCGTCACCCGGCTGCCGCCATCCCGGCCGTCGCCCTCCCCGGCTCACGGCTCGACCGTGCGGGCCTCCAGTGAGGCGCGCGTCCGCGGCCCGTAGACGCCGTCCGGATCGCCTCGTACACCGTACGACCGCTGGAAGGCGGCGACGGCGGCGCGGACGGCGGCGCCGTAGCGCGCGTCCTCGGGGCCGAAGTACGCGGCCAGCTGCTCCAGCCGCCGTTGCAGCTCCAGGACCTCCGGCCCGGTGGCGCCCTCCCGCAGCACGATCGGCCCGCCCGGCGGGCTGCTCGGCGCGTGGCTCTCCGGGGCGCTGGTGATGCTGCCGGACGCCGTGGCCGTGCCCGGCGCGTGCGACGCGGAGTGGGACGGGGACGGCGTACGGGACGGGCCGGGCGCCGGCTGCGCTCCGGGCGTCCGGTGCGGCGTACGGGTGGGTGTGGCGGGCGGGGGTGCGGCGCGGCGTCCCGGCCCGCCGCCCGAGGCGCTGTCCGCGCCGTCGTCGGCCGTGCGGGCGGCGGTGGGCACGCTCCGGTGGTCGGGCAGCAGCGCGCGGTCCTCGTCCGCATCGGACAGCAGCGCGCCGCTGAGCAGCACCGCGCCCGCAGCCAAGGCCGCCGCCGAGGCCGCCATGACAGCCAGGGCCACCTGCCTCCTGCGCCGCCGGGAGGCATCGTCGTGCACCTCGCCGCTCCCGCTGCCCCCGGAGTGCGCACCGGACGCGCCGGACGCACCACACGCATCGGACGCCCGGTCGGGCTGCGTACCGGCGTACGAACCGGAGCGCGGGTCCGTACGCGATCCGGGGCGCGGTCCCGCGCGCGACCCGCCACGCGCGCCCGCCCGCGACCCGGCCGGCGGCACCGTACGGAACCCGAACCGCGGCGCGGGACGCGGATCGGGGCGCAGCGCCCGGGCCGCCGCGCCCGGCCCGGCGCCCCCGGCGTCCGCCTCGTCCGGCAGCCGTACGTACGGACGTACCCGCAGGGGATCGAAGTCCTCGGCGCCGGCCGCCTCGCACAGGCACCTCGTCCGGCCGTCGGCGCGCGTGGGCGCCGAGCAGTGCGGGCAGGTCTCAGCCGTCACGAGCGTTCCCCTCCCTGAAGCCCTCGATCGGTCAGTGATTATCCCGGTCTGGCCCCTTCCTGCACAGGGAGCATCCGGGAGCCACCGGACCGCACGGCTCTCGGCAGGCCGTATCCGCTCTCGGCAGGCCGTATCCGCACGAAACGATCAGGATGGGAGGGAGCACCGCCCCCAGCACCGCCCCGAGCACCGCCCCCCCGGCACCACCCCGGCCCCGCTCAGAGCCCTACGGAGCCCTACGGAGCCCGCACAGAGAGGGACGCCCATGGCGCAGCACACCGGCGCTCCGGCCCTCCCAGGAGAGGGCCAGTCCCGGCGGACGGTCCTCGTCGCGATCGGCGCGCTGCTGCTCGGCATGCTCATCGCGGCACTCGACCAGACCATCGTGGCCACCGCGCTGCCCACCATCGTCAGCGACCTCGGCGGCCTGGACCACCTGTCGTGGGTGGTCACCGCGTACCTGCTGGCCTCGACCGCCGCGACCCCGCTGTGGGGCAAGCTGGGCGACCAGTACGGGCGCAAACGGCTCTTCCAGACCGCCATCGTGATCTTCCTGATCGGCTCCGCGCTGTGCGGCATCGCGCAGGACATGCCGCAGCTGATCGCCTTCCGCGCGATCCAGGGCCTGGGCGGTGGCGGCCTGATCGTGCTGTCGATGGCGATCGTCGGCGACCTCGTCCCGCCCCGCGACCGCGGCCGCTACCAAGGGCTGTTCGGCGCCGTCTTCGGCGCCACCAGCGTCCTCGGGCCGCTGCTCGGCGGCCTGTTCGTCGACCACCTCAGCTGGCGCTGGGTCTTCTACATCAACCTGCCCATCGGCATCGTCGCCCTCCTTGTCATCGCCGCCGTCCTGCACATCCCGGCCCGCCGCACCCCGCACCGCATCGACTACCTCGGCACCCTCCTCATCGCCGCGGTCGCCGCCTGCTTCGTCCTGATGACCTCGCTCGGCGGCGTCAGCTACGACTGGGGCTCCTGGCAGATCATCGGCCTCGGGGTGCTCGGCGTACTCCTGCTGGCGGTGTTCGCCGCCGTCGAGCGCCGGGCCGCGGAACCGGTTCTGCCGCTGCACCTGTTCCGCCTGCGCACCTTCACCCTCACCGCGGTCATCGGCTTCGTCATCGGGTTCGCGATGTTCGGGTCGATGACCTACCTGCCGACCTTCCTCCAGGTCGTGCAGGGCGTGTCGCCGACCATGTCCGGGGTGCACATGCTGCCGATGGTCATCGGCATGCTGCTGTCCTCGACCGCCTCCGGGCAGATCGTCAGCCGCACCGGGCGCTACAAGTTCTTCCCCATCGCCGGCACCGCCGTCACGGCCGCCGGGCTGCTGCTCCTGCACCAGCTCGACCCGGCCAGCAGCGTCACCGTGATGAGCCTGTACTTCTTCGTCTTCGGCTTCGGGCTCGGCCTGGTCATGCAGGTCCTGGTCCTCATCGTGCAGAACGCCGTCGACTACCGGGACCTCGGCGTCGCCACCTCCGGCGCCACGTTCTTCCGCTCGATCGGCTCCTCCTTCGGCGTCTCCATCTTCGGCACGGTCTTCGCCAACAAGCTGGGGCCGCGGATCGCCGACGCCCTCGCGGGCAAGCAACTGCCGCCCGGCACCGACCCCTCCAAGATCGCGGAGGACCCGCGGACGGTCGGACAGCTGCCACCCGACGCCGCGTCCGGTGTGCTCGACGCCTACTCGACCTCCATCACCGACGTCTTCCTCTACGCGGTCCCGGTCGTGCTGATCGCCTTCGTCCTGGCCTGGTTCCTCCGCGAGGAGCCGCTGCGCCGCGGCGTCACCGCGCCCGACACCTCCGAGGTCCTCGCCTCCAACCCCGTACACCGCTCCTCGTACGACGAGGTCTGCCGCGCCCTGTCCAAACTGGGCAGCCTGGAGGGCCGCAAGGCGGTCTACGAGCGCATCACCGAGAAGGCCGGGTTGGACCTGCGGCCCGCGTCGAGCTGGATGCTGCTGCGCATCAACCGCTTCGGCTCGGTGGAGCCCGCGGTGCTCGCCGAACGCAGCATCGTGCCGCTCAGGGTGATCGCCGAGGCCACCCGGCAGATCGAGGAGCGCGGGCTGGCGGTACGCGAAGGGCTGCCGCTGGTCCTCACCGACAAGGGCCGCGCGGTCGCGGAACGGCTGGTCACCGCCCGCCGGGAGTCGCTGGCCGAACTGCTGGGGGACTGGTGGACCGAGGACCGGCCCACCGACCTGACAGAGCTGGTCGAGCAGCTGTCGACGGAGCTGTGCGGCTCGGACGCGGAGCGCCCGCATGGCGGGGGCGCCCATGCGTCAAGGCCGCCCGCACACGGGCAGGAGGGGCCGGGCGGCCCCGTCCCGTAGCCCTCGGCTCAGCCGGCTTGCCCGCCACCCTCCACCAGCCGCTTCTCGAAGAAGAGGTTCGAGTACGGGTCCTCCTTGTACGCGGGTATCTCCTCGTACCCGTACGCCCGGTACAGCGCGACGGCCTCGGACAGGTCCTGCCGCGTGTCCAACCGCATGCGTTCCGCGCCGAGTTCCACCGCCCGCCGCTCCAGTACGTCCATCAGTACGCGCGCCGCGCCCCGCCCGCGCCACGGCGCCCGCACGAACACCCGCTTGAGTTCCGCCGTGCGCCCGCCGTCGATGAGCAGCAGCCCGGCGCACGCGGCGGGTTCGCCCTCGTGCCGGACGACGAACAGCACACCGGCGGGCGGGACCAGCTGTCCGGTCGGGTACGCCACCAGGTCCTCGTCGACCTCCTCGGGCGTGATGGGAGCGAACCCGTGCAGGGTGTGGTACCGGCCCGCCACCTCGGTGTAGTACTCGCGGAACAGCGCCTCGGCGACGGGGGTTTGGTCGGTCTCCGCCGAAATGTCCCACGTCGCGTGCGGGCGGCCGGCACCGGAGTGGGGCAGAGTGACAGGCTGGGCGTCGGGCATGGCGCCATTGTGCCGGTGGGCACGGACAGCCGCCGCGAATTAATCTCCGACGGAGGCGTACCGCCCCCAGCCGCTGACCGCCACCAGACCGCCACCAGCCCCTCCCTGTAAGGGGTTTGGCCCCCGCCGGCAGGGCTACCCGGCCGATATGTCCATCACCTTGATCATCGTCCCGATCGTGGCGCTCATCGTGATCGCCGCCCTCGTCCTCCTAGCCCGCGCCAAGGTCGCCCGCGGCGGGAGCAGAGGACTGCGGCGCCGCTTCGGCCCCGAGTACGAACGGGCCGTCGCCGTACACGACGGCGACACCGCCGCCGCCGAACGCGAGCTGAACCGGCGGCTGGACCGGCACGGCGCGTTCCGCCCCCGGCCGCTCACCCCCGACCTGCGCCTCCAGTACGAGGAGCGCTGGGAGGCCGTACAGCGGCAGTTCGTCGACGAGCCCGAACAGGCCGTCGTCGAGGCCGACCTGCTGATCGCCCGACTCGCCCGCGAACGCGGCTACCCGTCCGACAGCTACGACGAGCAGACCGACGCACTCTCCGTCCACCACGCGCAAGGCGTCCACGACTACCGCAAGGCCCACGAGACCGCCGTACGCGCCCGGAACAACCGCCCGGAGAACGCCGCGGGCACCGAGGAACTGCGCGCGGCCGTGGTGCACGCGCGGGCCCTGTTCACCGAACTGCTCAAGCCCGGCCCGAACGGAACCACCACCCACCACACCCCCCGCCACCACAAGACCGATCACCACAAGACCAACCCTGGCCGCAACCCCAACCCCAACTCCCTCCCCAACTCCAAACCCAACTCCACCACCCGGCGGCTCGGCGACCGGATGCGTTCCCCCTGGACGCACGGCCACGGCCGCGGGCACGGGCACGACACTGCGGAAGGCGGTGCGCGATGAGCACCTTCGAAGAGCGCGACCCCGGCCCCGTCGAGACACCCCGCGAGCGCGCGTCGAGCGAGGGCATGCCGCCCCCCGAGCGCGGAGCCGCGGCGTACGAGGGCACCCGTAGCGCGCAGCAGCCGGCCGCCCCGCCGCCCACCACCACCTCGGGAGCGGCCGACAGCACCCCCGGCGTGTACGCCGGCCTGCCCGGCACCGAAACCGACTACCCCGCGGGCACCTCCGACCCGACCGGCGCGCCCGCCCCGACCGAAACCTCCGGCCATACGGGATCAGTCGAGCCCCTCCTCCCGGCCGAGGCCCGCGACAAGCTGAGCCAGCGGCTGGACCACGCCGTCAACGGCTTCGTGGACCGCCCCCGCGAGGCCGTCCAGGAAGCCGACGGCCTCTACGAGGAACTGGCCGCCCTCCTGCCCGAGGCCCTGGCGGCCCGCCGCCGCGCCCTGCGCACATCCTGGGAACAGGGCAACGCCGACACCGAACAGCTCCGCGTCGCCCTGCGCCACTACCGCGAGACCGCCCAACGCCTGCTCGACTTCTAGGCCCCGGGCAGCCCCACAGGCCGGGCCGCCCCGTGCCGCGTCAGCCCTCCTTCTTCGGCCCGGCCTGCTGCACGACCTCGAACGACCACACCGTGGACCCGGTAGCAGCAGGCTTGGGCCGCTCGCCGCCCTCGGCGGCGCCACCACTCTGGTGCGCGGCCTTCATCGGCCCCTCCATCCACGCCTGGAAGGACTCCTCGTCCCGCCACCGGGTGTAGACGAGGTACTGGTCGGTGCCCTCCACCGGCCGCAGCAACTCGAACCACTCGAACCCGTCCGCCGAGTCCACGGCCCCGGCCCGCGCCCCGAACCGCTTCTCCAGCACGTCCCGCTGCTCGTCGGGCACGGTCAACACATTGATCTTCACGATGCTCATACCGAACATCGTGCCCCACACCGCGGCCCGGCGGTGGACCAGGGCCCGCCGGACACACAGGAAGCGGCGCGTGGTTCGCGCCCCAGCTCGGCCGGTTGCGTCAGTTCTGTTGTCAGTGGGTGGGGATAGCTTCGGAGTATGTCGAACTCAGGAGCGGGACAGGAGTCGTCGCGGTCGCCGCGGGCGGCGCGGCAGGTCGGGCGGCCCGCGCGGCCGACCGGCTGGAAGCGGCTCGCCTTCCGGGCCCCCATCCACCTCTACCGGCTCGGTCTCGGTGGCCTGTTCGGGAAGCGGCTGCTGCTTCTGGAGCACCTCGGGCGGACGTCGGGCAAGACCAGGCGGGTCGTGTTGGAGGTGGTGTCGTACGACCAGCAGGCGCGTACGTGGACGCTGGCCTCCGGCTTCGGCGCGGGGGCGCAGTGGTACCGCAACCTGCAGGCGCAGCCGAGGGCCACCATCCAGGTCGGCCGCAGACGGTGCGCCGTCATCGCGCACTTCCTCCCGTCCGAGGAGGGCGGCCGGATCATGGCGCGGTATGCGTCGAAGCACCCCAAGGCGGCCGGGAAGCTGACCTCGTACATGGGGTTCGAGGTGGACGGCACGGCAGAGGGCTTCCGGCAGGCGGGGGAGGGCGTTCCGTTCGTACGGCTGGTGGAGCAGTGACGCGTCGGGCGGTGGGTCCGGTGCCGTAGGGGAGTGTCCGCCGTTGGAGTTGCGGCCGCCGGGGCGCCGGAGTGTGGCCGGGGCAGGGCGGTCGTTTCGCGCCAGCATGGCCATCGGGGCGCGCGAGGGCGCGGTCCGGTGATGGAAGGGAACCTCTTGTACTCCAAGCGGAAGTTCACCCGCGCCGCAGTGGTGGCGGTCTCCGCGGTCGGCG
Source organism: Streptomyces sp. NPDC017056 (assembly GCF_044332485.1). Lineage (NCBI taxonomy): Bacteria > Bacillati > Actinomycetota > Actinomycetes > Kitasatosporales > Streptomycetaceae > Streptomyces > Streptomyces sp. NPDC017056. Next base: position 342,733 of record NZ_JBIRPD010000001.1, on the reverse strand, counting down.
TCGTGCTGGCCGCCGTCCCCGCCGCGTCGGCCTGCCCCGCGCACGAACGTCCGGCGAGCGGTGACAGCTGCCGCTTCGCCTACACCAGTTTCTTCCCCTCGCCGTCCGGCGCGACCACGGGGGACGCGTTCTACCCGCACGGCCAGAAGGACCCGTCGGGCCGGACCTGCGACGACGGCGAGTGGGTGGGCCGCCCGAGCGACACGTAGCGGAGACATACGGCAACGCCGTAGCGGAGACGCGCCACAACGCCGTAGCGGAGGCACAGCACAACGCCTGTGCGCGAGGACGATCGTCGTCGTCCTCGCGCACAGGCGTTGTCCGAGGTGTGCAGGGGGCGGCCGGCGCCGCCCGTCGCCTCAGGCCGGCGACTCCGCGGCCACTCGCCGATTCCCGGCGGCCGAGCCCGAAGTCCCCGGCGTCCCCGAAGTCCCGGAAGACGCGGCCCGGCGCAGCGCGCGCGCCTCCGACTCCGTCTCCACGGCCGGGGGCGACCCCGGCAGCGGCTTGCGCGCGCTCTCCGACATCAGCAGTACCGCGATGCCACCGACCACGGCGGCGGCCATCATGTAGAACGCGGGCATCATGTTGTTGCCCGTCGCGCCGATCAGCGCGGTCACCACCAGCGGAGTCGTACCGCCGAAGACCGACACCGAGATGTTGAAGCCGATGGACAGCGAGCCGTAGCGCACCTTCGTCGGGAACAGCGCGGGCAGCGTGGACGGCATGGTGGACGTGAAGCACACCAGCAGCAGGCCGAGTACGGCCATGCCCAGGGCGATGCCGGCCAGCGAACCCTGCCGGATCAGCAGCAGCGACGGTACGGAGAGCACCAGGAAGCCGACGCAGCCGGTCGCGATGACCGGGCGGCGCCCGAAGCGGTCGGTGAGCCGGCCCGCGAAGGGCTGCACGCACATCATCACGACCATGACCGCCAGCACGACCAGCAGCCCGTGCGTCTCGTCGTACTTCAGCTCCGAGGTCAGGTAGCTGGGCATGTACGACAGCAGCATGTAGTCGGTGACGTTGAAGACCAGGACCAGGCCGACGCAGAGCAGCATCGCGCGCCACTGGCCGAAGATCATCTCGCGCAGGCCGATCTTCTTCTCGACCTCCCGGCGCTCCTTCTCCTTGGTCCGCGCCTCCTGCTCCAGCTGCGCGAACGCCGGGGTCTCCTCCAGCCGCATCCGCAGGTAGAGGCCGATGATGCCCATCGGGCCCGCGACCAGGAACGGGATGCGCCAGCCCCAGGAGAGCAGGGCGTCGTGGTCGTGGCGGAAGAGGTACGTCAGCAGCGTGACCAGGCCGGCGCCGCCGACGTAACCGGCCAGCGTGCCGAACTCCAGCCAGCTGCCCATGAAGCCGCGCTTCTTGTCGGGCGCGTACTCGGCGATGAAGGTCGAGGCGCCGCCGTACTCGCCGCCGGTCGAGAAGCCCTGCACCAGCCGGGCGACCAGCAGCAGGATCGGTGCCCAGACGCCGATGGAGGCGTACGACGGGATCAGGCCGATCGCGAAGGTGCCGGCCGCCATCATGATCATGGTGATGGCGAGGATCTTCTGCCGCCCGATCCGGTCACCGAGGGGCCCGAAGACCATGCCGCCGATGGGCCGCACCAGGAAGGCCGCCGCGAACGTTCCGAACGTCGACAGCAACTGCGCGGTCGGGTTTCCGGACGGGAAGAAAACCTGTCCGAGTGTGACCGCGATGTAGCTGTAGACGCCGAAGTCGAACCACTCCATCGCGTTGCCGACCGCGGCCGCGGAGACCGCGCGCTTGACCATGGACGGATCGACGACGGTGACGTCACTGCCGCCCTGCCCCCGCTTCTCCAGTTTCTCCGGCTCGACCGGATCGGGTGCGGAACCACCGGTACGGGTCCGCGGTGCGACGGGTGACTGCGTCGGCACGTGCTCGCTCGCCTGCGCTCTCTGGGACGACTGCATGGAACACCCGCAGCAGCGGGCCGAGCCCGCCATGGCGTGGTGGGCAAAGGTCGACCATAGGGGCAGAGCGGCTCATCACGGACAGTGCACGGTTGACCGCGCAACAGTGCTCAACCCTGCTCTCAACAGGGGAAACAACGCCTCAAGGGCCTTTACGCGGTCCTTACGCGTGTGATCCATCTCGCTGCGATCACCGCAACCGAATTGACCCGAGTTGCGCCACATATGCAACGCACGGACCTGACCCTTCCCAGTCCGCGCGGATGTATGCACGCACGTTCCGATCAATTTCGAAAGGGTGCACGCGAGGGCAGCGAACCCCCTCTTCCACCCTCTCCCCTTCCATAACTTCCCCGTGCGCCCCGCTTGACCGGATACCCGGTTCCGGTTGTCGTACGGGAGCGCGAAGGTGCGACGTATGTCTCTTGCTACGGCAGTGCTGACCGCATCACTGGCGATGGCGCCGACCGCCGCGCCGGCCATGGGAGTGCAGTGCACGAACGTGACCGTCCGTGCCCACTTCACCGCGTCCCCTACAGGTGAGGCCGTCACCCACAACCCGTCCCTGGTGCCGGAGGGCAGCCGGGTCGCGGTCGTGGAGAAGCGGTACGGGTCCGGCAAGGACGCCCGCACGGTCGTCGCCCTGCGCCTGTCGGGCCTGCTCCCGGACCGTACGTACGGCGCCCACGTGCACACCAAGCCGTGCGGCGCGAACCCGGCCGACTCCGGCCCGCACTACCAGAACGTGCGCGACCCCGTTCAGCCCTCCGTCGACCCCGCCTACGCGAACCCGCGCAACGAGGTGTGGCTCGACATGAAGACCGACGAGGACGGCGACGGCGCCTCGGTCGCCAAGGTCAACTGGCACGTCCGCCAGGGCGAGGCGCGCTCCGTGGTCGTCCACGAACACAAGACCCACACCGAACCCGGCCACGCGGGCACCGCGGGCGCCCGCCTGGCCTGCGTCAACGTACCGCTGGTCTGAGGCCGTCCCCCGTACGTGAGCGGCGCGACAGCGTCCCTACCGGTTCACTGTCGCGCCGCAGGATCGTCGCGCCCATCAAGCATCGGCCATCCGGACGCACCCCGCCACTCGGCCGGCCGTGCCGGCGCCTCCTTGGCCTCGCACTCGAACCACACCGTCTTGCCGATCCGGCCTACGGCCGGGTCCACCCCCCATCGGTCCACCACGGCGTCGAGAAGGACGAGCCCGCGGCCGCGCGTACTGAGGTCATCGGGCGACGTGCCCTGCACGGGGAGGCCGGGTGCGCCATCGCTGATCTCGACACGCATGCCGCCCGGTCGCCGGAGGATCAGAATCGTGCAACGGCGGTCGGGTACGTGCCGTACGACATTGGACAGCAACTCGGTGACGCCCAGCTCGGCCGCGTCCGTCAGCTCCGCCATGCCCCAGTCGGTCAGATAGGTCCGCACGATCCGCCGCACGTGCCGGGCCGAGTGCTCACCGATGGTGAAAGTCATCCACTTCATGTGTCCAGCGTGCGACCGGATGGCTACGCTGAGCTACGTACGGAAGCCAACCTGTCACGCTGTTGGCAGAGTTGATCAAGGGGGCGTGGCCCGTGGTACGCAACAGCTTGGATCCCAGCGCATCGCCGCTCGACCACTATGGCTGCGAGCTGCGGCGTTACCGGGAGGCGGACGGGCTCACGCTCAAAGAGCTGGGTGCGAGGGCCAGCTATACCGGTTCGCTGATCGGCCAGGTCGAGACGGCGAAGAAGGTGCCGACGCGCCAGTTCAGTAAGCGCATGGACGACGCATTGAAGACGGACGGGGCGCTGCAACGCCTGGTGGGCCTGGTCTTGCGCAGCCAGCTCCCGGCTTGGTTCGCGGAGGCGGCGCTACGAGAGGCCAAGGCCGCGGAGATCTACGTGTTTCAGGCACAACTGGTGCACGGACTGTTGCAGACCGAGGAGTACGCGCGTGCGGTTCTCGGGGCGGTGAGTCAGGACGGCGTGGAGGGCAAGGTGGCCGCCAGGCTCGACCGCCAGCGGGTTCTGGCGAAGGACGACCCGCCTGTGCTGTGGGTGGTTCTGGGCGAGGCGGTCCTTTACCAGGAAATCGGTGGCCGAGCGGTAATGCGAAGGCAACTGGCGCATCTGTTGGACTTCGGCGGCAACCCGTGGGTGAACGTCCAAGTGCTGCCGTTCGTGGCGGGAGCCCATGCCGGACTGCAAGGCTCGTTCACGCTCTACCGCTTCGAAAGCGACCCGGCCCTCGTTTCCTTCGAGGGGTACGGCATGCAGCATGTGACCCCAAACCCGGCCGAAGTCAGGGACCTTGGGCTTCGTTACGCTCACCTACAAGCCGCTGCCCTGTCGCTTCAGGACTCGGCGGAGCTGATCCAGCGAGTGATGGAGGAACGCTATGGGGACCACACCCGAGCCCCCCGAAGCCCAGTGGCGTAAGTCCAGTTACAGCGGCGACCAAGGCGGCGAGTGTGTCGAGTGCGCGCCCCTCGGCTCTGCCCGCTGGCATAAGTCCTCTCACAGCAGTGACACCGGCGGCGAGTGTGTGGAGTGTGCTGCTCAAGGGATTGCCTGGCTCAAGTCCACCCACAGCGATGACAAGGGTGGTGACTGCGTCGAATGCGCTCCCATCGGGGCCGCGTCCTGGCGCAAGTCCAGTCGCAGTGGCGACACCGGTGGCGACTGCGTCGAAATAGCCCCCCACCCCACCACCATCGCCATCCGTGACTCCAAGAACCCCACCGGCCCCGCCCTCACCCTCCCCCCGGCCGCGTTCGCGGCCTTCGTGGCGGCCGTTGCGGGCGGGATCCTGTGAGGTATCGGCGGCTCGGGGCCGGTGGGCCCATCGTTTCGGCGGTTGGGCTCGGGTGTATGGGGATGTCCGTCGCGTACGGGCCCGCCGACCCGGCGGAAGCGCGGCGGGCGCTGGATCGGGCTGCCGAGCTGGGCGTGACGTTCCTCGATACTGCCGACGCGTACGGGCGTGGTGCGAACGAGGAGTTCGTGGGGGACTGGGTGCGCAGCCGGGGTCGGGGCGCGCGGGACGCCATCGTGCTCGCGACCAAGTTCGGGCTGCGGCACGATCCCGTGTCCGGGCGGGTGGACGCCGTCGACACCTCGCCCGCGTACGTCCCGGTCGCGTGCGACGCCTCGTTGCGTCGGCTCGGTGTCGAGTACGTCGATCTTTACTACGCGCATCGGCGCGACCCTGCCGTGCCGGTGGAGGAAACCGTCGGGGCCATGGCGGAGCTGGTCGCGGCGGGGAAGGTGCGGCACTTGGGGCTGTCCGAGGTCAGCCCAGAGACGCTGCGCAAGGCGCACGCCGTGCACCCCATCAGTGCCGTACAGGTCGAGTACTCGCTGTTCACCCGGGAGGTGGTGGAGGGCGAACTGCTCGGCACCTGCCGGGAACTGGGCATCGCCGTCGTGGCGTACTCGCCGCTCGGGCGCGGGATGCTTGCCGGTGCGCTCGCTTCGCGTGAGGAGCTGAGCGAGGGGGACAACCGGCGTCGCTGGCCGCGGTTCTCGGACGGGAACATCGAGCGCAATCTCGCGCTCGTCCGTGCCGTACGGCGCGTCGCGGACGAGATCGGTGTGCCCCCGGCGCGCGCCGCGCTCGCCTGGCTGCTCGCGCAGGGCGAGGACATCGTGCCGATCCCCGGTACGAAGCGGGCGCAATACGTGGAGGAGAACGCCGCCGCGGCCGGGCTGACGCTTACCGCCGAGCAGTCGGCACGGTTGCGCGCGGCCGTGCCCGCCGACGCCGTGGCGGGTGCGCGCTACCCGCGGCAGGCCCTCGACCGGCTCGGTCACTGAGAAGCGCCGGGGCGCGGCTTACGGCATCCACGCCTCGTACGACAGGACGTCGCCTGACTTGATCTTGAAGTCGGGTACGTCCTTCGTGAACGTCGTTTCCATGCCGAGGACCCGGCCGGTCTCGGGGTCGAGGATGACCAGTTGCAGCGTGCCGTCCATGGCGCCGTCCGACGTGTCCGTGCCGCGGTACGCGTACGCCTGGCCGCGGCGTCCCAGGCGGTCGACGACCTGGCCTGCCGGGCGCAGGTCGGGCAGCCGGGACAGCATGCGCGCCACCGCGGCCGACTCGCGCGGGCCCGGGGTCCACTCCTGGAGGAAGGAGGAGAGGGCCATCAGGAGGGGCTGGGTTTTCGAGCCGGCGCCGCTGTAGAAGGTGGAGAGGTACGAGCGGAGCTCGTCGGGGTCGGCGGGTGGGCGTGCGGGGAGTGTGCCGTCGCCGGTGACGGGGTCGTCAAGGCGCGTGCCTTCCGGGTACGTCTTGCGGTGCAGCACCTTGCCGTCGTTGACGGTGCGCCACTCGCCGTCGGCGTCGTTGATCACCGGGCGGCCGGGGTGCCGCGGATCGGTGGCGACGACCAGTTCCGAGCCGCTGCCGTCCGGGTTCCAGCGGGTGATGCGCTCTTCGGGGACGGTGACCGGCGGTGCGGCGTCGGGGCCCGTCCGCATGCTCAGGTACCAGCTCTGGAGGTGGCTGCCGCGGTGCGGCTTGGGGGCGCCGCGCAGGGCGCGGGCGTGGGCCTCGGCGTTGCGGGCGACCTGGTCGAGCGGGAGGGCGGGCGCGTCGCGTTGTACGACGAGTGCGGTGGGGGCGGCCTGGGCCGGTGACGTGCCGGCGCCGGAGAAGGTGAGGGTGAGGGCAGTGATCGCGGCGGCCGAGGCGGCGGTCGCGCCGATGAGGAGGCGCCGGGTGCAGCGCGGCCGGGGCGTACGAGACGGCCGGGGTGTACGGGGGGAGCGCTCGGGCGCCGGCGCGTCGGAGGGCGCGTCGGCGCTCATGAGGGCGGCCAGCCGGTGTTCCGCGCGGGCGTCCAGCGGGCGGTCGCGCCAGGGGCCCGCGTCGGACGGCGCGGGGTCGGCCTGCCGCAGCAGTTCCAGTTCGTCAGTCATGGCTGCGTCGGCGTCAGTCATGGCTGCGGCCTCCGGCTCGGGTCGGCACCGCGGGTGCGGGCAGGGGGGATCGGTGTGCGGTCGTACGGCGTGGGAGTGGGCGTGGAGGGGGGACCGGGTCGGCTGGGGGCGCTGGTGCCGCTGGTGGCGTCTTGGTGCGTAGTCGGTCTATCTGCGTACGGAGACGGTTGCGCGCCCGGTGCAGCCGCATCGCCGCGGCGCTCTGGGTGCAGCCGAGGGTCACGGCCAGTTCCTGGAGGGTCAGTTCCTCCCAGGCGGTCAGGCGCAGTACTTCCTGGTCGGCGGGGGAGAGGCGGTCCAGGGCCTCGTGCACCCAGGAACCGGGCCGGTCCGTGTCGGGGCTGTCCACGGTCTGGCGGCGGTGGGCCGCCTCGTGGTTGCCGAGGCGGTGCAGCAGGCGCCGGTAGCGGCCGAAGCCGCGCACCGTGTTCGACAGGCAGTTGCGGGCGACTCCGTACAGCCACGGCAGCGGCGACTCGGGCAGCTCGGCGCGGCGCCGCCACGCTATGGAGAAGACCTCCGCCACCACCTCCTCGACGTCGTCCGCCTGGCCGCTGTCCAGGCGGCGGGCGACGAAGCGGCTGACCGCCCAGTAATGCGCGCGGTAGGCGTCGGCGAAGGCTGCGTCCTTGCTCATGATCTGTTGGTGTCCGGCACGCCCCCGATCTTCACACCCGGTTGCGGTGAAGTTCTCCGGGGCCCCGGACACCTACGGTGCATGAAGTCTCCCGTGAAGTGGCTGACGACCACCGACCACAAGACGATCGGCACGCTGTACCTGGTCACCTCGTTCGCGTTCTTCTGTATTGGCGGCCTGCTGGCCCTGCTGATGCGCGCCGAGCTGGCCAGGCCGGGTCACCAGATCGTGTCGAACGAGCAGTTCAACCAGGCGTTCACGATGCACGGCACGATCATGCTGCTGATGTTCGCGACGCCGCTGTTCTCCGGTTTCGCGAACTGGATCATGCCGTTGCAGATCGGCGCGCCCGATGTCGCGTTCCCCCGGCTCAACATGCTCGCGTACTGGCTCTATCTCTTCGGCTCGCTGATCGCGGTCGGTGGGTTTCTCACACCGCAGGGCGCGGCCGACTTCGGCTGGTTCGCCTATGCGCCGCTCTCCGATTCCGTGCATTCCCCCGGCATCGGCGGAGACATGTGGATCATGGGTCTGGCCCTGTCCGGCTTCGGTACGATCCTCGGCGCGGTCAATTTCATCACCACGATCGTCTGCATGCGCGCTCCGGGCATGACGATGTTCCGCATGCCGATCTTCACCTGGAACGTGCTGCTGACCGGTCTGCTGGTCCTGCTGGCCTTTCCGGTGCTCGCGGCGGCGCTCTTCGCGCTGGAGGCGGACCGTAAATTCGGGGCGCATGTATTCGATGCGGCCAATGGCGGCGCGCTGCTCTGGCAGCATTTGTTCTGGTTCTTCGGGCACCCCGAGGTGTACATCATCGCGCTGCCGTTCTTCGGCATCGTTTCCGAGGTGATTCCGGTCTTCGCGCGGAAGCCGATGTTCGGTTACGTCGGGCTCGTCGCGGCGACGATTTCGATCGCGGGGCTTTCGGTGACGGTGTGGGCGCACCACATGTACGCGACGGGTGGCGTCCTGCTGCCGTTCTTCTCGTTCATGACGTTCCTCATCGCGGTGCCGACCGGTGTGAAGTTCTTCAACTGGATCGGGACCATGTGGCAGGGCAGTCTGTCCTTCGAGACGCCGATGCTGTGGGCGGTCGGGTTTTTGATCACCTTCACCTTCGGCGGCCTGACCGGCGTGATCCTCGCGTCGCCGCCGATGGACTTCCACGTGACCGACTCGTACTTCGTCGTCGCCCACTTCCACTACGTCATCTTCGGCACGGTCGTCTTCGCGATGTTCGCCGGATTTCACTTCTGGTGGCCCAAGTTCACCGGCAAGATGCTGGACGAGCGGCTCGGGAAGATCACGTTCTGGACGCTGTTCGTCGGCTTCCACGGCACGTTCCTCGTCCAGCACTGGCTGGGCGCCGAGGGCATGCTGCGGCGCATTCCCGACTATCTGGCGGCCGACGGCTTCACTACGCTCAACACCGTCTCGACCATCTTCTCGTTCCTCCTCGGCATGTCGATCCTGCCGTTCCTTTACAACGTCTGGAAGACCGCCAAGTACGGCGAGCAGGTCGGGACCGACGACCCGTGGGGCTGGGGCAGGTCGCTGGAATGGGCCACCTCGTGCCCGCCGCCCCGGCACAACTTCACCGTCCTGCCGCGCATTCGCTCCGAATCCCCGGCATTCGACCTGCACCACCCCGGGGCCGGGGCGTCCGGACCGGACCGTGAGAAGGAGCGAGGTGCGCTGGTATGAGCGGTGGCAGCGGTACGCCGGCCGGCACGGCAGCGGCGATCAACGAGATCGAGGGGTATTTGCTCTGGGAGGCCGAGAAGGACCGTGCGCGCACCCGCGCGGAGGCGTTCTGCGCCGGGCTTCCGTGGCTGACGCGTGCGCAGCGGGAGGAAGTCGAACGGCATTACCGGGCGGACCAGCTGGAGGTATCGCGTACGTATCTGCGGCGCGTCGCCGCGCGGAGCGGGGAGCTGCGTGCCGAATACGAAGGCGTCTACCGGGTGCTGCGGCGCCGGCTGGTGGCGGGCTTCCTGGCCGCGGTGGTGGTGCTGGTGGCCGGGGCCGCGGCGGTCGCCGTTGCCCTCACCGGCGGGTGAGGGCAACGGCCTGACGGCACCGGGGGCCTGGTGCGTCAGCCGGTGACCGTGATCTGCGACGCCGGGTCGGTGGTGTCGGCGACCCGGTAGTTCGCGTTGAAGGTGGAGGTGGTGGCGCTGGTCGGGCAGCCGAAGCCGCCGACGACCTTCACCGGTACCGAGGCGTTGGTGAAGGTGAGGGAGGACGGCGCGCCGTTGGTCCAGGTGCCGCTCACCACCGCTGCGCCGGTGGGTGCCGCGGTCACCGTACATGTGGCCAGGCCGCTGGTCTTCAGGACGAAGCCGCCGGTCGGAATGGTCAGCCCGGCGGTGATGGACGACCCGTTCTGCATGGAGACGCCCCAGTCGCCGGAGGTCTCGATGGTGGCGCGGACGCCCGGCATGCTGGTGGTGCAGGAGCTGTAGGTGGGGGCCGAGATGCCGTTGCTGACCGGGCCGGTGGCGTTGGTGTTGTCCGGGGCGTTTGGTACCTGGCCGGTGGCGTGCGAGACGGTGCAGGTCACGGTCACCGAACCGGCCTTGAAGGTGGCCTTGCCGCTGAGGTCGGCGGTGTAGGAGTGCCCTGCGGGGGTGACGGTGGTCGAGTCGAGGGCGACGGGCCGGCCGGTGGCGGGTTGGGCGGCGGCCGAGCCGGTGAGGGCCAGGGACAGGGACGCGGTCGCGAGGATCCCCGTACCGGCGGCGAGCAGGGCGCGCGGCCGTACGCGGGAGTGATGTGCGCGAGAGCGTGCGGGTCTGTGCGTCATCGCGGATCTCCTTCTGCGAGCGGTGTGTACACATGACGGACCGGCGTACGCGGACGACGTCCCTGACGTACGCGTACGACGGGCCAGGGGGAAAGCCGGAGGGGACGGTGCTGCGGCGGGAGGGGCGGACCGGACCGGGCTGGGGGGACGGTCCGGGCCGGGGGTCAGCTCTGCGGCTGCTTGGTGTCCGACGGTGCCGACGGTGCCGGTTCCGGTTCGGCGCCGGGCCCGGTGGTCGTACCCGACCCGGTATCCGCGTCCGGCCCGGTATCCGTACCCGGTTCCGGCAGCGGACGCGGCTGCCAGGCGAAGATCATGCCGCCGCCGAGGATGCCGACGATCGTGCCGAACAGGAACCCGCCGAGGTTGGACATGACCAGCGCCGCGGCGGCGACCAGGACGGTGAGGATGCCGGCCAGGCCCCGGTAGTGCGGCGCGAACCACGCGGACAGGCCCATCAGGATCATCACGATGCCCATCAGGACCGACGGGATTCCGGCGATGCCCTGCTGGAGCATGACCTTGAGCGGCGCCAGCGGAATCGCGCAGATCTCCGCGCCGGCGACGACGGCCGCCAGCCCGCCCCAGAAGGGGCGGCCCTTGCGCCAGCGCCGCCAGGCCGTGGTGCGCCGGCGCCGCCGGGTCAGAAGCATTCCTTCTTGCCCTTGGAGATGGCCATGCTCAGACCGGACAGCCGGAAGGTTCCGGCGTTGGTGGCCCAGGCCGTCTGCTTGAGGTTGGTGATGTTCACGTCGTCGGCCTGCTGGGCGAAGAGGTCCTGCATGCCCTGGGCGGTGGCGGGGCCCTTGTCGAGGGTGGAGGCGTCCCGGCCGATCTCGATGTTGTTGAAGTCGGCGTTGCCGGAGAGCTGAGTGGCGTCCACGAAGAGGTCGGTCGCCTTGACCGGCGTATTCCCCCTGCCCGCGGTGAGGTTGAGCGAGATGTCGCCGATCACCGGCAGGGTGGTGACGACCGACTGGCACAGGCTGCGCAGCTCGGCCTTCTTGATGGCGGTCACGGCCACCGGCAGCAGGTCGCCGCGGGCGTTCTGGTCGACGCCGCCGTACTGGGCGAAACCGTCGCCCTTGAGGGAGGCGGCGGACACCTTGAACTGCTGGCCCGATACGGCGAACGAGGCCGCGAGCGCGCCGTTGGCCAGGGCGATGGCCAGGGCCGCCGTCCCGGCGAAGGCCGGCACGGACAGCACGGCGAACTTGCGCCAGCTGACCCGCCCCGTGACGTGTCTGCCGTGTGCGTCCTTCATGTGAGTGGTCCCCTTCGATGTGCGGTGGATCGCGCAGCCGAAAAGTGTGGGGGAACGTGCTGGACACGTGACCGGAGCGTGGGGGCACGTGGAGGTCACGTGGAGGGTGTGCAGAACTCGCCGGTGTTACTGGCGAGTTGAATGTAAGTCTGCCAGTAGCCGTTGGCAAGGTTGAGGACCGAAGGAACCACAGGAGACGCAAAAGTGACGACGCGGGGCCGCGGGGACGCAGGGGGACGGCGACCGGCGGCCTACGCGTACCGGACCCGCAGTTCCTTCACCCCGTTGAGCCAGGCGGACCGCAGGCGGCGCGGGGAGCCCGCGAGGGCGATGTCCGGCACGGCGTCCGCGATCGCGTTGAAGATCAGGTCGATCTCCAGGACCGCGAGCGACTTGCCGAGGCAGAAGTGCGGGCCGCCGCCGCCGAATCCCAGGTGCGGATTGGGATCGCGGGTGATGTCGAACGTCTCGGGGTGGTCGAAGACCTCGGGGTCGTGGTTGGCGGAGGCGTAGAAGAGGCCGACGCGCTGGCCCTTGCCGATCCGCGCGCCGCCCAGGGTCGTGTCCTGGGTGGCGGTGCGCTGGAAGGAGACGACGGGGGTCGCCCAGCGCACGATCTCCTCGGCCGCGGTGCGCGGCCGCTCCCGCTTGTACAGGTCCCACTGGTCCGGGTGGGTCAGGAACGCGTGCATGCCGTGCGTGATCGCGTTACGCGTCGTCTCGTTGCCCGCCACGGCCAGCAGCAGGACGAAGAACCCGAACTCGTCCGAGGCGAGGTTGCCCTCGTCCTCCGCCGCGACGAGCCGGCTGACGATGTCCTCGGCCGGGCACTCCTTGCGGGCCGCGGCCAGGTTCATCGCGTACGAGATCAGCTCGGCGGCCGCGTTGCCGCCGACCTCCTCGGTGATGGCCAGCTCGGGGTCGTCGTACGCGATCATCTTGTTCGACCAGTCGAAGATGCGGGCCCGGTCGTCCTGCGGGATGCCGATCAGCTCGGCGATGGCCTGGAGGGGGAGTTCGCAGGCGATGTCGGTGACGAAGTCGCCGGACTCCTTGCGCCGCGCCTCGGCGACGATGGCCCGCGCCCGGCCGCGCAGGGCCTCTTCCAGGGCGCGGATGGCGCGGGGCGTGAAGCCGCGCTGGACGATCTGGCGGACCCGGGTGTGCTCCGGCGGGTCCATGTTCAGCATGATCAGTTTCTGTACGTCGATCTTGTCGCGGGTCATCGCCGCGTTGAAGCGGATGATCGAGGTGTTGAGGCTCGCCGAGAAGAGCTCCGGCCGGGTGGAGACCTCCTTGACGTCCTCGTGGCGGGTCACGGCCCAGTAGCCGTCGTCGTCGAACCCGGCGATGCCGTGCGGCTGGGCGTTCCACCAGACGGGGGCGGTCCGCCGCAGCCGGGCGAACTCGGGCAGCGGTACGCGGCTCTGGTAGACGTCGGGGTCGGTGAGGTCGAATCCGTCGGGCAGCGCGGGGCAAGGCATCTCGGCACTCCAGATCTGGTCCGGACCGGTACCGGCCGGCCGGTCGGCTGTCCTGACGGCCCGTCAGCTCATGGCCGTGAAGGTAGTAACGAGTTCTATAAGTGGCAAGGGGGCAGGAGCCGCCAACTGCCGCCGCGCGCACGCGAATACCGGCCGAAGGGCGGTGCAGCACCCTTGCGCCCCCGGCTGCGCCTCAAGAGACTGTCCGTGGAACTAGAACGCGTACCAGTTCCGCCGTCGGGGGTGCCGGGACGTCCTGCGGGGCGCGAGGAGAGGACGAGTCAGTCATGGCCGCGGAACCCGTCATCGTCGAAGCCGTACGCACCCCGATCGGCAAGCGCGGCGGCGCGCTCGCCAACCTCCACCCCGCCTACCTCCTCGGCGAGACCTACCGCGAACTGCTCGCCCGCACCGGCATCCAGCCCGACTGCGTCGAACAGATCGTCGGCGGCACGGTCACCCACGCCGGCGAGCAGTCCATGAACCCGGCGCGCACCGCCTGGCTGACGATGGGCCTCCCGTACGAGACCGCTGCCACCACCGTGGACTGCCAGTGCGGCTCGTCCCAGCAGGCCAACCACATGGTCGCCAACATGGTCGCGGCCGGCGTCGTCGACATCGGCATCGGGTGCGGGGTGGAGGCCATGTCCCGGGTGCCGCTGGGCAGCGGCTCCAAGTACGGGCCGGGCAAACCCTGGCCGGACGAGTGGAACGTGGACCTGCCCAACCAGTTCGAGGCGGCCGAACGCATCGCCCGCAACCGGGGCCTGACCCGCGAGAACGTGGACGCGCTCGGCCTCCTCTCCCAGGAGCGGGCCGCGGCCGCCTGGGCCGAGGAACGCTTCAAGCGCGAGACGTTCGCGGTGCAGGTGCCGACCACGGAGGAGGAACAGGCCGCGGGGCAGGGCATGTGGCGGCTCGTGGACCGCGACGAGGGGCTGCGCGACACGAGCTTGGCGGCGCTCGGCGGACTCAAGCCGGTCATGCCGACCGCCGTGCACACGGCCGGCAACTGCTCGCAGATCTCCGACGGCGCGAGCGCGGTGCTGTGGGCGTCCAAGCGGATGGCCCGCGCGCTCAAGCTCAAGGCGCGGGCCAGGATCGTCGCCCAGGCCCTGGTCGGCGCGGACCCGCACTACCACCTCGACGGGCCGATCGACGCGACCCGGGCCGTCCTGGGCAAGGCCGGGATGTCGCTCAAGGACATCGACCTCGTCGAGATCAACGAGGCGTTCGCCTCGGTCGTGCTGTCGTGGGCGCAGGTCTTCGAACAGGACCTGGAGAAGGTCAATGTGAACGGCGGCGCGATCGCACTGGGCCACCCGGTCGGCGCGACGGGGGCGCGGCTCATCACCACCGCGCTGCACGAGCTGGAGCGCACGGACAAGGAGTTCGCGCTGGTCACGATGTGCGCGGGCGGGGGACTGGCGACGGGGACGATCATCCAGCGACTGTGAGGGCGCGGGGCGGCGGCCCCGGGACCCTCATGCCTGGAGAATCTCGTCCATTACCCGCTCGATCTCGCGGAGCTTGCGGGGCCGCTGCCGCAGCAGTTGCCCGATCGCGTGGCCCACCCAGTCCGCGTCACCGAACTTGTGGACCTTTTTGGCATGTCCGGTGTGCGCGAGCAGCGCGCCGAACAGGGCGAGTTCGGTCATGTCGTACCAGCGGGGGTGGCGGTTGAAGGCGACCACCCGGTCCTCGTACGGGTGGCGCAGTGTCATGTGCAGATAGCCGCGGCCGATCCCCTTCCAGGGGCCCGGCAGCCCGCCGAGCATGGCCATCGGGCCGTAATTGCCGCTTTTCGGGTGCTTCTCGCCGAGGGTGAAGCGGGGGCCCAGCATGATCCTCGACCAGGGGATCAGCAGCTCCTCGGTGCGGGTGCGCTGGTACAGCCCGTCGGCGCGGAACACCAGCCAGTCGCCGTACGGGCGGCTGTAGTCACCCACCGTCCAGCGGTCACCGGACCACTCCAGCGGCCCCAGAGACGTGCCCATGTCGCTCATCCCGTTATTGGATCACAAGGGCCGATAACCGGACGCCGCTTGCCCCCGGCGACAGAGTCGGTCCGGGGGCTCCGCTGCTCAGTACCGGCTGCTCGGTGCCGGCTGCTCAGTACCAGTTGTGGGACTGCCAGAAGTTCCAGGCGTCGCAGGGGCTGCCGTAGGTGGTGTTCATGTAGTCCAGGCCCCACTTGATCTGGGTCTCCGGGTTGGTCTTCCAGTCCGGGCCCGCCGAGGCCATCTTCGAGCCCGGCTGTGCCTGGACGAGGCCGTAGGCGCCGCTGGACGGGTTGGTGGCGGTCGGGTTCCAGCCGCTCTCCCGCTCGACGATGTTGCTGAAGCACTGGTACTGCGCCTGGTCCGGGATCAGCTTGTGCGCCGCGGCCTTGGCGTCGCTCGCGCTCGCGGAGGACGGGGCCTGCGCGGGGGCGGCGGCCTGGGCCGGAGTGGCGCCGAAGGCGGCGGCCGAAGCGCCCAGGGCGACGGCGCCGACGACGACGGCGGCCTTCTTGCGGGCGGCGAGACGGCTGGTGATCGTGGACGAGGGGGAGGTCACGGAGGAGGAACCTTCCGACAGGGTGCAAGGGGCGCCGCCGAGGGCGCGGCCGGGGGGAGAGGCCGCGCTGCTCTCGGCGACACATCCACCCTGGGAAGTGCTCGGGCGGGATGGCAATCCCCCGCTCTTACTAGTGGATCTCGCACGCGGGGCGGGAAGTCCTGCCCGTGTATCCCCGAGAGGTAGCGGATCGACGGGAGGGGTCGGTCTACGAAGGGGGCTCGTATGTGACGGAAGTCCTGTGGGTGGGGTCACAGGGAGGAGGGGTGGGGGTAATAGGCCATGGCCGGACCTGCCTGTTACGGCGGTTCGGGCCTGCCTGTTACTGCGGGGCTTGTTCCGCTCCCGGTTTCCGGTCTGCCCCCGGTGCCGACTCGAACGTCGCCGGGGCGTCGAAAGCCGCGCGGCGGGTGGCCCGGCGCAGTGCCTTGAGGAGGGTGCCGCCGAGGGTGAGGGTGAGGACGACCGTGACCAGGGCGCGGGGCAGGTCCCAGCCGAGCGAGGTGGCCAGGCAGTAGGCCAGGAAGCGGGCCAGGTTGTCCGGCAGCGGGTCGCCGGGTACGAACGAGACGCCCGAGCCCATGCCGCCGATGTAGGGCCAGCCCTGGAGGTTCATGACCAGGCCGTACAGGACGGCGGCGACGGCGCCGTACGCCGCGATCACCACGAGTTCGCGGCGGCCGCGCAGCCGGTCGGGTCCCGGCAGCAGGCCCGCGCCCATCGCCACCCACCCCATCGACAGCATCTGGAACGGCATCCACGGCCCCACGCCGCCGGTCAGCAGCGCGGAGGCGAACATCGACACCGAGCCGAGCACGAAGCCGAAGCCGGGGCCCAGTACCCGGCCCGCCAGCACCATCAGGAAGAACATCGGCTCGATGCCGGCGGTGCCCGCGCCGAGCGGGCGCATCGCCGCGCCCGCCGCGGCCAGGACGCCGAGCATGGCGATGGCCTTCGCGTCCAGGCCGGGGGCGCCGCCGGAGGCGGCGGAGGCCGAGGTGTCGGCGATCGTGGCCACGACGACGGCGAGCAGCAGCGGCAGCAGTGCCGCGAACAGCCACGGAGCGTCGTGGGAGTGCGCGAGGCCGGAGGCGGAGTTGGCCAGCAGCGGCCATCCGAAGGCCATGACGCCGGCGGCCGAGACGAGGACGAGCGCGGTGACGGCGCGCGGGCCCAGCCGGACGGCGCGCGCCTGCCGGTCGGGCGGGGCGGGGAGCGTACGGCTCATGCCGTGGCCTCCAGGGCGTGGGCGACCTGTGGCACGGTGAGCCACGGCAGGGGCGCGAGCACCTTGGCGACCTGCGGCGCGAAGGCGGGCGAGGAGACGACGACCTCGGCGGTGGGCCCGTCCGCGACGATCTCGCCGTCCGCGAGGATGACGACGCGGTGGGCGAGCTCGGCGGCCAGTTCGACGTCGTGCGTGGCCAGGACGATGGCGTGCCCCTCGGCGGCCAGTCCGCGCAGCAGTTCCACCAGGCGGCCCTTGGCCGCGTAGTCCAGGCCGCGGGTCGGCTCGTCGAGCAGGAGCAGCGGCGGGCGGGCGGTGAGCACGACGGCCAGTGCGAGGGCGAGCCGCTGGCCCTCGGAGAGGTCGCGCGGGTGGGTGTCGTCCCCTACGTCCGGGAGCAGCCGGGTGACCAGCGCCCGGCAGGTGCCGGGGGCGGCGTCCGCGTCGTGGTCGGCGGCGGCGCACTCGGCGGCGACGGTGTCCGCGTACAGCAGGTCGCGCGGTTCCTGCGGTACGAGGCCGACGTGCCGCAGCAGCTCGCGCGGGCCGGTGCGGTGCGGTGCGGCGCCGCCGACGCGTACCGAGCCGGCGGCGGGCTCGTGCATCCCGACGAGGGTGGTCAGGAGTGTGGACTTGCCCGCGCCGTTGCGGCCCATGAGGGCGATGGTCTCGCCCGCGCGTACGGCCAGGCCGACGCGGTGCAGGGCGTCGGTCCGGCCGCGCCGTACGGAGAGGCCCACGGTTTCGGCGGCGAGCGGGCCGGAGGCGGGTACGGCGGACAGCGGCGCGGGGTGGGTGCCGGTTTCCTGGCGGTCCTCGCGGCGGCGCCACCGGCCGAAGCGTTTACGGGCGGCGCCGGTGTCACCCGGGGCCGCCCCGGCGGGCCCGGCAGCCTCGTCCGGCCCGGCAGGCACCGCTCCGGACGGCCCGGACAGCGCCGTGCCGCCCGGTTCCACCCCCGTGAGCCGTTCGCGCAGCGACGACGCCTTGCGGCGGGCGTCGCGTACGGACAGCGGCAGCGGCGACCAGTGGGCGAGGCGGCCGAGGGCCACCACCGGCGGGTGGACGGGGGAGACGGCCATGATGTCGGCGGGCGCGCCGACGACCGGCGGCGCGCCGGGGGCGGGCAGCAGGATGACCTGGTCCGCGTACTGGACGACGCGCTCCAGCCGGTGTTCGGCCAGCAGGACCGTGGTGCCGAGGTCGTGCACCAGGCGTTGCAGTACGGCGAGCACCTCTTCGGCGGCGGCCGGGTCGAGGGCCGAGGTCGGCTCGTCCAGGACCAGCACCTTGGGGTGGGTGGTGAGGACCGAGCCGATCGCGACGCGCTGCTGCTGGCCGCCGGAGAGCGTGGTGATGGCGCGGTCGCGCAGGTCGGCGAGGCCGAGGAGGTCGAGGGTCTCCTCGACGCGGCGGCGCATGACGTCGGGGGCCAGGCCCAGCGACTCCATGCCGTAGGCGAGTTCGTCCTCGACGGTGTCGGTGACGAAGTGGGCGAGCGGGTCCTGGCCCACGGTGCCGACCACGTCGGCCAGTTCGCGCGGCTTGTGGGTGCGCGTGTCCCGGCCCGCCACGGCGACGCGGCCGTGCAGGGTGCCGCCGGTGAAGTGCGGTACGAGGCCGCAGACGGCGTTCAGGACGGTGGACTTGCCGACGCCGGACGGGCCGACGAGGAGGCAGAGTTCGCCCTCCGGCACGGTCAGGTCGATGCCCTGGACGGCGGGCCGTGCGGCGTCCCCGTAGGTGACCGACACCTGGTCGAAGCGGATCACTGGGGGGACTCCTTCGTGTGCGGCGCGCCCGGCGCCGGTGACGTGCTGACTGCGGTCCGCCGGGGACCCGTACGGTCCCGGCCGTCCGTCTCCTCCGCCTCCTCGGCCGCCGCTCCCGAGGCCCGTGGCGGCAGCGGCGCCACGAACGCGGGCAGCAGGCCCACCAGGATTCCGGCGGCCGGCCACAGCGGGAGGGCGGGCGCGGTGAGCGGGACGGCGGGCGGGTGCAGAGCGGCCGGGTCGTAGGAGTTCGCCCAGATCATCACGGCCGCCACCGCGACGCCCGACCCGGAGACCAGCCAGGCGCGCACGCCCCACCGGTCCGGGCGGTAGCGGCTGCGCACGGTCCTGCGGCCGCCCAGCCACAGTCCGCCGAGGGCCGCGACGAGCCCGGCGAGCAGCACCGGCAGGCCGTACGCCGCTCCCGTGTCGGCCAGCAGCCCGTACGTGCCGGCGCACACCCCGAGCAGGCCGCCGAGGGTGAGTGCCGTGGTGGTGTGCCGTACGGCGGTCGGCACCTGGGCCGTACGGCCGTAGCCGCGCGCGTCCATGGCCGCCGCCAGTGACACCGAGCGTTCCAGCGCGCCTTCCAGGACGGGCAGCCCCACCTGGAGCAGCGCCTTGAACCCCCGGTCGGGGCGGCCGCGCAGGCGGCGCGCGGCCCGCAGTCGCTGGACGTCGGCGACGAGGTGGGGCGCGAAGGTCATCGCGACGACGACCGCGACGCCCGCCTCGTACAGCGCCCCCGGCAGCGACTTGAGCAGCCGGGCGGGGCTGGCGAGTGCGTTGGCGGCGCCGACGCAGATGAGCAGGGTGCCAAGTTTCAGGCCGTCGTAGAAGGCGAAGAGCATGCCTTCGACGGTGACCCGGCCGCCGATGCGCACGCCGCGTGCCCACTCGGGCAGCGGCACTTCCGGCAGCGTCACCAGGGTGTGGGTGCCGGGGATGGGCGAGCCGAGGAAGAACGCGAAGACCAGCCGGATGCCGATGACCAGCAGGCCCAGTTTCAGGAACGCGCCGTACGAGCGGGCCCACGGCGCGTCCGAGCGGCGCGCCGCGACCACGTACCCGGCGACCCCGATCAGCAGGCCCAGCAGCAGCGGGTTGGTCGTCCGCGAAGCGGCGGTGGCCAGGCCCAGTGCCCACAGCCACCAGGCGCCCGCGTGCAGCGCGGTCGAGCGGGTCGCCCGGGGGGCGCGGGCGCTCATCCGCGGCGGCGGCGCGCCTGCCACCCGGCCGCCGCGCCCAGGACGACCACGGCGGCGATGCCGCCGATCAGTCCGGCGGAGGGGCCGCCCGAGTCGTCGCCGTCCGCACCCTCGCCGGAGGCGGACGCGTCCCCGGAGGCACCGGGGTCCGGGGTGCCGGACCCCGGCGCCGAGCCCGGTCCTGCCTTGTCGGCGCAGCCCGACTTCGGGTACCCGGCGATCGCGCACAGCAGCGCGTTCGCGTCGTAGCGCAGCGGCCCCGCGACGGCGGCCAGCGCGTCACCGACCGTGCCGTCCTCGGGCAGCCGCGCGCACTCCGTACGGACCGCGGGCGGGGTCTCGCCGCCCGGCGCCTCCGCCTTCGTGCCGAAGTCGAGGACCAGCCCGACGCGCTTGGAGCCGTCCTCGGCGGGCGTCTTCCCGCAGATCGCGGCGAAGTCCGCGGCGCGGCGCGGCTTGCCGGCCGCCGCCGAGTCGGCGCTGACGGTGAAACGGAAGCCCGCCACGGCACCGTCCCGGGGGCGGCTGGTGGCCGGGCCCTCGGTCGCGTACGACCAGCCCCCGTCCTTCGCCGGTGAGGCGCCCGCCGCCGGTCCGTCCCAGAACGACCAGTAGCGGTACTCCTGCGCCTGCGCGGGCGCGGCGCCCAGGCCCGTGACCGTGCCGGCCAGGACCAGGGCGCCGAGCAGGCGGACGTGCCGGGGCCGCGGCGGGCGCATCAGGAACCGCTCTTGTGCCGGCGGCCGCTCACCAGGAACCCGGCGCCGACGCTCGCCACGAACACGACGCCGACGATCCACCACGTGCCGGAGCCCGAGTCGTCCTTGTCCTTCGCGTCCTTCTGCGGGGCGGCGGACGGCGCGGCGCTGCCGGCCGGCTTCGGCCCGGTGGCGTTCAGCTGCGCGACCAGGTCGTTGCCGCCGAAGGCGCGCGGGTCGCCGCCGGCGGCGTGCGCGGCCAGCACCAGCTGCGCGTACGCGGCCGGGCCGCCTTCCTTGGCCCACTTCGCGGAGTTCTTCTCCAGCCACTGCAACGGCTTCTGGGCGGCCGCGCCGTGCGAACCGGCGGCGAGCGCCAGTACGGCGTCGGCGGTGTTGCCCACGTCGGGCTGGTTCTCCGCGCCCGGCATCGCGGACTTGAGGTGCTGCCCGCCCGCGTCGAGCACCGAGACCAGGTACGCCGCACCGCCCTCGGCGGCCTTCTTCGGGTCCCGCTGCTTGGCCTTGCCGCCGTCGCACTTCAACGGCTCGACCGGCTCGTTGACGTCCTTGCCCGCCGGGTCCACGACGAAGCCGTCGCCCAGCCCGCCGAGCACGGCCGCCGCGGTGGCGTCCGCGTTCGGGGCCAGCTTGCCGTCCTTGGGCTGGAAGGCGAACGCGCCGCGCTCCCCCTTCTTCGCCTCGCAGCCCAGCTGGAAGGTGACCAGCGCGTCGTACGGGGACTTGCCGCCCTTCTTGACGGACTCCGGCTTCTCGCCCGCCGCCTTGAGCGCGCCGATCACCACGGACGTGGAGTTGGCGTCACTGGGCGAGCCGCTCATCGAGCTCCAGCCGCCGTCCTTGTTCTGCACCGACTTCAACCACTTCACGGCCTTCTGCACGGCGTCGTCGTGCCCGCCGAGCGCGGCCAGCGCCTGCACGGCGGCGCCCGTCTGGTTGGTGTCCCGCATCGTCTTGCCGTCGCACGCCTTGGCCGGGGTGGCCCGGAAGGCGGCGAAGGCACCGTCGGAGCACTGCTGGCCGGCGAGCCAGTCGACGCCCGTCACCGACGGGCGCACCCCGACGGTGCGCTGCGCGAGCAGCGCCAGCGACTGCCGCCACACGCCGTCGAACTGCGGGTCCTTCGTGCCGTACAGACCGTCGGGCAGCTTGGCGGCGGGCGTGGGGGAGTCGGCGGCCGCCACGGGCGCGCCGGCCGCACACAGCACGGCGGCGCCGGCCAGCGCCGCGGCGGCGCGGCGCGCCAGGACGGCGAAGGTGGGGGCCGTGGAAGCCCTGGGAGCCAGGGGAGCCTGGGAAGCCGTGGTGGCCATCGGGTCGGTGCCTCTCGGGTCAGTTCGCTGCGGTGGGCGCGCAGCCGCACTCGGACGCCCCGCCGCACGCCGATCGGTCGTCGGCCGCGGTGGCACCGGGCTCAGCTCCGCATACCTCGACGGTGCCGCGCACCGGCCGTCCGCGCGAGGAGGCGCGGCCTTGCGGTGGCGGGAGCCTTGGTCGTGCCCCAACGAGTGCTCCGGCTCGCCGGGCGTACGGGCGGCCGGGGTGCCCGGGCCGGTGCGCGGCCCCGGCGTCCGACGCGTCGGTGCCGTACGTCCCGGATCACGGTTGCGGGTCAGCGCCGGATTTCCACCGGCTTCCCCCGATCGGGCACGGGATGAAATTGTCCCGCACACTTTAACCGGCGGCTTACGGGTGCCCTCCGGACGGCCCGGGCCCGTACGCGCGTACCGCGGGCGGCCGGGCGCGCTCCTCAGACGGCCAGATAGGCGACGGGGTCCGAGCCCGGGACCGGCTCGGCCTGTCCCAGCGCGACCAGGCGGCGCAGATGGGCCTCGGCCTCGGAGACCGCGATGGTGCGCGACCCGTACGGAATCCGCTCCCACGGGCGGTTCCACTCCATGGCCTCGGCGAGCTGCCAGGGCGTGCGGGGTACGGCGAGCAGGGCGCGCAGGCCGGCGAGCCGCGCCTCGTGGTGGGCGAGCAGCTCGCGTACCCGTCCTGCCGCGTCGGTGAAGGCGTGCTGGTGCGCGGGCAGCACCTCGGCGGGCGCGAGGCGGGCGACCCGGCGCAGGGAGTCGAGGTAGTCGCCGAGGGGGTCGGTGGCCGTCGCGTCGTCCGGGTCCTCGTACAGCCCGATGTGCGGGCTGATGCCGGGCAGCAGGTGGTCGCCGGAGAAGAGCCGGCCGTGCCCGGGCCTGCGCGCCGGGTGCTCCTCCTCCAGGTGCAGGCACACGTGGCCCGGCGTGTGCCCCGGTGTCCAGACGGCGCGGAGCCGGCGGCCCGGCAGGTCGAGCAGTTCGCCGGGGGCGATGGCGCGGTCGGGCAGCGCGGCCCGCTGGCCGGGCAGCGCCCGTCCGCCGCCCTCGGCGCGCGCCGTGCGCAACGGCGCCAGGTGGGCGTCGGGTGCTCCTGCCGCGGTCAGCTTGGCGGTCAAGTAGTCCAGCCACCGGCCGGGTTCGGCCTCGCGGGTGCGGCGTACGACGGCGGTGTCGGCGTCGTGCATGGCGATCCACGCGCCGGAGACCTCCCGTACGCGGGCGGAGAGGCCGTGGTGGTCCGGGTGGTGGTGGGTGATCAGTACGCCGTGGAGGCCGGTGACGTCGAAGCCGCAGGCGGCGATCCCGGCGGCCAGGGTGTCCCAGGAGTCCGGGTCGTCCCAGCCGGTGTCGACGAGGACCGGGCCGCGGCGGGTCTCCACGAGGTGGACGAGGGTGTGGCCGAGCGGGTTGTCCGGGATGGGTACGGCGACGGACCACACGCCGCCCTTGTGGTCGGTCACCCCGGGGCCGGCCGTGGCCTGCCCGGTTCCGGTCGCCTCCGGCATCCGCCGCCTCCCCGCCTCCGCGCGGCCAAGCCGCGCCGCCGTGCCGAGCATTGCCCACCATAACTGCAACTGGTATCAGTTCTGATGCAGCGTCAGAAACTTCGGCGGCATTCCCGGACGGTCGACCCGCAGGAGGCGGCAGCCATGAGCGACCTCGTCGAGCACGGACGGCTCTATATAGGCGGCGAGTTCGCCGATCCGGCCGGCGGCGACACCATCGAGGTGGTCTCGCCGCACACCGAGCAGGTCATCGGCCGGGTGCCGCACGCCTCGCGGACCGACGTGGACCGCGCCGTCTCCGCGGCCCGCTCCTCCTTCGACTCCGGGGTGTGGGCGCGGACGCCGCTCGCGGAGCGGATCGCGGTGGTCACCCGGATCAAGGACGCCTTCGCCGCGCGCAGCGAGGAGATCGCCAGGGTCGTCAGCGCCGAGAACGGCACCCCGTACACCTCCTCCGTCATGGTGCAGGCGCTCGCCGCGATGATGGCGTGGGACGCGGCCGTCACCGTCGCGCGCGACTTCCCGTTCGAGGAGCGCAGGGCCGGCGCGCTGGGGCCGCTGCTGGTGCGGCGCGAGCCGGTGGGCGTGGTGGCGGCCGTGGTGCCGTGGAACGTGCCGCAGTTCACCGCGGCGGCCAAGCTGGCGCCCGCGCTGCTGGCCGGCTGCTCGGTGGTCCTCAAGGTGTCGCCGGAGACGCCGCTGGACGCGTACGTCCTGGCGGACATCGCGAGCGGGGCCGGGCTGCCCCCGGGCGTGCTGTCGATCCTCCCGGCGGACCGGGAGGTGAGCGAGTACCTGGTCGGGCACCCGGACGTGGACAAGGTGGCCTTCACCGGCTCGGTCGCGGCGGGCAAGCGCGTCATGGAGGTGGCGGCGCGCCGGCTGACGCGGGTGACGCTGGAGCTGGGCGGCAAGTCGGCGGCGATCATCCTGCCGGACGCCGACCTGGACGCCGCGGTGGCGGGCATCGCGCCGTTCGCGTGGCTCGTCAACGGGCAGGCGTGCATCGCCCAGTCGCGCATCCTGGCGCCCCGCGAGCACTACGACGAGATCGCCGAGCGGTTCGTCGCCGCCGCCGGCGCGCTGCGCATCGGCGACCCCCTGGACCCGGCGACCGAGCTGGGCCCGCTGGTCACCCGGCGCCAGCAGCAGCGCTCGCTGGACTACATCTCCGTCGGGCAGCGGGAGGGCGCCAAGGTGCTGACGGGCGGCGGGCGGCCGAAGGGCGCGGAGACCGGCTGGTACGTGGAGCCGACGCTGTTCGGCGAGGTGTCCAACGCGATGCGCATCGCCCGCGAGGAGATCTTCGGCCCGGTGATCTGCCTGCTGCCGTACGAGACCGAGGAGGAGGCCGTCCGGATCGCCAACGACTCCGACTACGGGCTGTCCGGCTCGGTGTGGACCGCGGACACCGGGCACGGCGTCGACATCGCGCGGCGGGTGCGCACCGGCACGTACTCCGTGAACACCTTCAGCATCGACGTGCTCGGGCCCTTCGGCGGCTACAAGAACTCCGGCATCGGGCGGGAGTTCGGGCCCGAGGGCTTCGGCGCGTACCTGGAGCACAAGACGATCCACCTGCCGGCGGAAGGGTGAGGGCGGCATGAGCGGTAGGGGCGGTACGGGCGGCGAGCCGGAGGGCGGGCCCCGCTGGCGCGTGACGGTGGACCGGGGCGTGTGCATCGGCTCCGGGATGTGCGCGGCCACCGCGCCCGGCGGATTCGAGCTGGACGCGGCCCGGCAGTCGCATCCGCGCCGGTCCGAACGCGACGCGGACGAAGACGTGCTGGCCGCCGCCGAGGGGTGCCCCGTCGAGGCGATAGCCATCACGCTCGCGGACACCGGCGAGGCCGTCTTCCCGCCCGAGGAGTGAGCGGCTTCCGGCCACCGGCCGGGGCGGGCGTTCCCGCTGGGGCGGTGCTGGAGCGAGGCACGCGCCCACCGGTGCGTACCGTCGGTAACTCGTGAACTTCTCACAGTGATCTCGTGACATCTGCGACTGTTAACCCTCCCTGGCGGCGTGGAAATCTCAAGTCCACGCCGCCGAGGGGGGATTCGATGGAAAAGCGGTACGAGATCTACTGTCTCGCAGACAGAACCTTCTACGAGACCCCGGACCGTCTTTCCGCCGGCACCGGTACCCCGTCGGGCAGCGGCCCGCTCTACGAAGCGGCGCAACGCGCAGTCCCCGAAGGGTGGCGGTGTTTCCTCTCCGGGGACTGGCTCCACGTCAACCCCGTCGACGCCGCGGGCGAACCGCGCACCGGACTGCCCGCACAGGGCTGGAAGATCCACGTCTCCGCCTGTACGGACAACGCCGAGAAGACGGCCGCCCAGGTGTGGGACTACTGCGTCGCCCGGCTGATCCCGTTCAAGTTCGTACCCGGACCGCGCCCCCTGCACCTGCGCAACTCCAAGTACGCCGACCGCGGTTCGAGCGGCAAGTTCGCCACCATCTACCCGTCCGACGAGCAGCAGCTGCACACCGTCCTGCGGGAGCTGGGCGCACTGCTCGACGGCGAGGCGGGCCCGTACATCCTCAGCGACCTCCGGTGGCAGAACGGCCCGCTGTACGTACGCTACGGCGGCTTCACCCGGCGCTACTGCGTGGACGAGCAGGGCAGCCTCGCCGCCGCCATCGAGAACCCCGAGGGCAAGCTGGTCCCCGACCGGCGCGGCCCGGCGTTCAAGCCGCCGGAGTGGGTGACGCTGCCGGACTTCCTCGCCCCGCAGCTCGCCGCCCGCAACTCCACCACCGTCACGGACCTGCCGTACCAGATCGAGTCGGCGCTGCACTTCTCCAACGGCGGCGGCGTCTACCTCGGCCGCGACCGGCGCAGCGGCGACAAGGTGGTGCTCAAGGAGGCGCGCCCGCACGCCGGGCTGGCCGCCGACCGCGCCGACGCCGTCACGCGGCTGGAACGCGAGCGGGACGCGCTGCGGAAGCTGTCCGGGCTGGGCGTCGCGCCCGAGGTCCGCGACTGGTTCACGCTGGACGAGCACCGCTTCCTGGTCATGGACTACCTGGAGGGGCGCACCCTCAACTCCTTCTTCGCCGAACGGCACCCGCTGATCGGGACCGCGCCGGACCCGGCCGCGCTGGCCGAGTACACGCAGTGGGCCCTGCGCATCCACGCCGCGGTCGAGGGCGTGGTGACCGCCGTGCACCGCCGCGGCGTCGTCTTCAACGACCTGCACATGTTCAACATCATGGTCGCGCCCGACGAGCGCGGCGTGAAACTGCTGGACTTCGAGGCGGCGGCGGAGGCCGGTGCGGCGCAGCGGCAGACGCTGGCCCACCCGGGTTTCATCGCCCCCGCCGACCGCACCGGCTTCGAGGTGGACCACTACGCGCTCGCCTGCCTGCGGCTCGCGCTGTTCCTGCCGATGACCACCCTGCTGGTGATCGACCGGGACAAGGCCGC
This sequence comes from Streptomyces sp. NPDC017056, assembly GCF_044332485.1. NCBI lineage: Bacteria > Bacillati > Actinomycetota > Actinomycetes > Kitasatosporales > Streptomycetaceae > Streptomyces > Streptomyces sp. NPDC017056. The sequence goes on along the minus strand of NZ_JBIRPD010000001.1, from coordinate 315,924 downwards.
GCACCTCGCCGACGTCGTGGCGCACGAGTTCCCCGACGTGCCGGCGGAGTTCCTGGCCGAAGCGGTGGACGTGATCCAGGGCGCGCCGAAGGCCACGCCCGCGAGCACCCCGCAGACCCCGCCCGCGAAGCGGCGTACGGAACCCGCCCCCTACCTCCCCGCGGAGCCCGCCGACTGGCCGCGCTGCCGGGACTCCATGGTCCGCGGCATCCTCGCCTCGGCCACCCCCGAGCGCACCGACCGGCTCTTCCCCGGTGACATCGCCCAGTTCACGGACGGCGGCGGACTGGGGGTCGCGTACGGCGCGGCAGGCGTCCTCTACGCGCTCGCCGAGACCGGTGCCGGGGGGTACGGGGAAGGCGAAGAGTGGTTGTTGCGGCAGACCGCTCCGCCGCCCCCCGGCACCCCGCTCGGCTTCTACGACGGACTGGCCGGCGTCGCCTGCGTGCTGGACCGGCTGGGCCACCCCGAGCGGGCCATGGAGCTGATGGAGCAGATCCTCGCGGAGAAGTGGCACCGCCTCGCCCCCGACCTGCACGGCGGCCTGGCAGGCATCGGGCTGGCGCTCGACCACCTCGCCCGCACCCGCGGCGAGCGCGCACTGCGCGACCGGGCCCTGGAGGTCGCCGGGCACACCGCCGACCGGCTCGACGCCTGCGGAAAGCGGGCCGGCCTGCTGCGCGGCGCCAGCGGTCCCGCGCTGCTCTTCCTGCGGCTGTACGAGAGCACCGGCGACCCGAGCCTGCTCGACCTGGCGGCCGAGGCGCTCCGGCGCGACCTGGCGCGCTGCGTACGGAACAAGGAAGGCACCCTGGTCGTGGACGAGGGCCGGCGCACCCTGCCGTACCTCGGCGGCGGCAGCGTCGGCATCGCCACCGTCCTGGACGACTACCTGGCGCACCGGGCGGACGAGGAGTTCCAGGAGGCGCGGGCCGCCATCCTGCCGGCGGCCAAGTCCCGCTTCTACGCCCAGCCCGGCCTGTTCCGCGGGCGCGCCGGCTGCGTCCTGCACCTCGCGCGGACCACCACGCCGGGCACCGACCGCGACGGCGAGCTGGCGGCCCAGATCTCCTATCTGAGCTGGTACGCCGTGCCCTATCAGAAGCACCTGGCGTTCCCGGGCGACCAGATGATGCGCCTGTCGATGGACCTGGCGACCGGAACCGCGGGCTGCCTGCTGGCCCTCGGGGCCGCGCTGCACGACCGGCCCGTCCAGCTGCCCTTCCTCCCGCCGCCGCCCCCCTCCGGGACACGGCGGCCCTGAAGCCGGCTCCGGCCGGCGTGCCGGAGCCGTACCACCGGGTGACCGGGGAGACCCGCCACCCGGAACCGCAGCAACACCAGCACAACCAGTACAACCAGTACAACTACGTCCCCATAGTGAAAGGAAAGTGTCATGGCGCTTCTCGACCTTCAGGCGATGGACGCTCCGGAGCACGGCGGCGGCGGTGGCGGCGGCAGCGAGGCCAGCCTGCTGCTCTGCTGGAGTGACGCCAGCATCGTCCTGTGCGTGTGACCGGACGGCACCCCTACCGGAGCGCCTGAACCGGTAGTGCCGATCCGGTAGTCGTGAATCGGACGTGCGTGCGGCCCCTGCGTGGGCCGCACGCACACCCCGTGGGAGAGCCCGTGACCGTCACCCCCGCCGACCGGCTGCTGCTCGGCGCCCTGCGCCACAGCGCCCTGCGCGCCACCGCGATCCTGCTGCTCACCATCGCCTCGGCCGGCGTCGGCCTGGCCCTCCCCGCCGCCCTCGGCCACACCCTCGACCTGCTGCTGGCACACCGCCCCGCCGGGTCGTGGCTCCTCGCCTGCGCGGCCCTGACCTGCCTCATCGTCCTGCTGGACGCCCTCGAAGGGCTGCTCACCGGCACCACCGACGCGCGCGGCACCGCCTGGGTACGGCGCAGCCTGACCCGCCACCTCCTCGCCGCCGGGCCGCGCGCCGGCGAGCGGTACGGAACCGGCGACCTGGTCACCCGCGTCGTCGGCAACGCCGCACACGCCGGTACCGCGCCCACCGCCCTGGCGTCCTCCGCCGCCGCCCTCGCCACCCCGGTCGGCGCGCTCGTCGCCCTCGCGCTCGTCGACGTCTGGACCGCCGCCGTCTTCCTCCTGGGCCTGCCCCTGCTGGCCCTGCTGCTGCGCGCCTTCGCGCGGGACACCGGCGACTGCGTCGGGCGCTACCAGGAGAGCCAGGGCGAGATGGCCCGACGGCTCGTCGAGGCGGTCGGCGGGGCCCGTACCATCGCCGCCGCGGGCACCCGGCGCCGCGAAGCCGCCCGCATCCTCGCCCCCCTCCCCGGACTCGCCGGCCACGGATACCGCATGTGGCACGTGCTGGGCCGGTCCACGGCCCAGGCCGCCATGCTCGTACCGCTGCTCCAGATCGCGGTGCTGTGCGTGGCCGGAATTCGCCTGTCGCAAGGCGGGCTGAGCGTCGGCGGGCTGCTCGCCGCTTCCCGGTACGCAGTGCTCGCCACCGGCATCGGCCAGCTCGTCGGCCGCCTGAACAGCCTGGTGCACAGCCGTGCCGCGGCCCGGCGCGTCGCGGACGCCCTGGACGTCCCGGCGATGCGCTACGGCTCCCGCCCGCTCGGCCAGGGCAACGGCACGCTGAAACTACACGGCGTGACGGTGCGGCGCGGCGACCGCACCGTACTGCGCGGCCTGGACCTGACCGTGCCCGGCGGCACCTCGGTCGCCGTCGTCGGCCGCTCCGGCACCGGCAAGTCCGTCCTGGCGGCGGTCGCCGGGCGGCTGGCCGACCCCGACTCCGGCACCGTGATCCTCGACGACGTGCCGCTGCCCGACCTGAAACACGACGCCCTGCGCCGCGCGGTCGGCTACGCCTTCGAGCGCCCGGCGCTCCTCGGCACCACCCTCAGGGACACCCTGGAGCTCGGCTCCTACACGCCCGCCCGCGCGGAAGTGGAAGCCGCCGCCGACGCCGCGTGCGCCGCCCCGTTCATCCACCGCCTGCCGGACGGCTACGCGACCCGCTGCGCCGACGCGCCCCTGTCCGGCGGCGAGGCCCAACGTCTCGGCCTGGCGCGGGCGTTCGCGCACGCCGAGCGGCTGCTCATCCTCGACGACGCGACCTCCAGCCTGGACACCGTCACCGAGCTGCACGTATCCCGCGCCTTGCTGCACGACGTCAAGGCCGCCACCCGCGTCGTCATCGCGCACCGCGCCGCCACCGCGGCCCGCGCCGACCTGGTGGCCTGGCTCGACGACGGGCGCATTCGCGCCCTTGCGCCCCACACCGAACTGTGGCAACTACCCGAGTACCGAGAGCTGTTCGCCGCGGCAGCCGAGGAGGCGGCGCATGTCTGAGGCCATCGCGGGCCGGCCCGAGGTCGTCGCCGGCACCCCGCTGCGGCGGTCGGGGGCGCGCTTCCTCAAGCGGCGGCGCGCCGTCCTGGCCCGCCTCGCCGGCTGGTCCCTGGTGGAATCGGGGCAGACGTTCCTGCTCGGGTACGCGCTCGCCCGCGCCCTCGACGACGGGTTCCTGGACGGCAGCCTGGCCGTCGGCGTCGCCTGGCTGGCGGCCGCGGCGGTCGCCGTCGGCGCCGGCGCGTACGGCACCGCACGCGTCTACGGGGCCGTGGCCGACCTGGTGGAACCGCTGCGCGACAGCCTGGTGCGCAAGGTCGTCGACCGCGGCCTGTACGCCCCCGACGGCGCGGCGGTCTCCCGGCTGACCCACCAGGTGGAGATCGCCCGCGACACCTTCGCCGGGCTGGTGCTGGTGTCCCGGTCGTTCGTCTTCGTCACCGTCGGCGCGCTGGCCGGACTGTGCTCGCTCGCCCCCGTGCTCCTGCTGCTCGTCCTGCCGCCGCTGGTGCTCGGGCTGGCGCTGTTCGTCGCGGCCCTGCGCCCGATGGCCCGCCGCCAGGAGGCGTTCCTCGCGGCGGACGAGGCCATCGCGGAGGAGGCCGGCGCGGCGGTCGGCGGGCTGCGCGACATCACCGCGGCCGGCGCCGAGCGGAGCGTGGCCGCCGCGGCGGACCGGCGGTTCGACGCCGAACGGCGGGCTTCCGGGGCGCTGGCCCGCTGGAGCGTGTGCCGGGTGCTCGCCCTCGGCATCGGCGGCCGGCTGCCGATCGTCCTGCTGCTGGTCGCCGCGCCCTGGCTGCTCGACCGCGGGGTGACCGCCGGGGCGCTGGTGGGTGCGCTCGCGTACCTGTCGCAGTCGCTGCTGCCGGCGCTCCAGAGCCTGATGCACGGGCTGGGCACGGCGGGCACCCGGCTGGGCGTGGTGCTGCGCCGCCTGACCGCCGTACCGGCGGCCGGGGTGGCGGACGCCAGGCCGCACCGCGTCCCCCGCAGCGGGGTCGCCGTGGAACTCAGCGGCGTGACCTTCGCGTACGGGCCGCATGCCGACCCGGTCGTGCGCAAGCTCGACCTGACCCTGCCGGTCGGCGGGCACCTGGCCGTCGTCGGCCCCAGCGGCATCGGCAAGTCCACCCTGGCCGCGCTGGTCGCGGGCATGCTGGAGCCCGGGAGCGGCGAGGTCTGCCGGCCCGGCACCGAGGGCCGGGTGCTGGTGCCGCAGGAGGCGTACGTCTTCTCCGGCACCGTGCGGGAGAACCTGCTGTACCTGTGCCCGGGTGAGGTCGCCGACGCGGAGGTCGCGGCCGCCGCCGAGGCGGTCGGCGCGAGCGCGCTGCTCGCCCGGCTGGGCGGGCCGGACGCCACGCTCGCGCCGGCCGGACTCTCGGCAGGGGAGCGCCAGTTGATCGCCCTGGTCCGCGCCCATCTCTCGCCCGCGCCGCTGGTCGTCCTCGACGAGGCGACCTGCCACCTCGACCCCGCGGCCGAGGCCCGCGCCGAACGCGCCTTCGCGGCCCGTCCCGGCGGTTCGCTGATCGTGGTCGCGCACCGCATCAGCTCGGCGCTGCGCGCCGACCGGGTGCTGGTGATGGACGGTGTGCATGCCCGTACGGGCCGGCACCGCGATCTGCTGCGGCGCTCCGCGCTCTACCGCGAACTGGCGGGCGGCTGGGAGCACGAGGGCGCCGGCGCCACGCCGTCGGCGGGCGACGTCCCGCTACAGCCAGCCCTCCCCGCGCGAGATGCGGATGGCGTCGACGCGGTTGCGGGCTCCCGTCTTGCGGGTGATGGCGGACATGTAGTTGCGCACGGTGCCGGCCGACAGATGCAGGACGCCGGCGATCTCGGAGACCGAGGAGCCCTCGGCGGCCAGTGACAGCACACTCAACTCCCGGCGGGTAAGCGGAATGTCGGCGGCTTGCAGGAATCCGAAGCCCAGCGATCCGTCGACGAACCGTTTCCCCGCCGCCACTTGGCGTATGCCGGTGGTCAACTGCACCGGTGAGGCCTCCTTGTCCACGAATCCCAGCGCGTCGGCCTCGAAGGCCCGGCGCAGCGGCCCGGGGCGGCGCGCGGAACCCAGCACCAGCAGCGCCGGCGATTTCGCCAGCGCTTTCGATTTCGCGAGTTTGGATAATTTGCGCAACAGGCCGGTACCGGCCGGCTCCGCGCTTTCGGCGTCCACCACGCAGACGTCGGGCCGTGTCGCCCACGCCCGCTCCGCCGCGTCACCGGTGGTGGCGGCGGCGACTTCGATGTCGTTCTCCCGGTCGAGTACTTCTGTCAAAGCCCATCGGAACAGACAGATGTCGTGGACCAGTAGTACCCGGATCACTGCAGTCCCCCTCCAGACCCCTGTGTACCGGCTCCGTTGCGAGTACCCGGAATTCATACCGGCAATGCCGCTGTCATGGACCCGGAGAACTGGCCAAGCGGGGGCAAGGGGGCGCGCGTCGGGGTTGTGTGCGCCCCGAATGTGCTTCGCGCGGGATTACGCGCCCGTAGCCGTCACCTCAGGTGTGCTGCCGGGGCGCCGTGACGTCGATGAGCCGGCAGACCGTCTCGATGTCGATCTTCACCTGGGCGATCGAGGCGCGCCCCGAGAGCCAGGTGATCAGCGCCGAGTGCCAGGTGTGCTCGATCACCCGGACCGCGGAGAGCTGCTCGGGCGTCGGCGCGCCGTCCAGCCCCATCGCGTCCAGGATGATCGCCGTGGTGAGCCGCGAGACGGTGTCCACCTCCGGGCTCACCGAGCGGTCGGCGAACGTCAGGGCGCGCACCATGGCGTCCGCCAGGTGCGGTTCGCGCTGGAGCGCCCGGAAGGCGCGCATCAGCGTCTGCGCGACCCGGGCGCCCGGCTCCCGCTCCGTCGGCGGGCGCTTGCGCAGCGTCTCGTGCATGTGCTGCAACTGGTCCTGCATGGTCGCCACCAGCAGGTGGATCTTGGAGGGGAAGTACCGGTAGAGGGTGCCGAGCGCGACGTCGGAGGACTCGGCGACCTCGCGCATCTGCACGGCGTCGAACCCGCCGCGGCTCGCCAGCCGGGCACTGGCGTGCAGGATGCGGCGGCGCCGGGCTTCCTGACGCTCGGTCAGGGGAGGACTGGCGGGAAGCGCCGCGCCGGCCGCTTTGGAATCCGTAGTCATATGTCCCATTCCGTGACAGTCCGTCCGCGGTGCGGCGCGTACCGGTCAAGCGATCGGCACAGCATGGCAGGGCCGCGGTCCGTGGCGCGAATCACCTGGTGCGGCTCTTTTCGCCGGGGTGGGGGCCGGTAGATTCGAAGCTCTTGAACTGATCAGTAACCGATCGGCCGCGGGGCCCTGCCGGGCGGCCGCGGACCGGCCGCCGACCGGCCGCGGCCGATCCGCACTGAAACTTGTTCTAGATTAGCGCCAGCGGTTACGCTCCGGCGAAAGTCCAGCGAGAAGGGGGCCGAGAGTGTCCGCCGAGGCCGTCCAGGCAGCCGCGCCGCACCCCGCCGAGGCCCCCGCGGCCTCCCCGGGCCCGGACGGCGACCGCCCCCTGCGCATCGCCCTGCTGACCTACAAGGGCAACCCGTTCTGCGGCGGCCAGGGCGTCTACGTCCGCCACCTCTCCCGCGAGCTGGCCCGCCTCGGCCACACCGTCGAAGTGATCGGCGCGCAGCCGTACCCGGTCCTCGACGAGGGGGTCACCCTCACCGAGCTGCCCAGCCTCGACCTGTACCGCCAGCCCGACCCCTTCCGCACCCCCAAGCGCGGCGAGTACCGGGACTGGATCGACGCCGTCGAGGTCGGCACCATGTGGACCGGCGGCTTCCCCGAGCCGCTCACCTTCTCCCTGCGCGCCCGCCGCCACCTCGCGGCCCGGCGCGGCGACTTCGACGTCGTGCACGACAACCAGACCCTCGGCTACGGCCTGCTCGGCGACCTCGGCGCGCCCCTGGTCACCACCATCCACCACCCCATCACCGTCGACCGGCAGCTCGACCTCGACGCCGCCGGGGGCTGGAAGCGCCGCGCCTCCGTACGCCGCTGGTACGGCTTCACCCGGATGCAGAAGCGCGTCGCCCGCCGCCTGCCGTCGGTGCTGACCGTCTCCGGCTCCTCCCGCCAGGAGATCGTCGACCACCTCGGCGTACGCGACGGCCGCATCCACGTCGTGCACATCGGCGCCGACACCGACCTCTTCTCGCCCGACCCCTCGGTCCCCGAGATCCCCGGCCGCATCGTCACCACCTCCAGCGCCGACGTGCCCCTCAAGGGCCTCGTCCACCTCGTGGAAGCGCTCGCCAAGGTCCGTACCGAAAACCCGCGCGCCCACCTCGTCGTCGTCGGCAAGCGCGCCGACGACGGCCCCGTCGCCGCCGCCATCGAACGGCACGGCCTCGGCGACGCCATCGAGTTCGTCAAGGGCATCACCGACGCCGAACTCGTCGACCTGGTCCGCAGTGCCCAGATCGCCTGCGTCCCCTCCCTCTACGAAGGCTTCTCGCTGCCCGCCGCCGAAGCCATGGCCACCGGTACGCCGCTGCTGGCCACCACCGGCGGCGCCATCCCCGAGGTCTCCGGACCCGACGGCGAGACCTGCCTGTCCGTACCGCCGGGCGACCCGGGCGCGCTGGCCGCCGGGCTCGTCCGCCTGCTGGACGACGACGCGCTGCGCCGCCGCCTCGGCGCCGCGGGACGCGAACGCGTCCTCGCCCGCTTCACCTGGCGCCAGGCCGCCATCGGCACCGCCGAGCGCTACCGCGAAGCCATCGCCCTCCAGTCCTCCGGCGGGCGCGCCGCCCGCCGCCCCGCGCCCGCCACCGCACCGTCCCCCGCCGGCCGCGCCTGATGCGCCCCGGCAGGGCACCGACCACCACCGCCATGACCCACCGCCGCCGGCCCTAGCCACGCGGCCCCCCAGGACGAAAGCAGAGAGCCCTTGCTGACCGTCGACTTTTCCCGATTCCCGCTGGCGCAGGGCGACCGCGTCCTCGACCTGGGCTGCGGCGCGGGCCGGCACGCCTTCGAGTGCTACCGGCGCGGCGCGCAGGTCGTGGCCCTCGACCAGAACGCCGAGGAGATCCGCGAGGTCGCCAAGTGGTTCGCCGCGATGAAGGAGGCGGGGGAGGCCCCGGCGGGCGCCACCGCCACCGCCATGGAGGGCGACGCGCTGGCCCTGCCGTTCCCCGACGAGAGCTTCGACGTCGTCATCATCTCCGAGGTCATGGAGCACATCCCCGACGACAAGGGCGTGCTCGCGGAGATGGTGCGGGTGCTGCGGCCCGGCGGGCGGATCGCGGTGACCGTGCCGCGCTACGGCCCGGAGAAGGTCTGCTGGGCGCTGAGCGACGAGTACCACGAGGTCGAGGGCGGCCACATCCGCATCTACAAGGCCGACGAACTCCTCGGCAAGATGCGCGAGGCGGGCCTGAAGCCGTACGGCACCCACCACGCGCACGGGCTGCACAGCCCCTACTGGTGGCTCAAGTGCGCCTTCGGCGTCGACAACGACCAGGCGCTGCCGGTCAAGGCGTACCACAAGCTGCTGGTCTGGGACATCATGAAGAAGCCGCTGGCCACGCGGATGGCCGAGCAGGTGCTCAACCCGGTGATCGGCAAGAGCTTCGTCGCGTACGCCACCAAGCCGCACCTGCCCGCGGCCGCCGCCGCGGACGCCACCGACGCCGCCACGGACGCCGCCGGGGCCGCCAAGTGACGAGCCCGGGGCGCACGGAGCACCTGGTCCTGCCCGGTGTGCTCACCGCCGAACAAGCGGCCCGCACGGTCGCCGGCATCCTGGCCGCACAGCGCGAGGACGGCGCCATCCCCTGGTTCCGCGGCCACCACCTCGACCCGTGGGACCACACCGAGGCCGCCATGGCCCTGGACGCGGCCGGCGAGCACGAGCGCGCCGAAGCCGCGTACGCCTGGCTGGCCCGGCACCAGAACCCGGACGGCTCCTGGTACGCGGCCTACGCCGACGGGGACGCCGCGGCCCCCACCGACCGCGGCCGCGAGACCAACTTCTGCGCCTACATCGCCGTCGGCGTCTGGCACCACTACCTGTCCACCGGCGACGACACCTTCGTCGACCGCATGTGGCCCGCCGTCTACGCGGCCATGGAGTTCGTCCTCGACCTCCAGCAGCCCGGCGGCGAGATCGGCTGGAAGCGCGAGGACGACGGAACGCCCGTCCCCGATGCGCTGCTGACCGGTTCCTCCTCCGTCTACCAGGCGCTGCGCTGCGCCCTGGCCATCGCCGACCAGCGCGAAGAGCCCCAGCCCGACTGGGAACTGGCCCTCGGCCGCCTCGGGCACGCCATCCGGCACCACCCCGAGCGCTTCCTCGACAAGGCGCGCTACTCCATGGACTGGTACTACCCGGTCCTCGGCGGCGCCCTGCGCGGCGCCGCCGCCAAGGAGCGCATCGAGTCCGCCTGGGAGGACTTCGTGGTCCCCGGGCTAGGCGTGCGCTGCGTGCTGCCCAACCCGTGGGTCACCGGCGGCGAGAGCGCCGAACTGGCCCTGGCGCTCTGGGCGATGGGCGAGTCCGACAGTGCCGTGCAGATCCTCAAGTGGGTCCAGCACCTGCGCGCCGACAACGGCATGTACTGGACGGGCTACGTCTTCGACGACGACGCCGTCTGGCCCGAGGAACAGACCTCCTGGACGGCGGGATCGATGCTGCTGGCCGTGGCCGCGCTGGGGGGCGACGAGGCGACCACCGCCGTCTTCGGCGGCGAGCGCCTGCCGGCGGGCCTGGCCCCGGACTGCTGCCGCTGACCGCGGCCGCCGACCGGTGGGGCGGCCCCGTTGCCGCCCCACCGCCTCCTCAGTGCTCGATGCGCCGGATGCGGGCCGCGAGCGCATGCCCGACGACGAGGTACACGAGCGCCGGGAGCCCGTAGTTCAGCAGCGTCCGCAGCCACTCCGCGTCGAAGGTGAACAGGTTGTAGGACCAGCCCGCCAGCCACCGCGCCGCGCCCTGGACGAAGTGCACCAGGTCGTTGGCGCGGTTCGCGTCGAGCAGGTACATCGCGATCCACAGGCCCAGGATCAGGGCGGTGACGTCCGCGATGACGGTGACGGCCGTGGCCGCGTGACTGCTTCCGTACCGGTGTCTGCTGGACATGACGGCCGGGTAGCCGCGTAAGCCCGGAATAAACAACTCCCCCTACAGCACCGTCCCGTTGGGCCGGGGCCCGGCGTCCGGCCGAACACTCCAGCCGTTACAGTGCGATCCATGACCACCATGATCGGAACACTTGACCACGAGCGTTACTGTGCCGAAGTCCTCGCCGAGACCGACGCGTTCCGGCAGACGATACGCGGCGGCGACTTGAAGGCGACCGTACCGACCTGTCCGGACTGGACTTTGGAAGACCTCGTACGGCACGTCGGCGGCGCACTCCGCTGGGTCGACACGACCGTACGGACCCGGGCCACCGAAATGGTGCCGTTCGACTCGGTCCCCGAGTACAAGGGCCCGGCGGGCAGCGACCCGGCGGCACTGGACGCCTGGCTGGCCGAGAGCGGGCGGCTGACCGCCGAGGCGCTGCGCGAGATCGGCCCCGACACCCCGATCTGGGTCTGGGCGCCGGGGCAGCCGTCCGGCTTCTGGGCACGGCGGATGACCCACGAGACGGTCGTCCACCGGGCCGACGCGGCGGCCACGACCGGCGCCGACTTCCTCCTGGACCCGGAGGTGGCCGCCGACACCATCGAGGAGTACACGCAGCTGATCTGCATGATCCCCACCCTCCGGCCCGACCACGAGTCCAACCGCCTCCTCGGTACCGGCCGCACCCTGCGCCTGCACGCGACCGACACCCCGCCCGGCACCCACGCCGACTGGGTCGTCGACCTCAGCGGCACCGCCGCCACCTACCGCCACACTCCCGAAGAAGCCACCGTCACCCTCAGCGCCCCAGCCGCCGACCTGCTCCGCGTCTACTACCGCCGCCTCTCGCCCGACACTCCCGGCGTCGAGATCACCGGCGACCGGGCGTTCCTGGACGAGTGGCTGTCGGTTTCCTCGTTCGGCTGAGGAGCTGAGGAGCTGAGGAACGGGGCGCGCGGGGCGCCCTACTGGTTGAGTTCCGCCAGGACCCGCAGGGTGTGCGGGTCCTGGGTGGTGACCAGGAGGTCGGTCACCGGGCCCGCGCGCCAGGCGGTGAGGCGGTCGGCGATGCGGGCGCGTGGGCCGGTCAGGGAGATGGCGTCGGCGAAGGCGTCGGGGACGGCGCGGACCGCTTCCGCGCGGTGGCCCTGGCGGAAGAGTTCCTGGATACGGCGGGCTTCGTCCGGGTAGCCCATGCGGGACATCAGGTCCGCGTGGAAGTTGCGGGCCGCGTGGCCCATGCCGCCGATGTAGAAGGCGAGCATGCCCTTGACGGGAAGGAGGCCCTCGGCGACGTCGTCGCAGACCTGCGCGAGGGCCATCGGCGCGACCAGGAAGCCGTCGGGGGCACCGGCGAGCGGCGCCTCGTACGCGTCGGTGCGGTACGGCGACCAGTACAGCGGGAGCCAGCCGTCGGCGATGCGGGTGGTCTGGGCGATGTTCTTGGGGCCCTCGGCACCGAGGAGGACCGGGAGGTCGGCGCGGCGCGGGTGGGTGATGGGCTTGAGGGGTTTGCCGAGGCCGGTGGCGTCGGGGCCGCGGTAGGGGAGCGGGTGGAAGCGGCCGTCCAGGGTCACCGGGGCTTCCCTACGCAGGACCTGGCGGACGATGTCCACGTACTCGCGGGTGGCGGTGAGGGGGCTCGCGGGGAACGGGCGGCCGTACCAGCCCTCGACCACCTGCGGCCCGGACAGGCCGAGCCCGAGCCGCATCCGGCCGCCGGACAGGTGGTCCAGGGTCAGGGCCTGCATGGCGGTGGCGGTGGGCGTGCGGGCGGCCATCTGGGCGACGGCGGTGCCCAGTTTGATGCGGGACGTGTGGGCCGCGATCCACGTGAGCGCGGTGAACGCGTCGGAGCCCCAGGCTTCCGCTGTCCATACGGAGTCGTAGCCCAGCCGCTCGGCCTCCTGGGCCAGTTCGACGTGCCGGGGCTCGGGGCCGCGGCCCCAGTAGCCGAGTGCCAGGCCGAGTCGCATGGCGGTGCCCCTCCCGTACCGGCCTGCTGACGGTGTGTCAGGTGCGGTGGGTGCACTGTACGAGGCGGGGGAGGGGGAAGGAAAGGGGGACGTTACGGCGACGGCCCCTCGCTTGGGGGCGAGGGGCCGTGCGGTGCGCGCGTGCGGGTGTCAGCCGCGCTGGATGCCGGTGGTGTCCTGGAGGACGCCGCGGCGCCCGTCCTGGGTCTGCGCGACGAGCGCCGGGCCGCGCTGGTCGACGGCCAGGTACCAGGTGCCGGGCGCCAGCTCGGCGATCGGCGTCGGCGTGCCGTCCTCGCCGTACAGTGGGCGCGCGACGGGCACCGCGAACCAGAACGGCGCGAACTCCGCCGCGGGGGCGGCGGGCTGCTGCGCGGCGGCCGGCGCGGGCTGCTGGCCGCCGAACGTCTGCGGGCCCGGCTGGCCCTGGCCCGGCTGCGGCTGGCCGGGCTGGTGGGCGCCCGGGTAGCCGTACCCGCCGGGGGCCGGCTGCTGCTGGTGGGCACCGGGGTAGCCGTAGCCCTGGCCGGGGGCCGCGCCGTACGGGGACGGGGCCTGCGGCCGCGGGGCCGGGACGAGACCGGCCTTGAGGGCGGGGACGAGCGGGGTGGCCACGGCCGCGCCCGCCAGAATGAGAGCGGCGATCAGACCGAGAATCAGGCCGGCGCCCGCGCCGGAGGCGCTGACGATCGTCCAGAAGGCGAGCCAGGCGACGAACACGGAGAACGCGACGCCGAACTGGCCGAGGTCGAGGCCGGCCACCTTCAGCGGCTGCGGCAGGGCACGCGCCACGACGATCAGGGCGGCCGCGATCACGCCGCCCAGGTATACGCCCATCAGCAGGGGCAGCGCGTCCCACGCGTTCGTGGAAGTGATTTTCGGGCAGAAGCTGCCGGTGCAGTCGGAGCCGTCGTACGAGCTGCTGTCGAGAAACGAGGCGATGAACAGCAACACCGCTGCTCCGATCACCACGCCGTCGCCTCTAGTGAGGGAGCGGATGTTCACGTAAGGGTCCTTTGTCGGTTCCGGTGTTCTGGTCGTCGCGGTCGCTGCCTGGGCGCTGGTGGGCGCGTGGCGAGGCACGGGGTGGCCCACCATCGTAAGGGGGAACCTACCGCCGGATCCTGTGGGCCGTCCTGTCGGCGGCTACTCCGCCAGGAAGTCCGCAATGCCCTCGCTGATCCCGCGCGCGGCCTTTTCCCGCCATTTCGCGTCGGTCAATTGCGCGGCGTCCTTCGCGTCCCGCATATTGCCGCACTCCAGGAACACCTTGGGAATACGGGAGAGGTTGAGGCCGCCCAGGTCGGAGCGCACGTCCAGGCCGGTTCCGCCGCCGACGTAATTGGCCGGGGCGCTCCCGGTCAGTGCCACGAACCGGCCCGCCAGGTGTTCGCCGAGCCGCCGGGATGGGCCGACGATGGCGGAGGTGTCCGCCGTGCCCGCGGTGACGCGGGCGGGGAGGATCACGTGGAAGCCCCGGTTCCCCTCGCCCGCGCCGTCGGCGTGCACGGAGACGGCGGCGTCGGCCCCGGCCTCGTTCCCGGCGCGGGCGCGCTCGTCCACGCACGGGCCGTACGGGCGGTCGCCGTCCTGGGTGAAGACGACCTTGGCGCCCTCGGCCTGGAGGAGGGTGCGGGCGCGGCGCGCCACGTCGAGGGTGAAGGACGCCTCGGCGTACCCGTCGTTGGTGGAGGTGCCGGTGGTGTCGCACTCCTTGCGCCCGTTGCCGACGTCCACCTGGCGCGCGATCTCCCGGGTGTGGTCGCGGTTGCGGGTGTTGTGGCCGGGGTCGATGAGGACGACCTTGCCCTTGAGGCGGGTGCCGGCCCGGCCGCCGGTCCCGGCCTCGTCGCCCTTGCCGTCCCGGCCGGCCTCGCCGGGCGTGTGCGGACCCGGCGAGGCCGGGGCCGGCGCGTCCGGGCTGGGTGCGGGCAGCGCCTTCGGCGGTCTGCCGCCGCCGTGGCCGCTCGCGGACCGCCAGATCAGCCAGCCGGCGGCGCAGGCGGCCAGCAGCGCGGCCAGGACGACGACGAGGGTGCCGCCGAAGCGGCGGCGCGGGGGGAATGTACTGCCGTTCGACACATCGCGATCGTAGTGGGGAGGTCAGTGGCCTTCGCCGGTGCGACGCAGTACGTGCAGCGATCCGTGTGCCGACATTTCGGTGAAGGCGCCGGATTCCAGGGCGCGGCGGTAGACGCGGTACGGGGCCTGGCCGCCGTCCGCCGGGTCGGCGAAGACGTCGTGGATGACGAGCAGCCCGCCGGGGGCGACGTGCGGCGCCCAGCCCTCGTAGTCGGCGGTGGCGTGCTCGTCGGTGTGCCCGCCGTCGACGAAGACCAGGCCGACGGGCGTGTTCCAGATCGCGGCGATCTGCGGGGAGCGGCCCACCAGTGCCACGACGTGGTCCTCCAGGCCGGCCGCGTACAGCGTGCGGCGGAAGGTGGGCAGGGTGTCCATCAGGCCGACCTCCGGGTCGACCACGGAGGGGTCGTGGTACTCCCAGCCGGGCTGCTGCTCCTCGCTGCCGCGGTGGTGGTCGACGGTGACGGCCGTCACGCCGGCCGCGCGTGCGGCGTCGGCGAGCAGGATCGTGGAGCGGCCGCAGTAGGTGCCGACCTCCGCGAGCGGCAGCCCCAGCGCGGCGGCCTGCGCGGCGGCCGCGTAGAGCGCGAGGCCCTCGTCGAGGGGCATGAAGCCCTTGGCCGCCTCGAATGCGGCGAGTGTCTCCGGCTTGGGGGCGTTCGCGGCGGCCATGGGGATTCCTCCTAGTCGTACGGTCACCGGGGCGTGCGGCGGTGACTCACAACGACGGATCGTACGTGCCGGTAACACGCGGCCGGGCGGGGCGGACCCCGAACGCGGGTCCGGGAGGTGGGTCCCGGTCGCGAATCCCGGACACCGGGCCCGGCCGTCCGGCCCGCCCGTCCGGCCCGCGATGCGACCCCGATCTGACCTACCGTCAGTTTGGAACCTGTTCTACTGTGCCCGCCATGGGTATCGCCATCACACCGGAACACCAGGACCTGGCCGAGGCGGTACGGGGGTGGGCGGCCCGCACCGTGCCGCCGGAGGAGCTGCGCAAGCTGCTGGACGCCGGGCCCGGCCGGCGCGGACGCCCCGCGTACTGGGACGGGCTCGCCGCGATGGGCCTGCTCGGCCCGCACCTGCCCGAGGCGGACGGCGGGGGCGGCGGCAGCCTCCTCGACCTCGCCGTGGTGCTGGAGGAGACCGGCCGCGCCGCGCTGCCGGGGCCGTACCTGCCCAGCGTGCTCGCCTCCGAACTGCTGCGGCGCGGCGGCGCCCCCGGCCTCGTGCGCGCCCTGGCGGCGGGCGAACGCGTCGGCGCCGTCGCACTCGGCGCGGGCACGCTGCGCGCGGCCCTGACGGACGGCGGCTACGTACTGGACGGCGCGGCGCCGCCCGTCCTCGGCGGTGGCGACGCCGACCTGATCGTCCTGGCGGCCGAGGCGCCGACGGGCACCGTCTGGCTCGCCGCCGACGCCGACGCGCTGTCCGTACGGGTGCCGGACACCGCCGCCGACCCGACGCGCCCGACCGCCGGTGTCGCGGCCGAGGGCGTCCGCGTACCGGCCGGCCGGGTGCTGGACATCGACACCGGCCTCGTACGGGATCTGGCGGCGGCGCTGTTCGCCGCCGAGGCGTGCGGCACGGCGGCCTGGGCGCTGCACACCGCGTCGGAGCACGCGACCGTACGCGAGCAGTTCGGCGGGCCGATCGGCAGGTTCCAGGCCGTCAAGCACCTCTGCGCCGACATGCTCGTACGCGTCGAGCAGGCGCGCGCCCTGGCGTGGGACGCGGCGCGCGCGGCGGACGAGGACCCCGCGACCCGCGGCCTCGTCGGCGCGCTGGCCGCGGCCACCGCCCTGGACGCCGCCTTCACCTGCGCCAAGGACTGCATCCAGCTCCTCGGCGGCATCGGCTTCACCTGGGAGCACGACGCGCACCTGTACCTGCGGCGGGCGACCGTGGCCCGCCAGCTGCTCGGCAGCGGTACCGCGCACCGGCTGCGGGCGGCCGGGCTCGGCGCGCGGGGCGCCCGGCGCGAGCTGCGCACGGACCTGCCGGCGGAGCGGTCGCGCGAGGCGGCCGCCTACCGCGAGCAGGCCCGCGAGGTGATCGGCGCGGTACGCGGCCTCGGCCCCGCCGCCGTACGCCGCGAACTGGCGCCCACCGGATACGCGGCGCCGCACCTGCCCGCCCCGTACGGCCTGGGCGCGGGCCCCGTCCAACAGCTCGCGATCCAGCGGGAGCTGCGCGCGGCGGGCGTCGAAGTCGGCGGCCTGGGCATCGCGACCTGGGTGGTGCCCTCGCTGATCACCTACGGGACGCCGGAACAGAAGGAGCGCCACCTGCTGCCGACGCTCCGCGGCGACCAGTCGTGGTGCCAGCTGTTCTCCGAGCCGGAGGCCGGTTCCGACCTGGCCGCACTGCGCACCCGGGCCGAGCGGGTGGACGGCGGCTGGCGCGTCAACGGCCAGAAGGTGTGGACCTCGGCGGCCCAACGGGCGGACCACGGCATCCTGCTCGCCCGCACGGACCCCGGCGCGCCCAAGCACCAGGGGCTGACGTTCTTCCTGGTCGACATGGCGGCCCCCGGCGTCGAGGTGCGGCCGCTGAAAGAGATCACCGGCGACTCCCTCTTCTGCGAGGTCTACTTCGACGACGTGCTGCTGCCGGCGGACGCGGTGGTGGGGGAGGTGGGCGACGGCTGGCGGGTGGCCCGGCACACACTCGGCAACGAGCGCGTCCACATGGCCGACCAGGTGACCTTCGGCACCGGCCTGGAGGCGCTGATCGAGCGGTCGGCGGGGCTGGACGACGCGGTGCGCGAGCGCGTGGGCGCGCTCGCCGCCGAGGCGCACGCGCTGGCGTGCATCGGGCTGCGCACCACCCTCCAGCAGGTCTCCGGGCTGGAACCGGGCGCCGGAGCCAGTATCCGCAAGCTGGTGCAGACGGCGCACCAGCAGAAGGTCGCCGAGCTGGCGCTCGAACTCCTCGGCCCGGAAGGCGCGACGGGCGAGGGCGACGCGGGACGCGCCCTGCACGGCTTCCTGATGTCGCGCTGCCTGACGATCGCGGGCGGTACGACACAGGTGCAGCTGAACGTCGTCGCGGAGCGGCTGCTCGGCCTGCCCAGGGACCCCGAACCGCGCCCGGTCGTCTGACGCGGGCGCCACCGACGAGGAGGACGGACATGGCCGGCAAGGCGTACATCATCGGCGTCGGTATGACGAAGTTCGAGAAGCCCGAGACACGGGACTGGCCGTACTGGGACATGGCGAAGGAGGCGGGCGGCAAGGCCCTCGCCGACGCCGGGGTCCCGTACAGCGGCATCGAGCAGGTGCCGGCCGGCTACTGCTACCAGGCGTCCACGGCCGGGCAGCGCGCCGTCTACGAGCTGGGCCTGACCGGCATCCCCGTCTACAACGTCAACAACAACTGCGCGACCGGCTCGACCGCGCTGATGATGGCCCGGCAGTTCGTCGCCTCCGGCCTCAACGACTGTGTACTGGCCCTCGGCTTCGAGAAGATGAAACGCGGCGCCCTGGGCGGCGGCGCCGACGGCGGCGACTTCGCGACGTCGCCCGTGGCCCGGCACTACGGCGTGATGGCCGCCGCGCACGGCTTCGAGATGACGCCGCCGACCGCCCAGATCTTCGGCAACGCCGCGCGCGAGCACATGGACCGGTACGGCACCACCGAACGGCAGCTCGCCGCGGTCGGCGCCAAGAACCACCGGCACTCGGCGGACAATCCGAACGCCCAGTTCCAGGACGTCTACACGGTCGAGGAGATCCTCGCCGCCCGGACCGTCCACCGGCCGCTGACCAAGCTCCAGTGCTCGCCGACCTCCGACGGCGCGGCCGCCGCCGTCGTCGCCTCCGAGCGGTTCGTCCGCGAACACGGACTGGCGGACCGGGCGGTGGAGATCGCCGGGCAGGCCATGACGACGGACACGGAGCTGAGCTTCGCCTCCGGGTCCTGCATCGACGTCGTCGGCAGGCCGATGTCGAGGGCGGCGGCCCGGCAGGCGTACGAGGCGAGCGGACTCGGCATCGAGGACGTGGACGTGGTCGAGCTGCACGACTGCTTCTCGGTCAACGAGCTGCTGACGTACGAGGCGCTCGGCATGTGCGCGGAAGGGGAGTCGGGCAAGCTCGCCGAGGAAGGGGCCACCACACACGGCGGCCGGTGGGTGGTGAACCCGTCCGGCGGGCTGATCTCCAAGGGGCACCCGCTCGGCGCGACCGGCCTGGCGCAGGCCGCCGAGCTGGTGTGGCAGCTGCGCGGCACGGCCGGGGCGCGGCAGGTGCCGGGGGCGCGGGTGGGCCTGGCCCACAACATCGGTCTGGGCGGCGCCGCGGTCGTCACGCTCCTGCGCAGGGCGTGACCGTACCGGCCCGGAATGCCCCCCTCCGTACCCGGTGTCCGCGTCCGCCCGGCGTACGACGGGAGGACTAGGTCGGGTGGCGGCCGAGGCCGGGCCGATATTCCGATGTCACCGTCGCGTGCCGGGTGCAACTATGGAGACCATGCCCCCGACAGTCACTCCCACCACGCTGCCCGAAAGCGCCCGACGCACGCCCCCGCCCGCCTGGTTGGTGATGCTGCTGGTCTGCGCCGGACAGTTCCTCGTCGTCCTCGACGTCTCGGTCGTCAACGTCGCGCTGCCCAGCATGCGCACCGGACTCGGACTGAGCGAACTGGGCCTGCAATGGGTCGTCAACGCCTACGTGATCACCTTCGCCGGCTTCATGCTGCTCGGCGGCCGGATGGCCGACCTCTTCGGGCGCAAGCGCATATTCGTCGTGGGGCTCACCCTCTTCACCCTGGCCAGCCTGGCGGGCGGCCTGGCGCAGGAGTCCTGGCACCTGATCGCCGCCCGTACGGTCCAGGGCGTCGGCGCCGCCGTGCTCTCCCCAGCCACCCTCACCATCCTCACCACCGCCTTCCCCGCGGGCCCCGCGCGCACTCGCGCCATCGCCACCTGGACCGCGGTCGGCGCGGGCGGCGGCGCCGTCGGCGGCCTCGTCGGCGGCGTGCTGACCGAGTACCTGTCCTGGCGCTGGGTGCTGCTGATCAACGTGCCGGTCGGCGCGCTGGTGCTGGCCGGTGCGGTGCTCTGGCTCGACGAGAGCCGCCGCGGGCAGGGGCGGCGCCTGGACCTCCCCGGCGCGCTGCTGGTGACGGCGGGCCTCGCGCTGGTGGCGTACGGCATCGTGCAGACCGAGTCGCACGGCTGGACGTCGGCGGTCGCGCTGCTGCCCCTGGCGGCGGGCCTGTTGGTGCTGCTGGCGTTCGTGCTGGTGGAGGCCCGTACGAAGGCGCCGCTGATGCCGCTCACGCTCTTCCGGCTGCGGTCGGTGTACGCGGCGAACAGCGCCATGGTGCTGGCCGGCGCCGCGATGTTCTCCATGTGGTACTTCCTCTCCCTCTACGTGCAGAACGTCCTCGACTACACGCCGCTGGAGGCCGGGCTCTCCTTCATCCCGCACTCGCTGAGCATCGTGCTCGGCTCGAAGATCGCGCCGCGCCTGATGAACCGGGTGGGCGCCAAGAGCCTGGCCGTCGCCGGCGCGCTGATATCCGCCGCGGGAATGGTCTGGCAGGGGCAGATGGGCGCCGACGGCACCTACCTCGGCACGCTGCTCGGCCCCGGCGTCCTGATGGCCTTCGGCGCCGGGCTGACGGCGACGCCGGTCGCCTCGATTGCCACCTCCGGTGCCGCGCCCTCCGACCAGGGCCTGGTCTCCGGACTGATCAACACCTCGCGGCAGATGGGCGGCGCGCTCGGCCTGTCGATCCTGTCCACCGTCGCCGCCTCCCGGATCACGGGCGAACACGGCGGCCCCGCGGCGATGGCCGACGGGTACGGCCTCGCCTTCCAGGTCGGCACGGTCATCCTGCTGGCGAGCGTGCTGCTGATGGTCCTGGCCCTGCCCCGCCGCCCCGAGGACGCCCACCATGGCTGAACCCGCCCCCGTACCCCCCGTCCCGGCCTTCCCCGCCACCGGCCGCCGGGTCCTGGTCAGCGGCGCCTCGCGCGGCCTCGGCCGGGCCGTGGCCCGCGCCTTCGCCGAGAACGGCGACCGGGTCGCGGTGCACTACGGTTCGCGGCGCGCCGAGGCCGAGCAGACCCTCGCCGCGCTGCCCGGCAGCGGCCACGTCCTGCTCGGCGCCGACCTCGCCGACCCGGCCGGCGCCGCCGCCCTGGTCGGTGCGGCCGTCGAAGCTCTCGGCGGCCTCGACGTGCTGGTGAACAACGCCGCCGTCAACACCCCGCACCCGCCCGCGACCACCTCGTACGAGGACTGGACCGCCGCCTGGCAGCAGCACGTCGAGGTCAACCTGCTCGGCACCGCCCACCTCAGCCACGGCGCGGCCCAGGCGATGATCGCGCAGGGCACCGGAGGACGCATCGTCAACGTCGGTTCCCGCGGCGCCTTCCGCGGCGAGCCCGACCACCCCGCCTACGGCGCGACCAAGGCCGCCGTGCACGCGCTCGGCCAGTCGCTCGCCGTCGCCCTCGCCCCGTACGGCATCGCGGTGGCGTCCGTCGCGCCCGGCTTCGTCGACACCGACCGGGTGGCGCACCGGCTGTCCGGCGCCGAGGGCGCGGCGATCCGCGCGCAGAGCCCGTTCGGCCGGGTGGCGGCGCCCGAGGAGGTCGCGGCGGCCGTACGGTGGCTGGCCTCGCCCGAGGCGCAGTGGAGTTCGGGCACGGTCCTGGACGTCAACGGCGCGTCGTACCTGCGGACGTAGCCGGCCGCCCGCCCCGGGCCCGCCGTGCCCGCGCCCCGCCGGAAGCCTTGCCTCCGCCGGGGCGCGGTGGCACCGTCCGCGGCATGGCGAACATCCCCGCGGATCTTTCGTACACCAAGGACCACGAATGGGTCCGGATCAAGGGCGATCAGGTCACCGTCGGCATCACCGAACACGCGCAGCGGCAGCTCGGTGACATCGTCTACGCCGAACTGCCCAAGGCGGGCGAGCGGTTCGAGGCGGGCGACGCGTTCGGCTCGCTGGAGTCGGTCAAGGCGGTCACCGAGGTCTACCAGCCGCTGACCGGCACGGTGCTCGTGGTCAACGACACCGTCAACGACACCCCGGAACAGATCAACGACGACCCGTACGGCGCGGGCTGGCTGGTCGTGTTCCGCCTGATCCGGCCCGCCGAGGCCGGCGGCCTGCTGGACGCGAAGGGATACGAGAGCTACTTGCAGGAGGGGACGGCCGGGTAGCCGCCGGGGGACTACAGCCAGCCGTTCTGGCGGGCGGTGCGCACCGCCTCCATGCGGTTGCGCGTCCCGGTCTTGCCGATGGCCGCCGAGAGGTAGTTGCGGACGGTGGCCTGCGACAGGTGCAGCTTGCCCGCGATGTCGGCGACGGTCGCGCCGTCCACGGCCGCGGTCAGCGCGTCGCGCTCGCGCTGGGTCAGCGGGTTCGGGCCCGCGCTGAGCGCGGCGGCGGCCAGTCCGGGGTCGATGACGCGCTCCCCGGCCAGCACCCGCCGGATCGCCGCCGCCAGGTCCTCCACCGGGCCGTCCTTCACCAGGAAGCCGGACGCACCGGCCTCCATCGCCCGCCGCAGGTACCCGGGCCGCCCGAACGTGGTCACGATCAGCACCTTGCAGGACGGCAGCTTCTCGCGCAGCTCGGCGGCGGCGTCCAGGCCGCTGCGCCCCGGCAGCTCGATGTCCAGCAGCGCGATGTCCGGCCTGGCCTCCAGTGCCGCCGGCACGATCTGGTCCCCGGCCGGCACCTGCGCGACGACCTCCATGTCGTCCTCCAGGTTGAGCAGCAGCGCCAGCGCGCCCCGCATCATCCCCTGGTCCTCGGCGAGGAGAACCTTCACGCACGCTTCGGCCTGCTCGCCGCCCGGGTCAGTCATGGGACAAGCCTAGCCAGCCCCCGGCCGGGGCCCCCGCGAAAGGGCCCCGGGCGGTGAGCCGGTACGTCAGGCGGGTAACGCCGCGCCCTCCCGTGCCACCGAGACGATGAGTTCCCGCAGCCGCTCGACGTACAGCCGTAGGTTGCCGTACGCGATGTCGGTGTCCGGGTAGCGGCCGGCGAACTGCAGGCCCTCGTGCAGCCGGGTGATCCACGCGCACACCTGGTCGCCGTAGGAGACCCGGATCAGCCCGTACGCCTTGAGGTGCTCCCACCGTTCGGAGCCCGGGACGGCGCGCGCGTCGACGAACGAGACGATCGAGTACAGGTCGGGGGACGTGGGCCGGAAATCCGCGCCCAGCAGCCGGAGCACGCGGGCGAGCGGGACGCGGGACAGCGGCCGGTTCTCCCGCAGCGCGGCGCGGACCATCCGCATGGCGCCGTCGAAGTCCGGCGCCTGCCCCACGGGGACCTCGATCGGCGCGCCGCCCACGTACCAGCCCACCGAGTCCGACCACTGGGACCTCGCCCGGGTGTGGAAGGGGACGACGGTGCGGTACACCTCCTGGCCGCCGATGTCGCGGACGATCAGGCCGGTGGCCGCGAGGACGCCGATGAAACTCCCGCCGTACGGGCGGCAGTACGCCTCGAAGGCCGCCGCCGTGGCGTCGTCCACCAGCATCTCGTGCATGAACTTCTGCGTGGGCAGCGGCCCTTCGGGGTCGAGGCCGAGGTCGACGGGGAAGTTCGGCAGCTTCCCGTCGCACTGGGCGATGAACTTGCGCCAGCGGGCGACGACCTCGTGCGTGTCGTCGACCTGGTCGGCGCTGGAGCGTTCGGTGGCGCAGAAGTCGACGTAGCTGGCGACGGGTGCCGTGTCCACGGTGCGGCTGTCGAGGCCGGCCGCGTACAGCTCGTGGATCTCGGCGGTGATGCGCTGGATCGAGTACGCGTCGACGTTGCTGTGGTCGAACGCCATGTAGACGCTGGTGCTGTCGTCCCTGACGACCGCGGCGAAGATGAAGTTCGGCCAGGACAGCGCGTCGGCCCCGGCGTCGAAACGGTCCTGGAGGTGCTGGGTCAGCGCCGCCGCGTCGGAGAATTCGCCGATCTCCGTACGGTGCAGCACCACGGCGTCCGCGTCGAGCGTGAATCTCCGCATCTCGTCGCCGGCCCAGCGGAAACCGCTGCGCAGCGTCTCGTGCCGGAGTGTCCAGGCGCGCAGTGCCTCCTGGAGGACGTCGAGGTCGGCCTTCCCCGGTATGTCGAAGGCGGTGCCGAGCCACGTCGGTACGAACAGGCCGTCCTGGCGTACCGACCGTGCCGTGCGTACGTGCGACTCCTGGATGTAGGCGGGCGGGCGCGTGTCGTGCGGCAGGCTCGTCGCGGTCTCGACGACCGCGGGGTGCAGCGTCCACTCCACCAGACGTCCGGGGCGGATCTCGCAGCGCTGGATGTCAGTCATGCGCACAGGGTTCTCCGATCGTAGACCCTCGGGACATAGCTAGAAGGTTGTCCCGTACGAGGCGGGGGTTACCCCTTGAGGAGAAAGTTGTACAGGAGATGCGGGGTGTGCGCGGTCAGGCTCTCAGCGTTCCGGCGTCACCTCGTCCAGGTCCACCGGCAGCTCCGCCACCACCCGGAAGCCGCGTCGGCCGTCCGGGCCCGCGTCGAGGGTGCCGCCGGCGCTGGCGAGGCGTTCGGTCAGGCCCTTGAGGCCGGTGCCGCCGGATGCGGGGGGTGCCGCGCCCGTGCCGGGGCCGCGGCCGTCGTCGGTGACGGTCAGGCGGGCGCGGTCGCCCGCGGCGTCGGTGCGTACCTCGATCTCGCAGCGGGCCGCGCCGCTGTGCCGGACGGTGTTGGTGACGCCCTCGCGCACCACCCAGCCGAGCAGCGCGTCGGCCTGCGGGGGCAGCGGCGGGCCCGAGCGGCGGACGACATGTTCGATGCCGGCGGCCTGGAGGGCGGAGGCCGCGCGGTCCAGTTCGGTGCTCAGGCTGCCCTCGCGGTAGCCGGTGACCGCTTCCCTGATCTCGGTGAGCGCCTGGCGGCCGACCGCCTCGATGTCGGCGGCCTGGGCCAGTGCCGCGTCCAGGTTGCGCGGCGCCAGCCGCCGTACCGCCTCGGCCTTGACCACGACGACCGAGAGGGTGTGGCCGAGCAGGTCGTGCAGGTCGCGGGAGAAGCGCAGGCGCTCCTTCTCCACGGCGGTGCGGGCCAGCTCCTGGCGGGTCTCGTCGAGCTGCTTGATGTTGTCGAAGAGGCTCAGGACGGTGGCGGCGACCATGCCGGAGATGAAGGTGCCGTAGCCGATGGCGGAGGCGTTCCAGCCGTCGCCGGCGCGTACGCCCGCGACGGCGCCGGCGGAGGCGCTGAGGACGAAGAGCAGGACGAAGTGGGGTTTGCCGCGCAGGACGCGGACGGTGCCGGACGCCAGGGACAGCAGCGGGAAGAACAGCAGCCAGGCGTGGCCGAAGCCGATCGTGATCGCGTAGGTGACCGCGGTCAGCGCGGCGAGCCCGTAGACCGGGACGCGGGAGTCGCGGTAACGGGGGTTGAAGGCCGAGAAGACGACGAAGACGTAGAGGGAATTGAAGGTGAGCAGCCCGAGGCCCGCGAGCCAGGTGTTCTGGGTCTTGCCGCTGAAGATGTTGGACAGGGCGCCGATGCCCATCAGCAGCCACGGCAGGAAGGTGAAGCTGTTGGGGGCCTTGCCCTTGCGCCGGTGCTTCTCCCGTGGCGTCGCCGGCCCGTCCCCGCAGTCCCCGGCCCCGCCGGGGATGGCGGCCCAGCCCGGCACCCTGAGGGTGCCGGACCGCCACCGGCCGGTGCCCCGGCGGTCCCGGGCGTCCTGCCCGTGGTCCCCGTCCGGCTCGCTCCGTCTGTTCTTCCGCACGTCGCGCACTGCCTCTTTCCTGTTCGGGCCCTGGTCAGGACGGTACGGCGCCGTCCGTGGCCCCGGCAGGTGCGAATGTAGTCGGCCGACGGGGACAAATGTCACGGGCGGCGCACCGCCGTCGCCGCCCGTCTGGCTGACGGGTCGTCAGGGGTTCCCGGCTCCTGCCGGATCGGCTATACATGGATGCCGTCGGATAGAACGCGTTCTAGAACGAGCGGCGGGTGCGGTACGCGCACACACGTATCCCGTGCCGACCGGACCCGACGGCGCGGACGGCCGACCGCAGGCGACCCCGGCACGGCCGACGGTGCGGACGGCCGGGCCGGGGTCTTCCCACCGTGGTGAAGGAGCAGCAGACCCATGCCCATCGACGCCGCCAAGGCCACCGCCGCCGAGCCGAAGACCACCGAGCTGGCGTGGGAGCCCAAGGACGTCCAGCTCTACCACCTCGGCATCGGCGCGGGCGTCCCCGCCACCGACCCCGGCGAGCTGCGCTACACGCTGGAGAGCCGGCTGCACGTGCTGCCCAGTTTCGCGACCGTGGCGGGCGGCGGGATGGCGCTGGCCGGCGGCCTGTCCGCGCCCGGCATCGACGTCGACCTCGCCGCGGTCCTGCACGGCGGCCAGACCGTGACCGTCCACCGGCCGATCCCCGTACGGGGGCGCGCCGTCACGACCGCCACCGTGCCCGCCGTGTACGACAAGGGGAAGGCCGCCGTCATCGTGCTGCGGTCCGAGACGGCCGACGACGAGGGCCCGCTGTGGACCTGCGACACACAGATCTTCGTCCGCGGCGAGGGCGGCTTCGGCGGTGAGCGCGGGCCCTCCAACCGCCTGGAGCTGCCGGAACGCGCCCCGGACCGCACCGTCGAACGGCACCTGCGCGAGGACCAGGCGCTGCTCTACCGCCTGTCCGGCGACTGGAACCCGCTGCACGCCGACCCCGAGTTCGCCAAGCTGGCCGGCTTCGACCGGCCGATCCTGCACGGCCTGTGCTCGTACGGCGTCACGCTCAAGGCGGTGGTGGACGAGGTGCTGGACGGCGACGTGGCGCGCGTCGCCGCGTACACGACCCGGTTCGCCGGGGTGGCCTACCCCGGCGAGACGCTCCGCGTGCGCATGTGGCAGGAGCCGGGCCGGGTCCTGGTGTCGGTCACGGCGGCCGACCGGGACGACGCGCCGGTGCTCGCCGACACCGTGATCGACATCAGCCCGTCCGGCGCCTGAGGCGGCGCTGCGGCGCCCGCGACACCCCACCAGGACCCGGCCGCCCCGCGAAGGGAGCGCACCATGCGCGCAGCGATTCAGCACCAGACAGGGCAGGACAAGCTGGAAGTCGTCGACGACGTCGAGGCGGTCGGGTTCGGCCCGGGGAAGGTGCGGGTGCGCATCCGGGCCACGGGGCTGTGCCACTCCGACCTGTCCGCGATGAGCGGGGTGCTGCCGCAGCCCGCGCCCTTCGTCCCCGGGCACGAGGGCGCGGGCGAGATCACGGAGGTGGGCGAGGGCGTCCAGGGGCTCGCGGCGGGGGACCGGGTGCTGATGTGCTGGCTGCCCGCCTGCGGTACGTGTCCGTCGTGCAAGCGCGGCCAGACCCAGCTGTGCCTGGCGGGTTTCATGAACGCCGGGACGCCCAACTTCCGCCGCGCCGCGGCCGATCCGTCCGACGTCTTCGGCTTCGCGGGCACCGGCACCTTCGCCGAGGAGGTGGTCGTCGCCGCCGACTGCGCCGTGCCGATCCCCGACGACGTGCCGTACGAGATCGCGGCGCTGATCGGGTGCGGGGTGACGACGGGGCTGGGCGCCGCGATGAACACCGCGCGGGTGGAGCCCGGCGCGTCGGTCGCCGTCATCGGCTGCGGCGGGGTCGGCATCTCCGCCGTCCAGGGTGCGCGGGTGTGCGGGGCCGCGCAGATCGTCGCGGTGGACCCGGTGGTCTCGCGGCGCGAGGCGGCGCTGCGCTTCGGCGCGACCGAGGCGGTGGCCCCGGAGGAGCTGGCCGACGCCAAGCAGCGGATCACCGGCGGCGAGGGCTTCGACTACGTCTTCGAGGTCGTCGGCAAGGCCGCCACCGCCCGCACCGCCTACGAGGCGACGCGGCGCGGCGGCACGCTCTGCGTGGTCGGTGCGGGGGCGGTGGACGACCACTTCCAGGTCAACATGTTCGAGCTGTTCTTCGACGAGAAGCGCATCCTGCCGTCGCTGTACGGGGGCGGGGACGTGCTGCGGTCCTACGAGCGGGCCATCGCCCTGTGGCGCGCCGGCCGGATCGACCTGGCGGGGCTGATCACCCACCGGGTCCGGCTCGCCGAGGTCAACGAGGCGCTGGAGCAGATGCGGACCGGCGCCGCCCTCCGTACGTGCATCGAGATCTGACCGTACCGGCCCTACAGGGCCCGCCCCGCCGCGTACGCACACCGACCGAGAGGAAGCCGGCACCGTGAGCGCTCCCACCGCACGGCCGCTTGAGGGACTGTCCGCGATCGTCACCGGGGCCGGCCGCGGCCTGGGCCGGGCCGAGGCGCTGGAACTGGCCGGGCTCGGCGCGGCCGTCGTCGTCAACGACTACGGGCAGCCGGGCCGGGACGGCTCCGGCGCGGCGTCGGCGGGCCCGGCCGAGGAGACCGCCGCCGAGATCCGCGCGGCGGGCGGCGAGGCCGTCGCCCACCTCGGCGACGTCGCCGACCACGAGACGGCGCGCGGCCTGGTCGGGCTGGCCGTCGAGCGCTGGGGGAAGCTGGACGTCCTGGTCAACAACGCGGGCATCCTGCGCGACCGGATGGTGTTCTCCATGACGGAGGACGAGTGGGACTCGGTGATCCGCGTCCACCTCAAGGGCCACTTCAACACCACGCACTTCGCCGCCGCCCACTGGCGCGAGCGGTCCAAGGCCGCCGGGTCCGCGGTGTACGGGCGGATCGTCAACACCTCGTCCGAGGCGTTCCTCGCGGGCTCGGCGGGCCAGCCCAACTACGCGGCGGCCAAGGGCGGCATCGTCGGCCTCACCACGTCCTGCGCGCTGGCCCTGGCCAAGTACGGGGTCACCGCCAACGCGATCTGCCCCAGAGCCCGCACCCGGATGACCGAGGACGTCTTCGCCGGGTTCGAGGTGCCGGCGGACGGGTCCCGCGACGCGCTGGCCCCCGAGCACGTCGCGCCGCTGGTCGGCTACCTGGCCTCGCCGGCGGCGGCACGGGTCAACGGGCAGTTGCTCGTCGTGCACGGCGGCATGGTCGCGGTGGTCGAACGGCCGAAGGTGGCGGCGCAGTTCGACACCGCGAAGGACGTCTTCACGTACGCGGAGCTGGACGAGGCGCTGACGCCGTACTACGCGGAGCGCCCGCCGCAGGAGACGTTCGCGGCGGCGGAGGTGCTCGGCCTCAAGCACCGCTGACCGCCCGGCGCGCACGACAGCGGCCGTGGCCCCCGTACCCCTGGAATGCGGTGCGGCGGCCACGGCCGTTGCCGTACGGACCCGCCTCAGGCGTCCTGCGTCTGCTTGCTCCGGCGGTGCCGGCCGTTCGGGGACGCGTCGGCGTCCTCCGAGGCGGCCGGGCCACGGTGTTTGCCGGCGCCTGCCGCCGCGGCGGCCTGGGCGGCGTCGTACTGGCGCGCCTGGGTCGTGTCGGTTCGGGCTTCGGACATGCGAGGAGTCACTCCGTCAGATCGCTTACAGCTGTACGCGTCGGGACCTCTCCCAGCGAACCGCTGGGATTGCCGCGGCAACACCCGTCGGTGGCCGGTCAACCGGCTGCGTAGCCCCCGCCCGATCCTAACGGTGCGAAAGATCTTGCTCTACCGGGCCTCCCGGGCCGCGAGGGGCGCCTGCTGCAGCGGCACCGGCCTGCAAGGAAGGGGATGCGCGGGCGCGGCGTACGGTTCCTGGGTTACGGGTTCCGGTTGTGTGGATGGTGTGGAGGCGGTGGGCGGTGGGGCCTCGCAGCGCACCTTCGGCCGCCCGTCCGCGCGGTCTACTCGCAGCGCCACCGGGGGAGTTGGGGACGGGGCCGGTGAGAATCGTACCCATCGTGCGGCTCTGGGCGGGAAGTTGGCAGGTGGTGGGTCTTCGGGAAATTTGTCCGGTAGCGGGGCATCCGAGGGGCGGGAGTGCCGTACGGCGATCTCCGTGCGTGGCCCAGACTCCCCGGCGGGCGCCTCCCGCTCCACGAGCCCCGTGGCCCGGGCCGGCAGCCGGGCCAGCCCGCACGGCGCCGTCGGCGTCACGAACGGCAGCCGCAGCTCGCCGTCCGCCGCCCACAGCCCGGCCCCCGCCAGCCACCCGCGCGGGGCCGCCAGCTGCCGCAGCCTGCGCTCCGCGGGCCGCCACACGCCCAGCCAGGTGCCGCCCGCCGCGTCGACGCGGAACGCCACCGCGCTGCTCTCCGGCGCGAGCGCCTGCCCCGGCTGCACCGCGAACGGCTGGAGCGCGGCGTCCGGCAGCCGCAGGCACTCCGGGAAGCGCACCGGCAGCGCGCTGCCCAGCACACCCCAGCCCAGCCGGTCGTGCCCGGCCGCGTCGGACCGCAGCACCAGCAGGCCGCTGTCCGGGTCGGCCAGCAGCAGCCGGTCGTTGCTCCGCTCCGTGATCTGGAGCAGCGGGCTGGTCTCGCCGCCGCGCTCCAGGTCGACCACCACCGTCTTCGTACGCCCGTCCAGCTCCTGGTCGAGGGCGAGCAGCCGGCCCGTACGGTCCAGCCAGACACCGCCCGTGCAGCGCCCCGGAAGCTCGGCGACGCAGGCGGGGCCCGAATGCGCCAGGCCGGGCACGGGGGAGTCGCGGCCGTCGTGCACGAGCCACAGCACGGTGGACCGCTCGCCGGGCGCGAGCGCGTACGCGCGGGTCCCGCAGGGCGACGCGGGCAGCAGCGTCAGCCCGGGCGCGCTCACGGCGCCCAGCGCCAGCTCGCCGGTGCCGGGCCCCGTGGGGTACAGCAGGGCGAGCGCGAAACGGTCCCCGGACCGGCGCCGGATCAGCACCCGGCCGTCCGTGAGCGGCAGCAGCTCGCTGTCCGCCTCCTCGGGCTGGTTGCCGGGCAGCGGGACCGCGTACGGCTCGGGCCCCGCCAGCGTCCAGCGCTCGGGGAACCAGCTCCCGGTGCTCTCGTGCCGCGCGAGCCGGGCGGCGTAGGAGCCGTCGGCGGCGATCGTCAGCGCCGCGGGGCGCTGCCGGGTGTCCGGCGCCGCGGCGTCCTCGGTGACACAGGCCGTCATCGAGTGCTCACCTCCAGTCAGTGCGCTCGAAGCTAGTTTTCGTCCTTCCAAACGATCGGCGAAGGTTGCGGCACTTCACGCAAAAGAGTGGTGGATGTCCGCTTCGCCTGAGGCGTGGGAGAGGGTTGTGCTCTACGCGACGGGCCTCCGCGGAGCGCGGCGCCCCCGACTTCGCGCCCCGGCCGCCCGGAGCGCGCGGACGCCCGCCCGCCGCCGTCCGAAGCGGCCCGTCATACGGGCACGGGTGGGAGGTAACCTTCCACCCGTGCCCGTACTGTCTGAAGTCCTCGCCGCGCTCGACGCCCTCTGGCCCCCCGAGCGGGCCGCATCGTGGGACGCCGTCGGCACGGTCTGCGGTGACCCGGACGCCGGGGTGCGCCGGGTCCTGTTCGCCGTCGACCCCGTGCAGGAGATCGCCGACGAGGCGGTCCGGATCGGTGCCGACCTGCTGGTCACGCACCACCCGCTCTACCTGCGCGGTACGACCACGGTCGCGGTCGGCACCTTCAAGGGCCGTGTCGTGCACACGCTGATCAAGAACGACATCGCGCTGCACGTCGCGCACACCAACGCCGACACCGCCGACCCCGGCGTCTCCGACGCCCTGGCCGGCGCCCTGGACCTGCGCGTCCTCGGCCCCCTGGTGCCGGACGCCACCGACACCCACGGCCGCCGCGGTCTGGGCCGGGTCTGCGAACTGCCGCACCCGATGACGCTGGCCGAGTTCGGCCCGTACGCCGCCGCCCGGCTGCCCGCCACCGCGCAGGGCGTCCGGATCGCCGGCGACGGCGACCGTACGATCCGCACGGTCGCGGTCTCCGGCGGCTCCGGCGACAGCCTCTTCGACGACGTGCGGGCGGCGGGCGTGGACGCGTTCCTCACCGCCGACCTGCGCCACCACCCCGCCTCCGAGGCGACCCAGCGAAGCGGTCCGGCGCTGCTCGACGCCGCCCACTGGGCCACCGAGTGGCCCTGGTGCGAGCAGGCCGCGGCCCAGCTCGACGAGATTTCCGACCGGCACGGCTGGAACCTGCGCACCCACGTCTCGCGCACGGTCACCGATCCCTGGACCGCCCACGCGGCGTCCGACGCCCGCACGACCCCGACGAACACAACAGGAGCCCCACGCTGAACGCCGCGCCCGCCGACCAGATCCGCCTCCTCGACGTCCAGGCTCTGGACGTGAGGCTCAGCCAGCTCGCGCACAAGCGCAAGAACCTCCCCGAGCTGGCCGAGATCCACACCCTGGAGGGCGACCTCACCCAGCAGCGCGACCTGCTCGTGGCCGCGCAGACCGAGGAGAGCGACACCACCCGCGAGCAGACCAAGGCGGAGCAGGACGTGGACCAGGTGCGCCAGCGCGCCGCCCGCGACCAGCAGCGCCTGGACTCCGGTGCCATCACCTCGCCCAAGGACCTGGAGAACCTCCAGAAGGAGATCGCCTCCCTCGCCAAGCGCCAGGGCGACCTGGAGGACGTCGTCCTGGAGGTCATGGAGCGCCGCGAGTCCGCCCAGGAGCGCGTCGCCGAGCTGACCGGGCGCGTGGAGTCCGTGCAGGCCAAGGTCAACGACGCGGCCGCCCGCCGGGACGCCGCGTTCGCCGAGATCGACGCCGAGGCCGACACGGTCCGCAAGGAGCGCGAGCTGACCGTCGCCGACATCCCGGCCGACCTGCTCAAGCTCTACGACCGGCTGCGCGAGAAGCAGGGCGGCCTCGGCGCGGCCCGCCTCTACCAGCGCCGCTGCGAGGGCTGCCGCCTGGAGCTGGACATCACCGAGCTGAACGACGTGCGCAGCGCGCCCGCCGACAAGGTCGTGCGCTGCGAGAACTGCAGCCGCATCCTGGTGCGCACGCCCGACTCGGGTCTGTAGGCCGTGGCCCGTACGTTCGTCGTCGAGGCCGACGGCGGGTCCCGGGGCAACCCGGGGCCCGCGGGCTACGGCGCGGTCGTCATCGACCCGGCGACCGGCGAGACCCTCGCCGAGGCCGCCGAGTACATCGGCACGGCGACCAACAACGTCGCCGAGTACCGGGGCCTGGTCGCCGGGCTGCGCGCCGCGCACGCGCTGGACCCGGAGGCGGAGATCCGGGTCCGGATGGACTCCAAGCTGGTCGTCGAGCAGATGTCGGGCCGCTGGAAGATCAAGCACCCGGACATGCGGCCGCTGGCGGCGGAGGCGCGCAGCGTCTTCCCGCCCTCACGGGTGACGTACGAGTGGATCCCGCGCGAGAAGAACAAGCACGCCGACCGGCTCGCCAACGAGGCCATGGACGCGGGCAAGGCGGGCCGCCAGTGGGAGCCGCGCGACTCGCGGGCCGGACTGGAAGCGGGCGGTCCGGCGCGCAGTGCCGCGGCCCGCGCCGCCGACGCGGCGGCGGAGGCCGCCGAGGCCGCCGGGCCGAAGGCGCCGCCGGCCGGCTGGGCGCCCGCCGACCTCGGCGCGCCGACCACCTTCGTCCTCCTGCGGCACGGCGAGACCGCGCTGACACCGCAGAAGCGATTCTCCGGCAGCGGCGGCTCCGACCCCGAGCTGTCCCAGGCCGGCCACCGCCAGGCCGAGGCGGTCGCCGCCGCACTCGCCGCGCGCGGCACGATCCAGGCCGTCGTCAGCTCGCCCCTCAAGCGCTGCCGGCAGACGGCCGAGACCGTCGCGGCCCGCCTCGGCCTGGACGTACGGACCGACGAGGGCCTGCGCGAGACCGACTTCGGCGCCTGGGAGGGCCTGACCTTCGCCGAGGTCCAAGAGCGCCACCCGGAGGACATGGCGGCCTGGCTCGGCTCCGCGAAAGCGGCGCCCACGGACGGCGAGTCCTTCGCGGCCGTCGCCCGCCGCGTCGCCGTCTCCCGCGACAAGCTGCTGGCCCGCCACGCCGGCCGCACGGTGCTGCTGGTCACCCACGTCACCCCGGTCAAGACCCTGGTACGCCTGGCCCTCGGCGCCCCGCCGGAGTCACTGTTCCGGATGGAACTCTCCGCGGCGTCGCTGTCCGCCGTCGCGTACTACGCCGACGGGAACGCGTCGGTGCGCCTGCTGAACGACACGGGACATCTGCGCTGAGAGGACCCCGGCAGGTCTTCTCCTGACGGAAGGCGGTACGCCGATGGCATGGCCCGACCTGCTCGCGGTCTTCGCCCACCCCGACGACGAGTCGCTGTCGGCGGGCGGGGTGCTCGCCCGGCACGCGGCCGCCGGCGCGCGCACCGCGGTCGTCACGGCGACCTGGGCCGAGGACACCGCGCGCGCCGCGGAACTGGCCGAAGCACTCGCGATCCTCGGCGCCGGCGAGCCGCGGATGCTCGGCTACGCCGACGCGAGGGTCCCGTGGTCGGCCCCGGGCCGCGCGCGGCTGTGCGACGCGCCGCTGGACGAGGCGGTGGGGCGGCTGGTGGCACACATCCGGGAGACCCGCCCTGAGGTCGTCGTCACCCACGACGCGTACGGAGGGCTGACGGGCCACCCGGACCACGTGCACACCCACCGGGTGACCATGCTCGCCGTCCAGGCGGCCGGGCTCGAAAAGCTCTACCCCGAGGCCGGAGAGCCGTGGCAGCCGCGCGCCCTCTACCTGGCCACGCACCCCGACTCGGCCGTGCCGCGGCTCCGCGACGTGCTCGACGCGGACGCGCCGCTCTACAGCGTGCCCGACGCACTGGTCACCGCGACCGTCGACGTACGGCCCTGGCTGGAGCAGAAGATCGCCGCCATCCTGGCGCACCGCTCCGAGGCGGCGCGCGGAGCCCTGCCGGGAGTGCTCGACGGCCTCGCGCCGGACGCCGGGGCGCGGCTGTTCGGCACCGAGTGGTACATCCGCCACGCGCCCGTCACCGCGGCCACCGCCGCCACCGCCCGGACGGAACTGACCGCCTGAACGCGCACCCGCCCGCCGGTACCTCCGCGAGGACGTACCGGCGGGCTTTTTTCCGCTCCGGACGGGCCCTTTCCGGGCCATTTTTCCTTGGCGTGAACGCAGTGCTTTTCGCCGGCGCGGGGCCGGTCCGCACCGGGTGGCTTGTTCGATTCCTTGTACCGCGCACTCCGCTTCCATAGCGTCGCTTGCACACCAAGGCGCGGCCAGCGTCTTTATCCCTCACCGCATGCGCGCATTCCGCATGCCTGTACGGAGGTTGGTATGCCGAGCGAGAGCGTCGAGCCCATTGCGGTTTCCCCGTCCGTGGCACAGGCCAATCGAAAGGTCGCGGAGCGAATCCAGGCGGGCGGTTCGCGGGACTTCGAGGACGCGAACAGGCAACTGCTCGCCCGACCGGACGTCGCGGTGATCCCCGCCCGCTCGGACAGCGGCAAGGCCGTCTGGGACTTCGCGGCGTACGACTTCCTGGTCGACGGCGACGAGCAGGCACCGGCGGAGGTCAACCCGAGCCTGTGGCGCCAGGGGGTGCTCACCGCGACGGCCGGGCTGTTCCTGGTCACCTCCAACGGCAGCAGGGCCGTCTACCAGGTACGCGGCTACGACCTGTCGAACATGACGATCATCGAGGGCGACACCGGGCTCGTCGTCATCGACCCGCTGGCCTGTTACGAGACCGCGCAGGCCGCCCTCAAGCTCTACCGCGACACGGTCGAGGGCGACCGCCCCAGGCCCCGGCCGGTCGTCGCCCTCATCTACACCCACAGCCACGTCGACCACTTCGGCGGCGCCCGCGGCCTGTTCGCCGAGCGGAACGACGAAGTGCCCGCGGACCTCCCGGTCATCGCGCCCGACGGGTTCCTGGAGCACGCCGTCAGCGAGAACGTCTACGCGGGCCCGGCGATGGCGCGCCGCGCCGAGTACATGTACGCGGCCGGGCTGGACAAGTCCCCCTACGCACAGGTCGGTTCGGGCCTCGGCCTGACCATCTCCACGGGCGAGGTCACGCTCCTGCCGCCGACCGACTCCATCGGCGCGGCCCAGGCCGTCACCAGCGACGACTGGACGCCCGCCGACGTCATCCCGTGGCGGGCCGGCCTGCACCGGCGGGTCGTCGACGGCGTACGGCTGCTCTTCCAGCTCACGCCCGGCACCGAGGCCCCCGCGGAGATGAACATCTACCTCCCCGAACTCCAGACCCTGTGCATGGCCGAGAACGCCACCCACAACCAGCACAACATTCTCAGCCTGCGCGGCGCCCAGGTCCGGGACGCGCACGCCTGGTCGAAATACCTCACCGACGCGATCCAGACCTTCGGCGAGCACACCGAAGTGGAATTCGCGTCGCACCACTGGCCGCGCTGGGGCAAGGAAAGCATTCTTGAATTCCTGAGCAACCAGCGGGACATGTACGCGTACCTCAACGACCAGACGCTGCGGCTCGCCAACCGCGGATACACCGGAATACAGATCGCCGAGGAACTGCAGCACCTGCCGGCCGGACTCGCCGAACACTGGTACAACCAGGGCTATTACGGCTCGCTCAGCCACAACTTCAAGGCCGTCTACCAGCGCTACATGGGCTGGTTCGACGGAAACCCGGCCCACCTGTGGAACCTGCCGCCGTCCGAGGCCGGCACCCGGTACGTGGCGGCGATGGGCGGCGCCGAGGCCGTCGTACGCACGGCGCAGGAGGCGTACGACCGCCACCCGGACGACCCGCAGGCGTACCGCTGGGTCGTCGAACTGCTCAACCACGTCATCTTCGCCGACCCCGGCACCGTCTCCGAGCAGGCCGCCAGGGACGCCAAGGCCCTCCAGGCCAAGACCTTCGCCCAGCTCGGCTACGGCGCCGAGAACGGGCCCTGGCGCAACTTCTACCTCACCGGCGCCGACGAACTGCGCAACGGCCCGCAGCGGCCCACCGGCAAGGGCGCGCCGGACCTGGTCCGCAGCATGAGCCTGGAACAGGTCTTCGCGGCGATGGCCCGCAGCGTGGACGGGCCGAAGGCGGCCGAGGAGCAGCGCGCCGCGATCGTCCTCCAGTGGAACTTCACGGACACCCGGCAGGAGTGCACCACCACACTACGCAACGGCGTCCTGGTGTACGTGGAGGGCAAGGACCTCTACGCGGGCAAGCCGCAGGCCACCATCGTCCTGACCAGGGCGGCGTTCGACTCGCTGGCACTGGACGGCCCGCTGTTCCGCGACAACTTCGACGCGGCGGTCAAGAACGGCACGGTCCGCGTCGACGACCAGGCGGCGGCGGACACCGTCTTCGGCTACCTGACGGTGCCGGACCCGATGTTCCCGATCGTCACACCGCGGGGCGGCGGCCGGGGCTAGCCGGCCGCCGGGGAGAGGGGCAGTCAGGCCGGTGCGGGCACGCCGATCCGCACCGGCCGATCCGCACAGCCGGGGCCGCGCCGTACGGCTGCGTGACGTACGGGCGTGTGGCGTACGGGCGTGTGGCGTACGGGTGTGTGGCGCGCGCCGTCTCAGCGCAGCGACG
This sequence comes from Streptomyces sp. NPDC017056, assembly GCF_044332485.1. NCBI lineage: Bacteria > Bacillati > Actinomycetota > Actinomycetes > Kitasatosporales > Streptomycetaceae > Streptomyces > Streptomyces sp. NPDC017056. The sequence goes on along the minus strand of NZ_JBIRPD010000001.1, from coordinate 279,118 downwards.
CGGCCTCGCGGGCGAGCCGCTCCACCCGCCCCCAGTCCTTCGCGCGGAGCGCGTCCGCCGGGAGCATCCAGGTGCCGCCCACGCAGCCCACGTTCGGCAGCGCGAGGTACGCGGGGGCCGAGGCCAGGCCGATGCCGCCGGTCGGGCAGAACCTGGCCAGGGGGAGCGGCGAGGCGAGGGACTTCAGGTAGGCCGTGCCGCCCGCGGCCTCCGCCGGGAAGAACTTCATCTCGGTCACGCCCTCGTCGAGCAGCGTCACCACCTCCGACGCCGTCGAGACGCCGGGCAGGAACGGTACGCCGGACGCCCGCATCGCGGTCAGCAGCCGCGGCGACCACCCCGGGCTGACCAGGAAACGGGCGCCCGCCGCGACCGCCGTGTCCACATGCCCAGGGGTCAGGACCGTGCCCGCGCCCACGACCGCCTCCGGCACCGCGTCGGCGATGGCCCGTATCGCGTCCGGCGCCGCGGCCGTGCGCAGCGTCACCTCGATGGCGGGCAGCCCGCCCGCCACCAGCGCGCGGGCGAGCGGGACGGCGTCGGCCGCGTCGTCGAGGACCACGACCGGGATCACGGGGGCGAGCCCGAGGACGGAGGGCGCGCCGGCGGGGGAGGGGGCAGCGGTAGTCACGCCGCCCATACTGCGCCCGCCCGTCAACATCCGCAACGCCCATTGCAAATACTGCAACGGGCGTTCATTGCTGCCCCTCCGGCCCCTAAAGCTCCTTGACCACCACGTCGACCGCCCACGCCTTGCCCGCCTTCGCGGGGGCCCCGGCCTCCACCACGTACCCGAGATCGCCCAGCGCCTCGACCAGCTCCGCCGGGCCCTCCGGCGCCCGCCCCGCCGTCAGCAGGTCCCGCACCAGCCGCCCCTTCGTCGCCTTGTTGAAGTGGCTGACGACCGACCGCTTCTCGACACCGTCCACGATCTTCGACTGGAGCACCCGCACCGTCGCCGTACGGCCCGCGACCTCGCCCTTGGGCTTCCAGGCCGTCGCGTACGCCGCCGACCGCAGGTCCAGCACCAGCCCGTCCCCCGCGGCCTCGGGCATGACCTCGGCCATCGGCGTACGCCAGTACGCACCCAGCGCGCCCAGGCCCGGCAGCTTGACCCCCATCGAGCAGCGGTACGACGGGATGCGGTCACCGATCCCCACCGCACCCCACAGCCCCGAGAACACCAGCAGCGACTTCCCGGCCAGCCGCCGCGCCCCGGCGTCCAGCGTGGCCAGCCCCAGCGCGTCGTACAGCACGCCCGTGTAGATCTCGCCGGCCGGGCGCGTACCGGACTCGCGCAGCGCCGCGTTCTTCGCGATCTCGCCCCTGAGGCCGTCGCTCAGCCCGAGGACCTCCTGCGCCTTCGCCTCGTCCGCCGCGCACAGCCCGACCAGCTCTTCGAGCACCGCCTCCCGCGCGGGGCGCAGCCCTGGCAGCGACAGCGCCCCCAGATCCAGCGGCTTCCCGCCCCCGGACGCGGCCTTCCCTTCGGACGGCGGCAGCAACACGAGCACGCGCTTCTCCTTAAACTCCCGGTGCGATGGCCCCGCCACTTTACGTTCGGCGGCGGCCGCCCCTCTCACACCGGCGCCACCACAGCCCTCCCCTCACCCTCTTCCTCCCCCTTCGCTTCCTTCTCTTCCTGCTCTTCCTTCCGGCGCGCGACCGCCTCCCTGATGGCGGCGGCCGCGGCCCGCCCCTCGTCCGCGTGGAACCGGACCGTACGGGCCGCCACCCGCTGCCCCAGCAGCTTCACCGCGACGACCGGCTCGGCCAGCTCGACGGTGACGCAGGTCTGCGCCGCCACCGCCAGTTCCAGCACGCCGTCCCGCTCCAGCTCCCGGCGCTTGTCCTCCTCGGTCTTCGGGAAGCGCAGGTCGTAGCGGACGGACGCGATCCGCTCCAGGGGTATCCACACGTCCAGCTGCGCCCCGTTGCGTATCCGCAGCCCGCCGGACCCCAGGACGTGCGGCCGGGTCACGGCGGCGGCCTGGAAGCTCAGCACGGTCAGCACCGTGTAGACGTCGAGCACTTGCATGACCAGGTGCACGACCGGCAACCCCGCCAGCAGGAACCCGACACCGACCGACTCGACCAGGGCCACGAACGCGAAGCCGTACATCATCGGCGCCTGCGCCCGCGCATACCCGAGCGCGCGCTCCCCGGTACCCACGCCGTGGCGCCGCCGCGCCACCCACAGCGCCAGGCTCGCCATCCGACGCCTCTCGTACGCCGCCAGCCGCCCCACCACGCCCGTACTCCCCATGCCCGTCCCCCTCATGCCCGTCCCCCTCATGCCCGTCCCCCTCATGACTGATCCCCCTCCGGCCGCGCCGCGTCCGCTACTCACGGTCCCGCTCCAGCACCATCCGGGTCGCCCACCGCACGGCCTCCTCTTGCGCCGGCGCGAAGCCCGCGAAATACGAACCCAAGAACCCCGTGTCGAGCCGCGACCCGCCCGCTTTCCCCTCCTGCTCCGCCCTGCGCAGCTCTTCCGTCAGCCCGTCCGGAACGCACGCCGCGAGCGCGCGGGCCGCTTCCTCCACCCGCGGGTCCCCGGGCTCCACCCCGGCCAGCTCGTCCAGCAAGGCGTAGACCTCGTAGGCGCGCTCCATCGCCCCGGGCGGCATGGCGGCCTCCTGTAGCACGGAGATCATCCGCTCGCCCTCCTCCGAGGACCCCGCGGCCATCTCCAGCACCGACAGCATCTCCCGCTCCTTCACCGCCATCGCCGGTTCCGGGCCCGGCAGCGTGGCGGAGACCCGCTGCATCTCGCCGACCAGCGCCGTCAGCTGCTCCGAATACGGCCCCTCGTCCGGCAGATGCCCCTTCTCCACCTGCCGCAGCAGCCCCTCCAGCCGCTTGCGCCGGCGGCGGATCTCCTCCTCCTGCCGCGCCAGGTCCGCGTCCAGCTCGCCGAGCACCTCGCGCAGCTCCCGCCCGGCGTCGTCCGCCAGCACGTCGCGCACCTCGCTCAGCCCGAGCCCCAGCTCCGTCAGCCGCCGCACCCGCGCCAGCGTCACGGCGTCGCGCAGCCGGTACTCGCGGTACCCGTTCGCCAGCCGTTCGGGTTCCGGGAGCAGGCCGAGATGGTGGTAGTGCCGTACGGTCCGGGTGGTGACACCGGCCAGCGCCGCGAGCTCTCCGATCCTCATGCGGCCAGTACACACGTTGCCGTTGCGTCAAGGTCAAGGCTCAGCCGACCGGGAGGTAGCATGGTCGGCACGGCGGACGAGCCGGCCGGACGGCCGCGTGGGGATTCATCGGATCCCCCCGAGGAACGTCCGGGCTCCACAGGGCAGGGTGGTGGGTAACGCCCACCCGGGGTGACCCGCGGGACAGTGCCACAGAAAGCAGACCGCCGGTGCCGCAAGGCGCCGGTAAGGGTGAAACGGTGGTGTAAGAGACCACCAGCCTCCGAGGTGACTCGGAGGGCTAGGTAAACCCCACCCGGAGCAAGGTCAAGAGGAAACACCCCGGTGTTTCTGCGCGGACGTTCGAGGGCTGCCCGCCCGAGTCCGCGGGTAGACCGCACGAGGCTGCCGGCAACGACAGCCCTAGATGGATGGCCGTCTCCCGACGGGCCGCAAGGCCCTTCGGCGACAGAACCCGGCGTACAGGCCGACTCGTCCGTCCGCAAGGGCTCCCTGACCAGGATTTTCGCTGGTCAGAGGGCCCTTTTGGATGCCGGAGGCGCCTTACTCAGACCTCACTGCATACCGGTTCACACCAGACCGCGCGGCTACGTAAGTAGCCATCAAGGTAGCCATGAAGGCGGCCTTTGGCCGACTCGTCCGCCCCATCGCTTCGATCCTGGTCGGGACGGCTCTTGGTGTGAGAGCGCCGGTTCGGGCGTGCGTGCCGGTCGGCTGTGTGGGCCGTCTCGTGGAGCACACTGGCGGCATGGACCACAGCAGTGAGACGGGGGCGGGGGGCTCTCGGAGGTTTGCTTCTCGGCCGGAGAGTGTGGGGCCGGCGCGGCGTTTCGTGCGGGATGCGCTGGCCGGTGCGGGCGCGGATGTGGTGGAGACGGCCGAGCTGCTGGCCGGCGAGCTGGTGACCAATGTGGTGCTGCACGCGCGTACGGAGGCGGAGGTGGCCGCCTGGGCGGCGGACGGCGTGGTCCATGTGCAGGTCGGCGACCGGCGGCCGGAGCGGGGGCCGGTGCCGCAGGACCTTCCGCACCCCGGTCCGGGGCACGGGCTGGCGATGGTGCGGCAGCTGGCGTCCCGGTACGGGGTGGAGACCGGGGAAGAGCGCAAGACGGTGTGGTTCGAGCTGTGGGAGGACGGGCGGCCGCCGCAGCCCTCCGGATGGGAGATCCCCGCGCCGCCTTCCGGGCCCACGCGCACGGTGACGCTGGTCGACTTGCCGGGCACGCTGTACCTGGCGTCCCAGCGGCACCGGCACGCGCTGCTGCGCGAGCTGACTCTCGCCGGGTTCGCCGGCGAGGACACCGGCGTACGCCCGGAGGACCTGGCCGTCGCGCACGACATGTCCAACCTGATCAGCGCGGGCCTGACGGAGGCGCTGGAGAAGCAGCCCGCGGTGGCCCACATCCACTCCCTGAACCTGGTGCTTCCCGCGGATGCCGGGCGGGCCGTGGCCACCCTGCGCCGGGTGCTCGACCTGGCTGAGCAGGCGGCCCGGGACGAGCGCCTGCTCACCTGGCCGGCGATGCCCCAGAACCGCGTCTTCCGCCGGTGGCTGCTGGACCAGATCACCGGCCAGCTCGCCGGCGAGCCCGTCACCGCCTGGACCGTGGTTCCCCGCGACCCGAGCGCCAGCCCCTGGGAGCTGGTGCCGTGGGACGTCGGCCACGTACGGGCCAGCAGGGTCCCCACCATCGCGGCCGACGAGGAGAACCGGATCGTCGTGGCGAACGGGCCGGCGGCCGACATGCTCGGGTGGCAGGCGGACGACCTGGTCGGCCGGCGGCTGACCGTGCTCATCCCCGAGCATCTACGGGGTCGGCACATGGCGGCGTTCACTTCGCTTCTGCGTACCGGGCAGCCGCACATCCTGGGCCGCTCGGTGCCGCTGCCGGCCCTGCACCGGGACGGCCGGTTGGTTCCCGTACGGCTGTTCATCCAGACGCAGGGGACGGCCGACGGCCGCACTGTGTTCGTCGCCCAGCTTTCTCCCAGGACCGCGCCTCCCGACCCGGTACCTCCGGCTTCGGGGGAGAGCGGGTTCGCCGGGGCAGAAGAGCCGGCTGAGTCGGGTGAGATGGGTGGGCCGGACGAGGCGGGTGGGTCGGACGAGGTGGGCGAGGCCGTCCTGCCGGAAGCTCCGGAGCTTGTCGGGAAGGAGTCTGGTGACGAACCCGGCGGGGCGGCGGCCCAGGAGCGCCGGCTGCTGGCCGACATCGGGGAGTCGCTGAGCAGCACCCCGAACCTGGAGGAAGGCTTGCAGCGGGTCTGCACGATCCTGACCCAGCGGCTGGCCGACTGGTGTGTGGTGGACCTGCTCAACGATTGGGACCAGCTGGAGCGGATGTGCGTCGGGCACTGCGGCCCCGCGGCACTGCCCGCCGAAGTACACGCGGGCAGGCTGCCGTCGGTGACCGGGACCGCACGGGGACCGCTGGCGCGGGTGCTGCGCGGAGCCGGCCCGCTGCTGCTCACCGAGCGCCCGCCGCCGAGTCAGGTCAACAGCCCGCTCGACGCGCATTACGTCGATCTGTTCGAGCGGGTGGGGGCGAACAGCGCCGTGGTCGCTCCGCTGCGGACCCGCGGGCCGGTCTTCGGTGCCCTGACCCTGGCCCGTACCGGCAAGGAGCGGGCCTTCACCGAAGAGGCGCTGCCCCTGATCGGCGACCTGGTCCGCAGCCTTTCCCTGGGGGTGGAGCACGCCCGCCTCTACCAGGAGACCCGGCAGATCGCCGAGCGTCTCCAGCGCTCCTTGCTGCCCGTGCTGCCGGACGTCGAGCACCTGCAGATGGCCGCCCGCTACGCGCCCTCCTCCACCACCGCGCAGATCGGCGGCGACTGGTACGACAGCTTCCTCGTCCCCAACGGCCAGACCGCCGTGGTCATCGGTGACGTCGCCGGGCACGACCTGGAGGCGGCCGTCGCCATGAGCCAGTTGCGGAGCATGCTGCGCGGCATCGCCATCGACCGCCAGGAGCCCCCGGAAGAGGTGCTGCGCCGCCTGGACGTGGCGAGCCACACCCTGTCCCAGGAAGCCACCGCCACGTGCATCTACGCCCTGGTGACGGGCCCCGAGAGCGGGCCCTGGGAATTGAAGCACTCCTCCGCCGGGCACCTGCCGCCGCTGCTGACCACCAAAGAAGGCGGCACTCGCTACCTCGAAGGCGGCGCTGGTCTGCTGCTCGGCATGGAACCCGAGATGCCCCGCCCGGGAGCCGCGAACCCCTTCCCCGCCCACTCGACCGTCCTGTTGTATACCGACGGCCTCATCGAACGCCGCGACGAGTCCCTCGACCACGCCATGGACCGGCTCCGCCGGTACACCGCCGCACTGGCGCGCGAGCCCCTCGACGTCTTCTGTGACGAACTGCTCATCGGCCTCGGCGCCGACAGCGCCGACGACATCGCCATCCTCGCCGTCCGGCCGGTGCCCCCGGACCGGTCGCCCTAGACCGGCGTTGCCCTAGACCGGCGGGATCTCGTCCGGGCGCCGGAACGGGGTCTGTTCGTTGTGCTCGCCGCGGCAGGACGTTCCGTGCCGGCAGAAGAAGCCGCGGCCCCGGCACGAGCGGCATCCGTGCGGGGCGTGTATCTCGCCGGGGTGGCCCACGCCGGATACGTAGAGTGTGGAGCGGAGTTCCGTCTGCTGGCCGCCGCATCCCTTGCACAGCAGGTGGGGGCCGGGGCAGACGTGGTCGTGGTCCTGATCGTGGTCACTGCCGTGCTCGGTCACCGGGTCTGCCTTCTCCCCTGTCGGTTTCCGTGTCCGCGATGCGCGTTCATGGTGCGATCATGCCTTCGGTACGGGGCGGATGCCGCCGGACCGGCCGGGTGTCCCTCGTACGAAGGGGGGCGGACGGAGGGGCCCGGGCGGAGTGGAAGGATAGCTTCCATGAGTTCCAACGTATTTTTCGACATATCCATCGACGACGTTCCCGCGGGCCGCATCGTCTTCAAGCTGTACGACGACGTCGTGCCCAAGACCGCGCGCAACTTCCGTGAGCTGGCCACCGGCGAGCACGGCTTCGGTTACGCGGGCTCGCCTTTCCACCGGGTGATCCCCGAGTTCATGCTCCAGGGCGGCGACTTCACCCGCCGCAACGGCACCGGCGGCAAGAGCATCTACGGTGACCGCTTCGCGGACGAGAACTTCGAGCTCAAGCACGACCGCCCGTTCCTGCTGTCGATGGCGAACGCCGGCCGCAACACCAACGGCTCGCAGTTCTTCATCACCACCGTGGCCACGCCGTGGCTGGACGGCGCGCACGTGGTCTTCGGCGAGGTCGTCGAGGGCTCGGACCTGGTGACCAAGATCGAGGGCCTGGGCTCCCGCTCCGGCGCGACCTCCGCGAAGATCGAGGTGGCGGCTTCGGGCGTGGTGGACGCCGCGTAACGGGGCCGTGGCGCCCACATGCGGGAGGGCCCCCGGGACAGCTGTCCCGGGGGCCCTCCCGTATGTGGGCGCGGCCGCTCAGGACTGGGGCCGGCTGCCGTGGTTGGCACCGTTCTTACGACGTGCCTTCTTCTTGCGGCGTCGCTTCGACGACATGGCGTCTCCTCTCCGAGGTGGGGCTTTCCTCCGCATTTCTACCATTTCACGGAGGGTCCCTGCCCGCGATCTTCGGGCCGGATACCCACCTCACGGGTGCCCACACGCCCCGTGAGACACATCACGGTCAACGAGTGGGGGAGGGAGAGGGCACGTCGGAGAGAGGCGGAGGGCCGCCGGGTCAGGACTCCGGCTTGGCCCCCCCGAGGCGTCTCTCGCACCGCCGCCGCTGCCGCTATCGCTGCCGCCTTCGTTCACTGGCACGGGAGTCCTCTCGGCCGCCCCGGAGACGGTGTCTCCGGGGCGGCGGTTGCCGTTCGGTGCCGGGCGGGTCAGCTCGACTGGGCCTCGTCGTACAGGTTCTCGGCGTCGTCGCCGAAGTACGGGCCGAACATGGTGTTCGGCAGGAAGGTGTAGCCGAAGCTGTTCACCGAGGACTGCAAGCCGGTGCCGGTGGCCTCGTTGAACGAGGTGAACCAGGGGCCGCCGCTGGAGCCGCCCGTCATGTTGCAGGACAGGCCGTGGTCGGTGGAGAACAGCGGGTCCTTGATGGTGTTGCCGCTGCAATAGACGAGTTTGCTGCCGTCGTAGGGTGCCGCGGCCGGGTAACCGAAGGCGTACATGGGCTTGTTGTAGCCGGTGTTGAAGGCCAGGCCCTGGCCGCCGACGACGTCGGTGAGCCGCTGGCCGCCGACCGGGGCGACGACCGCCGCGCCCACGTCGTAGTTGATGTCCTCGCTCGCCGTCCACTGTGGTGTGGCGAGGGTCTTGGAGGCGGCCCACTTGCCGTACGGGGCCTGGCCGTCGTGGTAGCCGGGCACGAAGACCCAGTCGCCGTGCCAGGCGCCCTGGAGCTTCACGCAGTGCCCGGCGGTGAGCACGGTGCTCTTGTTCGCGCTGGTGACGGCGTTGCCCGAGCAGGAGGCGGTGCGGCCCTGGTAGGTGAAGAACACCCGGCCCGCGGTCTTCGTCACGGCGCCGCCGCCGGTCCAGGCGGCGCCTTTCTGCGGGAAGGACTTCGGTGTGGGGGCGGCCGGGGCGCCGCCGGGGAGGCTGGGGCGTACGGTGCGCTCGGTGCCGCGCGGAACCGCCGGGGTGGTCGTGTCCGCCCCCGTACCGGACCGCGGTACCGCTGCCTCCGTCCCGGCGGACATCAGGTCCATCGGGGTGGCCTCGCGCATCCGTTCCGCGGTCCAGAAGCCGGCCGCGGCGGACGTGTCGGTCCCGGTTCGGTCGGGTGCTGCCGCGCCGGTCGCGGCGGCCGGCCCGGTCTGGAGGGCCGACACGAGCAGGGCGCCGGCGGCGGTCAGGGCTCCGGCGACGGCACGGGACACCCCGCGCTTGCGGGCGCCCGGCGAGGTGCTGGCGGTTCGTCTCACGCGTAACTCCTTCTGCGGGGCCGCGTGGCGAACCGCGCGGCCGTCCCTCCAGGGCCGCGGGTTCCGCGGCCCGGCAGATGAGCGGTGCGGATGGACGTGCGTCAGGAAGCGTGCCACCGGACGCGCCGGATGTCAGGAGCGTGGCGCGCCGAAGTCCGGAAGGGGCGGGCCCTCAGCCGCGCCCGATGTACGGCATGGCCGTCGCCATCACCGTCGCGAACTGCACGTTCGCGGCCAGTGGCAGCTGCGCCATGTGCAGGACGGTACGGGCCACGTCGGCCGCGTCCATCACGGGTTCGGCCGCGGTGGTGCCGTTGGCCTGGAGGATGCCGGTCTGCATCCGCCCCGTCATCTCGGTCGCCGCGTTGCCGATGTCGAGCTGCCCACAGGCGATGTCGTACGGACGCCCGTCCAGGGAGAGGGACTTGGTCAGGCCGGTCATCGCGTGCTTGGTGGCGGTGTACGCGATGGAATGCGGTCGCGGTGTGTGCGCGGAGACCGAACCGTTGTTGATGATGCGGCCGCCGCGCGGGTCCTGCTGCTTCATCGTGCGGAAGGCGGCCTGGGCGCAGAGGAACGCGCCGGTGAGGTTGGTGTCGACGACCGTCCGCCAGTCGTCGTACGCCAGCTCTTCGAGCGGTACGGGCGGGCCGAACGTGCCGGCGTTGTTGAAGAGCAGGTCCAGCCGCCCGAAGCGGTCGCGGACCGCGGCGAACAGGGCGTCGACCTGCTCGGGGCGGGTGACGTCGGCCGGTACGCACAGGGTGGCACCGCCGGCGTCCTGGGCCGCTCGGCGGGCGGTCTCTTCCAGGGCGTCGGCGCGCCGCCCGGCGAGCGCCACGGACCAGCCGGCCCCGGCGAGGGCCAGCGCGACGGCGCGGCCGATGCCGGAGCCGGCGCCGGTGACCAGGGCGACGGGTGCGGGCGGTGGGGTGGTGCCGGGGCGGGTGTCGGGTGTCGTCATGGCGGCAGGGTAGGGCGCGGCCCGGCCGCCCGGGGGAGCGGGCTCGCGGAGCGGCTGCGGGCGTTTCTCGTTCAGCCCGCCCCGTGGAAGTCCTTGAGCACCGCGGCCTTGGCCGCGGTGAACTCCTCGGCGGTCAGGATGCCGTCCCGGTGGAGTTCGCCGAGTTCGCGCAGCCGGCGCAGCAGTACGTCGGCGCCTTCGCCGCCGCTTCCGTCGCCCGGGGGCGCGGCCTTCTTCTCCAGGGCCGGTGCGGCTTCGGGCCCCGCCACGGGTGCCGCCGGGGCCGCCGGGTGCGGCAGCCGGGCCGCGACCGCCGCCGCGAGCAGCGCCGTGCGGCCGCTCTCCTTCTTGAAGCCCCACAGCTCGATGGCGTTCGGGTCGTGCTCCGGCTTGAGCCTGACGTTCAGGCCCTTGGGCCGGAAGCGCAGGTAGCCGGGTTCCAGGCCGCCGGCGGGGTGCCAGTCCACCCCGTCCAGGTCCGCGAGGGCGAAGTCCCTGGCGCCGGCGTGCTTCTTGCTCTCGCTGGTGGTCCAGCGCCACTCGATGTGCACGTGCTCGCCGTCGAAGGTCGCCACCCCGTCCACCCCGGCGGCGGACAGCGGTACGGAGGGCCCCGGCAGCAGGTAGCGGTCGGTGGGCCCGGTCGCCACCTGGTCGAGCAGCAGGGCCTGGCGCACCTCGTCGGCGAAGTACTCGGCGACGCCGGTGCGGTCCGGGTCGACGGTCACCTGGTAGGGGTTGGCGTCGTCCGGCAGGCCGCCGCCGGTGACGTACAGCAGCGGGTCGGCGCCGTCGCGCAGCCGCAACCGCAGCCGGCCGCCTTTGCGCGCGGGCTCGTAGGCGATGCCGGCCAGCGCCGTGAGCGGTACGGAGATCTCGCCGAGGTCCTGCCGCAGCCGGTGCACGCCTCGTTCCTGTCCCGGCACGATCCGTACCTGATCGCCGTCGAAGGACCACGTGCCGTCGCGCACCATCAGTTCAGCCATGCCCCGAATCCTACGGAGCGCGCGTACCGGTGGAAGACGGTACGGCTCGCACGGATCCGCCGTGATTGTCCGGCGGCGTCCGAAGCGGGCGCAGACATCATCGGGTTGTCATGAGTGCGTCGTACACGGGACAGCGGTACGCCGTCCTCCGCCCCTCCAATCTCTGGTGACAACACCAGCCAGGGGAGGGGCAGATGGCCCGTCAAGGTCAGTACGAGCAGGGTGCGCAGGGCACGCAGGGGGCCCAGGACGCACCGCACGGCCCGGAGGCGCGGGCCGCCGCGGCGCGGCTCGCCCGGCGCCGCTTCCTCGCCGGCACCGGGACCGTCGCGGCGCTCGCCTTCGCGGCCAACCTGCCCGGCACCGGCGTCGCGTACGCCGCGGCCGAGGCCGACGCCAGGAAGATCACCGAGAACCCCTTCACGCTCGGTGTGGCTTCCGGCGACCCGCTGCCCGGCTCCGTCGTGCTGTGGACCAGGCTCGCCCCGAAGCCGTACGAGCCGGGCAACGGCATGCCCCAGGCCCGCGTCACGGTGCGCTGGGAGATCGCCTACGACGAGAAGTTCCGGCGCCTGGCGGGGCGCGGACGGGCCGAGGCGCACCCGGAGTTCAACCACACGGTGCACATCGAGGCCACCGGCCTCGCGCCGGACCGTGTGTACTACTACCGCTTCCGGGCCGGCAGCTGGATCAGCCCGGTCGGCCGCACCCGCACCGCCCCCGCGCGCGGCGCCAAGCTCGCCGAACTGCGCCTGGGCGTCGTCTCCTGCCAGGCGTACCACGACGGCTACTACACCGCGCACCGGCACCTGGCCGACGAGGACCTCGACGTGGTCTTCCACCTCGGCGACTACCTGTACGAGTACCCGGTGGACGCCGCCGGCGGCGCCCGGAAGTACACCGACCGCAAGCTGCCCGCGCGCTTCAACCGCGAGACGGTGACGCTGGAGGACTACCGGCTGCGCTACGCGCTCTACAAGTCCGACCCCGACCTCCAGGCCGCGCACGCCGCGCACCCGTTCATCGTCACGTGGGACGACCACGAGGTGGAGAACAACTACGCCGACGACATCAGCGAGAACAACGACCCCAAGGGCGAGTTCCTGCTGCGCAGAGCCGCCGCGTACCGCGCCTACTGGGAGAACCAGCCGCTGCGCCGCCCCCAGCAGCCGCACGGCCCGGACGCCCGGCTCTACCGCCGCGTCCACTACGGGCAGCTGGCGCAGTTCGACGTCCTGGACACCCGTCAGTACCGCTCCGACCAGGCGTACGGCGACGGCTGGCACGCGCCGGGCCCCGACTCGACCGACCCCGCCCGCACCCTGACCGGCAAGGAGCAGGAGCGCTGGCTGATCGACGGCTGGCGGTCGTCCTCCGCGCTGTGGAACGTGCTGCCGCAGCAGGTCACCTTCTCCGAGCGGCGCAACGCCACCGGCCCCGGTTACAAGCTCAGCATGGACTCCTGGGACGGCTACCCGGCCTCCCGCGAGCGGGTGCTGAAGGGGGCCGAGGCGGCGGGTGTGGAGAACCTGGTCGTGCTGACCGGCGATGTGCACGTGCACTACGCGTTCGACGTCAAGCGGGACTTCCGGGACGAGAAGTCGCGTACCGCGGGCGTGGAGTTCGTGACCACCTCGATCGCCAGCGGCGAGGACGGCGCGGACAAGCCCGCGAACTGGGGCACGTACATGGCGGCCAACCCGCACATGAAGTTCTACAACGGCAGGCGCGGCTACGTGACCGTCACGCTGGACCGGGAGAAGGCGCGCGCCGACTTCCGCACGGTGTCGAAGGTGACGGCACCGGGGGCGCCGGTGATCACTGCGGGGTCGTTCGTGACCGAGGCGGGCAACCCGGGGCTCAAGCCGGCCTGAGCCCGCCGGACCCGCGGTCCTAGGACCCCGGGCCCGGTACCAAGGTCCTGGCCGAAAGGGCGCCGGAGCCCGTTCCGTGCATGACACCATGGTCCAGACATCAATCATCCATGGAGACACTCATGACGGACTCCGGTACCGGAGCGGTAGAAACCCAGGACAGCGTTCCGATAGCCGGGCGGGACGCGCCGGCGCCGCCCGCCGCGTCCCGCCGCACCAGCCTGCTCGTCACCCTCGTACTCGGCGGCCTGACAGCGGTGCCGCCGCTCTCCATGGACATGTACCTCCCGGCCCTGCCGGAGGTCACCGACGCGCTGCACAGCCCGGCCGCCACCGTCCAGCTCACCCTGACCACCTGCCTCGCGGGCATGGCCCTGGGGCAGCTGGTCGTCGGGCCGATGAGCGACAAGTGGGGGCGCCGCCGCCCGCTGCTCGTCGGCATGGTCCTGTACGTACTGGCCACCGCGCTGTGCGCGCTGGCCACCAACGCCGAACTGCTCATCGCCTTCCGCCTGCTCCAGGGCCTGGCCGGCGCCGCGGGCATCGTCATCGCGCGGGCGGTGGTCCGCGACCTGTACGACGGCGTGGCGATGGCCCGCTTCTTCTCCACCCTGATGCTCATCTCCGGCGTCGCCCCCGTCGTGGCGCCGCTGATCGGCGGGCAGATCCTGCGGATCACCGACTGGCGCGGCGTCTTCGTCGTGCTCACCGTGGTCGGCGTGCTGCTGACCCTGCTGGTCTGGCGCCGCCTGCACGAGACGCTGCCGCCCGAGCGGCGGCACTCCGGCGGCCTCGGCGAGGCCCTGCACACCATGCGCACCCTCCTCGCCGACCGCGCCTTCTCCGGCTACCTCCTCGTCGGCGCGTTCGCCTTCGCCGCCCTGTTCGCGTACATCTCCGCCTCGCCCTTCGTGATCCAGGAGATCTACGGCGCCTCCCCGCAGACGTTCAGCCTGCTGTTCGGCGTCAACTCGGTCGGCCTGGTGCTGGTCGGCCAGATCAACGGCAAGGTCCTGGTCGGCCGGGTCAGCCTGGACACGGTCCTCGGCATCGGCCTGGGCCTGATCACCGCCGCCGCGACCGCGCTCCTGCTGATGGCGGGCGGCGTCTTCGGCACCGTCGGACTGTGGCCGATGGCCGCCGGGCTGTTCGTCCTGATGTCCGCGATGGGACTGGTCATGCCGTCGGCCAACACCAAGGCGCTGCTGCGCTCCGGGCACGCCGCAGGCTCCGCCTCGGCGCTGCTGGGCACCTCGACCTTCCTCCTGGGCTCCGTCGCCTCGCCGCTCGTCGGCATCGCGGGCGAGCACACCGCCGTACCGATGGCCGTGGTGCAGCTCTCCTGTGGCGTACTGGCGCTGCTGAGCTTCCTGGGACTGTGCCGCCCGTGGCAGCGTAGGGAGGAGACCGCCACCGGGACCGGCGAGAGGACCAGGCTCTGAACGCACCGAGGCTACGACGCGGCACCCCCGCCAGGGCGGGGCTCGACCCCGCCTGGATGCGGCGGCTCGTACGCGGGGTACGGGAGGCGACCGAGGGCCCGGAGCCCTGGTGTGCGGGGGCCGTGGTGCTCGCCGGGCGCGGCCCGGTCGTCGCGGCGGAGGAAGCGGCGGGCTGGGCGCTGCGCTACGCCCGCTACGACCCGGAGCGCGACCGCGGCGTGGAACTGCCCAGGGAACGCTGGGAGCCGATGCGCGTCGGCACCGTCTTCGACCTGGCCTCGCTGACCAAGCTGTACACCGCCGTCGTGGCGGTCCAGCAGGCCGAGCGCGGCCTGCTGGACCTCGACGCCGAGGCGGCCGGGTGGCTGCCGGGCTTCGCCGCCGGGATCACGGTACGCAGGCTGCTCACCCACACCTCGGGACTCCGCGCCGAGCTGCCGTTCTACGAGCGCAGGGGCCGCGCGGCCCAGCTGGCGCTGCTGTGGGAGGAGGCGGCGGCGCCCGCCGGCCCGGCGGGCGGGGCGTACCGCTACTCCGACCTCAACCTCATCGCCCTCCAGCTGGTGCTGGAGCGGCTCACCGGGCTGCGGCTGGACGCCCTCGTACGGGAGGGGATCACCGGCCCGCTGGGCATGGCCAGCACCTCGTTCGGGCCGCTGGCCCCGGCGGGCGTGGCCGCCACCGAGGACCAGCGGCGGCCGTGGGCCAAGGCGGACCGCGGCCTGGTGCGCGGCGCGGTGCACGACGAGAACGCGTGGGCGCTGGGCGGCATCGCCGGGCACGCGGGCCTGTTCTCGACGGCACAGGACCTGGCGGTGCTGTGCCGGGCCCTGCTCGGCGGCGGCGCGTACGGCACGGCCCGCATCCTGAGCGCCGAGTCGGTGGCGCTGCTGCTGGACCCGCCGGGCCTCGGCTTCGGCGTCGACCAGCCGTACTTCATGGGCGAGCTGGCGGGGCGCGGCGCGGCCGGGCACACCGGGTTCACCGGTACGAGCCTGGTGGTGGACCGGGCGACCGACACGTTCCTGGTGCTGCTGGCCAACACGGTCCATCCGCGGCGGCGCGAGGCGGGCAGCGCGCCGCGGGCCGCGGCCGCGACCCGGCTGGCGCGGGCGGTACGGGCGGGCCGCGGGGCGCCGGGGGCGGGCCCCGCCGCCTTCGGCGGGCTGTGAGACGCGTCCGGAGCCACCGCCCCGGCACCGTAAAATTGCCGGAATGCACGACGAACTGCGCGCCGCACTGGCCGGCCTGCTCGACGGCCTGCCGCCCACGCAGGCCGCGCGGGCCGTCGACCGGCTGATCGCCAACTACCGGGGCCGTACCCCCACCGACGCCCCGGTGCTCAGGGACCGCGCGGATGTCGCCGCGTACGCCGCCTACCGGATGCCCGCGACCTTCGAGGCCGTGCGGCACGCGCTGGACGCGTTCGCGGCGCGGCTGCCGGACTTCTCGCCCGCCTCGCACGTGGACATCGGCGGCGGCACCGGGGCCGCGACCTGGGCGGTGGCCGCCACCTGGGCGGGCCACCGCACCACCGTGTACGACTGGGCCGAACCGGCGCTGGAGCTGGGCCGCGAGCTGGCGGCGGGCGTGCTGCCGGACACGGACTGGCAGCGCCGGGTCATCGGCGAGGGCATGACGGTCCCGGAGGGCACGGACCTGGTCACGGTCTCGTACGTGCTTGGCGAGCTGCGCCCGGAGGCCCGCAGGGCGGTCGTCGGCGCGGCGGCCGGGGCGCGGGCCGTCGTCCTGATCGAGCCCGGCACGCCGGAGGGCTACCTGCGTATCCGCGAGGCCCGCGAGCAGCTGACGGACGCCGGGCTGCGCGTCGTCGCCCCGTGCCCGCACAGCGGCGCGTGCCCGATCGTGCCGGGCGCGGACTGGTGCCACATGTCCGCGCGGGTGACCCGCTCCTCGCTGCACCGCCAGGTCAAGGGCGGCTCGCTGCCGTACGAGGACGAGAAGTTCAGCTACGTGGCGGCGGTGCGCCCGGAGGCGGCCGCGGGCGCGGCGCCGTCCCGCATCGTCCGCAAACCCCAGCTCCGCAAGGGACAGGTCCTGCTGGACCTGTGCACGGAGGCGGGGCTGCGGCGGGAAACGGTCACCAAGCGGCACGGCGAGCGCTACAAGGCCGCCAGGAACGCCGAGTGGGGCGACGCGTGGGACGGCGCGCGGGACGGCGGGACGTCAGGCTGAGCGCAGCTCCTGCGTGCAGCACTTGACGCTGCCGCCGCCCTTGAGCAGCTCGGTCATGTCTATGCCGATCGGCTCGTAGCCGCGCTCGCGGAGCGGTGCGAACAGCCCCACGGCGGCCTGCGGCAGGAGCACGTGGCGGCCGTCGCTCACCGAGTTCAGGCCGAACGCCTCGGCGTCCGCCCGCGAGGCGATCAGGGCGTCGGGGAACAGCCGGGCCAGCACGGCCCGGCTGCCCGCCGAGAAGGCGCCGGGGTAGTACATGACCTCGGAGTCGGTCGTGTCGTCCAGGACGCACAGCGCCGTGTCGAGGTGGTAGTAGCGGGGGTCGACGAGGTCCAGGCCGATGACCGGGCGGCCGAAGTACTCCTGCGCCTCCGCGTGCGAGAGCGGGCTGCTGCGGAAGCCGCGCCCGGCCAGCAGCCAGGATGCGGTGACCGCGAAGTCGCCTTCGGCCTCGTTCACGTTCGCCGGCTCGCGGATCTCGGTGAAGCCGTGCTCGCGGAACCACTCGGCGTGCACCGCCTCCTCGCCGCGGCGCTCCTCGAAGGCGAACCGCGCGCCCAGCACCCGGCCGTCCACGACGGTCGCGCCGTTGGCGGCGAAGACCATGTCGGGCAGGTCCGGGTGGGGCCGCAGTTCCTCGACGGTGTGGCCGAGCGCGCGGTAGCGGTCGCGCAGCACCTCCCACTGGGCGAGCGCCAGCGGCAGGTCGACGGGTTTGTCCGGGTCCATCCAGGGGTTGATGGAGTAGCTGACCTTGAAGTGGGCCGGTGGGCACATCAGGTAACGCCGGGCCCGGGCGCTGCGCTGGGGTGTACGCAAGGAAGGCTCCTCAGGGTGCGGGGGACTCGGTAGGCGTACGGGGTGGTGTACGCGCTCAAATCGTGCACGGTGAGGAGCCGTTGGCGCAGTGGTCCGGCCGGGTGAATTCAAACCCTAGGGGGTTTGCCGGTCGGTGCGCTGTTCCTGGAGTTTGCGCAGCAGGGCGCGCCGCTGCGCCATCGGGTCCGTGCCGCCTCCCACGCCGTTGCCGCCCCGGCCGCCGCGCAGCGCGCCGCGGGAGAGCTTGCTGCGGGTGCCGCCGACGCCGAGCATGCCGCTCGCGTTGCCCTTGCTCATGAGGGTCATCTCCTTCGTCCGTCGGCCAACGAGACGTTTCGTCTCGTTCGCTACCGAGTCTGAACGAGACGCCGCGTCTTGTCAAGACGATACGTCTCGCCTCATGCGTCGGTAGACTCCCGGCATGGCCAACAAAACAGCGCCCGACGCCACCCGCCGCAGCGAACGCTCGCGTCGCGCCATCTTCGAAGCCGCCCTCTCCCTCGTCGGCGAGGTCGGCTACGAGAAGCTGACGATCGAGGGCATCGCCGCCCGCGCCGGCGTCGGCAAGCAGACGATCTACCGCTGGTGGCCCTCCAAGGCCGCCGTCCTGCTCGACGCCTTCACCCAGGACGTCGAGGGGTACGAGGCCGGACTGCCGGACACCGGCGACCTCGCGGCCGACCTCAAGTTCGTCCTGCGGGCCACCGCCGACGAGTTCAACGACGCGAAGTGGCAGGCGCCCTACCGCGCCCTCGCGGTGGCCGGCGCGAACGACGCGGAGCTGTCGGCGCGGTTCGTCGAACGGCTGCTGGAGCCCGGCATCAAGGTCTACGTGGACCGGATGCGGGCCGCCCAGGAGGCGGGGGAGATCGCGCCGGGCGTGGACGTGCGGGTGGCGGCCGAGATGGTGCTGAGCCCGTTCTCGCAGCGCTGGCTGATGCGGACCGGCGAGCTGACGTACGAGTTCGTCGACACGCTGGTCGACCAGGCGCTCGCGGGGCTGCGGCCGCGCGGCTGAGGCACCCGGATGAGGCGCCGGGGTCCCGCGGGGGGCGTGCAAGGTAAAGGAAGATGAACGAAAGGGAGTGGATAACGCCCGTAATGGTGCGATTCGCCCGTTCGTCGGCCACCCCGGATCCGTACTCCGGTCACCCGAGGAGGAGGATGGTGGCAGCATTGATCCCAGACCACCGCTCGAAGTGAGGGGATAGATGGAACGCAAGAGCAGGTTCTCCCAGTGGCTTCGCCGGCCGAAGAGCGGTTCGGACGGCGGCGATACGGACACGGGATCAGCGGCCGCACAGAGCCGCGAGGACCTGCTGCTGGCGGTCGCCGACGCGGGATTCCCGCTCGCCCCGGCAGCCCACCCCTCCGGCTACGGCTGTTCCTGTGAGCGCATCGGCTGTCCCACGCCCGGCCGGCACCCCGTCTCCTTCGGCTGGCAGACCGTCGCCAGCACCGACCGGGAGAAGGTCGCCGCCTGGGCGCGCGCCTATCCGCAGGCCAACTTCATCACCGCCACCGGCATCGCCCACGACGTCCTGGACGTCCCCGTCGAGGCAGGCAGCAGCGCGCTGGAGCGCCTGGAGGCGGCGGGCATCGACGTCGGCCCGGTCGCGCTGAGCGGCGCGGCGCTCGGGCAGGGCCGGATGCTGTTCTTCACCGCCACCCGCGGCACCCCGGACGACGAGGACGAGTGGTGGCCCTGCGAGCTGGACTGCCATCCGGAGACCATGGACGAGCACCCCGGCCTGCGCTGGCACTGCCGCGGCAGCTACGTGCTCCTGCCGCCCTCCCGCCTGCCCGGTGACCAGCCCTCGGTGTCCTGGCTGCGCGGCCCCGAGCGCCCGGTGCCGGACCCGCTGACGCTGCTGGAGACCCTCACCGACGCCTGCGCGGAGTACGCGGACCGGCAGCCCGACCACGACCACGAAGCGGCGGCCTGGCCGATCGGCCGCTGAACGGGCCCTACAGCGACTTGGCCGAGGTCTTGGCCTCCAGCCGGTGCAGAAAAGCGATCTTCTGCTGGGAGCTTGCCGCCGGGACCTTCACCACCTGCTCGGAGAGCGTCGTGAAGGTCATCCGGTCGGACGACTTCGCCGGACCGTCCATGATCCCCTTTATCTCCGGGGGAATGTTGATCCGCGAGCCCTCGGCGACGGTCTTCTGCTGGTGGTAGTAGGTCGAGAAGAAGACCAGCGCCCCGCCGTCCTTGGTCCGCAGCGCGACCGGCGCGAACCCCGACGCCTGGTCCTCGTACTGGATGCGGGCGCCCGGCTGCCGGCCCTGCTTCTCGCGCAGGGCCCGCCACCGGTCGGTGTGCGGGCCGGGCGCGAACACGTCACCCTTGCCGGTGTTCAGGTACGCCGCGTACGTCTCGCCCAGCTTGCCCGGCGCGACCTTGAGCCCCGAGTCCCCGGCGTCGGCCGGCACCACCTCGGCGAAGCCGTCCTTGTCCGTCTTGAACTGCGGTACTTCCTTGTCGGCCAGCGCCGACAAGTAACTGGCCTTCCACTTCGCGCCGACGGAGTCCCGCGTGAACACCAGGAACCACCGCGCGTTGTTGCGGTTGCTGACCGCGTCCGCGAGGAACACCTTCGGCCAGCCCGCCTGCTTGGGCACGGTAAAGGTCGGGTTGCGCAGCGCCAGCGGCGGGAACTTGGGGTTGCCCTGCGGGCTGATCGCGTGCCCCGCCTTGGTGAGCGCCTGGTCGACGGCGAGCAGCGAATCCGTCTCGTACGTCGGGTTCACCTTCGGGTCCAGCTTGCTGTTGGACGTGTTGAAGCCGTCGACGAACTGCTGGAGCGCCTTGCCCGCCTCGGCCTTCGACACCGCGGGGAGCATCTCCCGCTCGCCGTGCACGGTCATGCACCCGCTCAGGGTCAGCAGCGCCGCGCTCGCGGCGGTCATCGCTACGGGCACCCGGAACGGCGACCTGCGTGTCATGGGGCTCGGGCTCCTTCGGGGCGACCGGGGCCGGGGCGGCCTGGGCGGCCGCCGGGGTGGCGCGATTCGGCGCAACCCTACCGGGGAAGCCGACGGCGGCAAGCGCGGGGACCGGTACGGGCCCGCGCGCGGCACCGGCACGACCGCCACCGGCCGTGCCTCAGCGCTCACGCAGCGGCATGACCAGCGGTGTTCCGGTACGCGGGTGGCCGATCACCTCGACCGGCTGCCGGTAGACCCGGCTCAGCAGCTCCGCCTCGAACACCTCGGCGGGCGGGCCCTGCGCCGCGACCGTGCCGCCGTACAGCAGGGCCGCCCGGTCCGCGTACGCCGCGGCCAGCCCCAGGTCGTGCAGGACGACCGCCACCGCGGCCCCCGCCGCCGCCCGCTCCCGGCAGATCCGCAGCACCAGCTCCTGGTGGCGCAGGTCCAGCGCGGCGGTCGGCTCGTCGAGCAGCAGCAGCGGGGCGCGCTGCGCCAGGACGCGGGCCAGCGCCACCCGGGCCCGCTCGCCGCCGGACAGCGCGGAGAACGGCCGCCCGCCGAAGCCGGCCACCTCGGTCGCCGCCATCGCCTCCGCCACGGCGGCCCCGTCCTCGGCCTCGCGCGGCGTCCCGGCCCAGGGCGCGCGGCCCATCCGGACGACCGCGTCCACCGTGAACGGGAAGGACAGGGCGGCGGACTGCGGCAGGACCGCCCGGCGCAGCGCCAGTTCGGGCGCGGTCCAGGCGGTGGCGGGGCGGCCGTCGATCCGTACCTCGCCCGTGGTGGCGGGCAGGTCGGCGGCGAGCGCGGCGAGCAGCGTGGACTTGCCGGCGCCGTTCGGCCCGACGAGCGCCAGCACCCGGCCCGCGGTGACCTCCAGGTCCACCCCGTCCAGGACCGTACGGCCGCCCAGCCGCACACCGAGGCCGCGGGCCCGCGCGTACGCCGTGCCTTCGGCGACGGGTCCCGGCAGCGTGCGGGAGCGCCCCGCGAACCACCGCCCTGGCACCGGGAACCGGCCGCGGCTCATGCCCAGCCTCCCTGCTTGCGACGGGTCCTGCGCAGCAGCCAGAAGAAGAACGGGCTGCCGAACAGGGCGGTCAGGACGCCCAGCGGCAGCTCTGCCGGCCGGGCCACGGTACGAGCGGCGAGGTCGGCGGCGACCAGGACCAGGGCGCCGCCCAGAGCGCTGCCGGGGATCAGGAAGCGGTGCCCCGGCCCGGCGGCCATCCGCAGCAGGTGCGGGACCAGCAGTCCGACGAAGGTGATGACGCCGGCCACCGCCACGGCCGCAGCGGTGAGCAGGGCGACGACCACGACGAGGACGACGCGCAGCCGCTCCACGTCGACGCCCAGGTGCCGGGCGGGGCGTTCGCCGAGCGCCAGGAGGTCCAGCTTGCGTGCGTAGCAGGGCGCGAGGGCCAGCCCGGCGAGGGCGCAGGGCAGGACCGCCAGCACCTTGGGCCAGACGGCACCGGACAGCGAGCCGAGCTGCCAGAAGGTGATCTGGGAGACCTGGGCGTTGTCGGCGGAGAAGATGAACAGGCCGATCAGCGCCGCCGCGAAGGCGTTCACCGCGATGCCGGTGAGGATCAGCGTGACGACCTCGGTGCGGCCGCCGGAGCGGGACAGCGTGTAGACGATCAGGACGGTCAGCAGGCCGGTGGCGAACGCGCAGGCCGGTACGGTCCAGGTGCCGAGGAAGCCGAGGCCGAGCGCGATGGCGCCGACCGCGCCGACCGCCGCGCCCGACGAGATGCCGATGACGCCCGGTTCGGCGAGCGGGTTGCCGAACACCCCCTGCATGAGGGCGCCCGCGCAGCCGAGCGAGGAGCCGACGAGCAGCGCCAGGACGACCCGCGGCAGGCGCACGTTCCACAGCACGCTCTCGGCGACCCGGTCCAGCCCGGCGCCGCCCAGGTGCAGCCGGTGCAGCAGTGAGCCGGCGACGTCGCCGAGCGGGATGCGGTACGCGCCGAGGCCGGCGGAGAGCAGGCAGCAGAGGATCAGGGCGAGGGCGAGCCCGGCGGTCAGCAGGGCGGTACGGCCGCGGAACCGGCGGGCCAGGGACCGGTCGCCGGCGGCTGCCGGGAGGGGTGCGGAGGTGCCGGGCGCCGCCGCGCGGGGAGGAGCCGTCATGTCACTTCCCCTTGGCGTGGATCTGCTGCACGAGAGAGCGCAGTACGGCGTCGGTGCGCGGCCCGAAGTTGAGCAGCACCCCGTCGTCGACGGAGGCCACCCGCCGGTCCATCCCGGCCGGGGTCTCGGCCACGCCGGGGATCTTCACCAGCCCCTCGACGCCGCCGACGGACGCCAGGCCCTTGGTCATCACCAGGATCACGTCCGGCGCCGCCTTGGCCAGCGCCTCGCTCGTGATCGGCGTGAAGTCCTTCCCGAGTCCCGACGCCTTGCCCGCGTCGATGCCGCCCGCCGCCTCGATCAGCGAGTCGGCGCCGGACCCGGCGCCGCCGAGCAGGTAGACGGAGGCCGGGCCGCGCAGGTAGAGGAACGCCACCCGGGGCCGGTCGGCCGCCTCGGCGCCGTGCGGGATGTCCTTCTCCACGGCCTTGATCCGCTGGTCCGTACGGGACGTGAGGGCGTCGCCCGCCTTCCGTACGCCGAGCGCCGCGGCCACCGCGCCGATCCGGGCGTCCACATCGGCCAGTTCGGTCGCGGGCTCGAAGGTGACGACGGGGATGCCGGCGTCGCGGATCTGCGCGACAGCTTCCGCCGGTCCCGTGGTGGTGTCCGCGAGCACCACGTCGGGCTTGAGGGAGAGGACGTTCTCCGCCGAGACGTCGTGCGCGCGGGTCACCACGGGCAGCTTCTTCGCCTGGTCGAAGGTGGCGGTGATGTCGCGTGCGACGACCCGGTCGCCGAGCCCGAGGGAGAAGACGATCTCCGAGAGGGAGCCGGTGAGGGGCACGATACGGCCGGCCTCCCGGACCGTCGTGTCGTGGCCGTCGGCGGAGCGTACGGTCGCGGGCAGTTCGGGCCGGGGCGCGGGTCCGGACAGCGGCTCGACGCGGTCGGCCGCGGGCCGGGCGGCGGGCCGTCCGTGGGGGGCGGCGGTGTCCGCGCCGCCGTCGCAGCCGGTGAGCGCGAGGGCGAGGGCCAGGGCGGCGGCCAGTGCGCCGAGGGGGCGTGACGGGCGCCGGCTCCCCTGCTCCCGGAAGGTTGCTGGCACTGTCCCGCCTTTCTGTATACGCGAGTTCACCCGGGTCCGGTGGTGCGGCCGGTGCTCCGGGTGACTCCCGGGGTTCCGCTTCGACCGGGCTTAGCTTAGGTTAGCCTTACCTTAATCGCTAGCCCTGGAGGGGTCCCCGATGCTGCCGTTCAGACCGGTCAGCGGCCGTATCCGCGGCCGCGCCCGCCTGCTCGCCGCCGCCGCCCTGGTGGCACTGCCGGCGGCGACGCTGCCGGTGGCCGGCGCCTCCACCGCGCAGGCCGCGGCCCGCACCGTGGCGGGCGGCAGACTGGACTGGGGCATCAAATCCTCCTTCCAGTCCTATGTCACCGGGCCCATCGCCCACGGCAGTTGGAGCCTGACGGGCGGCGCGGCCACGGTCGGCGACAGCCGGTTCCGCTTCCACACCGCCACCGGCAGCTACGACCCGGACAGCGGCGCCCTGACGGCCGGCTTCTCCGGCGGCGTCCACTTCACCGGCCACCGCAAGCCGGACGGCTCGTACGAACTGGACCTGACCATCAGCCGCCCCCAGGTCGCCGTCGCCGGCGGACACGGCACCCTCTACGCCGACATGACCAGCAAGGAGAAGGGCACCGGCAAGGTCACCACGGCCGCGCGGGTGCCGCTCGCCACGCTCGGCCTCGACGGCGTCGACACCCGGGGCGGCGGCACGCCCATCGCGCTCGCCAACGTCCCCGCGAAGCTCACCGCACAGGGCGCACGGGCCTTCGCCGGCTACTACACGGAAGGCACCCAGCTCGACCCGGTGAGCCTGTCCGCCGACGTCCGCGCGGACGCGAAGCCCGGCCCGCAGCCCGGCCCTTCGGACAGCGGCGACGCGGACGGGAACCCCGAACGCGGTGCCGTCGCCGACGCCGCCGTCGACTGGGGCGTCCGCCGCACCTTCCGCGAGTACGTCACCGGCGGCATCGCCCACGGCGCATGGCACCTGTCCGGCGGCGCCCAGGACGGCGGCGCGCTCTTCCGCTTCCCGCGCGGCAAGGGCACGTACGACACCGGAGCGGGCACTCTCGACGCGGACTTCGCCGGCACCCTCCGCTTCACCGGCAAGAACCTGGACCTCACCCTCAGCGCGGTCTCCGTCGCCGTGAAGGACGGCCGCGGCACCCTCGCCGCCGACGTCACGACCGGCGGCACGACCACCGAGGGCACCCCGCTCGCCACCTTCGAGGCGAAGCGCCTCACCCTGGAAAAGGGCCTGATCAAGCTCACCGAAGCGCCCACGGAACTCACTGCCGAAGGCGCCAAGGCGTTCGGCGGCAGGTACCGGGCCGGCACCGCCATGGACCCCGTCTCGCTCGCCGTGGCCGTCGACAAGAAGGCCGCGCTCCCCGCGCTCCCCGACCTCGGCACCGACCCCAAGTCCGCCCCCGCGGACGGCGGGCAGGCGAAGAAGGCCGCCGCCACCGAACAGGCCGCCCCCGCCACGTCCGTGTCCGCCCGCACCCGCACCCTCGCCATCGCGGCCGGCGTGCTGCTCGTCGCCGTCGCCGCCTTCCTCGTCCTGCGCGCCCGCCGCCGTACGACCCCCGCGGCGCCCCCGCAGGACTGACCCCCACCGCACGTCCGCACCCACTCCCAAGGAGAGCCACCGACCATGGCCGCCATACGCCGCCCGCTCGCCCTCGCGGCAGCCATCGCCACCGCCGCCACCACAGCGGCCCTGTGCCTGCCGTCCACCGCCACGGCCGCCCCCGCGACCGGCGCAGCGGCGCCGAAACTGGAGTTGAAGAACGGCACCCTCGACTGGGGTGTCAAGGAGTCCTTCCGCAAGTACGTCAAGGGTATGGCGCAGGGCGACATCACCACCGCCGACGGCGCCCGCCAGGCCCCCGGCAACGGCCCGTTCACCTTCACCGACGGCACCGGCACCTACGACACGAGCACCCACGCCGTCGCCACCACCTTCAAGGGCAGCGTCCGCTTCACCTCGAAGGCACACGGCTTCGACATCGAGCTGGCGGACCTCAAGTTCGCCACGAAGGGCACGTCCGGCGCCCTCACCGCCGACATCACGGCGGCCGGCAAGACCCAGGGCGACGTGCCCCTGGCCTCGCTGGACCTGTCGGGCGTCCGGCCGGGCAGCGGCACGGGCGGCGCGATGACGTTCGCGAAGATCCCGGTGAAACTGACCGCCCAGGGCGCGAAGGCGTTCAACGACATGTACAAGGAGGGCCAGGAACTCGACCCGGCCACGCTGTCCGTGACGCCCGCGAGCACGCCGGGCAAGGGCGGCGAGGACAGCCGGGAGGGCCAGGGCGGAAAGGGCGGGCAGGGCAGCCAGGGCGGCACGACGGAAGAGCAGCCCGGCGGCACGTCCGGGAGCGCGTCCGGCTCCCACCCGGGCCCCGGCCCGGCCGCTCCCCGCAAGAAGCCCGCCGAGCAGCCCGCCGCCACGCCCTCCTCCGGAACCGGCACCGCTTCCGCAGCCGCCGCCGGCAAGATCGTGGACGGCAACCTCGACTGGGGCGTGAAGAAGTCCTTCCGCGACTACGTCACCGGCCCCATCGCGCACGGCAAGGCCGAACTCGCGGGCGGCGCCGCCACGTCCGCCGCCGGCTACCGCTTCCCCAAGGGGCACGGTACGTACGACAGCGCCAAGGCCGCCGTCGCCGCCGAGTTCAACGGTTCGGTCCGCTTCACGGGGCACGCGGGCGCCCTCGACCTGACCTTCGCCCACCTCAAGGTCAAGGCCGCCGGCACCAAGGGCACGCTGGTGGCGGACGTCTCGGCCAAGTCCCGCGCCACCGGCAAGGTCACCAGCACGCCCGGCATGGCGGTCGCCGACCTCAAGATCCCGGCCGGTGCCCTCACCGCCAAGGACGGCGTCGTCACGCTCGAGAACGTGCCCGCGACGCTGACCGCGGCGGGCGCCAAGGCGTTCGAGAACTACCCGGCGGGCCAGGAACTCGATCCGGTGACCGCAGTCGTCACCGTCGACCCCGGTGCCCAACTCCCGTCCGCCGGTGACGCGTCGGGCACGTCGGGCGGTACGTCGGGCGGTACGTCCGGCGGTGCCAGTTTCACCAGCGGCAGTGCCTCGCTCGCGGCCACCGGCTCCGCCACGCCGACCGGCGCGCTGGCGGGCGTGGCCGCCGCGCTGATCGCGGCGGGTGGCGCCGCCACGTACGCCGTACGCCGCCGCGCCACCCGGTAACCACCGGCCGGGCCCCCGCATCCCCGGGCCCCGCACCCCCTGGGGCCGCCTCCCCCCACACCCCACACACAGGCGCCCCGGGCTCTGGGGACCGTACCCGCCGCGCAGCCTCCGCGCGGCGGGTACTCGGCGTTCCCGGGAACGGAACGCGCCCGAGCGACAATGTCCCCATGACAGCGCCCCACGTGCCCAACACGCCCAACACGCCTCACCAGTCACAGCCGCGCCAACTGCACGTTCTGCGCGTCTTCTGCGGTCCCGGCGGCCGGGGCGGCAACGAACTGGGCGTCGTACGGAACGGCGCCGCCGTGCCGGGGGAGGCGGCCCGCCGGGCCCTGGCCGCCGAACTGGGTTTCAGCGAGACCGTGTTCCTGGACGACGCGGGCGGCACGGAGGGTGCGGACGGTGCCCGCGTCGACATCCACACGCCCAGCGTGCGGCTGCCCTTCGCCGGGCACCCCCTGGTCGGCGTAGCGTGGCTGCTGCGGCACCTCGGGCGCCCGGTGGGCACCCTGCGGCCGCCGGCCGGGGAGGTGCCGGTCACGTACGAAGGGGAGTGCGTGTGGGTGCGCGGGCGCCCGGAATGGGCCACGGGGCGCCGTACGGAGGAGTACCGGACGGTGGCGGACGTGGAAGCGCTGACCAGCCCGCCGCCGGGGGAGGGGCCGCTCTACGTGTGGGCCTGGCAGGACCGAGGCGCGGGGACCGTACGCGCCCGCTTCTTCCCGCGCCGCGGCGACGGCATCACCGAGGACGAGGCCACGGGCGCCGCGGCCCTCGCCCTCACCCACGAGCTGGGCCGGGCCCTCGACATCCGCCAGGGTGCCGGCTCCCGCATCCTGACGCGCCCCTGCCCGGACGGCACGATCGCCGTGGGCGGCCACGTCCTGCCCGTCGCGGGGCGGCCCTGACGGGCGGCGCCCGCCCGCTCACGCGCCGAGCGGGAACTCCTACGCGCTGAGCGGGAACTCCTCCCTGAGCTCGCGGAAGACCGCCGTGTTCAGCGCGAAGGCGCGCTTGCACTCGTCGACCACCCGCTGCTTCTCCAGGTCGTCGACCGGCAGCGCGTCCAGCAGCTCGCGGTACTCGCGCTTGAACGCGGCGGGGTTGCCTATGCCCTCGAAGACGTAGAAGCGCACTCCGTCGCCCTTGCGGGCGAAGCCCCAGGTCTTCTCGGCCGTGCCGCGGATGATCTGCCCGCCGGAGAGGTCGCCGAGGTAGCGGGTGTAGTGGTGCGCGACATAGCCGGCGGGCCACCGGCGGGCGCATTCGGTGACGCGGTCGGCGTACGCGGCGGTGGCGGGCAGCGGCTCCAGGCCGGTGCGCCACGCAGGGCCGCCGAGGTGGGCCAGGTCCCGTTCCAGTGCGGCCGTGCGGGCCAGTTCCGGGCGGAGGAACGGCCCGGCGACCGGGTCCTCCGCGAGGGCCTCGGAGGCGCCCTCCAGCGCGCGGTAGACGAACCACAGCTGCTCGGTGTAGCGCCGGTAGGCCGTGACGCCGAGCCTGCCGCCGAGCATGTCGCCCATGAAGGACGAGTTCTCGGCCTCCGTGTGCTGTTCGTGCGACGCGGTGCGGATCAGCGTGGAGAACGGCACCGCCGTATCGGCGGGCACGGACGGGGTCGAGCTGGGCGCGGCCAAGGCGGACCTCCGGGGACCGATGGGGTGCGTACGGGATCAGATTGTGCTTAGTTAGGCTTACCTAAGTCAACCTGTTCCCGACGTCCTGTCGGTAAAACCTTACGCGTGCCGACCACCGTGGCGCAGGGGAAGCGGGAGAAGCCGGGGGAACGGGAGCCGGGCAGGACGCCGACGAAAAAGCGGTACCGCGCGCCCTCGCGTCGGCGCGCGGTACCGCCTCGGACGGTGGTGCCCCCTACGGCAGCGTGAGGATCTCCGTGCCGGTCTCCGTGACGACGAGGGTGTGCTCGAACTGGGCGGTGCGCTTGCGGTCCTTCGTGACCACCGTCCAGCCGTCCTCCCACATGTCGTACTCGTGGGTGCCCAGCGTCAGCATCGGCTCGATGGTGAAGGTCATCCCGGGCTTGATGTCGGTGGTGTGGTGCGGGCTGTCGTAATGCGGGACGATCAGCCCGGAGTGGAAGGACGAGTTGATCCCGTGGCCGGTGAAGTCGCGGACCACGCCGTAGCCGAACCGCTTGGCGTACGACTCGATGACCCGCCCGATGATGTTGATCTGGCGGCCCGGCTTCACCGCCTTGATCGCCCGGTTGAGGGCCTCGCGGGTCCGTTCGACCAGCAGCTTCGACTCCTCGTCCACGTCGCCGCACAGGTACGTGGCGTTGTTGTCGCCGTGCACGCCGCCGATGTAGGCGGTCACGTCCAGGTTCACGATGTCGCCGTCCTGGAGGACGGTCGAGTCGGGGATGCCGTGGCAGATGACCTCGTTGACCGAGGAGCACAGGGACTTCGGGAAGCCGCGGTAGCCGAGGGTGGACGGGTACGCGCCGTGGTCACACATGAACTCGTGGGCGACCCGGTCCAGTTCGTCGGTGGTCACGCCCGGTGCGATCAGCTTGGCGGCCTCCTCCATCGCCTGGGCGGCGATCCGCCCCGCGATGCGCATCCGCTCGATCGTTTCGGCGTCCTGCACTTCCGGGCCCGTGTACGGGGTGGGCGCGGACTTGCCCACGTACTCGGGGCGCGGGATCGAGGCGGGGACGGGGCGGGTGGGGGAAATCTTCCCCGGGACAAGAAGCGACTGGCCAGACATGCCAGCGAGTGTATCCGCGGCCCATCGGGCAGGATGGCGGCACAGGAGTCGCACAGAGGAGGCCGTGATGGCGCTGTTCAAGAGGCGGGCGGCCGGCAAGCCCGGCGAGTGGTACTACTGCCTCAAGCACGGAACGGTCGAAGAGGGCCCCCAGTGCCGCGCCGCCGACCGCTTCGGCCCGTACGCGACACGCGACGAGGCGACCCACGCGATGGAGACCGCGCGCGAGCGCAACCAGGAGTGGGAGACGGACCCGCGCTGGCACGAGAAGGGTCCGGAGAACCCCGCGTAGCCCGGGGGCCGGCGCGGCGTCCCCGCGCCGGCCCCCTGCTACGCCGCCGTCGCGGTCTCCGGCTGCGCGCCGCGCGCCGCCCGCATGCGGACCGCGTGCTCGTTCGTCCGCGCGTCGTAGGCCAGCAGCTTCGGGAGGGCCAGCGCCAGCGCCGCCACCCCGGCGAAGCAGAGCAGGCCGCCCGCCCAGACCGAGGTCCGTACCGAAGTGACGGCCGCCATGCCGCCGGAGCGGACCTGGCCGAGCTGGGGCCCGACCGAGTACGACAGGAGTTCGATGCCCGCGAGCCGGCCCCGCAGCTCGTCGGGGATGGTCTGGTTCCACATGGCGGAGCGGAAGATGCCGCTGACCATGTCGCAGGCGCCGGCCGCGGCCAGGCACAGCAGGACGAGCCAGGCATTGGGCACCCAGCCCGCCGCGGTCATCGCCAGCCCCCAGGCCGCCGCCGCGAACAGCACCGCCCGCCCGTGCCGGTGCACCCGCGACGTCCACCCGCTGGTGAGGCTGACCATGCAGGACCCGGCGGGCAGCGCCGCGTACATCAGGCCCAGCGACCACGGCGCGTCCAGGTCGTCCGCGAGGAACGGGAAGATCGCCATCGGGAAGGCGAAGAGCATCGCGGTGACGTCGATGGCGTACGTGCCGAGCAGTTCCTTGCGGTTCCAGGCGTAGCGCGCGCCCTCCCATATGCCGCGCAGGGACGGTTTCTCCGCGTCGTGCGAGGCGGGCGAGGGGGCGAGACGGACGCTGAGCGCCACGGAGACCGCGTAGGTGACGGCGTCGATCGCGTACGCCCAGCGCAGCCCCGCGTAGGCGAGCAGGACGCCGGCCAGCGCGGGCCCCGCGATGGCGCCGACCTGCCAGCGCAGGGCGTTGAGCGCGGAGGCCGCGGGCAGCTGGTCGTGCGGGACGATGCGCGGCACGATCGAGTCGAGGGCCGGGCGCTGGAGGCCGGTCAGTGCGCTGGTGGCGGCCACGATCACGTACAGCGGCCAGATCAGCGGGTTCGGCAGCAGCGTGTTGATTAGCAGGAGTACCGACAGCAGCCCGAGCGCCGCCTCGGTCCACACGATGAGCTTGCGGCGGTCCATGGAGTCCGCGAGCGCGCCGCCGTACAGGCCGAAGACGATCAGCGGCACGATCTCCACCGCGCCCACCGCGCCGACCGCGAGCGTCGAGCCGGTCAGCTCCTTGAGCTGGAACGGCACCGCGACGAGGGTGAGGAACGAGCCGAAGACGGTCACCGCGCCGGCGCACCACATCCGGCGGAAGTCGGCGGAGGAGCGCCACGGCGCCAGGTCGGGCAGCAGCGCGGCGGCGCGGCGGGAGCGCGGCGGGGGGTGGTCTTTCTCGGTCACAACGGACCATCGTGCGGCGGCACCGGCCGGCGGGCAACGCATTTACGGGCGGGGACGCGGCGGGGACCCGGGCGCACCGGCCGGGTCCGCCGGACGTGTGACGCGCCTTGACGGCCAGTTGGGGCCTCCCTATGGTCACGCTGACAGAGGACGTCCTACGTCCGGCCGTCGGGGAGGACCCATGGCTCACGAGACTTCCCTACCGTTCCGCGCCGGTTCCGAGGGATACGCGAGCTTCCGCATCCCGGCCGTGGTCACCACCCGCCCCCCGGCCGACGGCGGCCAGGGCACCCTGCTCGCCTTCGCCGAGGGCCGGGTGCACAGCGCCGCCGACCACGGCGACATCGACATCGTGCTGAAGCGCTCCGCCGACGGCGGCCGCACCTGGGGCCCGCTCCAGGCCGTCGCCCGCAACGGCACCGGTACGGCGGGCAACCCGGCCCCCGTCGTGCTGGACGGCGGCCGGACCGTCCTCGTCCACGTACGCAGCGCCGCCACCGCCACCGAGGACCGCATCCGCCGCGGCCTGGTGTCCGCCGCCGACGCGCGGCGCGTCTGGGTGCAGCACAGCGACGACGAAGGCGTGACGTGGAGCCCGCCGCGCGAGATCACGGCACAGACCAAGCGCTCCAACTGGCGCTGGTACGCCACCACCCCCGGCCATGCCCTGCAACTCCGGCACGGCCCGCACGCCGGCCGCCTGGCCGTCCCCGCCAACCACTCCATCGCCCCCACCGTCCCGGGCGACGACGGCACGGAGGGCCGCTACAACGGCGGCCACGTCCTGCTCAGCGACGACGACGGCGCGAACTGGCGCATCGGCTACACCGACAGCAACCCCAACGGCTACATCAACGCCAACGAGACGACCGCCGCCGAACTCCCGGACGGCACCCTCTACTTCAACACCCGCAACGACTCCCCGGCCCCCGGCAACCGCGCCGACGCGCACTCCGCACCCGTACACGGGGGCGAGCAGCTGATCAAACCCTTCCGGCCGCAGGCCGGGCTGGCAGGACCCGTCGTCGAGGGCAGCGCGCTGCACCTGGACGAGCCCGGCGTCCTGCTCTTCTCAGGACCCGCCGACCCGGACGCCCGCGCCCTGATGACCGTACGGGCCAGCCGGGACCGCGGCCTGACCTGGTACGACGCGCACACCGTCGACGGGCTTCCGGCCGCCTACTCCGACCTCGTACGCATCGACGCCGCGACCGTCGGGCTGCTCTACGAGACGGGCGACTTCAGCCCCTACTCGACGATCACCTTCCGCCGCATCCCCGTGGAGGAGCTGGCATGAGCACCGGTTCGTACGACAGCGCCCGTGCGCCCCGGATACGGCGCCGGACCCTGCTCGGCGGGGCCGCGGCCGCCGCCGGTCTCCCGCTCGCCGGCTGCGGCGACGGCGACGGGGACGGCGCCGCCCCGAAGGAGCGCAAGAAGGGCCAGAAGATCACGCTGTCGTTCTGGTCCTGGGTACCGGGCATCGACAAGCCGGTGGACCTGTGGAACAGCGAGCACCCGGACGTGCGCGTCGAGGTGGAGAAGGTGTCCGCGGTCGACGGCCGCCAGTACGCCAAGATGCACGCCGCCGTGAAGGCCGGGAACCCGCCGGACCTCGCCCAGATCGAGTTCCCCGTCGTCCCGAGCTTCCTCCTCGACAACGCCTTGATGGACCTGTCCGCGCTCGGCGCCGCACGCTACAAGGACCGGTTCGTGGGCTGGCAGTGGCAGCAGTCGGTGTTCGGCAAGGGCGTCTACGCCATCCCGCAGGCGTCCGGCCCGATGGGCTTCTTCCTGCGCCAGGACCTCTTCGACAAGTGGAGCATCCAGCTCCCGCAGACCTGGGACGAGTACGAGGAGGCCGCCAAGGCCGTCCGCAGGCAGGACGCCTGGATCGAGACGTTCGCCCCCACGAACGGCAACCGCTTCGCCGGCCTGGCCTGGCAGGCGGGCGCCAAGTGGTACGCAGCCCAGGGCGACACCTGGACCGTGCACATCGACGACGAGCCCACCCGCAAGGTCGCCGACTACTGGGAGTCCCTGGTGCGGCGCAAGCTCGTCAAGACCATCCCGGACCGGCAGAACGCCTGGTACAAGGACATCCAAACCGGCGCCATCCCCGCGTGGATCGGCGCGAGCTGGGGCGACGCGCTGCTGGCGGGCAACGCGCCCGGCACCGCGGGGAAATGGCGCGTCGCGCCCCTGCCCCAGTGGCAGAAGGGCGCCAACGACCACGCGAACTGGGGCGGTTCGACCACCGCCGTCTTCGCGAAGGCCGCCTACCCCAAGGACGCGCTGGACTTCGCCGTCTGGCTCGACTCCGACCCGCGCTCCATCGCGCTGCTCATCAAGGGCGGCTACGGGTTCCCGAGCGCCAAGAAGGGCTACGCCACCACCGACCTCGACGTGTACCGCGACTTCTTCGGCGGGCAGGCGTACAGCAAGGTCTTCGCGGACGCGGGCGCGCACGTCGACACGAGCTGGCAGTGGGGGCCGGGCGTGGACACCCTCTACCAGCGGCTCGGCGACGCCTTCACCGAAGCGCTCGACAGCGGCGGCACGTTCCGGTCGGTGCTCCGGACCGTACAGGCGCAGACCGTCGCCGACCTGCGGGGCAAGGGCCTGAAAGTGGAGAGCGGCGGGTGAGCGGACGAGACGGGGGACAGACCACTACCGGGCGCGTACGACGCACGCATCCCACCCGCCTCACCCATCCCACCCGCCTCACCCACCGCCCCCGCCTTACCCGTACCGAAGCCCGCAACGCCCGAGCCGCCGCCGCCTTCGTCCTCCCCTTCCTCACCCTCTTCCTCCTCTGCTTCATCGCCCCCATCGGCTACGCCGTCCACCAGAGCCTGCACCGCACCGAGCGCACCGGCCCCCTCGGCCTGGGCGGCCGGGAGCGCGAAGTCTTCGCGGGCCTCGCCAACTACGCGCACGCGCTCGCCGACGACCGCTTCCTGACCGGATTCGGCCGGGTCCTGCTCTTCGGTGTCGTGCAGATACCGCTGATGATCGCGCTGGCGACCGTGCTCGCGCTCCTCCTGGAGAGCGCGAGCGCACGCGGCGTCACCTTCTTCCGCAGCGCCTTCTTCCTGCCGTACGGCGTCCCCGGCGTCATCGCCTCCATCCTGTGGGGCTTCCTGTACGTACCGGGCATCAGCCCGCTGGTCGAAATCGCCGGATCGCTCGGCTGGCACGTGGACTTCCTCGCCCGCGACACCGTCCTGTGGTCCATCGCCAACATCGTCCTGTGGCAGTTCACCGGCTACAACATGCTCGTACTGATCTCCCAGCTCAAGGCCGTACCGGAGGAGCTGTACGAGGCGGCGCGCATCGACGGCGCCAACGCCTGGCACATCGCCCGCCACATCAAGATCCCGCTGATCCGGCCCGCACTCGTGCTGACCACCGTCTTCAGCATCATCGGCACGCTCCAGCTGTTCGCCGAACCGATGGTGCTGCGGCCCCTCGCCGCCACCATCGACTCCGGCTTCACCCCCAACCTGCACGCCTACAGCGAGGCGTTCGTCAGCAACAACCAGCACGTCGCCGCGGCCGAGGCGGTGCTGCTGGCGCTGGTCGCCTGCGTACTGTCCTTCGGCTTCCTGCGGCTGGTCGGACAGCGCGGCGAGGGGAGCGTCAGGTGAACGGCGACGGGAGCGTCAGGTGAGCAAGACCACCGTTGGCAAGGCCACCGTTGGCAAGACCACCGTGCGCGAGGCCACCACACACCCCTCCGCCCGAACCACCACCCACCCACCCCTCCGATACCGCATCATCACCGCCTCCCTCCTCACCCTCGCCGCCACCTACTTCCTCATCCCCGTCTACTGGCTCGCCGTCTCCGCCACCAAGAACAGCGCCGACCTCTTCGGCACCTTCAGCTTCTGGTTCGCCCACCCGCGCCCCTTCGCCTACCTGCGCGACGTACTCACCTACGACCACGGCGTCTACCTCCGCTGGTTCACCAACTCCCTCTTGTACGCGGGAGTTGGCGCGCTCGCCGCCACCCTGCTCTCCGCCGCGGCCGGCTACGCGCTCGCCAAGTTCCCGTTCCCCGGCCGGGAAGCCGTCTTCAACCTCGTCCTCGCCGGCGTCCTCATCCCCGGCACCGCCCTCGCCCTGCCCCTCTACTTCCTCTTCAGCTCCATGGGCCTGGCCAACACCTACTGGGCCGTTCTCCTCCCCAGCGTCGTGAGCCCCTTCGGGGTCTACCTCTGCCGGATCTACGCGGCGGCCGCCGTACCCGACTCGCTCCTGGAGGCGGCCCGCATCGACGGCGCGGGCGAGCCCCGCATCTTCGCCGGCCTGGCTCTGCGGCTCATGACCCCGGCCCTGGTCACCGTCTTCCTCTTCCAGTTCGTCCACATCTGGAACAACTATTTCCTGCCGCTGGTCATGCTCTCCGACTCCGACCTGTACCCGATCCAGCTCGGCCTGACCTCCTGGACGGGCTACGCGGACCGGCAGCCGGAGCTGTACCAGTACACGGTCGGCGGCGCGTTCCTGTCCGTACTGCCGCTGATGGTGCTGATGACCGTCCTCCAGCGCTACTGGCGCACGGGGCTCACGGAGGGCAGCGTGAAGGCGTGACAGTATCGCTGTCATGACTACTTCCGACGACGCGCGGACCGGCGACGACGCGCAGCCCGTTAATGTCGCGACCGAGGCCAAGAAGGCGCTCAAGAAGGACCCCTGGGACCTCCCCGACGTCTCCGGCCTCGTCGTCGGCGTCCTCGGCGGCACCGGCGACCAGGGCCGCGGCCTGGCCTACCGGCTCGCCCGCTCGGGCCAGAAGGTGATCATCGGCTCGCGGGCCGCCGAGCGCGCGCAGGCCGCCGCCGACGAGCTGGGCCAGGGCGTCGAGGGCGCGGACAACGCCGAGTGCGCGCGGCGCAGCGACATCGTCATCGTCGCCGTCCCGTGGGACGGCCACGCCAAGACCCTCGAAGCCCTCCGCGAAGAGCTGACCGGCAAACTCGTCATCGACTGCGTCAACCCCCTCGGCTTCGACAAGAAGGGCGCCTACGCGCTCAAGCCGGCGGAAGGCAGCGCCGCCGAACAGGCCGCCGCCCTGCTCCCCGACTCCCGGGTCACCGCCGCCTTCCACCACCTCTCCGCCGTCCTCCTCCAGAACCCGGAGGTCGACGAAATCGACACCGACGTGATGGTCCTCGGCGAATCCCGCGCCGACACCGACCAGGTCCAGGCCCTGGCCGCCCGCATCCCCGGCATGCGCGGCATCTACGCGGGCCGCCTGCGCAACGCCCACCAGGTGGAATCCCTGGTGGCCAACATCATCTCCACCAACCGCCGCTACAAGGCCCACGCGGGCCTGCGGATCACGGACGTATAGTCCGACCACCCGCGTCCACCCACCCGCCTCTTCCTCCTCCACCGAAAGGAACGTGACGCCATGCAGTGGTCGACCTAGCCGCCCGCCCGGAAAGTCCGGGAGCCCGGGCGGCGGGTTCCGGAAGGAACGCGATGTCCCGTACGGACAAAACGAAACCACTGTGGGTCCGCCACGCGGAACACGGCCCCCGCCCCGTCCACGATCACCGCTACGGCCCCTGCGACCTGCCACCGCACCCGGTGCGCGACCCCGCCGCCACCCGGTGCCGGTGGGCGGACCCCGGCATGATCCTGCTCGGCCGCACCTGCTGCGCGGGGTGCCACAAGCGCGGCTGCGTCAAGGAGTGGCAGGACATGGTCAAGACCGGCAACCGCAAGCGACGCCACGCTGACCGACGCGCGGCACGCCGTTACGTCACCTACGGCGACTGACCCGCCCCCTTCCGGGGGGCGGCCCCGGGGCCGCCCCCGGCCCTCCGCGCCGAGGCCCATGGGGGACACTGGAGGAAAACCCCCATACCTCCCCTTCGCACAGGAGCCGACCCCATGCCCCGCCTCGCCGTCTTCGCCCTCGTCGTCTGCATCCTCGCCGTCGCCGCGGCCGTAGTCTCCTTCGCCGAGGGCAGCTGGCTCGGCATCGTATGGATCCTGATGGCGGGCATCTCCAGCAACATGGCGTGGTTCTACGTACGCAAGGCCAAGCTGGACCGCACGAAGCGCGAGGGGGCGGCTTCGGCGGTCTGAGTCACACCGACCGGACCAGGCCCGCCCGGGGCACCCACCCCCGTTCACCGAGCCCTCTCCGCCTCCTCCAGCGCCGCCCGGTACTCGGCGGTCCAGTCGGCATGGCGCTGCTCGGCGGGCAGGCCGTCCAGCCCGGCGCGGAGGTGGTCCGCGGCGGCGCCGTACTCCGCCATCCCCAAGTGCGCCAGACCGAGTGAGAGCCGCTGGAAGTCCGGCGTCAGCCAGTACGCCGTCCCGGGCGGCTGCGCGCGAGCGGCCTCGGCGAGATTCCCCGCCTCGCCCAGGAGGCGCTTCGCCGTCTCGCGCTCTCCCAGCTGGGCGTACCCCTGGGCCGCCTGGGCCGCGTCGCCCATACGCTGAGCGGCATGGGCGCCCGGCGTACGGTACGCGGCGTCGAACCACCGCGCGACGGCTGCCGGACGC
Source organism: Streptomyces sp. NPDC017056 (assembly GCF_044332485.1). Lineage (NCBI taxonomy): Bacteria > Bacillati > Actinomycetota > Actinomycetes > Kitasatosporales > Streptomycetaceae > Streptomyces > Streptomyces sp. NPDC017056. Next base: position 241,547 of record NZ_JBIRPD010000001.1, on the reverse strand, counting down.
CCCTGGCGGCGCGCAATGTAGCCGCGGAAGTTGAGCGCCTGAGCCGCCAGCGTGCCCTCACCCGCTTCGTCCGCCAGCTCCACCGCGTCGTACAGGTGCACCGACGCTTCCACGTAATTCCCGGCCGAAGCATGCAACCACCCGGCGAATTGCACGTACTCCGCGACGACGCCGAGCAGCGCGTCCCGGTGAGGCCCGCGAGCATCGCGCAGCAACTGCTTCACGGTGAGAAGCTGCGCCTCCGTCGGACGGACCAGCGGCGCCGCCCCCACCGCGTCGTCCAGCCTCCGCTGCGCCGCCAGAACCCCGGCCAACGCGTCGACCGCCTGCCGGTCCAGCCTGGCCGGGCGTGCGATGGAGCGGCTGACGCGCCCGTGGTCGTCGGGGGGCAGGAGCGCGGCGAAGGCCGTGGCGAGCGCTCGCCGGTCAGAGCGCATACGGGTCGGCGTGCATGGTGTCGTCGAGATGTTTGAGGGCGTCGCGGAGCCGCGGTGGCGCTTTGGCCGAGGTGAGCCCGCTTTGTACGGCTTCGTGCAGTAGCCGCAGGGTGCGCGCGGACGCGGTCTCGCCCACGGTGGGCACTATGCCGACCGCTAGCTCTTCGGCGTCATTCCATGCGCAGAGGTGCAGCAGGCAGTTCAGCATCCGAGCGGGTGCCATGCCCCGGTGACCGACTACAGGCCCGCCTCGCTGCTCTGTGGAGCGCTGGAGGAAGCGCACGGCGCCCGCGTGATCGCCTGCGCTCTGGAGCGCGTGGCCGTGGTGCCCGTCGATCTCATTCGGCATGATCCACCACGCCCAGGCGGGGGCGCCCGATGGGTCGTCGCACTCCAGCAGTGACCGCGCCTTCTCGAACGTCCGGCCCGCCTCGGCAAGGGCACCGCAGCCTGCGAGCCCCCTGGCCTCGCGCATACGGAAGATCGCTTCCACGCGCGGCGACAGCCGGTCCTGCTCGATGACCGCGCGGGCCACGGCCAGCTCTTCGCGGTACCGCCCGAGCCAGCCGGACTGCATCGCCACGTTCTGCAGGATGAGCAGCTCGATCGACCGGTCGCCGGACAGCCTTGCCAGGAACAGCGCCTCCTGGTTGAAGCGGCGTGCGGCTTCGTGCTGCTCGGCGTCGAAGAGGACCCAGCCGGCGACCTCGGCCAGCTCGCTCGCCGCCGACCTGATGTCGCGCTCGTACCTGCTGTCGTATTCGCCGTCCCCTAGCCGCCTGTGCACGCTCTTGAAGGTGCGTGCCGCCACTTCGGCGATGGGCAGGCCCGTCAACTCGTTGTCCAGAAAAACCAGCCGCTGCGACGCCTCCCGGATTGCCTGCGCGTACTCGGGCCCGCGCGTTTCATTCAGGCGAAGCAGCGGGACGCGGTCGGCGGCGTCCTTGCGTTGCTGCCTCACCGAGGCGTGCCACGCTTGTGAACGCTCGCCCCGGGGGTGGCGGACGCGAGGTCCGATGTTTTCCGGCATGACTCCATACTGGCCGACGTGCGATCGGCACGTTGCCGACGTGGGGCGGCTGTTGTGCGTGATGACGCAGCGACAGGCGCAGAGAGGGGTGCACGCAGTGCTGGCATCAGGTCGGCTTTGGGAGTGCGCCGGGCGGCCCGGTGGAGGCCCTTCGGGGGCACCTGGTCCACGGGTAGGACGCCCTACCCTGGTGCCAGAGGTAGGTGATTGCCATGTCTCCGGAGATCTCGACCAACATCCGCAAACACCGCCGTCGCCTGGGGTGGAGCCAGGAGCGGCTGGCCGAGGCGGCCGGGGTGTCCCTGGGCACCGTACGCAAGCTGGAACAGGGAGGCGTGGCGCGCGTCGAAACGCTGGCGCAGCTCGCGGAGGCCCTGGATGTCGATACGGCGGCGCTCTTCGCCCCGGCCGCGAGCCCCGAACCGGTCCGTGACGACGGCCCCAGCCGTCAGCAGCTGCTGGACCTCCGCCGTCACCTGATGCCGCCCGTGGGGCTCGTCGATGTGGCCGGGGCGCAGGAGGCAGGCGTACCCCGGAGCGTGCTGCTGCATGACATCGACGAAGCGCACGCGCTCTACCAGGCCGACCGCTACGACTCGGTCGCGCGGCGGCTGCCCGGCATCCTCTCCGCCGCCGGGGGAAGTGCGCGCGTGGCCGACGGGGACGAGCAGCGGCACCAGACCCTGGTGACCCGGGCCCAGGCTCTGTTCCTCACGGGCAAGTACCTGACCCAGGTACGGCAGTACGACTTGGCGTACCAAGCGTTGGCCTCGGGCATCCGGGACGCCCGCGAGGTCGAGGCGACGTCCGCAGCCGCCGTCGGCGTCATCGGGCTGTGCTGGCTCCTGCTACGCCAGGACCGCTTCGCCGAATGTGCGGACCTGGCGTCGGACACGGCCGACGCGGTGGAGCCCCGGATGTCGAAGGCCGCGCCGGAGGAGCTCGCCATTTGGGGTGAACTGTTCCTCCGTGTGGCTGCTGCTGCCGTGCGTAACAACCGGAAGGAAGAAGCGAAAGGCGCCCGAAGGATGGCCGCCACGGCTGCCCGCGCGATCGGCCGCGAACACGCCGACTTCCGCACCCACTGGGCGGCGTTCGGACCGGCTACGGCGGAAATCAAGGTCATCGAGGATCTGTCGTTGAAGGGGGACGCGCGAGGGGTGTTGCGGCGAGCGGACACCGGGCCGCTCCACAAAGACAGTCTGCGGGCGTATGGCATCCCCGGCAGCAACGTGTGGGGCCGGTACCGGCTCGATGTCGCACGTGCTCACAGCCTGACCGGTGCGCACCATGACGCCACGTGCGAACTCATGGGGGTCTTCCGGTCGCAGCCGGAGTGGATGCGCCATCAGCCGATGGCACGCCGCGTACTGGAGAACGTGCTGAGGACCCGGACGCGTACGCTCACCGACGATATGCGAACGCTCGTAGCTCACCTGGGAGTCAGCGGCTGACTACCACGTCATGTGGTGGTTGCGCCCCTCCTCGCGTCGAACTGCTACGCAGCGTATCTGGGCTGTCCTGCGCGGAGGAGCCATGGTTTTCCCATGAGCAAGCCCCGCGGAATCCAAGGACCTCCGGTGTACCTGACGGACCCGTACTCAGCAGACGTCGATCCCATCCCCAAGCCGGGGTGCACACGCTGCGCCGCGGCGGACCAGCGCCGCACCGCCGCGCGCGTGGCCGGGCTGCCGGCCACGGCCGTCGACGCGAGCGTCGAGATCTGGCGCCACCCCCATCCGAACGGCAAGACGAACGGGCAGCGGTGACGGTGCCGGGCAAAGGGAGCCGCACATGAAGAACGTACGGGAATTGATCAGCGCTGCCGCGCACGTCAGCATCGTGAGTACGGTAAAGGACAACAATCCGGGCATGGACGTCACCACGGCGGTCCGCATCACCGACGAAGGGCTGAAATTCGTCACCGCGTGCGCTGCCACGCCGGACGCCGCGCTTGCGCCGTCCCGAGTCGTCGACGAGGGCTGGCATGCTCTCATCCTTCACACGAGTGTGTACGCGGAGCTGTGCGACTCGCTCGGACGCCGCGTCCACCACTACCCGGGGTACGCGCCGGGCAACTACGACCCGGCGATCTTGGAACGTACGCAGGATGCCATCAGGGCGGCCGGTTACGACGTCGACGCCGACCTGTGGGGCCCTCCGGGCGGAGCGGAGCTGGTCACGGTCGCCGCTCAGTGCCAGCACTCCCCACCGGACGACGGGCCGACCAAGCCCATGCCCGCGCCACGTCCGCCATGTCGCGACAAGCCGTAGTGAACGTCTGCCACACTCGGCGCATCGATTGGAGGCTCCATGGCCGAGTGGACGAATTCCCGGTACGCCGAACTCGTGCGGTCCTACCGGGCAGCCCAGGAAGACGAAGGGCGGGACGACGCCCCGGTCCGTGGCTTCGTCATTCCCGACACCGCCCCGGAGCGGCCGGAGTAGGGCCGGGGTTCCCCGCCTCGCCCGCGTGAGCCCTGTGCCGGGCCCGCCCCGCCCGGCTACGGGATCTGGGGCTCGCCCTGCCAGAACCTGAAGAGTTCCTGGCCCCAGTAGGTGTCCCAGTTGGTGATGCCGAGGGTGCGCAGGATGGCGTCGACGGCGTCGAAGAAGACGGTGTTGAGTTCCGGGATCCACAGGAGGCCGAAGACGGCGATCAGGCCGAAGGGGGCGAAGGGCTCGACCTGGCGGCGGAGGTTGGAGGAGAGCCAGGGTTCGATGACGCCGTAGCCGTCCAGGCCGGGGACCGGGACGAAGTTCAGGATGGCGGCGGTGACCTGGAGGAGGGCCAGGAACGCCAGGGCGTAGCGGAACGGCTGCGGTACGCCGTCCATGGCGCCCAGCCAGAAGGGGGCCGAGACGACGGCGGCGAAGAGGATGTTGGTGAGGGGGCCGGCGGCCGAGATGAGGCTGTGCCGCCAGCGGCCGTGGATGCGGTCGCGTTCGATGAAGACGGCGCCGCCCGGCAGGCCGATTCCGCCCATGATGACGAAGAGCACCGGCAGCACGATGCTGAGCAGCGCGTGGGTGTATTTGAGGGGGTTGAGGGTGAGGTAGCCCTTGGCGCCGATGGAGATGTCGCCGCTGTGCAGGGCGGTGCGGGCGTGGGCGTACTCGTGGAGGCACAGGGAGACGATCCAGCCGGAGACCACGAACAGGAAGACGGCGAAGCCGGTGCTCGCCGCGAGCCGTCCGGTCCAGACGGCCCACCCGGACACCGCCATGACGGCGACGAGCGCGAGGAAGACCGGGCTGACGCGGCGGTCGGCGCGCTGTGCTGCTGTGGTCATTTTCTGGTGCTCCCGGTAGTTCTGTGGCAGGCAGCACCGACCGTATCCGCGGACCGGTCGGCCGTGCACGGAAAACGGCGGGCGGCGGGTGGGGAGTTCCGGGAGGCTGGGCCCATGACGGATTCGGGCACGGGGCGGACGGTAAGGCTCTTCCACCGCAGCTGGGAGCTGGAGTGCTGCGGCAAGCCCTTCTCGGTCGGTGACGAGGTCGCCTGGCCGCTGGTTTTCGAGGACGTGCCGGCCGCGGACGCGGAGATCTGGGCGGACTGTCTGGACGGCCGGGGGCGGCTGCGGGTGGCCACGTTGCACGGGGGCGCGCCGGAGAAGGGGTCGGGGGCTCCTTGGGTCGCGGGGCGGGTCCGGTCCATACAGGTGGTGGTCGTGGGGTACCGGGCGGCCGAGCCGGTGCCCGGTGAACGGTGGCTGCGCCCGGTCGAGCACTGCCCGAGGTGGTTCGCGGGCCGCGTCGAGGAGGGAGCGGACGGAGCGGACGGTACGGGGCCGGGCGCCGGCCCGCGGGCGAAGGGCGGCGGGGGCCGGTGCGCCTACCACCGTGCCGAGTGCGGCGTGATCGTCGAGGTGGACGTGGCGTGCGGGGAGCGCCGCGCGTGAAATCACCGTCCATAAAGGACAATGGGCCGGTGCGCTACGGAATCCTCGGCACCGCCCAGGCCCACCGGAGCGACGGTACGCCCGTCGCCCTCGGTGGTCCGCGCCTGCGCGCACTGCTCACGGCGCTCGCGTTGCGCCCCGGCCGGGCGCTCGCCGCCGATCTGCTGATCGCCGACGTCTGGGGCCCGGAGCCGCCCGCCGACGCGACCGGCGCTTTGCAGGCTCTGATAGCGCGGCTGCGCCGGTCCGTGGGCCGGGACGCGATCGACTCCGTACACGGCGGGTACCGGCTGCGCGCCGCCCCGGCCGACGTGGATCTGCACCGTTTCGACCAGCTTGCCACCGAGGGGGCGCAGGCGCTGGCGGACGCCGACGCGGTCAAGGCCGCGGCGCTGCTCGACGACGCCCTCGCGCTCTGGCGCGGCCCGGCGCTGGCCGACCTCCCGGAGGCGGCGGGCGAGGCGGCGCGCGCCGAGCGCGGCCACCTGGACGCCCGCCGTGCGCGGCTCGCCGCGGAGGTCGCCCTCGGCCGTGCCGGCCAGGCGCTGCCCGCGCTGGCGGCCCTGTGTGCCGACCATCCGCTGGACGAGCCGCTCCAGGCGCTGCGCTTGCGTGCCCTGCGGGCCGCGGGCCGTACGGCGGAGGCGCTCGACGCGTACGCCTCGGTACGTGCCGCGATCGCCGACCGCCTGGGTGCCGAGCCGGGCCCCGAACTGCGCGAGTTGCATGGGGAGTTGTTGCGGTTGGAGGGGGGTGGTGAGACGGATCGGCCGGTGCTGGCGGGGGGTGGTGGTGGACGGCCCGCCGGGCGGAGCGCGGGGGTGGCCCCTGGGGGCGGTGCCGTGAACGGTGTTCGTAGCGGGCCTGCCGCCCGGCCGGGCAATCTGCGGTCGCGGCCGACCTCCTTCGTGGGCCGGGAGGACGATTTGGCCGCGATCCGTGCCGACCTGGCCGCCCATCGCCTGGTGACCCTGCTGGGTCCCGGTGGCGCCGGGAAGACGCGGCTTTCGCAGGAGAGTGCCGAGGCGGCGGCAGCCGCGGCACCGGACGCCTGGACGGACGGGGTGTGGTTCGCGGAGCTGGCGCCCGTGGACGACCCGCAGACCGTCCCGGAAGCGGTGCTGACCGCTCTCGGGGCGCGCGAGACCGTGCTGCGCGGCTCCACCGCCGAGGAACTGCGCGCCGCCACCGACCGGTCCGCGTACGACCCGATGGCCCAGCTCGCCGAGTTCTGCGAGAACCGGCGGATGCTCCTGGTCCTCGACAACTGCGAGCACGTGATCGGCGCCGCCGCCGAACTGGCGGACCGGCTGCTGGCCGAGTGCCCCGGCGTGACGGTGCTGGCCACCAGCCGGGAGCCGCTGGCCGTGCCGGGCGAGGCGCTGCGGCCGGTGGAACCGCTGCCCGACCCGGTCGCGCTGCGGCTGCTGGCCGACCGGGGGGCCGCCGCGCGGCCCGGGTTCCGCGTCGAGGACGACCCGGTCGCCTGCGCCGAGATCTGCCGGCGGCTCGACGGGCTGCCGCTCGCCATCGAACTGGCCGCCGCCCGGCTGCGGTTGCTCGGCCCGCGCCAGCTGGCCGACCGGCTGGACGACCGGTTCCGGCTGCTGACCAGCGGTAGCCGTACCGTACTGCCCAGGCAGCAGACGCTGCGCGCGGTGGTGGACTGGTCCTGGGACCTGCTCGACGACGCCGAACGGGCCGTGCTGCGCCGCCTGTCGGTCTTCTCCGGCGGCTGCGACCTGGTCGTCGCGGAGGAGGTCTGCGGCGACGGGGAGGCGGGCTCCCGGGCGCGGGTGGCGCCCCGCGACGTGGCCGTCCTGCTCGCTTCGCTGATCGACAAGTCGCTGGTGGTCGCGGGCCAGGACGCCGACGGGCGGATGCGCTACCGGCTGCTGGAGACCGTCTCGGAGTACGCGGGCGAGCGCCTGGACGAGGCGGGGGAGCGGACCGCGACCGAACGGCGGCACCTGGTCGCCTACCGTGAACTCGCCCGCAACGCGGACCCGTTGCTGCGCGGCCCCGAGCAGTGCGCCTGGCTGGACCGCCTGGAACTGGAACACGACAACCTGCGGACCGCGCTGCGCCGGGCCGTCGCCGCCCACGACGAGCACGAAGCCCTGTGCCTGCTGCTCTCGCTCCAGTGGTTCTGGACGCTGCGCGACCACCGCGCCGACGCCCGCGCCTGGTCGACGGCCGTGGCGGCCCTCGGCCCCGACCCCTTCGCGCTGCCCGTCGAACCGGCGCCCGTCCTGCACGCCCGGCCCATCGACGCGCCGCCGCCGATGGACCCCGAGCAGCTCAAGGAGGCGCGCCGGGAGATCCGGCTGGTCGGGCTGGCCAGCGTCGAGAGCGACATCGAGGTGCTGCGCAAGCAGGACCGGCGGGACGAGCTGACCGGCATCCTGGGCGCCTACCGCAGCGGCATGCCGCAGACCTGCCGGCTGCCGGGCGTGATGTGGTACTACGCGGTGCTGCTGACGGGCCGGTTCAACGACCTGGCGGAGATGACGGAGGACGCGGTACGCGCCTGCCGGGAGTACGGCTACGAATGGGAGCTGGCCTTCGTCCTCCAGCTGCGCGCCAAGATCTTCAACGACCGGCCGGGCGGCCTGGCCAAGGCCCGCAGGGACGCCGACGAATCCTTGGAGATCTTCGTACGGCTCGGGGACGCGTGGGGCGCGGCGGAGGCCATCGCGGGGCGCGGCGAGTCCCGGGAGGGGCGCGGCGAGTACGAGCTGGCCGCCGAGGATTACCGGGCGGCCATCCGCTACGCCGAGGACCTCGGGGCGCGCAGCCAGATCCTGCTGCTCCAGACCCGGCTGGGCAGCGTGCTGATCGAGGCCGACGACGAAGCGACCGGCGAGCGGCTGCTGTACGAGGTGCTGGAGCTGGCGAAGGAGCACAACAGCGGCCGGGACGCGGTGCCGTTCGCCCATCTGACGCTCGCGACGCACCTCACGTGCGCGGGCCGTCTCCGGGAAGCGCGCGGTCACCTGGAAGAGGTGCGCAAAACGTTCGGCCAGCGTGGACCGGAGTTGTTCAAGGGCGTGCTGGCCATGTCCCTGATCGCCCTGGACATCGAGGAGGGGAAGTTCGCCCCCGGCATGCTGCCGCAGGTCCGGTCGGCCATGGCGCTGTTCCAGGACGAACTGACGCAGATCGTCGCGCCCGACCTGCCGGTGGTCCAGCTCCTGACCGGGGCGCGGGTGCTGCTGGGCGTGCGGGGCGCGGCGGCCGGCGGCACGGACGCGGCGCGGCTGATCGGCGCGTACGACACGCTCCGCGCCGGTTCCCGCCGGCCGCAGCGGATCATCCGGAAGAACCGGGCGGCGGCCGAGGCGGAGACGCGCGCGGCACTCGGCGACGACGCCGCCTACGAGCGGGCGTACGCGGAGGGCGGCGGCCTCTCTCTCGAAGAAGCCACCGCCCTCATCTGACGCGCGCCGGGCGAAGGTGACGCGTCAGGTCTTCTTGCGGAACTTGTTCACGGCCAGCGGCGCGAACACCAGGGTGATGCCTGCGGTCCAGGCCAGGGTGATCAGCACCGGGTGGGCGACCGCGCCGTGCCCGTTCATCAGGGCGCGGGCCGCGTCCGCCAGGTTCGACAGCGGGTTGATCTTGGTGAACGCCTCCATCCAGCCCGGCATCGTCGTGGTCGGGGCGAATATGGAGGAGCCGAACTGCAGCGGCATCAGCACCATGAAGCCGACGCCCTGCACCGCCTGCGGGGTCTTCATGGTCAGCCCCAGCAGCATGAAGATCCAGGTCAGCGAGGAGCCGAAGAGCAGCGCCAGGGCGATGGCCGCCAGCAGCTGCAGCGGGCCGGTCTCCAGGTCGAAGCCGATCAGGAAGGCCAGCGCCAGCAGGATGACGGTGGAGACCAGCATCCGCCCGGACTCCACGAGCATCTTCGCCGTCAGCACCGAGGAACGGGCGATCGGCATCGTGCGGAAGCGGTCCATCACCCCCTTGTTGAAGTCGTCGTTGACGCCGGAGCCGACCGACATGGCGATGTTCAGGCCGCCCATGGCCAGCAGGCCGGGAATGATGTAGTTGATGTACGCGGAGCGGCCGCCGCCCAGGCTGCCGCCCACCGCGCCGCCGAAGACGTACACGAACAGCAGCGTGAAGACGATGGGCATCAACAGGGCGTCGAACATCGACTCCGGGTCGTTCTTGATCTGCATCGCGTTGCGGCGCACCAGGGCGCTCGTGTGACGCAGGTGGGCCCGGAGCCCGATCCGGCCCTCGTCGGCACCCGGCCGCTGCGGCTTGCCCGGCGCCGTCACCGTCGCGGCACTCATGCCGGAACCTCCTCGAACTGCTTGTCCTGTACGCCCTGCGGGTCACGCGGACCGTCCTGCGGGCCGCTGCCGTCGGCCTCCGAACTCTTCTGGCCGGTGATGGCCAGGAACACCTCGTCCAGGCTGGGCAGATGGGTGTTGATGCCGGAGAGCGTGAAGCCCCGCTCGCCGAGCATGCCGACCACGGCGGAGAGCTGCTCGTCGCTGACGATCGGCACGTTCACCACGCCGTCCTCGTGGTCGGCGGTGGCGCCCGCGACGCCGTCCAGGCCGGCCTGCGCGATGGCGCCGACCATCCGGTCCAGCTCGGCGGCCTGTGCCGGGCGGATCTGCAGCGTACGGCCGCCGACCTTGGCCTTGAGCTCGTCGACCTTGCCCTCGGCGATCACCCGGCCGCGGTCGACGACCGTCAGCTCGTGCGCGAGCTGCTCGGCCTCTTCCATGTACTGGGTGGTCAGCAGGACCGTCGCGCCCTCCCGCACCATGCTGCGGACCTCGTCCCACACCTCGTTGCGGGTGCGGGGGTCCAGGCCCGTCGTCGGCTCGTCCAGGTACAGCACCGCGGGCCGGCCGATCATCGAGGCGGCCAGGTCCAGGCGGCGGCGCATACCGCCGGAGTACTTGGCGGCGGGCCGCCCGGCGGCCTCGGTCAGGGAGAACCGCTCCAGCAGCTCGTCCGCCCGCGCGCGGGCGTCCTTGCGGGAGAGGTCGAGCAGCCGCCCGATCATGTACAGGTTCTCCCGGCCGGAGAGCTTCTCGTCGACCGAGGCGTACTGGCCGGTGAGCCCGATCGTGCGGCGCAGCGCGCGAGGCTGGCGCACTACGTCGTACCCCGCCACCGTCGCCGTGCCGGCGTCCGGCACCAGCAGGGTGGACAGGCAGCGCACCAGCGTCGTCTTTCCCGCACCGTTCGGCCCCAGTACGCCGAGGACGGTGCCTTCCCGTACGTCGAGATCCACCCCGTCCACGGCCTTCACATCACCGAAGTGCTTGACCAGTCCCCGCACTTCGACGGCGTTCCCCGCGCCGTTGGATATCGTCTTTCGCGTCATGCCACCAAGATGGCAGACCCCACTGACAAACGACCGACATCCGGCCGACAGCGGGCCGGCGAACGCCCCCGCCGCCGTGGCGGCGGGGGCTCCGCGCGTCAGCGGAAGGAGTGTTCCCGGGCCGGGAACGCGCCGCCGACGACCTCCTCGGCGAAGTCCTTGGCCGCGTCGCCCAGGGTCGCGCGGAGGTTCGCGTACTGCTTGACGAAGCGCGGCACGTGGCCGCTGGTCAGGCCCGCCATGTCGGTCCACACCAGGACCTGCGCGTCGCAGCCGGCGCCCGCGCCGATGCCGACCGTCGGGATGTGCAGCGAGCGGGTGACCTCGGCGGCCAGCTCGGCCGGTACGGCTTCCAGGACGACGCCGAAGGCCCCCGCGTCCTGGACGGCCTTGGCGTCGCGCAGGAGCTGCTGGGCCGCTTCCTCGCCGCGGCCCTGCACCGGGTAGCCCCCGTACGCGTTGACGGATTGCGGCGTGAGGCCGACGTGCGCCATGACCGGGATGCCGGAGGAGACCAGCAGCTCGACCTGGTGGGCGGAGCGCTCGCCGCCCTCCAGCTTGACCGCCTGCACCCCGGCCTCCTTGACCAGGCGGGTGGCGTTGCGCAGGGCCTGGACGGGGCTCTCCTGGTAGGCGCCGAAGGGCAGGTCGGCGACGATCAGGGCGCGCTGGGTGCCGCGGACCACGGCCGCGGACAGGATCGTGATCTCGTCCATCGTGACGGGCACGGTGGTCTCGTAGCCGAGGTGGCAGTTGCCCATCGAGTCGCCGACCAGCAGGACGGGGATGCCGGCCTCGTCGAAGACGGAGGCGGTCATCGCGTCGTAGGCGGTGAGCATCGGCCACTTCTCGCCGCGCTCCTTGGCGGCGGCGATGTCGCGTACGGTGACCCGCCGCGAACTCTTGCCCCCGTACAGCGACTTGCCGCTGCCGGTTGCGGGCTTCGCGGTGGTCCCGGCGGGCGCCGTGGTCCCCTCTTCGGCCGGGTTCGTGGCAGGCGAAAGCTGCGTCATGGTGACGGCTCCTGTTCGTCATCTCGAAGCGCCCTGACGGCGTCTCCGGACTCCCTTCCATGCTGGCACGCCCGGCGGGCGGAGGGAAAGGGGCGCCGGAGGAGGGAAGCCGCACGTCCGGCGGCCTTATGCGATACGGAACGGGCCCGTATCGTTAAAGGAGGTACGCTCGCTTCATGGCCAGTGCTTCCGAACCCTCCGGCATATCCGGCGCCTCCCGGCACGTACCCGAGCACATCCACCGCCGCCGCTGGGCGATCCTGTCCGTCCTCATGCTCAGCCTGCTGATCGTGGTGCTGGACAACTCGATCCTGAACGTGGCGATGAAGACGATCGCCACACCGGCCCCCACCGGCCTCGGCGCCACGCAGAGCCAGCTGGAGTGGGCGATCAACTCCTACACGCTCGTCTTCGCGGGGCTGCTGTTCACCTCCGGGCTGCTCGGCGACCGGCTGGGCCGCAAGAAGGTGCTGCTCTTCGGCCTGGTGGTGTTCGGCATCGGCTCGGTGCTGGCGGCCGTCTCCGGGGCGCCCGGGCAGCTGATCGCCTTCCGTGCGGTGATGGGGCTGGGCGGCGCCTTCGTGATGCCGTCCACCCTCGCCGTCCTGATGAACGTCTTCGAGCGGGACGAGCAGCCGAAGGCGATCGGGATCTGGGCGGGCAGCGTGGGCCTGGCCATCGCGATCGGCCCGATCGCGGGCGGTCTGCTGCTGGACCACTTCTGGTGGGGTTCGGTCTTCCTCGTCAACGTTCCGATCGTGCTTGTCGCGCTGGTCGCGATACTCCTCTTGGTGCCCGACTCCAGGGACCCGCGGCCGGGGAAGCTGGACCCGGTCGGCGTGCTGCTCTCCGTCGTCGGCCTGGTGCTGCTGGTGTACGGGATCATCAAGGGCGGCCAGCTCGCCGACTTCACCGACCCGCAGGTCTTCGGCACGGTCCTGGGCGGCGTGCTCGTCCTGGTCGTTTTCGTGCTGTACGAGAAGCGCATCGATCACCCGTCGATCGACGTCAGTCTCTTCCGCAAGCCGGCCTTCTCCGCCGCCGTGGGTGCCATCGCGCTGGTCTTCTTCGCGCTGATGGGCGTCACGTTCTTCGTCGTCTTCTACATCCAGAGCGTGCGCGGCTTCACGCCGCTCCAGGCGGGGCTGCTGATCCTGCCGCTGGCCGCCGCCCAGATGATCTTCGCGCCGCGGGCCCGGCTCGTCGTCGACCGCTTCGGCTCGCGCGCCGTCTGCACGGCCGGCATGCTGCTGGTCGCCGTCACCATGGCCGGCTTCCTGCTCCTGGACACCGGCACCCCGATCTGGGTGCTGGAGGTGCTCTTCTTCATCCAGGGCACCGGCATGGCGCACATCATGCCGCCGGTCACCGTCTCGGTCATGCAGTCGCTGCCGCGCGAGAAGGCGGGCTCCGGGTCGGCGCTGAACAACACGTCCCGGCAGGTCGGCGGCACGCTCGGAGTCGCCGTACTGGGCTCGCTGCTGTCCACCGTCTACCGCGACGGCATCGAGGGCGCGCTGAACTCCGTACCCGGCCTGCCGGACGGCGCCCGGCACGCGGCGGGCGAGTCCATCGAGGCGACGCTCGGCCTGGCCCGGCAGCTGGGCCCCGCGGGCAAGGCGCTGGCCGGCCAGGCGAACGACGCCTTCATCCACGCCATGCACGTCACCGCGCTGGGCTCGGCCGGCGTGGCGGTGCTCGGCGCCGTGGTGGTCGCGGCCTTCCTGCCGGGCAGGATGGAGGCCGGTGCGCACGGTGCGGACCGCGCGGACCGGGAAGAGGCGAAGGTACGGACATGAACGGCAGCCGGACGGCAGGCACGAGCGGGGAGGCGGCGGGCACGCAGGCCGCCGGGGAAGGGGCGGACCCCCGCCGGGGCCGTCCCCGCAACGCCGCCGCGGACACCGCGATCATCGAGGCGGTGCTGCACCTGATCGAGGACGGCGTCTCCATCGGCGAGCTGTCGATGGAGCGCATCGCCCGCCAGGCGGGCGTCGGCAAGGCCACCGTCTACCGGCGCTGGCCGGGCAAGAGCGAGCTGATGCTCGACGTGATGCGCTCGCTGGACACCGACATCCCGCCGCCGGCCGGCGCGTCCGTGCGCGACGACCTGGTCGGCATCATCGAGTTCCTGCGCATCCGCGGCCTGGCCAAGCGCAACTCGGCGCTGCTGCGCACCGTCGTCACCCACGTCAAGGCGCAGCCGGCGCTGTGGCGGGAGTACCACGAGACGGTCGTCCAGGCGCGCCGCGAGGTGCTGCTGTCCGTGCTGCGCCGCGGCATGGAGCGCGGGGAGATCCGTTCCGACCGGGACACCGACCTGCTCGCCGACCTCTTCGTCGGACCGGTGCTGTCGCGGGCCCTGCTGCACGAGTGGGCGGACCTGCCGGAGGGGCTCGCCGAGGAGATCGTCGACACGGTGCTGGACGGCGTACGGCCCCGGACGTAGGCGCCGCGGCGTCCCCGCCGTACCCGTCCCGAAGCGACAACCGTGCGCAAAAGACGACACCAGCTGACCGCTCGATGACGGGACTATGCCCGTTCTGTCACAGCGGCCGCGATGGCCTCCGGAACCGGAACCCGGACGCGTCAGCGTGCCGTCCTCACTTCTAAGAAAGCACATTACGGACCATCGCCTAGGGTCGGAGACCACAGGCGGGGCGTACGGAGCAAGGCAGTGAGGACGGCGGCATGGCGCAGGCATACATGACGGAGTCGGGGCAGGGCCAAGACCCTGAGCGGACCGCCTCCCGAGCGCGGCGCCTGCGCGACTGGTGGCGCCCGGAGGGCATGTGGCGCCGGGGCATCGTGCTCGCGGTGCTGGCGCTGCTGCTCGGCCTGCTGATGATCGTGCACGCGCACGTCCCGAACACCGTGGGCAACCTCGGCAGCCTGCTGGAGACGTTCCTGCCGTGGCTCGGCATGCTCGGCGTCCCGGTGCTGCTGGTCGCCGCCGTACTGCGGCGTTCCACGACCGCGATCGTCGCGCTCCTGCTGCCCGCCATCGTCTGGGTCAGCCTCTTCGGCGGGCAGGTCACCGACAAGAAGGGCACCGGCGGCAACCTGACCGTCGCCACCCACAACGTCGACGCCGACAACCCCGACCCCGCGGGCACCGCGAAGGACATCGTGAAGTCCGGCGCCGACGTGGTGGCCCTGGAGGAGCTGACCGGCGACGCGCTGCCCAAGTACAAGGAGGGGCTGGCCAAGGCGTACCCGTACCGCACGGTGCAGGGCACGGTGGGGCTGTGGAGCAAGTACCCGCTCTCGGACGCCGCGCCGGTGAACATCAAGATGGGCTGGACCAGGGCGCTGCGCGCCACCGTCAAGGCGCCCGACGGCCGGGAGGTCGCCTTCTACGTCGCGCACCTGCCGTCGGTGCGGGTCAAGCTCAACGCGGGCTTCACCGCCAACCAGCGCGACAACAGCGCCGCAGCCCTCGGCGAGGCGATCGCCCGGGAGCCCGTCAAGCAGGTCATCCTGCTGGGCGACCTCAACGGCACGATGAACGACCGTTCGCTGGCCCCGGTCACCTCGCAGCTGCGCTCGGCGCAGGGCGCGGCGGGCGACGGCTTCGGCTTCAGCTGGCCGGCCGGCTTCCCGATGGCCAGGATCGACCAGATCATGATGAAGGGGATCGACCCGGTCTCCTCCTGGTCGCTGCCCAGGACCGGAAGTGACCACCTTCCGCTGGCCGCCTCGGTCAAAATCTGACAAAGTCGGAACCAAAGTCGGAATCAAAGTCGGAACGGCCGCCACCCCGGCAGGGGGCGGCCGTTCCCCCTGTGCCAAGGGCCGCGCGAGCGCCGTCGCCCCTCCTCCGTCACCTTGCGTTCTTCCGGCGGAATGAATGCCCTGAGAGACTTTGTTCCGTGTAAGAACTTACGGACATCTTGCCGCGCACCGTCGTACGAATCCCCCACGCCCCAGCGCAACCGCTCCGGCGTGCCCGGGGGCCCGTACGCACCGTTTCGAAAGGTCTCTCATGCCCCTGGCGCTGCTCGCGCTGGCCGTCTCCGCCTTCGGCATCGGCACGACTGAGTTCGTGATGATGGGCCTGCTGCCCAATGTCGCGGGCGACCTGGGTACGTCCGTGCCCACGGCCGGCTATCTCGTCTCCGCCTACGCCCTCGGCGTCGTCATCGGCGCGCCGCTGCTGACCGCCCTCGGGTCGCGCATCCCGCGCAAGCGGATGCTCCTTCTGCTGATGGCCGTCTTCACGGTCGGCAACCTGGCCTCGGCCCTGGCGCCCAACTTCGGCCTGCTGATCGCGGGCCGGCTGCTCGCCGGACTGCCGCACGGCGCTTTCTTCGGCGTCGGCGCGGTCGTGGCCGCCCGGCTGGTCAGGGAAGGCCGGCAGGCCCGCGCGGTGGCCACCATGTTCCTCGGGCTGACCGTCGCCAACATCGTCGGCGTGCCCGCCGCCACGCTGCTCGGCCAGCACCTCGGCTGGCGCGCGACCTTCCTGGTCGTGGCCGCCATCGGCCTGGTCGCGATGGCCTCGCTGGCCCGGCTCGTGCCCCACATGCCGCGCGAGGAACGCGGCGGCGTCGCCCACGAGATCCGCGCCATGGGCAACAAGCAGGTCGTCCTCGGCCTGGTCACCGCGGTCTTCGGCTTCGCCGGCGTGTTCGCCGTCTACAGCTACCTCGCCTCGATGATGACCGAGGTCTCGGGCTTCGCCGAGAACTCCGTGCCGTTCGTCCTGGCGCTCTTCGGCGCCGGCATGACCCTGGGCGCGCTGGCCGCCGGGCCGCTGACCGACCGCGCGCTGCGGCCCACCCTGTACGGGGCGCTGGCGGCGCTCGCCGTCACCCTGGTCGTCTTCAACTACGCGGTGCACGTGCAGTGGGCGGCCCTGGTGTGCGTCGCCATCCTGGGCGCGGTCGGCTTCATGACCACCACGCCGTTGCAGATGCTGGTCATGAAGAAGGCCCAGCACGCGCCCACCCTGGCCTCGGCGTCCAACCACTCGGCGTTCAACCTGGCCAACGCGGGCGGCGCCTGGATCGGCGGCGTGGCCATCGCGGCGGGCTGGGGCTGGACCTCCCCGGCGCTGGTCGGCGCGGTGCTGGCCGTCGTCGGCCTGGGCATCGCGGTGACCGCCGGGCTGCTCGACCGCGGCGGCTCCGCGTCCTCCCGCATCGTCGCGAGCAGCGAGGACGCCGACGGCGTACCGGCGGAACTGCCGGACCGGGTGAGCTGACCCGGCCCCGCGGACCACCGCGAGAGCGGCCCCCGACCACGACCGTGGCCGGGGGCCGCTCTCGTTCTCCGGCCCGTCAGGCGGCGGGCGTCTCGGCGGTGGCGGTGGCGGTGCAACGGCCCTGTGCCACGGCCGCGCGGTGGCTGTTACCCGATGGCCGGGAAGTGGCAACAGCGGCTTCCTAGCGTTCCTGGCGTGGGTCTCCACGGGCCCGCACGCCAGGTCCGGGCCCGGCCCCGGACGTCGCACCTACAGCAAGGAGCAGCATGTTCTTCGCAGCCAGCCGCAGGGCCGACACGTCCGCGCCCGCCTCCGCCGCCCGCCCCGGCAAGCGGGCGGGCAAGCGGGCGGGCCTGCGCGCCGCGGCCGTCACCGTGGCAGCCGGCGCCGCCGTCGCCGTACCGGCCGTCGCCGCGGTCGCCGCCCCGGCGGACTCCGCGGCCCCCGCCCCCTCGGCGTCCGCCGCCGCGTCGCACGGCGTGAAAAAGGTGAAGATCGCCAACCACTACACCCTCGCGTGGGACGGCAAGGCGGGCACCGCCACGGTCCTGGACCCGGACGGCGACGCCGTCGGCGTGCTCTCCGACGACAACCCGGGTCCGGTCACCAGCGACTTCGGTGACCAGGGCAAGGCCACCTACACGATGGACTCGGCCATGTCGACGGCCACCGTCCACGTCAACGACAACGGGAAGGTCAAGGACTACTCCTTCCTGAAGGGCTAGCAGCTATCTGAAGGGCTAGCAGCGCGCGTGAGCGGGGCCGGTGGCGTGCCGGCCCCGCTTGCGTATGCCTGCTTCCGGCACGCCTACTTCTGGTAGCCGAGGACCGTCATCATCCCCGACTCCGCGTGGTAGACGTTGTGGCAGTGCAGCATCCACAGACCCGGGTTGTCGGCGTCCAGGTCGACGTCCAGCCGGCGGCCGGGCAGCACGATCGCGGTGTCCTTGCGGGGACCGCCGTCCGGCAGCGCGAAGGTGTGGCCGTGCAGGTGCATCGGGTGCCACATCGTGGTGTTGTTGCGGAACGACAGCCGTACCCGCTCACCGGCCCGCACCGGATAGCGCTGGTCAGGTGAGTACTTCTTGCCGTTGACGGCCCAGTCGTACTTCGCCATCGAGCCGGTGAGGTCGAACCTGATGGTGCGGTCCGGTTTGCGGGGCGCCAGGCGTACGGAACCGTCGGCCTTGAGCCGGTCGGCCGTCAGCAGCCGACCGTCCAGCTCGTCCGGTTGTACGGACGCGTCGGGCGCCGCGCCGCCGCCGGTGCGCAGCAGGGCCAGCGCGGTGCGCTTCTTGCCCTCGGCGAGCGCGGTCAGCGGGAAGACGCCGTCCTTGACGGTGACCACCACGTCATAGCGTTCGCCCATGCCCAGCAGCAGGGCGTCCGTCAGGGCGTGGGCGACGGGATAGCCGTCGGTGTGTGTGACCGTCATGGTGTGGCCGCCGAGTGCGACCCGGTACGCGGTGTCGCCGCCCGCGTTGACGAACCGGATGCGGACGCGGTCGCCGGGCCGCGCGCGGAAGGTCTGCGGGTCCTCGGGCGTACGGCCGTTGACGAGGTGGTACGGGTACGCCACGTCGCCCGCGTCACCGCCCAGCAGCTTGCTGGTGGCGCCCATCATCATGCGGGACGGGCCGGTGGGCGACGGCTCCTCGCGGCCGCCCATGGAGTGCGCGCCGTGGCCCGTCCCGCCGGAACCGTGGTCCATCCCGCCGTGGTCCATGCCGCCGGAGCCGTGGTCCATGCCGCCCATGCCCTTGGAGAGTTCGGCCAGCACCGCGTCCGGCGTGCTGCCGTCCACGCCGTCGACCCAGTCGTCCAGGACGACCACCCACTCCTTGTCGTAGGCGAGGGGTTCCTTCGGGTCCTCGACGATCAGGGGCGCGTACAGGCCGCGGTCCTGCTGCACTCCCGAGTGCGGGTGGAACCAGTACGTGCCGGGGTGGCTGACGGCGAAGCGGTACGTGAACGAGCCGCCGGGCCTGACCGCGCGCTGGGTCAGGTCCGGCACGCCGTCCATGTCGTTGCGCAGCGCCAGGCCGTGCCAGTGCAGGGACGTGGCCTCGGGCAGGTGGTTGGCGAGGGCCAGCTCCAGGGTGTCGCCCGCGGTGACGCGGACCTCCTTGCCCGGCAGGTCGTCGCCGTACGCCCAGGTGGCGACCGAACGGCCGCCGAGGTCGAGCCGGGCGGCGGTGGCGGTCAGCGCGAACTTGCGCACCGGGCCCGAGCCGCGCTTGGCCTCGGCGGCGGCCACTTCCGGGCCGTCGGGGGAGACGTAACCGCCCGGCGCCTCGGCCGGTTTGCCGTGTCCGGAGTGGCCGGTGCCGTCCGGGCCCGAGCCTGCCGAACAGGCGGCGAGCAGGCCGCTGCCGGCGGCCGCGATGCCCGCGCCGAGTACGGCGCGGCGGGTGTGCGTACGCATGGTGGAGAAACACCTCGTGGTGGAGTGCGGTCTGTGGTGAGCGCGTGGGGGCTGGGCCGCGGACGCGCGCAGGCGTCGGCGGCCGGCCGCGCTTCTACACGCGCAGGACCGAGAGCCGGGCGAGGTGTTTGTGCCGGGGGACCGGCGGTGGTTCGGGACGCAGGCCGCGCAGCAACCGGGCCCGTACGGCGGCCAGGAGGTCGGCCGCCTGCCGCCCCAGCAGCCGGCCGGTGCGGACGAGGGCGAGCACCCAGACGGACAGCACGGCCAGGCAGACCGCGCCGGGGTTCATGGCGTGGTGGTCGTCGGCGGTCGAGGAGGAGGGGGAGGCGGGGGAGGAGGGATGCTGGGCTTGCTGGGTGTGCCGCGAGGGCTGATGGGCCGGTTGCGCCTTATTGGCCGGCTGCGTCTCGTGGGACGGCTGCGCTTCGTGGGCGGGCTGTGCCTGGTGTACCGCCGGCATCGGGTCCGATCCGTGCCCGCCCACCGGGTGCCCCAGGGTGTGCATGCCGACGATGCCGACGAGCAGCGCGGCGAACAGCAGCAGGCGGCCGCACCACGCGGCGGCCTTGCCCTGTCCTCGCACTTCGTACGGCATGTCGACGGTCCTCCCGGTGCCACTGTCCAGCACCCTACCCCTACGGGGTATGCCGCCCCCGGGCGCCCCGGCCCGCGCTCACTTTGCCTATTCTTGACCTTTCCAAGCGCCCCTGGCGTCCCAGCCCGACCACCAGGATGTCCGTGCAGACGAGCAAGCGCCGCCGCGCCGCCCCCGTACTCCTCCTGCTCGGTGCGGTGGCGTACACCGCCTGGGTCCTGGAGGTGGTCCTGTCCACCGGCCTCGACCCGATCCGGACGTACGTCAGCGAACTGGCCGCCGCCGACCAGCCGCTCGGCGGACTCTTCCGCGCCACGGACCTGCTCGCCGGACTCCTGGTGCTGGCCGGCGCCCTCGCCGCGCTGCGCACCCTGCCGCGCCGGCCCTGGGCGACCGCCGGCTGGTCGGCGCTCGCCCTCTTCGGCGCGGCCACCGCCGTCGACTCCCGACTGCCGCTGAGCTGCGCGCCGACCAGCGACCCCGAGTGCGCGGCCCGGGAGACCGCGGGCCTGGTGCCCGCCACCCACACCGCGCACGCGATCAGCAGTTCGCTGGCCATGGTGGGCGCGCTGGCCGCGCTGGTCCTGCTGACGGCCGCCGCCCGCCGGTACGGCTGGTGGCCGCCGCTCGGCCGCCTCGCGCCGTGGCTGACGCTGGCCGAACTGGCCGCGACCGCCTGGACGCTCAGCTCCATCGCGGCCTTCACCGAGGGCCACGGCACCTGGGCGCTCGGCGTCGGCCAGCGCCTCCAGGTCCTGCTCGTCGCCCTGTACGTGGGGCTGCTCGCGTGGTGCGTCGGGAGAGCGGGCACCACTACGGGGAGGGAAGGGGACACGGCATGAGCGGGGACGGCGGGCGGAAGGGACGGCAGGACACGGGGAACGGCGCGGGCAAGGGCTTCCCGGACGGCCCGGGGCCCGCCCCCGGCCGCATGCTGCGCGTCGACGGGGTGGTGCTGCACGTCCTGCGGGAGGGCGGCGGCCCGGTGTGCGTTCTCAGCGGCGGCCTGGGCATGAGCTGGTTCGACTGGGACGAGGTCGCGGTCCGGCTCGCCCCGCACCGTACGGTGGTCCGCTTCGACCGGCCGGGGCTGGGGCTGAGCGCGCCCGCCCAGGGGCCGCCCACCGCGGCGGGCGAGGCGGCCCGGATCGCGCACGTCCTGGACGCGCTCGGGCTGCCGGGGCCGTGCACCGTGGTCGGCCACTCGCTGGCCGCCTTCCACGCCGAGGCGTTCGCCCGGCTGTACCCGGACCGCGCCGCCGGCCTGGTCCTCGTCGACGGGAGCGTGGAGGAGGACCCGCGCCCGCGGCTGCCGCGCACCGTCCGTACGGCCTGGGCCGGCGGCCTGGCATCCGTGCTCTCGGCGGCCGGGCTGCCGCGCGCCCTCGGCCCCGCCGCGCGCCGCCTGACCACCCGGGCCTCGACCGTGCGCAACCACCCGCCGGACCCGTACGAGTCCGGCACCTACCGCACCAGCCGGGTGCTGCGCGCCTGCGTCCTGGAGAACGCCACGTACTCCTACCAGGCCGCTGAGGTCGCCGCGCTGCGCTCCGGGCATCCGCTGCGGGGCGTGCCGGTGACGGTCCTGGCCGCGTACGACGGCAGCGAGACCCCGCGCGAGCTGCGCTGGCTGGAGCGCCAGCGCGGGCTGGCCACCCAGCTCGGCGGCGCCTTCGCGGTGGCCGCCCCGGCCGGTCACCTGGTGATGGCCGACGCCCCGGATGCGGTCGCCACGGCCGTCCTGTCCCTGGCCACCGACCCGGACCTGGAGGGCGGCCCGCGCGAACGCCGCCCTGATTAGGGCTTCGCGGTCCGCCGCGCCCGCACCTCGAAGAACTGCGGTACGGACGCCGCGCCGGCGACCGCGTCCCACAGGCGGTCGGCGTCCGCGCCGGTGGGCGCCGGCGCCACCACGGGGCCGAAGAAGCCGCGTGCGCCGGCGGCCGTGGTGAGGACCGTGACCGGCGAGCCCGCGTCCTCGCCGGAGAACTCCTGCGCCTCCTCGCGGGCCCGTGCCACCGGCCGGTCCAGCGCGGTGTCGTGCAGCGCCGCCGCGTACGCCGTGCCGCCCGCCTCCGACAGGGCCCGCTCGGCCAGCTCCGGCGTCGGGTCGGCGCCGCCGTCGTGGACCGCCGCGCCGTAGACGGCGTACGCGGCGCCGGCCAGCGCGTCCCGGCCGTCGGCGTGCGCGGCCTCGGTCACCCGCAGCAGGCAGCGTCCGGCGGCCGCCGCCGCGCGCCGCCCTTCGGGCAGTTCGCCGAGCGGGGCCCCGCCGGTCAGGTCGAAGGCCCGGTAGAAGAGCGGGATGCCCCGCCGCCCTGTGACGTCCACAAGCCACTGCGCGGTGCGCCAGGTCCAGGGGCACACGGGGTCGAAGTGGAACGTCACGGCCGTGACGTCGAAGCGGTCGGGCACGGGGCACTCCTCGCGGAACCGGACGGTCCGGATCTTCTTCTCCCGGGGTACCGCCCGCCGCTCCCGGGCAAACCTGCTGCCGCCGCCTCCGCGCCCGGCAGTTCTGATCTCGGCCGAGGGTGCGTAATGTGACGGTAACCCCCTCCCGTGATACTGGTGTGCCACACCTCGTTGTCCGACGGGGCGTGGACAGGCCGATTGACCTGCAAGGAATGGTGAGCCATGGACAAGCAGCAGGAGTTTGTGCTCCGTACGCTGGAGGAGCGCGACATCCGCTTCGTACGACTGTGGTTCACCGATGTGCTGGGGTTCTTGAAGTCGGTGGCGGTGGCCCCCGCCGAACTGGAGCAGGCCTTCGACGAAGGCATCGGCTTCGACGGCTCCGCGATCGAAGGCTTCGCGCGGGTGTACGAGTCCGACATGATCGCCAAGCCGGACCCGGGCACCTTCCAGATCCTGCCGTGGCGCGCCGAGGCCCCCGGCACCGCCCGGATGTTCTGCGACATCCTCATGCCGGACGGCTCGCCCTCCTACGCCGACCCGCGCTACGTCCTCAAGCGCATCCTGGCCAAGACCTCCGACCTCGGCTTCACCTTCTACACCCACCCCGAGATCGAGTTCTTCCTGCTCAAGGACAAGCCGGTGGACGGCACCCGGCCCAGCCCCGCGGACTCCTCCGGCTACTTCGACCACACCCCGCAGAACGTCGGCATGGACTTCCGGCGCCAGGCGATCACCATGCTCGAATCGATGGGCATCTCGGTGGAGTTCAGCCACCACGAGGGCGCGCCGGGACAGCAGGAGATCGACCTGCGCTACGCCGACGCGCTGTCCACCGCCGACAACATCATGACGTTCCGGCTGGTGATGAAACAGGTCGCGCTGGAGCAGGGCGTCCAGGCGACGTTCATGCCCAAGCCGTTCTCGGAGTACCCGGGTTCGGGCATGCACACCCACCTCTCGCTCTTCGAGGGCGACCGCAACGCCTTCCACGAGTCCGGCGCCGAGTACCAGCTCTCCAAGGTCGGCCGCTCCTTCATCGCGGGCCTGCTGCGGCACGCGGGCGAGATCTCCGCCGTCACCAACCAGTGGGTCAACTCCTACAAGCGCATCTGGGGCGGCGCCAACCGCACCGCGGGCGCCGGCGGCGAGGCCCCCTCGTACATCTGCTGGGGCCACAACAACCGCTCAGCGCTCATCCGCGTGCCCATGTACAAGCCGGGCAAGATGGGCTCCACCCGGGTCGAGGTCCGCTCCATCGACTCCGGCGCCAACCCCTACCTCACGTACGCGGTACTGCTCGCCGCCGGCCTCAAGGGCATCGAGGAAGGCTACGAGCTGCCGGCCGGCGCCGACGACGACGTGTGGGCGCTGTCGGACTCCGAGCGCCGCGCCATGGGCATCGAGCCGCTGCCGCAGAACCTCGGCGAGGCCATCGACCTGATGGAGCGCAGCGAACTGGTCGCGGAGACCCTCGGCGAGCACGTCTTCGACTTCTTCCTGCGCAACAAGAAGCAGGAATGGGAGGAATACCGCTCCGAGGTCACCGCGTTCGAGCTGCGCAAGATGCTGCCGGTCCTGTGACCGCGCACCCCGCTCCGCAGGGCCAGGGGCGGCGCAGCAGCGCCTTCTCCCGGCTGCTGCGGTACGGCTTCACCGACCCGTCGGCGGCCGGGCGCCTGCTGGACGCGCCCGAACTGGCCGCCGTACGGGACGACTCGGTGCTTCTGGAGGCGCTGGGCGCCACCGCCGACCCCGACCTGGCGCTGACCGCGCTGGTGCGCATGGCGGAGGCGCAGGACCCGGACGAGCGGCAGAAGCTGCTGAGCACCCTGATCACCGCCAAGCCGCTGCGCGACCGGCTGCTGGGCGTGCTCGGCGCCTCCGAGGCGCTCGGCGACCACCTCGTGCGGCACCCGCACGACTGGCACTCGCTGGTCACCTACGAGGCGGCGGACCTGCACCCGACCACGCCCGAGTTCGAGGCGGCGCTCGCCGAGGGCATCTGGGGCGAGCGGGGCCGGGACCGGCCGCGGCCCGACGCGCTGCGGGCCGCCTACCGGCGGTGCCTGCTGGGCATCGCGGCGCGCGACGTGTGCGGCACGACCGACGTGGCCGAGACCGCGGCGGAGCTGGCCGACCTGGCGACCGCGACGGTGCGCGCCGCGCTGGAGATCGCCTGCGAGGAGCAGCCCACCGACGCCGCGGCCTGCCGGCTGGCGGTCGTCGGCATGGGCAAGTGCGGCGGCCGGGAGCTGAACTACGTCTCGGACGTGGACGTCATCTACGTCGCGGAGGCGCGCGACGGGACGGAGGAGGCCAAGGCGCTCCAGGCCGCGACGCGGCTGGCGGGCCGGCTGATGCGGGTCTGCTCCGACGTCACGGCCGAGGGCACGATCTGGCCGGTGGACGCCAACCTGCGCCCCGAGGGCCGCAACGGGCCGCTCGTGCGCACCCTCAACAGCCACCTCGCCTACTACGAACGCTGGGCCAAGACCTGGGAGTTCCAGGCGCTGCTCAAGGCCCGGCCGATGGCGGGCGACGAGGAGCTGGGCAAGGAGTACGTGGCGGCGGTCACCCCGCTGGTCTGGCAGGTCTCCGAGCGCGAGAACTTCGTGTCCGACGTACGGCAGATGCGCCGCCGCGTCGTGGAGAACATCCCCGCCGCCCAGGTCGACCGCGAACTGAAGCTGGGCCCCGGCGGCCTGCGCGACGTGGAGTTCGCCGTGCAGCTCCTCCAGCTGGTGCACGGCCGCGGCGACGCGACCCTGCACAGCTCGACCACCCTGGACGCACTCTCGGCACTCGCGTCGGGCGGCTACGTCGGCCGCGAGGACGCCAAGGCGCTCGACGTCGCGTACCGCTTCCTGCGCACGCTCGAACACCGCATCCAGCTCTACAAGCTGCGCCGTACGCACCTGATGCCGGAGGACGACCCGGACCTGCGGCGCCTGGCCCGCTCCATGGGGATGCGCACCGAGCCGGTGGAGACGCTCCGCAAGGAGTGGAAGTGGCACGCCCGCGAGGTGCGGCGGCTGCACGAGAAGCTGTTCTACCGGCCGCTGCTGGACGCCGTGGCCCACCTGGAGCCCGGCAGCACCCGGCTCTCCGCCAAGGCGGCGGGCCAGCGCCTCGAAGCGCTCGGGTACGCCGACCCGGTCGCCGCGCTGCGCCACCTGGAGGCACTGGCCTCCGGCGTGACCCGCAAGGCCGCCATCCAGCGCACCCTGCTGCCGGTCCTGCTCGCCTGGTTCGCGGACTCCGCCGACCCCGACGCGGGCCTGCTGAACTTCCGCAAGGTCTCCGACGCGCTCGGCAAGACGCCCTGGTACCTGCGGCTGCTGCGCGACGAGGGCGCCGCCGCCGAGAACCTGGCCCGCGTACTGTCGGCCGGCCGCTTCGCCCCCGACCTGCTGCTGCGCGCCCCCGAGGCGGTCGCGCTGCTCGGCGCGAAGGACGGCTTGCAGCCGCGCGGCCGTGCCGCGCTGGAGCAGGAGGTGCTGGCCGCCGTCGGCCGCGCGGAGGGCGCCGAGCAGGCTGCCGCCGCGGCCCGGGGGGTACGCCGCCGCGAGCTGTTCCGTACGGCCGCAGCGGACCTGATCGGCGCGTACGGCACGGAGGGCCACCCGGCCCAGGCGGACCGCGGGCACGCCGCCGACGTGGTCGGCACCGCCGTCTCCGACCTGACCGCCGCCACCATCGCGGGCGCGCTGCGCGCCGCCGTGCGCGACCAGTGGGGCGACACCCTGCCCACCCGCTTCACCGTGATCGGGATGGGCCGCTTCGGCGGCCGGGAGCTGGGGTACGGCTCCGACGCCGACGTGCTCTTCGTGCACGAGCCGCGCGAGGGCGCCGACGAGCACGAGGCCGCCAAGGCCGCGCACGCCGTCGCCAACGAGATGCGCCGCCTGCTCCAGCTGCCGTCCGCCGACCCGCCGCTGCCGATCGACGCCGACCTGCGCCCGGAGGGCAAGACCGGCCCGCTGGTGCGTACCCTCTCCTCCTACGCCGCCTACTACCGGCGCTGGTCGCTCGTGTGGGAGGCGCAGGCCCTGCTGCGCGCCGAGCCGGTCGCGGGCGACGCGGAGCTGGGGGAGCGGTTCATCGAGCTGGTCGACCCACTGCGCTACCCGGTGGAGGGCCTGGGCGAGGACGCCGTACGGGAGATCCGGCGGCTCAAGGCCCGCATGGAGACGGAGCGGCTGCCGCGCGGCGCCGACCCGACCACGCACACCAAGCTGGGCCGCGGCGGACTCAGCGACGTCGAGTGGACCGTGCAGCTGATCCAGATGCAGCACGCCTGGGCCGAGCCGGGCCTGCGCACGACCCGTACCCGCGAGGCCCTGGCCGCGGCCCGCACCGCGGGGCTGCTCACCACCGAGGACGCCCAGATCCTCGACGAGGCGTGGGTGCTGGCCTCCCGGGTGCGCAACGCGGCGATGCTGGTGCGGGGCCGCCCCGGCGACACGTTCCCCTCGGACGCGCGCGAGCTGGCGGCGGTCGGCCGCTACCTCGGGTACGAGGAGGGGCACGTCGGGGAGATGCTGGACGACTACCGTCGGACGACCCGCAGGGCCCGCGCGGTGGTCGAGGAGATCTTCTACGGTGCGGCGGGCTGAGGCAGCCGCGGCAGCCGGTGCGGCAGCGCCGCGTACCAGGCGAAGGCCAGGCCGATCCCGAAGGCCAGGCACAGTATGCCGCCCACCGCGTCGAGCCAGAAGTGGTTGGCGGTGGAGACGATGACCATCAGGGTCGTGGCCGGGTAGAGCAGGCCCAGGGCCTTGGCCCACACCGGCTTGGCGATCAGCGCGATCATCACGCCGCACCACAGCGACCAGCCGATGTGCATCGACGGCATGGCCGCGTACTGGTTGGACATCGAGGCCAGGTTGCCGGAGGCCATAGAGCCCCACGTGTGGTGGACGATGACGGTGTCGATGAAGCCGCCGCCGTCCATCAGGCGGGGCGGTGCCAGCGGGTAGAAGTAGTACCCGAGGAGGGCGACGCCCGTGGTGGCGAAGAGCGCGAGGCGGGCGGCCGCGTACCGGCCGGGGTGCCAGCGGTAGAGCCAGACCAGCACGCCGATGGTCAGTATGAAGTGCAGTGTGGCGTAGTAATAGTTCATCGAGACGATGAGCCAGGTCACCGAGTCCACGGCATGGTTGACGGTTTTCTCCACCGCTATGCCGAGGGCCTGCTCGGCCTGCCAGATCCAGTCCGCGTTCTTGAGCGCCTGGGCCTTCTGCTCGGGCACCGCGTTGCGGATGAGGGAGTACACCCAGTAGCTGACCGCGATCAGGAGGATCTCGAACCAGAGCCGCGGGGACCGGGGAGAGCGCAGGCGGGCCAGCCGGCCACCGGAGGACGCGTTCGGCACGCGTTCCTCGGTGGGTGGCGGCACGGCCGTACGGCCGTCAAGAGTCTTCACATGCGCTTCACCCATAGGCAGACAGTCTGCCAGAAAGGGGTCGGCGGCCGATCACCCTCTGGTCGGGTACCGAGGGGCCCCGTGTAGCACCTCAGGGGGAGGCGGCCCCCTGAGAACCCGTACGGCTTCCATCCGTATCAGAGGAGACGGCCGGACCGGGAATCCGGCCCGCTTTCGGCGCCGAGGCGGTGGAGCCGCGGACGACCAGCTCGGGGTGGAAGACGAATTCGCTGTGCGGGGCCGGGGTGCCGCCGACCTCCTCCAGCAGGGCCCGCACCGCCGCCTGCCCCATCGCGGTGACCGGCTGCCGGATCGTGGTCAGCGGCGGGTCCGTGAAGGCGATGAGCGGGGAGTCGTCGAAGCCGACGACGGAGACCTCGCGGGGCACGTCCAGGCCCCGCTGCCGGGCGGCCCTGATCGCGCCCAGCGCCATCATGTCGCTGGCGCACACCACCGCCGTGCAGCCGCGGTCGATCAGCGAGCCGGCCGCCGCCTGCCCGCCCTCCAGGGTGTACAGGGAGTGCTGGATCAGCTCCTGGGCCGCGTCCCGGCCCAGGCCGAGCTGCTCGCCCATGCTGTGCAGGAAGCCCTCGATCTTGCGCTGGACGGGCACGAAGCGCTTCGGTCCGAGCGCCAGCCCGATCCGCTGGTGGCCCAGTGCCGCCAGATGGGTGACGGCCAGGCGGATCGCGGCCCGGTCGTCCGGCGAGACGAAGGGCGCCTGCACCTTGTCGGAGAAGCCGTTGATCAGGACGAAGGGCACGCCCTGGCCGCGCAGCTGCTCGTAGCGCTGCATGTCGGCGGAGGTGTCGGCGTGCAGCCCGGAGACGAAGATGATCCCGGCGACGCCGCGGTCCACCAGCATCTCGGTCAGCTCGTCCTCGGTGGAGCCGCCCGGTGTCTGGGTGGCCAGCACCGGCGTGTAGCCCTGGCGGGTCAGCGCCTGGCCGATCACCTGCGCGAAGGCCGGGAAGATCGGGTTCTCCAGCTCCGGCGTTATCAGGCCGACCAGCCCGGCGCTGCGCTGCCGCAGCCGCACGGGCCGCTCGTACCCGAGCACGTCGAGCGCGGCCAGCACGGACTGGCGGGTGGTGGCGGAGACACCGGGTTTCCCGTTGAGCACCCGGCTGACGGTGGCCTCGCTGACACCCGCCTGCGCTGCGATGTCGGCCAGCCGGGCGGTCATGGAGGGGACTGTACCGGTCGCCTGTCGGATTGCCCACGCTGCCCGCACCGCCCGTCGTCCCTGCCGCGCCCGGCGGGCCGTACCGGACCGTCGGTCAGACGGCCCACCAGGTGCAGGAGTCGCCGGGCAGCAGGACCACGCCGCCCTCGGCCGGGACGGTGGCGGAGGCGAGCAGCAGCCGCCCGGGGCGGGGGAGTTCGACGGCGCGGTCCAGGGTGTTGAGGGTGCACAGCAGTCCCGTGCGGCCGGTGCGTCCGGTGCGGGTGAAGGCCAGCAGCCCGTCGGGGGCTTGGGCCCAGGCCAGGCCGCCGTCGCCGAGGCAGGGGTGGTCGCGGCGCAGGGCGAGCGCCGCCCGGTACAGCTCCAGGGTGGAGCCGGGGTCGCCGGTCTGGGCCCGTACGGACAGGTCCTTCCAGGCGCGGGGCTGCGGCAGCCAGCTGCCGCCGGGGCCGAAGCCGTACGCGGCCGAGTCGCCGCACCAGGGCATCGGCACCCGGCAGCCGTCGCGGTGCCCGTCCTGGCCGTCGCCGCGGAAGAACGCCGGGTCCTGGCGCACCTCGTCGGGCAGGTCGGTGACCTCCGGCAGGCCCAGTTCCTCGCCCTGGTAGAGGTAGGCGGAGCCGGGCAGCGCGAGCATGGTGAGCGTGGCGGCGCGGGCGCGGTGCAGGCCGCCGAGGCGGGTGGTGTGCCGGACCACGTCGTGGTTGGACAGCACCCAGGAGGTGGTGGCGCCGACCGAGGTGGTCGCGGCGAGGGAGGCGTCGATGACGGCGCGCAGCGAGGCGGCGGACCAGTCGGCGGTCAGGAACTGGAAGTTGAACGCCTGGTGCAGCTCGTCGGGGCGTACGTACAGGGCGAGGCGTTCGGGGGTGGGGGCCCATGCCTCGGCGACGCCGATGCGCTCGCCGGGGTAGGAGTCCAGCAGGCGGCGCCAGGCGCGGTGGATCTCGTGGACGCCGTCTTGGTCGAAGAAGGGCAGTACCTGGCTGCCGATGAGCTTGGCCTGCTGTTTGTGGCCGATGTCGGGCAGGCCCGGTGCCTTGATCATGCCGTGCGCCACGTCGACGCGGAAGCCGTCGACGCCGAGGTCGAGCCAGAACCGCATGATGGACTCGAACTCGGCGTGCACGTCCGGATTCTCCCAGTCCAGATCGGGCTGTTCCGGGGCGAACAGGTGCAGGTACCAGTCGCCGCGGTCCGTACGCGTCCAGGCGGGCCCGCCGAAGACCGACTCCCAGTCGTTGGGCGGCAGCTGGCCGGACGCGCCCTTGCCGGGGCGGAAGACGTAGCGCTGCCGGGCCAGCTCTGGGTCCCGGAACCAGGGGTGCTGGTCGGAGGTGTGGTTGGGCACGATGTCGACGATCACCCGCAGGCCCAGCGCGTGGGCGGCCCGCACCAGGTCGTCGGCGTCCTGGAGGTTGCCGAACAGCGGGTCGACGGAGCGGTAGTCGGCGACGTCGTAGCCGCCGTCGGCCTGCGGCGAGGCGTAGAACGGGGTGAGCCAGACGGCGTCCACGCCCAGCTCCTTGAGGTAGGGCAGGCGCTCCCTGGCGCCGCGCAGGTCACCGATGCCGTCGCCGTCGCAGTCGGCGAAGGAACGGACGTACACCTGGTAGATGACGGCGTCGCGCCACCAGCCCGGCCGATCGCCGCGGCCGGTCGGCGCGGGGGCGGGGCCGGTGGAAGTGAGCTCCTGGGGCATCTGGCATCCCTGTTCGAGAGTGGGGTGTTTCGGGCGGAGCGTCCATGCGTCGTCTTGCAGGGTCCGGGCATCGAAGGACGGACGGTCGTTCACCGGCTCAACGCTCGGGGTACACCCCGGGTGACGGCACGGGGGCTCGCGAGGGCCCTGGTGAGCGGCCTGATGGCGCGCGGTGGGCGCGGGATGCGCGGGCGCCGCCCCCTGCAAATTCTTCCAGCGAGCTTGCAGAAAATTGCCGCAAGGTCTTTCGGTTTCATTTCCGCGCTGTTACGTTCCTGTCCGCCATCACAGGCGTTCCGAACGGCCGAGCGAGGCGTTCCGGCGCCATCTCGGGCGTTTCCCTAAGGAGTTCACATGCGGCGTGGCATAGCGGCCACCGCGCTGGTCGCGGGTCTGGCACTGGCAGCGACAGCGTGCGGGGGTGACGGCGGCGGGGGCGACCAGCAGAGCGGGGGCGAGCTGTCGGGCACCGTGACCTTCTGGGACACCTCCAACGACGCCGAGAAGGCGACGTACAAGCAGCTGGCCGAGAGCTTCGAGAAGGAGCACCCCAAGGTCGACGTGAAGTACGTCAGCGTGGCGTTCGGCGAGGCCAACGCCAAGTTCAAGAACGCGGCCGGCGCCGGCGCCGGAGCGCCCGACGTGATGCGCACCGAGGTCGCCTGGGTCGCCGACTTCGCCAACCTCGGCTACCTCGCACCGCTGGACGGCACCCCCGCCCTGGACAACACGGGCGACTACCTCCCGCAGGCCCTCGGCAGCACCAAGTTCAAGGACAAGACGTACGCCGCGCCGCAGGTCACCGACACGCTCGGCCTCTTCTACAACAAGCGGCTCCTGAAAGAGGCGGGCGTCCCGGTCCCCAAGACCTTCGCCGAGCTGGCCGCCGCCGCCAAGCAGATCAAGGAGAAGACCGGCGCCACCGCGCTGTACCTGCGCGGCGACGACCCGTACTGGTTCCTGCCGTACCTCTACGGCGAGGGCGGCGACATGGTCGACGCGCGCGACAAGATCGTCACGATCGACGACGACGCCGGCGTCCGGGCATTCAAGCTGATCAAGGACCTGGTCGACTCCAAGGCCGCCGTCACCGACGCCACCGACGGCCAGGAGAACCAGCTCAAGGCCCTCAAGGACGGCAGCGTCGCGATGGCGATCAGCGGCCCCTGGGACATCGAAGGGGTACGCGCGGGCAAGGAGTTCAAGGACAAGGCGAACCTCGGCGTCGCGCCCGTGCCCGGCGGCAGCGCCTCCCAGGGCTCCCCGCAGGGCGGCTGGAACCTCTCCGTCTACGCGGGCTCGAAGAACCTCCAGGCGTCCTACGCCTTCGTGAAGTACCTGAGCTCGGCGAAGATCCAGCAGCAGACCACCGAGAAGCTGAGCCTGCTGCCCACCCGCAAGTCCGTCTACGAGGTCCCGGCCGTCAAGAACAACGAGATGGTCGGCTTCTTCAAGCCCGCCGTCGACAAGGCCGTGCAGCGCCCCTGGATCGCCGAGGGCAACGCGCTCTTCGAGCCCATCAAGGTCCAGATGAACAAGGTCCTGACCGGCGCGAGCACGCCCGAGCAGGCCGCCAAGGCCGTCGGCGACAGCTACCGCAAGATCCTCAAGGACTACAAGTGACGGACGCCGTACGGATACCCGCGGCCCGGCGCACCTCGCCGCCGGGCCGGGTACGCAGAGCCCTGGGCACCCACTGGTACGCCTGGACCATGGTCGCCCCGGTGGTGCTCGTCATCGGCGTGATCATCGGCTACCCCCTGGTCCGCGGCCTGTACCTGTCGCTGACCGACGCCAACGAGGCCAACGTCGAGCGCCACATCGGCATGAACCACATCCCGGCCACGTACGAGTTCACCGGCCTGGACAACTACACGGCGATCCTCGGCGACGGCGTCTTCTGGGGCCGGCTCGGCTGGACCGTGCTGTGGACGGTGGCCTGCGTCGGCCTCACCTTCGCCATCGGCCTGGCCCTCGCCAACCTGCTCAACCGCAAGCTGCGCGGCCGCACCTTCTACCGCTTGGCGCTGATCCTGCCCTGGGCCATCCCCGCCTTCGTCTCCGTCTTCACCTGGCGGCTGCTCTACAACGAGAAGAACGGCCTGCTCAACAAGGTGCTGGCGGGCGGCGGCATCGACGCGGTGCCGTGGCTCAACGACCCGGCCTGGGCCAAGCTGTCGGTCATCGCCGTCAACGTGTGGCTGGGCGTACCGTTCATGCTCGTCGCGCTGCTCGGCGGCCTCCAGTCGATCCCCGGCGAGCTGTACGAGGCCGCCGAGATGGACGGCGCCGGTGCCTGGCAGCGGTTCCGCAACATCACCCTGCCCGGCCTGCGCGGCGTGAGCAGCACCGTCATCCTGCTCTCCACCATCTGGACGTTCAACATGTTCCCGGTGATCTACCTGCTCACCCGGGGCGGCCCCGGCGACGCCACGGAGATCCTGGTGACGTACGCCTACCGGCTCTCCTTCGTCGACAGCCCGCGCGACTTCGCCGGCTCGGCCGCCTGGGGCGTACTGATCCTGCTCCTGCTGTCCGTCGTCGCGGTGGTCTACCGGCGCGCGCTCCGCAAGCAGGGAGAGGTGTGGTGATGGCCAAGTCCCCGCGCGGCACGAGGAGCCCGCTGGCCTCCGTCGGGCTGCACCTGACCCTCCTGATCGCCGCCGCCGTCGCGGTCTTCCCGCCGCTGTGGCTGCTCGTCACCTCCTTCAAGCCGAAGAACGACGCCTTCTCCACCGAGCTGGTCACCCACTTCACCTTCGCCAACTACCGGCACGTGGTCGCCGACACCCAGTTCCTGACCTGGTTCGGCAACTCCGTGGTCGTCGTCGGCGTCACCACCGTCCTCGGCGTCTTCGTCGCGGCCACCACCGGCTACGCCGTCAGCCGCTTCCGGTTCCCCGGGATGCGCCCGCTGATGTGGCTGCTGCTGATCACGCAGATGTTCCCGGTGGCCGTACTGATCGTGCCGCTGTACAACCTGCTGGCGGGCCTGGGCCTGCTCAACCAGCCCGCCGGCCTGGTCGTCACCTACCTGACCATCGCCGTCCCCTTCTGCGCCTGGATGATGAAGGGCTTCTTCGACACCATCCCGGTGGAGATCGACGAAGCAGGCCGCGTCGACGGTCTCAACCCCTTCGGCACCTTCTGGCGCCTGGTCCTGCCGCTGGCCCGCCCCGGCCTGGCCGTCACCGGCTTCTACACCTTCGTGACGGCCTGGGCCGAGGTCGCGTACGCCTCCGCCTTCATGACCGGCGAGGAGAACCTGACCCTCGCCGGCGGCCTGCAGACCTTCGTCAACCAGTACGTCAACGACTGGGGATCGATGACCGCCGCCGCCGTGATCATCGCGGTGCCCGCGGCCCTGGTCTTCGCCTTCGCCCAGCGCCACCTCGTCGCCGGGCTGACCTCCGGTACCACCAAGGGATGACATGACCACCCAGCACAACGCCACCGCAGCGACCGCGGCAGGTGCCACCCAGTGGTGGCGCGACGCGGTGATCTACCAGGTCTACCCGCGCAGCTTCGCCGACGGCAACGGCGACGGCATGGGCGACCTCCCCGGAATCCGCAGCCGCCTGCCCTACCTCAAGGACCTGGGAGTCGACGCCGTCTGGCTCAGCCCCTTCTACTCCTCCCCGCAGGCCGACGCGGGGTACGACGTGGCCGACTACCGCGTCATCGACCCGGCCTTCGGCACCCTCGCCGACGCCGAAGCGGTCATCCGCGACGCCCACGCCCTGAGCCTGCGCGTCATCGTCGACGTCGTCCCCAACCACTGCTCCGACCAGCACGCCTGGTTCCGGCAGGCGCTGGACGAAGGCCCCGGCTCGACGCTCCGGGACCGCTTCCACTTCCGCAAGGGCCGCGGCGAGAACGGTGAACTCCCGCCCAACGACTGGGAGTCCGTCTTCGGCGGCCCCGCCTGGACCCGCGTCGCCGACGGCGAGTGGTACCTCCACCTGTTCGCCCCCGAACAGCCCGACTTCAACTGGGACAGCCCGGCGGTCCAGGACGAGTTCCGCTCCATCCTGCGCTTCTGGCTCGACCTCGGCGTGGACGGCTTCCGCATCGACGTCGCCCACGGCCTGGTCAAGGCCCCCGGTCTGCCCGACATGGGCCGCACCGACCAGCTCAAACTCCTCGGCAACCAGGTCCTCCCCTTCTTCGACCAGGACGGCGTCCACGAGATCTACCGCTCCTGGCGCCGCGTCCTGGACGAGTACGCGGGCGACCGCATCGGCGTCGCGGAAGCCTGGACGCCCAGCGCCGACCGCACCGCCCTCTACCTCCGCCCCGACGAACTCCACCAGGCATTCAACTTCCACTACCTCAACACCGGCTGGGACGC
Source organism: Streptomyces sp. NPDC017056 (assembly GCF_044332485.1). Lineage (NCBI taxonomy): Bacteria > Bacillati > Actinomycetota > Actinomycetes > Kitasatosporales > Streptomycetaceae > Streptomyces > Streptomyces sp. NPDC017056. The sequence goes on along the minus strand of NZ_JBIRPD010000001.1, from coordinate 206,492 downwards.
GGCAGCGCTGCGCACCGTCATCGACGCCTCCCTCGACGCGATGCGCCCGGTCGGCGCCCCCACCACCTGGGTCCTCTCCAACCACGACGTGGTCCGGCACGCCACCCGCCTCGGCGGCGACGTCCGCCGCGCCCGCGCCGCCGCCCTCCTCATGCTCGCCCTGCCCGGCTCCGCCTACGTCTACCAGGGCGAGGAACTGGGCCTCCCCGAGGTCACCGACCTGCCCGACGAGGCCCGCCAGGACCCGGCCTTCTTCCGCGGCGACGGCCAGGACGGCCTGCGCGACGGCTGCCGCGTCCCGATCCCGTGGTCCGGCGACACCGCCCCGTACGGCTTCGGTACGGGCGGCAGCTGGCTCCCGCAGCCGCCGGAGTGGGCGGGCCTGAGCGTCGCCGCCCAGACCGGCGACCCGGCCTCCACGCTGGAGCTGTACCGCGCCGCGCTCAAGCTGCGCCGCACCCACCCCGGCCTGGGAGCGGGCGACCAGATCGAGTGGCTGGAAGCCCCCGAAGGCGTCCTGGCGTTCCGCCGACCCGGCGGCTTCGTCTGCACGGTCAACACGACACCGGAACCGGTACGCGCCCACGCCCACCCGACCTGGCGGCCGCTGCTGTCCTCCGCCGACCTCCCCACCATCGACGACGAGCTGACCCTCCCGGCGGACTCCGCCGTGTGGTGGGAAGCGTGACCGACCGACCCGACGTGCCGCCGGGCGGGGGCAACGGCCCCCGCCTGGCACACATCGCCGCGCAGGCCCAGGTCAGCGAGGCGACCGTCAGCCGGGTGCTGAACGGCAGGGCGGGCGTGGCCCGCGGCACCCGCCAGCGGGTCCTGGCGGCCCTCGACTTACTCGGCGGCGAACGCCCCGTACGCCTGCGCCGCACCAGCGCCGGCCTGGTCGGCCTGATCGTCCCGGAACTCACCAACCCGATCTTCCCGGCCTTCGCCCAGCTCATAGAGCAAGCTCTCGCGGGCCACGGCTACACCCCGGTCCTGTGCACCCAGCTCCCCGGCGGCGCCACGGAAGACGAACTGGTCGAGCAGCTGGAGGCGCGCGGCGTCACCGGCATCATCTTCCTCTCCGGCCTCCACTCCGACAGCACCACCGACCCCGCCCGCTACACCCGCCTCACCGACCGCGGCGTCCCGTACGTCCTCATCAACGGCTACCACGAGGACATCGCCGCGCCCTTCGTCTCTCCCGACGACCGGGCCGCGGCCCGCATGGCCGTACGCCACCTCGCCGAACTCGGCCACCGCGACATCGGCCTGGCCGTCGGCCCGGCCCGCTACGTACCCTCGCGCCGCAAGGCCGAAGGCTTCACCGCGGCGCTGAAAGAGGAACTGGGCCTACGGAAGGGCGCGGCCGAACTCCTCGTCCGCCACACCCTCTTCGGAGTCGAAGGCGGCCACGCGGCGGCCGTGTCCCTCCTGGACGCGGGCTGCACGGCGGTCGTCTGCGGCAGCGACCTGATGGCGCTCGGCGCCGTACGGGCAGCGCGCCAACGCGGCCTCGGCGTACCCGCCCAGATCTCCGTCGTCGGCTTCGACGACTCCCAGCTCATCGCTTTCACCGACCCGCCGCTGACGACCGTGCGCCAGCCGGTACGGGCGATGGCCTCGGCGGCCGTGGACGCGCTGATCGAAGAGATCCGCGCCCGCGCGGACGGCGACCGCCCGCCGGACCGCCACACGGAGTTCGTCTTCCAACCGGAGCTGGTGGTACGAGGATCGACGGCCCGGTGGCAGGATGCCCAGGGAACCGGAACCCTCTAGCCCCACCACTCACAGCGGGAAGGCGCTGAACCATGGCCATCATCCACAACACCACCCTCTCGCCCACCAAGCAGGAACTGCTCGCCGCCTGGCTCCCTGCCCAGCCCTGGTACGCCGGCGACGGGCCGGCCCCGGACCTCGCCAAGGCAGGCGGCTTCCGCCTCGACGACCCCGACGGCGAGGTCGGCATGGAATTCATGGTGTCCACCGACGCCTCCGGGCCCGAGCCGATCACGTACTTCACGCCGCTCACCTACCGCGGCGCACCGCTGCCCGGCGCCGACCACGCCCTCGTCGGCACCCTGGAACACGGCGTACTCGGCAAGCGCTGGGTCTACGACGGCACCCACGACCCGGTCCTGGTGGCCCAGCTCTTCGCCCTCCTCACCGGCCAGGCCGAGGCGCACGCCCAGAGCGAGAACGACACCCTCGACCCCACGGTGCGAGCGCAGCTCGCGGAAGCGGCCCACGGTGCGGTGCCGGGACCGGAAGCGGTGGTCCAGAGTGCCGACGCGAGCGACATCCTCATCCGGTCCACCCGGCCGCTGATCCTGCGCGTCCGCCGCGTCCTGACCGGCGGCGACGAGCCCGCCGCGCCGGCGCTGGGCCACGTCAGCGCCACCTGGACCGAGCAGCCGTCGGGACAGCGGATCCGCGGCGTCGTCGTGACGGTGCACGAACCTGCCGCCTGAGACCACGCCCTAACCCGGCGCGAGCGGCGACCCGAGCAACCAGTTGCCGGGAGCCTCCGGGTTGGGGCTCAGGTAGAACTCCTCGATGGCCGTACGGAACTCCGCATGGCTGATGGCACCGTCACCGTCCCGGTCCAGCCGCTGGAAGGCGGGGGCCGAGGTCGCCGCGTCGATGCCCAGCGCGTCGTACATCCGTACGTACTCGTCGGCGGTGAGCCTGCCGTTGCCGTCGGTGTCCAGAGCCCGCATGAGCGCGTCGACGATCTGGAGCACGACATGCTCGAACGTCTTCGGATCGGTGACGTGTGAACGCATCAGGTCGACGAACGCCTGACGCCCCACCCGCCCCTCCTCGTCCACCCCGCCCGCGTCGCGCAACACGTCCCACCACCGTACGAACGCCTCCCGCAACGCGGTCCTGTTCGCATGATCCTCAGGCCGCGCCACCGCCGCGAACAACCCGGCCATCCGCTCGAAGTCCTCGCTGGTCAACCACCCGTCGTCGGTCTGGTCGAACCAGTCGAAAAGAATGCTGAACTTACGCTCAAGCGCGTCATACGCCATCGACCCCACCGTCCTTCGACGCCACGTCACGGCCACGCCCATGCAACTGCCGCCGGGGGCGCCGGTCAACGACGGATCGGGTCAGGTTGAGTGGTTGAGCACCGGACGGCGTAGGGCAGGAAGGCGGCCCAGACATCCGCCGGGATGATGGGGCGAGGGCCTCGCGCATTCTTTGAGTCGCGGGTGTGGACGGCGGGGGCCGATTCGGCGACTTCGGCGCAGTCGTCGGCGCCTCAGACTGCCCGGCCGGCGGCGAACGTGACAAACGCCGCCCATGAGTCCGACGCGACGCTGAGCGCCGGTCCGTGTGGGTGCTTGGAGTCGCGGATGTGGATGGTGGTGGGGGAGGCGGCAACTTCGACGCAGTTGTCCCCTGAGCTACCGCTGTAGCTGCTCTTGGTCCAGGTCAGCTCGGTGGTGGTGCTCATAGGGCTCCTCGCATCCGCTCCAGCAGGCTCCTGGAGTCTTCGGGAGAGAGAGCCTGCGATTGCAGTCTTGCATAGCGCATGTGCAGTGTGCTGATCGTCTTGGGATCGGAGACGAACTGCCCGCTTTCCTGCGCCTCGCAGTATCCGAACCACTTGTTGTCCGGGGTCTCCAGGAGACAAATCGGCCCGTCCAACCCGGGGTGGACGGGCTCTTCCAGCGGCATGATTTGCAGCTCGACGTTCCGCAGACTCGCACATTCCAGGACGTGTTCGATGAGCTGGCGGGAAGCCTCCGTGCCGCCGGTCCGACGCAGGAACACATGCTCGTCGAGGATGAAGCTGAACAGCGTGCCTGGCCTCTCTCGCAACAGCTTCTGACGCTCCAGGCGGGCGGACACTTGGGAGTCGACCTGTTCGTCGGTCAGCGGAGGCACGCGGTTCTCGAAGAGCGTCCGCGCGTACGCCTCGGTTTGCAGCAGGCCCGGTACCAATCGGCATTCGTACGTCCGCAGGCTGATTGCCCGTTCTTCCATCGCTGCCCAGTGCCGAAACCAAGCTGCCAATCCAGGCTTACGGGACAGATGCCGCGCAGCAGCCTTCAGCGCCCCGAATGCGTCCAGCGCCACTTCTGCCCGGTCGATGAACTCCGGCGGGGGGAGCCGTCGTCCTTGTTCGATGGAGGCGACGGTTTGCGGTGAGAATCGCACCATCGGAGCCAGTTCTTCCTGCGTGAGTCCGGCCCGCTCCCTGAAAACCTTGACCACGGCTCCGAACGCCCGCAGGCTGTCAGTGGATTCTGGCTCGCTGCTCCCTGTGCTGTCCGACATTTCCAGCCTCCTCCAGCAGCCCGACGTGCTCGACTCAGCCATGGTCACGTTGAGTAAGGCGTACTGTCCACCCTCCGTACTCGTACGCTCCCTCTCCGTACGGGCGGAAACCCTGGTCACCCCGGCGTCCGGCCGCGACCGTGGTGTCCATGCAAGCCCAACTGATCTCCACCACGCCCCAGCCACCCGTCACCGTACGTGTGTTCACGCAACGCTTCAGCAGTACGCGGCTGGGTGCACGTCTGGCGCGGCATTTGGCCGTGCATCGGCTTGATGCCTGGGGGTTTCCGTATGGGACCCCGTTTTCCGATGATGTCGGGGCGGTGGTCGGGGAATTGGCGGCGAACGCCGTGACGCACGGGCGTGTGCCCGGGCGGGATTTCGAGTTGCGGCTCGCCGTTGTGGGTGGGCTCGCGCGGAGCGGGACGTTGCGGATCGACGTGACGGACACGCGGAGCGAGCGGCGGCCGCCGGGCCCGGGCGGGGTCGTGGCGGCGCGGGGCGACGACGAGGGCGGGCGCGGCCTGGTCGTCGTGGCGGCGCTCGCCACCCGGTGGGCGGTCCTCGACCGGGCCTCGGTCGGCAAGACCGTGCGCGCGGAGCTGGACCTCGCACCGGGGGGCGGCGTCTAGGAGCCGGTCGGTTCTGGTGGCGTTTCCGGCGCGGGCCGCAGCTTCGGCCGCTGGGGGCTGCTGTCACGTGTGCGGCCTCAGGGGTGTACGCCCCGCCGGGCGCGGCGATTTGGTGGTGGGGGCCGCCGTGACGCCGTGGGCCGTAACGCCGTTGCAATCTCTTGCGCAAACTCTTGCAACAATCAACCACGGCGGATAGAACAGCGGGCGAACCCCTCCCACTCCCTCAGGAGGCACCATGACCCCCACCCGCCGGCGCCGGCCCGCGCGCAGACCCGTGGCCGCCGCCCTCGCCCTTCTGACCGGCGCGGCGGCGGCCGTCCTCGCGCCGCCGCCGCAGGCCGCGAACGCGGCGCCGCCCGGGGCGAAGGACGTGACCGCCGAACTGTTCGAGTGGCGCTACGAGTCGGTCGCCCACGAGTGCGCGAACGTCCTGGGTCCCGCGGGCTACGGCTACGTGGAGGTGTCGCCGGCCACCGAGCACATCCAGGGCGGCCAGTGGTGGACCTCGTACCAGCCCGTCAGCTACAAGATCGCCGGGCGGCTCGGCGACCGGGCGGCCTTCAAGAGCATGGTGGACGTCTGCCACGCGGCCGGTGTGAAGGTCGTCGCGGACGCGGTGGTCAACCAGATGTCGGCCGGGTCGGGCACGGGCACGGGCGGGTCGCCGTATACGAAGTACGACTACCCGGGGGTCTACCGCTCCGCGGACATGGACGACTGCACCGCGCAGGTCACCGACTACCGCGACCGCTGGAACGTACAGCACTGCGAACTGGTGGGCCTGGCCGACCTGGACACCGCCGAGCCGTACGTGCGGTCCCGGATCGCCACGTACCTCAACGACCTGCTGTCGCTCGGTGTGGACGGGTTCCGGATCGACGCGGCCAAGCACATCCCGGCGGAGGACCTGGCCGCGATCAAGGGGCAGTTGAAGAATCCGTCGGTGTACTGGAAGCAAGAGGCGATCTACGGGGAGGGCGAGGCGGTTTCGCCCACCGAGTACCTCGGCAACGGCGATGTGCAGGAATTCCGCTACGGGCGGGACCTGAAACGGGTCTTCCAGAACGAGAAGCTGGCGTACCTGAAGAATTTCGGGGAGGGGTGGGCGTATCTGCCCTCCGGTCTGTCCGGGGTCTTTGTCGACAACTGGGACACCGAGCGCAACGGCACGACGCTCAGCTACAAGAACGGCGCGGACTACACCCTCGCCAACGTCTTCATGCTGGCGTGGCCGTACGGGGCGCCGGACGTGCACTCCGGGTACGAGTTCACCGATCATGACGCGGGGCCGCCCAACGGAGGGACGGTGCGGGCCTGTTGGCAGGACGGGTGGAAGTGCCAGCACGACTGGCCCGAGATTCGCGCCATGGTCGGCTTCCGCAACGCGACCCACGGCGCGGCCGTCACCAACTGGTGGGACAACGGCAACGACGCCATCGCCTTCGGGCGCGGCGGCAAGGGCTACGCCGTGGTCAACCACGAGGGCACCGCGTTGAACCGCACCTTCCAGACCTCGCTGCCCGCCGGTACGTACTGCGACGTACAGAGCCGCAAGCCGGTGACGGTGGGCGGGGACGGGCGGTTCACGGCGACGCTCGCCCCGAACACGGCGCTCGCGCTGCACGTCGGCGCCCGTAGCTGCGGCTGACACCGGCTCTGCTTCCCCGAACGTCTTGAAGGAGTCCTTACGTGAGGCGCACCCTCCGCCGTACCGTCGCAGCCGTGGCCATGGCCCTGTGCGCGGCGGCCCTGCCCGCCCCGCCCTCCGCGACCGCCGGGCCGCCGCCGGCACCCGCCGGGGCGGCGGCGCAGTGGATCGACCGCGACACCGTGGTCTGGAAGGGCGCCCGGCACGCGGACGCCCAGCTGGAGTACGGGGCGGAGGGCGAGGGCCGGATACGGCTCACGCCCGGCGCGCTCACCCCCGCCGAGCAGGCCGCGTACCCGCACCTGAGGAACTTCCCGGCGTTCACCGTCGATCCGCGCGACCGCGGCCTGGCCCGCGCCGCGCTGCGGGACCGGCTGGTCGCCACGCAGCGGGACGCGGACGGGCGGCGCGTCACCACCGGCGTGCAGCTACCCGGCGTACTGGACGACCTGTACGGTCCGAGCGCGGCCGAGGCCCCGCTCGGGCCGGTCTTCCGGCACGGCCGCCCCACGCTCTCCGTCTGGGCGCCGACCGCCCGCACGGTCGCCCTCGAACTCGACGGCCGGACCGTGCCGATGCGGCGGGACGACGCGAGCGGCGTGTGGCGGGCGCGGGGCGCGCGTGGCTGGGCGGGCAAGCCGTACCGGTACGTCGTGGACGTCTGGGCGCCCGGCGCCGGCCGCTTCGTCACCAACAAGGTCACCGACCCGTACGCGACGGCCCTGACCGCCGACTCCGCGCGGAGCGTGGTCCTGGACCTCGCCGACCCGCGTCTCGCGCCGAGGGGATGGGCCGGGCTCAAGAAGCCCGCGGCCGTCCCGCTGAACCGGGCCCGTATCCAGGAGCTGCACATCCGGGACTTCTCCGCCGAGGACCGCACGTCGCGCCACCCGGGCCGGTACCTGGCGTTCACCGACCGCCGGTCGGACGGCATGCGGCACCTGAAAGCCCTCGCGGACGCCGGCACCTCGTACGTCCATCTCCTTCCCGCCTTCGACATCGCGACCATCCCGGAGCGGCGCGCCGACCAGGCGCGGCCGGGCTGCGACCTGGCCGCGCTGCCCGCGGACTCCGAGCGGCAGCAGGAGTGCGTCGGCAAGACGGCTGCGCGCGACGCCTACAACTGGGGGTACGACCCGTTCCACTACACCGTGCCGGAAGGCTCGTACGCCTCGGACCCGGACTCGCCGCGAGCCCGGACCGTCGAATTCCGCCGCATGGTGCAGGGCCTGAACGGGGCCGGACTGCGCACCGTCATGGACGTCGTCTACAACCACACCGCCGCCAGCGGCCAGGACGCGCTGTCCGTCCTGGACCGCATCGTGCCCGGCTACTACCACCGGCTGCTCGACGACGGCTCCGTCGCCACCTCCACCTGCTGCGCGAACACCGCGCCCGAGCACCTGATGATGGGGCGGCTCGTCGTCGACTCGATCGTCACCTGGGCGAAGCAGTACAAGGTCGACGGGTTCCGGTTCGACCTGATGGGACACCACCCGAAGGCCAACATCCTGGCCGTACGCAAGGCGCTGGACGCGCTGACCGTCGCCAAGGACGGCGTGGACGGCAAGGCGATCATCCTCTACGGGGAAGGCTGGAACTTCGGCGAGGTCGCGGACGACGCGCGCTTCGTACAGGCCACCCAGCGGAACATGGCGGGCACCGGGATCGCCACCTTCAACGACCGCTCACGCGACGCGGTACGCGGCGGCGGCCCCTTCGACCAGGACCCGCGCGTCCAGGGCTTCGCCTCCGGCCTCTACACGGACCCCAACCCCTCGCCCGCCAACGGCACCCAGGCCGAACAGCGCGCGCGCCTGCTCCACTACCAGGACCTGCTCAAGGTCGGCCTCACCGGCAACCTCGCCGACTACACCTTCACGGACTCCTCCGGCCGTACGGTCAAGGGTTCGCAGGTCGACTACAACGGCGCGCCCGCCGGGTACGCAGCCGCGCCCGGCGACGCCCTCGCGTACGCCGACGCCCACGACAACGAGACGCTGTACGACGCCCTCGCCTACAAGCTCCCGCAGGGCACGTCCGCCGCCGACCGCGCCCGTATGCAGGTCCTCGCCATGGCCACCGCCGCGCTCTCCCAGGGGCCCGCCCTCTCCCAGGCGGGTACGGACCTGCTCCGCTCCAAGTCCCTGGACCGCAACTCCTTCGACAGCGGCGACTGGTTCAACGCCGTGCACTGGGACTGCCGGGACGGCAACGGCTTCGGTCGCGGCCTGCCGCCCGCCGCCGACAACAAGGACAAGTGGCCGTACGCCCGGCCCCTGCTCGCCGACCCCGCGCTGCGCCCCGGCTGCGCGCAGATCACCGCCGCCTCCGCCGCCTACCGCGACCTGCTCCGCATCCACGCCACCGAACCGTCCTTCGGCCTGACCGGCACCGACGCCGTACAGGCCGCCCTGTCCTTCCCGCTGTCGGGCAAGGGCGAGACGCCGGGCGTCGTGACCATGCGCCTGGGCAAGCTGGTCGTGGTCTTCAACGCCACTCCGCGGCGGCAGCTCCAGCACGTCCCGTCGCTGGCGGGCAAGCGGTACGCGCTGCACCGCGTCCAGGCGCGCGGCACCGACCCGGTCGTGAAGTCGGCGTCCTACGAGAAGCGGACGGGGAAGTTCGCCGTACCGGCGCGTACCGTCGCCGTGTTCGCCGCGCGCTAGGGCCGGGTGCGGCCAAGCAGGGCAGCGCCTTGTGGGGCCGTCCATGGGCCGCCCCGCCCATGGACGGCCCACAACCGCCGTTGGCGGCCCCGCGGGCCCGACGTCCCCCGTGGATCTCCCATGGTTCCCCCATCCGTCCGCCGTGGCGGACTCCATGGCCCCCGTGATCCCTCGTTGTCAGGCCCTCGGTGATACCACTGTGCGGCGCCGGGGAGTTGTCCGAAAGCCCTGGAAGCATCGGACAAAGAGCCGTTCGGCGCTGGTGGTTGCGCGGCACACCTACGCGCGCCCCCGGCTCGCGCCGGACGCCCGCCCCGCGCGCGTACGTGCGTAACGCAGCGCCATACGGGGGGCGTACGCCGCGAGCGCGGCCAGGGGGACGCCGGTGACCGCGACGAGGAGCCACTGCTGCGCGTAGTGCGTGGCCATCGTCGGGGTGCTGCTGAAGGAGATCATCGGCTTCCACGTGTAGTACGCCAACACCATGATCACCTGCGACAGGGTCGCGCGGACCACGGCGTGCACGGCGCTGGGCGCGGTGATGCCGAGCACGAAGACGACCGCCGCGTACGGGAGGTAGCCGGAGGCGAGGCGGGAGGCCGTGTCCACGGTCTTGCCGTCTCCGTCACCGGCGATCGCCACGTAGGCGGAGAGGGCGCCCGCGGCGGTTCCGGTGGCCAGGGTGGCGAGGGTGCGGAGGACGCCACGGGGGAGGCCGAGGGGGAGGGCCGCGGTGCGGGGGCGGGCGGTGTGCGAGGTCATGGGGCAAGTGCAGGGCACGGATGTGTGCGTATGGTGCGCCCGATATGACCGATCGGTCACAACACGCGCTTCGGCCCCACCCGCTTCTCCAGCAGCGTGACGCCGTAGTTGCTGCCGTCCGAGCCCTCCTTGTGGGGCTGCTCGCCGACGACCCGGTAGCCGGCGCTCTCGTAGTACGGGCGCAGGTGCGGGTTGCTCGTCTTGCAGTCCAGGCGGCTCAGCTCGCGGCCCGCCTCGGCGATCCGCTGCTCGGCACGGGCCAGCATCGCGCGCCCCGTGCCCGCGGGGGCCAGGCGGCGGTCGGTCATCAGGCGGTGCAGGTAACCCGCGACGGGCGGCTGCGGGCCCCACGCGGGCAGGTCCTCCCACCACAGTTCCCACGCGCCGGCGACCGCGCCGCCCGCCTCGGCGAACCACACCTCGTCCTGCTTGATGCGCAGCCGGAAGTGCTCCGCGTCGCGCTCGCCGGGCGTCCACTGGTCGATTCCGCGGCCCTGCATCCAGCGGGCGGCGCCGTCGTAGAGCGCGACGAGGGCGGCCACGTCGGCTTCGGTGTCCTCGGCGAGCCGGAAGGTGATCATGTCCATGCGCGGATTGTGCCGGAGCAGGGCCGGAACGGGCTCGTCCGTCTCACGCCGCCAGGAAGGCCCCGCCCATGCCACCCCGCGCGCGTCACAACGGCTGGGGCGCCAGGGCCATCAGCCGGGTCAGCAGGTCGCCGAACGGGCCGTCGGACGGCTCGTCGGCCAGGACGCGGGCCAGCACGCCGGCCATCCCCTCGTCGTACGCGGCGCTCACCGCCGCCAGCGCCGCGAAGTCGTGCACCAGCTGGCGTTCCAGCTCGCCGCGCGGGATGGCGCGGCTGTCGAGCCAGATCAGCGCCGTCGTCTCGGCGAGCGAGATCCAGGAGCGGACCACCAGTTCCATGCGCGGAGCCGGGCCCCGCACGCCGAGGTGGGCGAGGATCTGCTCGTACGCCGCCTGGCGCACCCCGTCGATCATCGCGCTCGTCCGGCCCGACCCGACGGCTTCCATGGCTCCGATGGAAGGGCCGCCGCGCATCAGCGCGGAGAAGCCGGGGCCGTGCTCCTCGACGAAGTCGAAGAATCGTTCCATCACGCGGAGCAGCCGGGCACCGAGCGGGCCCTCGTGCGGCTCCACGAACCGGGCGGCCAGCTCGTCGGCCGCCCGGCGCAGCGCCGCCTCGTACAGGCTCTGCTTGCCGGGGAAGTAGTGGTAGACCAGCGGCCGCGAGATGCCCGCCGCCTCGGCGATCTCGTCGATCGAGACCTCTTCCGGCGACCGGTGGCTGAACAGGTCCAGCGCCACGGCGATCAGCTGCTCACGTCGTTGCTCGACACCCATCCTGCGGCGCGCCCCGTTGGTCATGCGCAACACCCTAACCACCGGGGCCGCACCGCGGAATCGGCTGCCCGGAGATCGGACACCGGCCTCCGGAGCGCGTCAGAGGTCGAGCACCAACCGTTCCCCACGCGCCCGCGAGACGCAGATCAGCAGGGAGTCGTCGCGTTCGGCGTCGGTGAGCAGCTCGTCGCGGTGGTCCACCTCGCCGGAGAGCACCCGCTGCTGGCAGGTGCCGCAGAAGCCCTGCTCGCAGGAGTACGGAAGGTCGGGCAGCGCCTGCTCGCGGATGGCGCGCAGGACGCTGCCGTCCGCCGGGACGGTGACCGTGCGGCCGGTGCGCCGCAGCTCCACCTCGAACTCCGCGTTCTCGCCGGCGGGCAGCGCCGCGGCGGGCGCGAACCGTTCGATGTGGAGGGTCAGCCCGCGTGCCCCCTGGGGAAGCAGTCCGGCTACCGCGTCCATCAGGGGGTCGGGGCCGCAGCAGTAGACGGCGGCGTGCGGCGGGGCGCCGGCCAGCGCGCCCGCCAGGTCGGGCAGCCCGTCCTCGTCCTCGGCGACCACCGTCACCCGGTCCGAAGCCGCGCCCGCCAGCTTCTCGACCTCCGCCAGGAACGGCATCGAGGCGCGCGACCGCCCGCCGTACACCAGCCGCCACGGCACGCCCTCGGACTCGGCCTGCCGCAGCATCGGCAGGATCGGCGTGATGCCGATGCCGCCCGCGATGAACAGGTAGGCGTGGCACTCCTCCAGCCGGAAGCGGTTGCGCGGCCCGCGCACCTCGACGGCCGTGCCCTCGTGCAGCTGCTCGTGCACCTCCCGCGAGCCGCCCCGGCCGTCCGCGATCAGGCGCGTCGCGATGGTGTACGAGCCGGTGTCGGCCGGGTCGCCGCACAGCGAGTACTGGCGCACGGCACCCGACGGGAGCACCACGTCCACGTGTGCGCCCGGCTCCCAGCCCGGCAGCCCGTCGCCCTCCAGGCGCAGCCGTACGACACCCTCGGCCTCCTCCGCGCGCTCCACGACCAGGAGGCGCCGGGGGCCGCCCGAGCGGTCCCGCCCCTGGCCCGAGGTGGGGTTGTCCAGCGCGGGCAGCGGCCACAGCGGCGACCGCCGGACGCGGTGCCGCAGGGCCCGCCGGACGGCCAGCGCGGCAGCAGCGGTGATCAGGACCGTACGTATCCGGGGGAGGGACGGCATCTCAGGCGGCTCCTGTCGGTCGGGCCTTCGTCGGTCGGGCCTTCGCCGGGTCGGCCTCGGCGGCGGTCGCGGCCGGTGACCCGGCGAGATAGGCGGCGGCCTGTTCGGTGCTGCCGTAGCGCGAGGGGTGATAGGTGCGGCTCAGGTACTGGGGGATGGAGCGGGCCATGGCGCCGGGGGCGGGCAGCACGCCCTGCCGCCCCGCGCGGAAGAACTCCCGGAAGCTGGCCTTGCCGTCCGGGAGCGAGGGGTCGTGCTCCATGAAGTAGCGGGCGCCGCGCTGCCAGAGGAAGACCAGCGCGGAGAACGCGGTGGCCCAGGTCCGCACGCGCCGCCGGTACCCGCCGTCGACGTGCAGGAACAGGTCGAAGGCGACCGAGCGGTGCTCGACCTCTTCGGCGCCGTGCCAGCGCAGCAGGTCCAGCATCGTCGGGTCGGCGCCCCGGGCGTCCAGCGCCTCCGCGTTGAGCACCCAGTCGCCGAGGAAGGCGGTGTAGTGCTCGATCGCGGCGATGATCGCGACGCGCTCCATCAGCCACCACTGGCGCGCCCGGCCCGGTGGCAGGGTGCGGTCTCCGAGCAGCTTCTCGAAGAGCCAGTCGACCTGCGCGGTGTACGGGGCCGGGTCCAGGCCGAGCCGCTTGAGGTGGGGCAGGACGTCGTCGTGCGCCCGGGAGTGCATCGCCTCCTGGCCGATGAACCCGATCACGTCCTCGCGCAGCCGCGCGTCCCGGATCTGCGGCAGTACCTGCTTGTAGACGTGTACGAACCAGCGTTCGCCCGCGGGCAGGAGCAGGTGCAGCACGTTGATGGTGTGGGTGCTGTCCGGGTCGCCGGGAATCCAGTGCAGGGGGGTGTCCGCCCAGTCGAAGGCGACGTTGCGTGCTTTCAGCGGGGTGTGCTCGGACGCGACCGGCCGGGGCCGCAACGAGGCCGTATTAGACATGGCGTCAATGTACTGGCGGGTAGACGATCGGCAACAGCCCCGGCACCCGGATTTCTCCCGCCCGCCACACGGGACTACTCCAGCCCCGACACCTGGACCCCGTTCCCCAGCCGTCCCGACAGCTCGACCTGGGCGCCCGCCGTGGCCGGAACGGCCAGTTGCGAGCCCGCTGCCCGGCCCGTCACCCCGCCGCTCGCGGTGATCTCCGTGAGCTGCCCGCTGCCCGCGGCCACCAGCCACCACTGCCCGCCGGGCGCCTTCCACAGCACCCCGGCCAGCGCCTGCGGATGGCGCGGGCCGCACCCCGGGCCGCCTTCGGAGCGCGCCACCACGGCACCGGGGCCGTACGGCCGACCGCTCGCCGCCGGCGCCTGGATCTGCGCGAACGTGCGGCTGCCCGCGCCCCGCCAGGTGTCGGCGCGGGTGCACACCCACGCCGCGCTGCCGCCGCCGGCGGGCAGTTGCTGCCGCGCGAACTCCCAGTCGTTGACCGTTCGTACGCCCTGGCCGCGCAGCGTGCCCAAGTGGCACGCGGTCCGCGCCCAAGCCGAACGCGCCCGTGGCCCCGCGGGGTCGCCGGGCCGCTCCGGAGGGCCGTACGTCAGCCGCGCAGGGAGCAGTTCGCCCAGGTCGGTCAGGAGGCCGCCGCCCATCCGCAGGGCCTGCCAGGAGGTGCAGTCCGTGGTCCGGGCCGGGGACGGTACCGGGCCGGTCGAGCCGTCCTCGCCGATGGGCAGCGGCCGGGCCGCGCCGGCGGGCTTCATCAGGTCGGCCAGCCCGGCGTTCTGGACCCACGGGGCGGTGAGGTAGCGGACGTTGCCGTCCGAGCGGCTGAGCACCAGGGCCGCGGCCGACCCGTCCTCCGCGCCGTCGGTACGGGCGAAGTCCAGCGCCGCGCCGGGCCCGGTGTCCTGCCCGGCGCCCGAACCGTCCGCCGGTTCCGCATAGCGCACCACGCGCAGCCCGTCGTACAGCAGCACCACCGCGGCCCGGTCCACCACACCCGCGTACAGCAACTGCGGCGGGCCGGCCGCGGGGCCCTTGGCGGTGCCCGGCGTCGCCGACACCTGTACGTCCGGGCCCGGCCTCGCCCACACGGCCAGCGCGCGCCGCAGCAGGTCCCGGTCCTGCGTGCGGTTGCCGCGCGCGGGCCACGCGGCGAAGTCCCGCCGCACCGCGGTCCGCCACGTCCCGGCGGCCGTCCCCGTGACCTGGGAAGGGTCCAGGGCGGCCTGCGCGGCCGCGTTCTGGGCGTACGGGGGAGCCGCCGCGCCGTCGGGGCCCCAGCCGCCGCCCGGCAGCCCCAGCAGCACACCGCTGGCCAGCACCGCCGCACCCGCCGCCAGCGCCGCCTGGGCGTACCGGCGGCGGCGCATCAGGTCGGTGGGCCTGGCCTGGAGCGAGCAGGGGTCGAACTCGGGGGACTCCAGCAGCGACCGGTCGCGGCTGCCGGCGGGCGGTGCCGTCCCGGCCGCCGTCGCGAGCGCGTCCGCGACGTCCTCGGCGCCTGCGGCCTCCAGGACCGCCCGCACGTCCGCGTCGCCCAGCCCCTCCAGATCGCGCAGCACGAACGCCGCGCGGGCCGGCCCCGGCAGCGCCGACAGCGTCCGGTCCAGCGCGAGTTCGTCGGCGCCGCCGGCACGCGGGAACAGCCGCAGCCCCCAGACCTGCGGAAGCAGCGGGGGCAGCGGCGGCAGCGGTACGTCGCGGCGCACCACCGGGATGCGCACGCGCGGCCGTTCGGCGGCGAGGGCCGCGCGCAGCACCCGCAGCCGTACGAACGCGTAACCGGGGGCGGTGACCGGCTGCCCTGGACGGCGCTGGGCCGGCAGGGCGGGGGCCTGCACGCGGGTGCGCCGGCGCGGCAGAGCGCGCTGGACGACCGAATGCGCCGTCACCACGCGCCGGTTGCGCCCGAGTGCCGCAGGCAGCACCAGATAGGCGAGGCGCACCAGACGCGGATAGTGCTCCACGAGGGCCGCCTCGGCCTGCTCGACGTCGACGAAGGCGGCCGGGCCGTCACCGGCGCCGGTGCGGCGGCCGTCCGGGCGGGGGGCTGTTGCCTGCTGCTGCTCCACGTTCCGTGAAACGAGTGAATCCTGGGACGGTCACCCCGCCCCGGCCCCCGCGGCCCGAACGGCTTCCTACTCCGGGCTCACCGTGTTGTCGATGTCGAACTCGCCGTCCCGCGCGCCCAGGACGAACGCGCGCCACTCCGCCTCGGTGTACCGCAGCACCACGTCCGGCTCCTTGGAGTTCCGCATCGCCACCGCCCCCTGCTCCAGGAAGGCGATCTCCACGGCCTCCTCGGACTCGCCGGGGGCGCGCTGCCAGGTGGCGTCGGAGATGTCGAGGGCGTAGAGCCACTCCTTGTCAGCTGCGGCACTCATACGGTGAACTCCTCGCTCGCGTTCCGTACGGTTCTGCGTACGGATCGTCAGCGTACGCGGTGGCCGGGCGGCCTACCAGCCATGGTGCAAGGTGCAAAGATCAGCCCCGGTCCAGGTACGCCAGGACCGCCAGCACCCGGCGGTTGTCGTCGTCGGACGGCGGCAGGGCCAGCTTCCCGAAGATGTTCGAGGTGTGCTTGGCGACGGCGCGTTCGGTGATGACGAGCTTGCCGGCGATGGCCGTGTTGGAGCGGCCCTCGGCCATCAGCTCCAGCACCTCGGTCTCGCGTGCCGTCAGCCGGGCCAGCGGCCGGTCCTGGGAGCGCCGGGACAGGAGCTGCGCGATCACCTGCGGGTCCATGGCCGTGCCGCCGGCGGCCACGCGGCGGACCGCGTCGACGAACTGCCCGGCGTCGAAGACCCGGTCCTTGAGGAGGTAGCCGACGCCGCCGGTGCCGTCGGCCAGCAGCTCGCGCGCGTACAGCTGCTCCACGTGCTGGGAGAGCACCAGCACCGGCAGGCCGGGCCGTTCGCGGCGGGCGGCCAGCGCGCACTGGAGGCCCTCGTCGGTGAAGGAGGGCGGCAGCCGTACGTCGACCACGGCGACGTCCGGCCGCTCCTCCGCCAGCGCCCGCGCCAGATCGGGGCCGTTGTCGACGGCGGCGGCGATCTCGAAGTCGAACGCCTCCAGCATCCGTATCAGACCGTCTCTCAGGAGGAAGAGGTCTTCGGCGAGCACAACGCGCACGGGATCTCCAGCGTGGCCAGGGTCGGACCGCCTGCCGGGCTGCTGACGGCCAAGATGCCGTCGAATGTACCGAGCCGGCGTTCGAGACCGCGCAGGCCGGAGCCGGAACCGTCCGGCGCGGGGGACGGCGGAGGGAGCAACGCCGCGCCGCCCTGGCCGTCGTCGCCCACGCTGATCCGCAGCCGCCCGTCCGCGTACTCCATGTCCACCCACGCCCGCGCGGCCCCCGCGTGCTTGGCGGTGTTGGCGAGCAGCTCGCTCACGGCGAAGTACGCCGCCGACTCCACCGGCGCCGCCAGCCGGCCCGGCAGCTGCCCCGACACCTCGACCGGCAGCGGCATGCGCAGCGCCAGCGCCCGCACGGCGTCGGCCAGGCCGCGTTCGGCCAGCACCGGCGGGTGGATGCCGCGCACCAGGTCCCGCAGCTCGGTCAGGGCCTCGGCCGAGGACGTACGGGCCCGCGCGACCAGCTCCTTGGCCTTGGCCGGGTCCCGCTCGATCAGCGCCTCGATGGTGCCCAGGTCCATGCCCACCGCGACCAGCCGGGCCTGCGCGCCGTCGTGCAGGTCCCGCTCGATGCGGCGCAGTTCGGCGGCCGAGGCGTCCACCGCGTCGTGCCGGGTCTCGGTCAGCCGCGCCACCCGGGCGGCCAGCTGGTTCTTCGACGGGGCGAGGAAGACCGAGCAGAGCCGGAAGTGCAGCGCCAGCAGCCGTTCGTTGTAGACGGAGGCGGCGAGCACCAGGGCGCCCAGCAGCGGCATGGAGAACACGGCCGTCGGGTCCGAGGCGGACAGGAACCCGTACTGGAGCGTCTCGGACGCGTCCACGCCGGACCAGATCAGCGCCGGGTAGACGAAGCCCTCCACGCCGAAAGCGATCACCACGGCGGGCAGGAGCGCCGTCAGGAGCCCCGCGGGGATGTCCACCAGCAGCCACAGCAGCTCCCGCCAGGTGGCCGGGTCGCGGAGCAGGTGCAGGCAGCGCTGCACCTGGCCGGGCACGCCGTGCTGCGACGCGGGCAGGGGCCGGTAGCCCGCCGGTATCCGGATACCGGCCCAGTCCTGGGCCAGCGCGCGCCGGAGGTCGGCGTAGCGGCGGGTCAGGGGAACCACGAACGGGAGGAGCAGGAACCCCAGCCCCACGGGCAGCAGGGCGAGCGAGACGGCCGTGAACGAGAAGAGCAGGGCCGACCCCACGAGGATCACGAGCGCGAGCCCGAATCCCCGCGCCGCGGCTACCAGTGTTCGGCGGACCCTCATCCGTACGCTCCCTGCGCTTCACGCGCCCGGACGTCGGGCACGGGAACAGTCTGCCGCGTGGAGAAGACCAGGTCATGGGGTTTCACCCCCGGAACGGAGGTGTATCCGGCACCACCGGTGCGGGCCGCGGACCACCGCCACCCGCACCCCGCAGGACCCGGTGTCCCCCCTGTGCCGCCGTCTCCGCGGCCCCTGCCGGGCCCCACACCTCTCGACCTCCCCGGACGGAGAGATCCATGAGCGTCCCCGCAACCGTGCCCCTGACCGTGCCCGCCGCTTACGAGACCTCGATCGCCGACGCGCCCGACCGGATTCGCGCCGCTCAGCGCCTGCGCCACCGCGTCTTCGGCGAGGAACTGGGCGCCACCCTGCACTCGCCCCTGGCGGGCCACGACATCGACGCCGTCGACGACCTCGCGGACCACCTGATCGTCACGGAGACCGCCACCGGCGACGTGGTCGGCACCTACCGGCTGCTGCCCCCGGGGCGCAGCGAACGCCTCTACTCCGACGGCGAGTTCGACCTGACGGCGCTCGCCGCGCTGCGCCCCTCGATGATCGAGGCGGGGCGCTCCTGCGTCCACCCCGACCACCGCGGCGGCGCGGTCATCAACCTCATGTGGGCCGCGCTGGCCCGCTACACCCTGCTCTCCGGCCACCGCTACCTGGCGGGCTGCGCCTCCGTGCCGCTGGGCGACGGCGGCGCCGCCGCGGCCGCCGCGTGGGAACTGGGCCGGACCCGGCACGCCGCACCGTCCGGACTGCGCGTCACCCCGCACAGGCCGTGGCGGTACGCGGGGCCCGCGCCGGACGCGGACCCTTCGCTGCTCCCGCCGCTGCTGCGCGGCTACCTGCGGATCGGCGCGTGGGTGTGCGGACCGCCCGCGCACGACCCCGAGTTCGACGTGGCCGACTTCTTCGTGGTGCTCGACATGGAGCGCCTCAACGACCGCTACCGCCGCTTCTTCCTCGGCGACGAACCGGCCGGCCGGGCGGGCCGGAAGGGCTCGTCGGCCGGGAGCCGGGCGTGAGCACCTGGGAGGTACGGTCCGAGTGCACGCCGGGTTGCGCGGTACACGCCGCGCCCCGCGTCTCGTCCGCCGAGGCGGCCCGGCGCTGCGCCGCGTTCGCGCGCGCCGCGGGACGGGCGCTGCGGGACGGCGAGCGGATGGCCGAACCGGCGCGGCTGCGGGCGCACGCGCGCGCGGTGCTCGCGGCGATCGGCGTACGGCTCGACATCGACACCCCGCCGGACACGGCGGGCCTGGTGGTCCGGGAAGCGCGCCCGCCGGGCGCCGCGGGACCTCCCCCCGGCACCCTCGTCGTCGCCAACCACATCTCCTGGCTCGACATCCCCGCCCTCCTCGCGGTCGAGCCGGTGACCCTGCTCGCCAAGCGGGAGGTCGGCGAATGGCCGCTCGTCGGCACCCTCGCCCGCCGCGCCGGCACCCGTTTCATCGACCGCGGCCGACCGCGCCAACTTCCCGCGACTGTGGCAAGTCTGGCGGACGTCCTGCGCTCCGGCCGGTCGGTGGCGGTGTTCCCGCAGGCCAGCACCTGGTGCTCGGGCGCGTACGGTGCCTTCCGCCGGGCCACGTTCCAGGCGGCGCTGGACGCGGGCGCTCCCGTACGGCCGGTGACGCTCTCGTACGAGCAGCTCGGGCAGCCCAGTACGGTCGCGGGGTTCCTCGGCGACGAGGAATTCCTATCTTCCGTACGGCGGGTGGTCCGCGCGCGCGGCCTGACGGTGCGCGTCACCGTGCACCCGCCGCTGGACCCGCGCCCCGGTACCGACGACCGGCGCGCGCTGGCGGACCTCGCGCGCGCGGCCGTCAGCAGCCGGGTTCAGGCGGTCGGCACGTACTTGTAGCCGACGCGGCGCACGGTCACGATCGTCGACCGCTGGTCGGCGCCCAACTTGCGGCGCAGCCTGGCGACATGCACGTCCACCGTCCGGCCGTCGCCGACGTGCCCGTACCCCCACACCGTGGTCACCAGCTGGTCGCGGGTGTGCACCCGGTGCGGGTGGGCGACGAGGTGGGCGAGCAGCTCGAATTCGAGGTACGTCAGGTCCAGCGGGCGGCCGTGCACGTGCACCGTCCGCTGCTCGGGGTCGATCCGTACGGTCTCGTTGCCGGTGACGGCCGGCGCGGCGCTGTCGGTGCCGCCGGGCGGCACCGGTACGGCGGCCGGCGGCACCGCGCCCGGCACCTGCTCCGCCGGCACGAGGACGAGATAGCCGACCATCGGCGGCTGCCCCGGGAGGGCGGGCAGGCTGTGCTGCGGCGCCGGAAGCCAGGTCGCGCCCGAGGTGAGCAGGTCGGCGACCGGTGGCAGCTCGTCGGGCGCCACGGCGCGCAGGCGCTGTCGCTGCCGTCCGGGCACGCCGGGGACGGAGGGAGCGGCGGCCGCGGTGGAAGCGGAAGCGGCCGTCAGGGTGCGGATGTTCGTCATCTGGGTCAGCTCTTTCGCGCAGAGAGGCGTCGGGGACGTCGTGCGCGCGGGCAGGGCTGGGGACGCGGTGGAAGGCGTCGGTGAGGCGTGTGCGGGCCCGCGCTCAGTGCGCGCGGCAACACAGACGGTCGAAGTGATGCCCCTGCCGGGACGGCCAGAAAGGCTCGAGGTCGCTGCGACCCGTCGCGGTGTCTGTAAGGCTGGCCATGCCCCTATTCAACCAGACCGTTCTTGATCTGTCCCTCACGCGGCGTGCGCATTGACGCGAAGACGACGGCCCAGCCGCTTCCTGAAAACGGCTCCCGCGCCCATACCCAGCACCAGCGCCGTCAGGTGCCCGGCGTCCGTGAAGTCCCGCCGCCTGCTCAGCATCGGGCTCGCGCCGAGCGCCAGCAGCCCCGCGGTGGCCGCGGCCCGCGCGCCGCGGTGCGGTACGGAGACGGCGAGCGCGCCCACCGTGGCGTAGAAGCCGTAACTCGCGCCGACGTCCACGGCCCGTTCCGTTTCCGGGGTGACGGCCTGGTGCGACAGCGCGCGGGCCGCCCGCAGCCCGCCGTACACGAGCACGCTGGCGCCGATGTGCCCGGCGGCGAACATGCCGGCCGCGCGCCGGGTGCCCCACGCCGCCTCGGCCGTGCCCAGCGCCGCGAGCAGCGCCAGCCCGTACGGCGCGGGCAGCGGGCTCTCCACGAACACGGCGCTGGTCGCCAGCGTCCGCCAGCGGCCCGCCCGCAGGTTGTCGACGTTCGTCGAGTGCGCGCGCAGCAGCTCGGCGCGCCGGTGCGCGGGCAGCCGCGCGGTGGCGTACGCGCCGAGCTGGACGGCGCCGACGTACAGCGGGGTGAGCCAGGGAGCGTAGGCGGAGGGCGCTTTCATGCCCTCCATCATCCCCGGCCCCTCCCGCCACTCGCCGGGGCGGGCCCCGGCGGGCCCGGCGGGAGGTCAGCCGAGCCGGATCTCGACCGGCTCCGCCGCGCCGCCGCGCACCGTGACGGCGGCGCCCGCGGCGCTCGCCACGCCGCCGCCCCGCTCCGACCGGCACTCGACGGTGTAGCTGCCGTCGGGGCCGGCGGAGAGGGCGAAGCGTCCCTCGGCGTCGGTGAGCGCGGCCACGTCGGGGAAGGCCCCGGGGCCCGCCGCCAGGTACACCCGGGCGTCCGGGACGGCCCGGCCGTCCGCGTCCACCACGACTCCGGAGATCACCGCCATACCGGGACCTTTCACTCGTTCACTCTTGCCGTACGGTCACGCCTTCCACGCCACGTAGTTGTTGTACACCGGCGTGGTGATGCGGGTGCCGGAGTTGGTGACCGCGCCGCCGTACGCGTGGATCGCGATGCCGTACCGGCCGCCGTTGTAGAAGTGGTAGACGGAGCTGCCGCTCTGGCCGCCCGCCGTGTCGATGTCGTAGTACACCTTGCGCGGGCCGACGGAGGCCACGCCGCGCGCGTCGTACCACTGCGTGCCGGCCGGCTTGTCGCCCGGGTAGCCGGAGATGTTGCCGACGGTCTTGAGCAGGTCGGCGTCGGACCACACGCCGAAGCCGAACCAGCCGGTGGTGTTGCCGAGGTTGGTGGGCAGGATGATCGCCCCGTAGTCGTAGTTCTCGTCGCCGTTGTTCGCCCAGCCGTTGACCGTACGGAAGCTGGTGCTGGTGACGACGCCGTACGGGAGGGTGTTGCCGTTGCGGCCCGGCATCACGTTGATGCTCTTGACCCAGCCGTCGCGCCCGGCGACCCCGCTGTTCTTGATGTAGACGACGTGCCCCGCGGTGGCCAGGGTGTGCGGGCCGATGAACCAGCCCGTCCCGATCCAGCGGGAGTTGTCCGCCGCGGTGATCAGCAGCGAGCAGTGCACCCGCCACGGGTACACGGACGTGTCGGTGATCTGTACCCGGTCGTCCGGGCCGTGCACGGTCTCGGCGGCCACCGGGGGCGGGCCGAACGACGCCTCGCCGATGTCCGGCAGCGCGGCGGTCGGCGGCTGCCACAGCTGCTCGGGCGTGCCTTCGGGACGGTTGTAGCCGCGCACGCTCTCCAGGCCGTCCGCGGTGCCCTTGGCCGTGTCGCCCTGCGGGCCCTCCGACGGCGGTTGTACGGCCAGCTCCTCGGCGGTGTAGACGACTTGCTGTTCCTCCGGCTCGTTCGACACGGCGGTGTGGAACTCGATCGGCATTGCTGTCACCGAGCCTCTCGGTTCTCGGGGTGCACTGAGGGAGTCCTTCGCGAAGGAGTTCCTTCCTTGTACTGCCGTCACCGGGAGCGGACAACGAAAGATGCGGCGAATTCTTGCGGATAGCCCTGTACTACGTCTTCCGTCCCGAACTGTTCCGGCAACAGCACGAGGCGACCCGTAAAGACAGATGGGCGCGACACGGAGATACGGGTCCGCCTGCCGGTGGGAGGCCGCCTACTTGTGGTCCCGCCTACTTGTGGCACCGGCTACTTGTGGTCCCGCCTACTTGTGGTCCCGGAGGAAAGCCGGAATGTCGGCCCGGGTCGGGTAGTCGGGCAGCGGTGCGGGCTCGTCCTGGAGGAACGCGGTGATGACGGCTGCGGCTCGCTGGTCGTTGTCGTCCAGGCCGTTCCACATGTGGTGGCCGACGCCGGGCATGTACTGGGTGCGCCGGACGGCGGGGTTGTCCGCGAGGACGGCCGTCTGCCACTGCCTGACCTGGGAGGTGCACTCGGCGATCATCAGCATCGCGGGTGTCCGGGAGCGCCTCAGCAGGGGAGCGAGGGACGGGGAGTCCTTGATCGTCTGCTGGATGCGGAGGCTGGCGGCGGCGCTGAAAGTGAAGTTCTCCGCCGTGTCCTCGACCGGGATGCGGTGCGCGTCCCGCGCGCAGTAGCCGGACGCGGTGTCGCCGCCGAGGTCGGCGGCGGTGAAGGCGTTGACGCCCTCGGCCTGTCCCACCAGCCCGTTGCCCGGGCTGAGCAGTCCCAGCCGCATGAGGCCGAACGCGACCGCGTACCGCGGGACATGCGTGGAGCGCGGCCCGGTCACGGGCGGTGCGATGCCGCGGGCCGACGGCCGGCCCTTCTGCTCCGCGAACCGGGTGGCGGGGCCGTCCACCGGGCCCGGCTCGGCGATGACCGCCCGGTGCAGGCGGGCGGCGACGGCCGGGTCGGCCAGCGCGCGGGTGAGGACGACCGCGCCCGCGGAGAACCCCAGCACGTCGACTTGGCCCTTGCCGAGCTTTTCGGTGAAGGCGCCGAGGTCACGGACGGACCGGGTGATCGAGTACTGGTCCATGGGCAGCAGGTCGCTGCGCCCGCCGCCGGCCTGTTCGTACGCGTACACGTCGTAGCCCTGTCCCGCGAGGCGTTGCAGGAAGCGGTGGTCGAGCACCGAGATGCCGCGCACCGGACCGCCGTTGAGGTAGACGAGCGGCACGTGGTGCCGGGGGCCGGTGCCGGTGGGCGGGTAGTGGTAGACCGCGACCCGGCTGCCGGTGGACAGGCGCCAGTGCCCGGTGGCCACGAACGACAGGGCGGGCGGGTGGCGGCGCGTCGTGGGGACGGTGGGGACGCACACCGACAGCGTCAGGGCCGCGGCGACGAGCACCGGCAGGAACGGCACCAGCCGCCTCCGCCAGGTGCGGCGGCGGCCCCGCCACAGCGCCGCGACGACCGCGACCGCGACGGTCGCGGCCCATGCGGGGAGCCCCGACCCCGCGCCGTCGGTGGCGACGAGGAGCGCCAGGAAGAAGGCGACCAGCCCCGACACCGCGGCGGTGGCCGCCAGCAGAAGGCCGGCGAAGCGTAAGGGACGTTTGGCGGACGGTGGCATGGCGATCTCTCCCGATGTTTTGTAACGCTGTTTTGAAACGATGTTATCAGCACGGGTACACTGTTCCGCGTGGGAAGGCCGAGAACGAACGACGCCGCCGTCAGAGACCGGCTCGTGGCATGCGCGACCGAGATGTTCGCCACCCGCCCCCAGGAGTCCGTGACGGTCCGCGCGCTGGCCGCCGCCGCCGGAACGTCCACGGCGGCGGTCTACACGCTCTTCCAAGGGAAGGACGGGCTGGTCCGCGAGGTGCGCGACCAGGCGGTCGCCGGCCTCTTCCAGGACCTGACGGCTGCTCCCGGCTCGGAATCCGCCCTGGAGGACCTGCACGCGCTGGCCGTGGCGTACCGCCGATGGGGACGCGAACACCGCCACCTGTACGCGGTGTTGTTCGGCGGCGCGCAGTCCTTCGTCCCCTCGTCCCGGGTCGGTGACCGCGACCCGGTGCGGCCGCTCGTCGCGGCGATCGACCGCGCAGTGGCGGACCACGTCCTCGCGGGCGACACCACACGGATCGCCGTCTCGCTGTGGGTCGCCCTGCACGGGCTCGTGACCCTCGAACTCGCCGGCGCCCTCGAAGGCGCCGCGGCCGAGACCGCGTTCCGGTCGACGATCGACGCCGTACTGCGCGGCTGGGCGGCCCCCGCAGCCCTCCCCGGTTTCCCCGGCCTCCGGCACACCGACACGGCGCCCTGAAACGGTTGCTCCACAGGGAGCCCAAACCTCTGGCAGGCACACTGGCGGGCATGACGACGACCTTGCGCATCGGACTTCTCGGTACCGGACCCTGGGCGCAGCGGGTGCACGCCCCCGCCCTCGCCGCGCACCCCGGCGTCGCCTTCACGGGCGTATGGGGGCGGCGCCCGGAAGCGGCCGCCGCGCTGGCCGCGAGCCACGGCGCCCGCCCGTACGCGACCCCGGAAGAGCTGTTCGCCGACACCGACGCCCTCGCCATCGCCCTGCCGCCCGCCGTTCAGGCAGACCTCGCCGTACGGGCCGCCGACGCCGGCCGGCACCTCCTTCTGGACAAGCCGGTCGCCACCACCGTCCCCGAGGCGCGGGCGGTGGCCGAGGCGGTGGAACGGGCGGGCGTCGCCTCGGTCGTCTTCTTCACCGCGCGCTTCGGGGTCGCGGAGGGCGAGTGGGTGGACCGGGCGGCCGCGGCCGGCGGCTGGTTCACCGCGCACGCCGACTGGCTCGGCTCGGTCTTCGGCGCCGACAGCGACAGCCCGTACGCGGCCTCGCCCTGGCGCCGCGAGAAGGGCGCCCTGTGGGACGTCGGCCCGCACGCGCTGTCCCTGCTGCTCCCGGCCCTCGGCGACGTCGAGCAGGTCACGGCCGTCCGCGGCCCCGGCGACACCGTGCTGCTGGCGCTGCGGCACGCGGGCGGCGCGGCGAGTTCGGCGACGGTCAGCCTGACCGCGCCGCGGGCGGCCTCCGGAGTGTCCGTCACGCTGTACGGCACCTCGGGCACCACCACGCTCCCGCGCCGCCAGGACGGCCCCGAGGTGGCCTACCGGCGCGCCGTGGACGAGCTCCTCGCCTCCGTACGCACCGGAGAAGGGCACGCCTGCGACGCGCACTTCGGGCTGCGCGTCACGGAGGCGCTGGCGGCGGCGGAGGCGTCGTTCGCACCGCCCGGAGGGAGCGGGGAACGGCCGAAGGCATGACCCGGCCATCGCGGTCCGGAAGAAAGGACAGGCCGAACCCTGCGGCGCGCCGCTAACGTCGTGATCGCGCCCTCGGCGCTCCCCATCCGCACGCACTGCGCGCCGCGCCGCCGCCGCGCGCAGTGCGCTGTACGACAAGGAGGCGCAACACATGACAGCGTTCACGGGTTACGTCGAAAACATTCTCAAGAAACTGGCGGCCGATCCCGGGCACCGGGTCCTGACCACGGCCGAAGGGCGGGACATCACCGCCGCCGAATTCCACGACAGCGTGCACCGGATGGCGGCGGAACTGGCCGACCGCGGCCTCGTGCGCGGCCGTACGGTCTCGATGCTGGCCGGGAACCGGCCGGAGGCGCTGTCCGCCAGGTACGCGGTCAACCTGCTGGGCGCCCGAATAGTACTGCTCTACGAGGGCCAGGCCCCCGAAACCCAGGCACGCGTCGTGGCGAGCGCCGAGACCGAGCTGCTGCTCGTCGGCCCGGAATCGGCCGAGCCCGCCGCCGAGTTGCTCTCCCACCTGGACGGCGCCGCACCGAAGACCCTGACGCTGGGGCCCGGCGCCACCGGCCTCGACGCCGAAGACCTCACCGCCGCTGCCGCCGCCCGCCCCTCGGGGCATACGGTCGAGAGCGCGGCACGCGCCGACGACGACTGGTGCATCCGCTACACCGGCGGAACGACCGGCCTGCCCAAAGGCATCCGGATGGCGCACGGCCCCTACGCGGAGGCGGTGGCCTACCCCTTCGAGTCGGCCGGCGACCCGTCCCGCCTGCTCGTCTGCACCTCGCTCGCCCACCTGGCCGGGCAGCTGTCCGACATGACGCTGGCGGCCGGCGGCAGCGTCGTACTCCAGGAAGGCTTCGACCCCGGCGCGGTCCTCGCCGCGATTGAGCGGGAGCGCATCACCCACCTGTGGCTACTGCCGCCCCTCCTCTACCAACTGCTTGACCACCCCTCCTTGGCCACCACCGACCTCAGCAGCCTCACCCGCATCACCTATGGCGGCTCCCCGTCGTCCCCCGCCCGGCTGCGCCAGGCACTGGAGCAGCTCGGCCCGGTCCTGTACGGCTGGTACGGGCAGTCCGAGGCACTGCTGCTCACCGAGATGGGCCCGGCGGAGCACGGCATCACCGGACACGGCGGCCAGATCACCGTCGGCCGGCCCGTACCCGGCGTGGACATCGAGATCCGCGACGAGGAAGGACACCGCCTCCCGCCGGACACCAGTGGCGAGGTGTACGTCCGCTCCCGGGGCATGATGACCGGCTACTGGAAGAAGCCCGAGCTGACCGCGCAGGTCATCCGCGACGGCTGGGTACGCACCGGTGACGTCGGCTACCTGGACGAGGCCGGCTACCTCTACCTGATGGACCGGGTCAAGGACGTGATCATCGTCGTGGGCGGCCACGTCTACCCCGGTGAACTCGAAGACCTGCTGCACACCCACCCGGACGTCGCGCACTGCGCGGTCTTCGGGGTGGCCACCGAGGACCGGGTCGAGGAGGTGCACTGCGCCGTCGTCCCCACACCGGGACGCACGGTCGACGCCGAGGCGATCACCGAGTTCGTCGTGGCGCACAAGGGAGCCATGTACGCGCCGCGCGCCGTGCACCAGGTCGGCAGCATCCCCCTCACCTCCGTCGGCAAGCCCGACAAGAAGCGCCTCCAGGCGGACGTGCTGGGGCGGGGGGACGGAGTGCGGTAAGGGCGGGGGCCGGGGGAGGGAAAGGGCTGGGGGAGGGGAAGGGCCCGGGGGCGGGGCCGGGTGGGCGGCGGCGCGCGCTCACCCGTCGGGCGGGCGGCTGCTGCTCACCCGTCATCAATTCCTCACACAATGCGAGACACGGCGTCACGAGCGTCGCGCACCATGGTGGCGACCCCTCCCGCCGTACGCTTTCGACGAGCGTCCGCCTCGCCATCCGCTTCGGAGAACCCGCCCCATGACACGAGTGCTCCTGATCGAGGACGACCCCGCCGTACGCCAGGGCGTCGTCCTCGCGCTGCGCCGCCGAGGCCACGAGGTCGAGGCGGCCGCCAGCGGCGAGGCCGGGCTCCCCGCGCTGGAGCGCTTCCGGCCGGAGCTGGTGCTGCTGGACCTGATGCTGCCCGGCATGAGCGGCCTGGAGGTGTGCCGCCGCATCCGGGAGACACAGCAGATCCCGATCATCATCCTCTCCGCGCGCGGCGACGACATCGACATGGTCGTCGGGCTGGAGGCCGGCGCGGACGACTACGTGGTCAAGCCGGCGAGCGGAGAGGTGCTCCAAGCGCGGATGCGCGCGGTGCTGCGGCGCGTGGCGCTGCCGGGGGAGGAGGACCGGGCCGGGGCCGACGCGCGGGAGCCCGGCCCACCCGGCACGGCCGCCGCCCCCTCCTCACAGACGTACGGGGCGCTCACCGTCGACCGCTCGGCGCTGCTGGTCGCCAAGAACGGCGAGGAAGTCGTGCTGGCCCCCAGCGAACTGAAGCTGCTGCTCTTCCTGTCCGACTCGCCCGGCCAGGTCTTCAGCCGCCAGCAGCTCCTCGAACAGGTCTGGGAACACAGCTTCTACGGGGACGCGCGGCTGGTGGACGCGTGCGTGATGCGACTCCGCGCCAAGATCGAGGACGACTCGCGCGCACCCGTGTACGTCCAGACGGTACGCGGATTCGGCTACCGCTTCGGGCCCCTTTGAGCACCCGCGCGGAGGAGACGCCGCCGGACGGCCGTCCGGCACGGCCTTCGCCGCCGCGCGGCCGGGAGCGGCTGGCCGCCGCGTACACCCGCTTCCGCGGGCTGCGCACCCGCCTCATCGTCGGGTTCCTCATCGTCTCCGCGCTCAGCGCGCTGATCACCGCGGCGCTCACCTTCCGGCAGGCCCGTACCGCGATACTGGCCCGCACCCAGAACACGGCCGTGCACGACCTGCGCGCCCAGATGGAGTCCCTCGGACCCGACCTGCCCTTTCCGCCCCGGCGCGAGGATTTGCAGAACCTCGTCGTGCAGCTCGACCGGGCCGGCGGTTCCCGCAACTGGCGCACCTACGCGCAGTACGAGGACGGCCCGGTCGTCCCGCAACCGTGGCGCGACGGCCGTGACGCGGTCACCGACGGGCTGCGCGAGTCGGTCCGCGACCACCACGCGCCCGTCTTCCAGCGCGTGGACCGTGGGGGGAAACCCTGGCTGGCGATCGGCATGCCGGTGGACTTCACCGACGCGGGGGCCTCGGGGGGCGGGGGGCGTTCCCCGGAGGGCGAGGGGCCCTCCTCGGGGGGCGAAGGGCGCTCCTTGGAGGGCGAGCGGGGCGCGGGGCCGCCCGGCTCCGCGGCGCGTTCTTCCGCGCGTTCTTCCGAGCTTTCCCCTGCGTCTTCCGCCGAGCTTTCCCTTGCGTCTTCTTCCGAGCCTTCCCCCACGCCTTCCCCTGCGCCTTCCTCCGAGCCTTCCGCCGCGTCCGGCAAGGGCAAGCCCTCCGGTCTCGTGGTCTACGCCGAGTTCAGCCTCGCCGACGAGAAGGCCGACGTCGACGCCCTGGTCACCGCCGCACAGGCGGGCGCGCTGCCCGCCCTCGCGCTCGCCGTCGTCCCCGCGCTGTTCGCCGCCCGCCGCGTACTGCTGCCCGTACGTCGGCTGCGCGAGGCCGCCGAACGCATCACCTCGGGGGAGCTGGACACCCGCTCCCCGGTGACCGGCCGGGACGAACTCGCCGACCTCACCGCCACCTTCAACGACATGGCCCGCGCCCTGGAGAAGGACGACGCCGAACTGCGCCGCATGGAGGCCAACGCACGCCGCTTCGCCGCCGACGTCTCGCACGAGCTGCGTACCCCGCTGGCCGCGATGTCCGCGGTCACCGAGGTCCTCGACGAGGACGCCGCCCGGCTGGACCCCGACACGGCGGACGCCGTACGCCTCATCAGTAGCGAGACCGCCAAACTCGCCCGCATGGTGGAGGACCTGATAGAGGTCTCGCGCTTCGACGCGGGCGCCGCCGACCTGCACCTCGACGAGATCGACGTGGCCGTCGCGCTGCGCAAGACGCTCCAGCTGCGCGGCTGGCAGGACCAGGTCGACACCGAGCTGCCCGACGGCCTGCGGGCCCGCTTCGACCCGCGCCGCATCGACGTGGTCGTGGCCAACCTGGTCGGCAACGCGCTGCGGCACGGCGGCACGCCGGTACGGCTGACGGCGTACGCCAGAACGGGACGGTTGCGTATCGACGTCGCCGACCGGGGCCCCGGCATCGACCCGGAAGCCCTGCCCCACGTCTTCGAGCGCTTCTACAAGGCCGACGCCGCCCGCGCACGCTCCGGCGGCAGCGGCCTGGGCCTGGCCATCGCGATGGAGAACGTACGGCTGCACGGGGGAACCCTGCGGGCGGCCAACGCGCCGGACGGGGGAGCGGTGTTCAGCGTGGACGTGCCGCTCGATCCGCTGGCGGGACCCGGACAGCCCCCCTCCGCCCCCGACCCCGGCTCCGCCAATGGCCCTGTCCCCGGGACCGGTACCGGTACTGGTCCCGGGCCTGCCTCCGTCCCCGCCCCCGACCCCGCGTCCGAGGACCGCTCATGAGGAGCAGCCCGACCCGGCCGACCCCGTCCGCGGCCCTGTACCTGGCCCTCTTCACCGCCACGGCGGCCCTCCTGCTGTCCCTCCTCGCCGGCTGCGGCATCACCCCCACCGGCTACGTACAGGCAGGCGCCCCCGCCCAGGGCGTTCCGCAACCGGGCAGCTCGGCCTACACCGCCCGCATCTTCTTCCTCTCGCCCGTCGGCATCCACGCCGCCGCCCGCCCCGCCGACGGCCCGGTCGCCCCCCAGGAGGCCCTGGACATGCTGGTGAAGGGGCCGACCGCCGCCGAACGGGCGCGCGGCCTGGTCAGCGCGCTGCCGCCGCTGCCCGGCCGGCTCACCGCCGTCCCCGCGAGCGGCGCGGTAAGCGTCTTCCTCCCCGTACCGGTCTCCCGCATGGAGGCGACCGCCGTCCACCAGATCGCCTGCACCGCCGCCAACGCCGACCTCCCCGGCGATCGCCCGGCCACCGAAGTGGACGTGCGCATGTACGAGCCGGCGAGCCGGAGCACCCCCTGGACGCTGCGCTGCTCCAGCAACGGGATCGCCCTGCCGACCGCCGTCCCCGACTCCTCCGCACCACCCGCGTCCACCCCTGCCCCCGGCGGCTCCGGCGGCCCCGCGACGCGCTGACGGAACCCCCGCCCGTCGGCCCCCAAGCAATGCCTGACCAGGGGGCTTTGTCAGTGGTGGCGACTAAAATTGGCAGCAGTAAGGAAGCAGTCCCGGACTTGTCCAGGACCGCTTCTTCACCGTCCCAGGAGGTTGCCGATGGCCGTAGCCACACTGTCCACGAACCCCGCCGTACCGAAGCCGAGCAGGTACGGCAAGACCGCCACGCGACGGACGGTCCGCACCCCCGCGGCGGCCAGGCCCATGGCCAAGAAGCCGCTGCCCGCCGGCCTCCCGCGCGAGTGGTACGAGGCCCACAACCGCCGCCTGAAGGCCATGCGCCTGGCGATAGCCCTGCTCGACGGCGGTGTCTACACCCCGGAGCGCGCCCGCAACCGCACCATCCGCTCCACCGCGGCCCGTATCGGAGTGCACCCGCCCTCCAATACGACCTGCCGCATGGTCCGTTCCCTGATCATTGAGAACGCCCGCTGAGGCGGCAGGCGCCGCAGCGGCGCGCAACCACGGGTGACGACTCCAACCGACCCTGACCGGCCTCCGGACCTGACCTGACCGGGCCCGACCAGACCAGACCAGAGCTGACCAGACCTGACCTGACCTGTTCGGCCCCTCCCGGCCACGACCCGGGAGGGGCCTCCGGCGTGCCCGCACGCCGTCCAGCGCGCGGAAACGGTTACCCGCTGGTGCTCACGGTGGTGCTCACACCCGCCGGCCACGGCACCAGCCGGGCAGCCGAAGTCCCCAGCCCGGTAGGCCGCCCGACCCACTCCCGCACCCCGGCACCATCTCTCCCACCCAAGTCCTTTCCGTACCCCTTGTGCCGGACCAAATCCTCCTCGCGATAACGCCGGCACCCTTCGTGCCACGTCAATATCCCCGACATCCAGTTCTCCAGCTCCTTCACATACCCGTCCAGCAAGGCGCGCGCCTCACCCGACAGGTCGAAGTCGTCGTAGAGCACCGGGAGTTCGTTCGCCGCCACATGCTGGAACTCCCGCATACGGGACGTCATCAGGTCGTGGACGATCGCGAGCCCTGTCGGATAGTCGCAGCCGAAGAAGTTCTGCACCACGAGGATCCCGTTGTGCACCTCGCCCTCGTACTCGATCTCCTTCTGGTACGAGAACACGTCGTTGAGCAGCGTCGCATAGTCGGTGGCGGCCTTCTCCAGCGAACGCATCGGCCCACTGCGGTAAATCTCCTCCGGAACCCGCCGCCCATGCCCGATACGACTCAGACTCATCGTCATCTCGGAACCGAACGTCGCCCGCCGCATCTCGATGTAGTCCACCGGGTCGGGAATG
This sequence comes from Streptomyces sp. NPDC017056, assembly GCF_044332485.1. Classification (NCBI taxonomy): domain Bacteria; kingdom Bacillati; phylum Actinomycetota; class Actinomycetes; order Kitasatosporales; family Streptomycetaceae; genus Streptomyces; species Streptomyces sp. NPDC017056. The sequence continues at coordinate 174,182 of NZ_JBIRPD010000001.1, read as the reverse complement.
TGATGCAGCGCCTGGTTCTCCAGTTCCCATATCCACCCGGCCGTCATCACCTCCACACTGTCCCGGAACGCCCTCCGCGCGGCGGCATCCATCGCCTCCGTCGTACGGGCCCACAGGTCCGCCAGCCCGCGTTCCATCGCGTTCGCCGGCTCCGGCGGGGCCGCACCGTCCTCCACGGGCATACACGCAGAAAGCCGCGCGGTGCACGCCTTCGCCCCGGCCAGATCCCGCGTCGCCCCGAACACCGCCGGGTAGTAGTCGTCCCCGTACGTCCCCCACGTCAGCCACTGCGACCCGAGGTCCAGCTCTTCCGGTGTCGCCTCCGGGTGCAGGCCGGCGGCGCACAACGGAAAGTCGTAGTCCGCCAGTTTCTCGGCGCTCCAGACATCCGAAAGCGGCACCCCCGCCTGCGGCCGCAGCATTCCCATCCGCCGCGCCCACTCCACCGCGTTCACCCGCGCCCCGTCCAAGTGCGGGCTGAGCGTCGTCTTGAACGGCATATAGAACTCGGGCAGTTGCGAGCGCCCCACCCGCTGAAACGGCACATGCGTGGAATTCCGCACCCGCTTCGCCCCGGTGACCGCCACCGCCCGACGCACATCAGCAGCCGAAGTCCCAACCCCTCCGAACACAAACGGCGACCAGCGCGACCAGCCTCCCTCCTCAGCAGCCGCCCCACCCCCATTCATATACCGACTGGACCGCATATGCCATTCATGCCCACCAGCCTGCCAGTCCTGCAATCCCTTGGCATAGGCCAGCACACTCGCGCACTCCTGCGGCGTCAGCCCTTCCTCGGCGAAAAGCACCGGCAGCTCCGTCACCACCGTCTTCTCGAACTGCTGAACCCGTGAAGTGATCAGGTCATTGACGGCGTCCGCCGCCTCCTGGGTCGTGCACCCGAGGAAGTTCTCCAGCACCAGCACCCCATTGCTGAGCTCCCCTTCCTCCTCGGTCTCCCGCTGATACGAAAACAGGTCGTTCCGCAGATGCACCGCGTCCGAGAACGCGTCCTTGAGTACCCGCAACGGCCGCGACCCGGCCACCGAAGCCGGCACCTCGGCCCCCGCCGCATACTCCACCAGCCCGGCCGACCACGGCGCGCCTCCCACCTTCCGCCGCATCTCGATGTACTCGACGGGATTCGGCAACCGCCCCGCGTTGATATTCGAAAGCTCCCACAGCGACTCGTTCAGCAGATGCTCGGTGCTCTCCCGGAACCGCGCCCGCCAGTCCGCCGACATCGAAGGCACCGTACGCGCCCACAGATCGGCCAACCCCGCCTCCACCGGATTACTCGGCTCCGGCACCGCCGCCCCCAGATCCATCGGCATGAACAACGGCAGCCGGTCCAGGTACGCCTTCCCGCCCACCCGGTCCTGCGTCCGCTTGAACGCCTCCAGGAAATGGTCGTCGAAGAAGAACACCCACACATACCAGTCCGTCACCAACGCCAGCACATCCGCCGAGCAATCCGGATGCGTATACGCGCACAACAAGGCGTAATCATGCGCATCAAGATCCCCCTCCTCCCAAATCCCCGACCCCTCCAGCATCCCCATCCCCCGGGCCCACCCTTTGGAGTGCTCCCGGGCCGCCTCCACATGCGCATTCAACCGAGCCGGATACGGCAGATAAAACCCCGGCAATTCAAACGGCTGCGCTGCCACTGCAAAATCCTTTCCTCGTCCGACTCTCCACCCCACGGGACACCCCCGCACCAGGCCAGGCAAGCCCCCGCTCAACCGCCCACGCTGCCCCGTCCGGCGGGGCAGCACTACCCATCCCGCCGGACGCTTATCCATCGTCTTGACAGAACGCAAGTACGTGTGACGGCTGCCTGGTCGCGCGTGTCGGCACCCTAACGAAATTCGAACTAGTGACCTGATTACTTGTCGTCGGTCATGCCTGCAAGCGAGGGGCGCCAAGGAAATGCCAGGCGCTGAGGCCTTCACCTGCGTGTCAGATCCGCCATCTCCTGAGCAGCGCCACTGCCGGAGAGTGGACCTTCTGGAGGGACGGAACAAGCCCCTTGCGTAAGCGAGGCGGCAAGAATGCGACAGACCTCGATGCGCTCGCCGGAGGTGCAGCCGGCCATTAGATGATCAAGTCGACGGAGTACCGCCATGTCACGCCGGTAGCGCATCGCGACCGCGAAAACTCCATAAAGCGTGACCGCCGACAGGACCAGCACCAGGGTCATGAGGCGTAACCTGCATGAACCCTCTTGGCGATCTCGCGCTCGCCGAATAGGTCACAGGGGAGCACGCAGTCCGGCTGGCGGCGTAGTACCACGGTGTAACCGCCCAATCGGGCCGCGTGAGGGGGGATCAGCTTGCATGCTTCATGTCGCGGCACGTTTTTTATGAAGTCCTGAGCCAGGAGCGCCGCGCAGGCCGCCGTAATCTTCGTCGAAGTAAGGGAAGAGTACGTGGAGCACCTCGTCCGCCATTTCGGGTTCGAGGCGTAGCGCCAGGTTGTGGGTGGCGTCTGGGCGCGCACTCGCTACCCCGAGAAGTGCCCCGTTCAGCTGGCGATCCTGGAAGGCGGTGGCCAGAACGTGTGCCGCGTGCGCTTCCAGCCTGCGGTGTTTGTGATCCGGAGCATCGGCGACGGGCGAGCCGGTGTAAGTGTGCAGCTGTTTCGCCAGCCGTGAGGCGGTCGACTGGGTGAGCGCGGTCTGGCTGCGGATCTTCTTGGCCAGCCGGGCAGGTGACCCTGGAACGACGTAGGGCCGTCATTCCGCGAGACGCGGGATGACGGCCCTCTCGTATGTGGATCAAGCGGCCTGTCGGGGTCCCCCCGTAGGCCACCGCCTCTTAGAGATCGAAGTAAAGCTCGAACTCGTGGGGGTGGGGGCGGAGTTGGATCGGGGCGATTTCGTGGGTGCGCTTGTAGTCGATCCAGGTTTCGATGAGGTCGGAGGTGAAGACGCCGCCCTGCTGGAGGTACTCGTTGTCGGCTTCCAGGGCGTCGAGGACGGCCGGGAGGGAGGTGGGGACCTGGGGGACGCCCGCGTGCTCCTCGGGGGCGAGCTCGTAGAGGTCCTTGTCGATCGGCTCGGCCGGCTCGATCTTGTTCTTGACGCCGTCCAGGCCCGCGAGGAGGAGGGCGGAGAAGGCGAGGTACGGGTTCGAGGACGGGTCCGGGGCGCGGAACTCGACGCGCTTGGCCTTCGGGTTCGAACCGGTGATCGGGATGCGCATCGCGGCGGAGCGGTTGCGCTGGGAGTAGACCAGGTTGACCGGGGCCTCGAAGCCGGGGACGAGGCGGTGGTAGGAGTTCACCGTGGGGTTGGTGAAGGCCAGGAGGGACGGGGCGTGCTTGAGGATGCCGCCGATGTAGTAGCGGGCGGTGTCCGAGAGGCCCGCGTAGCCCTGCTCGTCGTAGAAGAGGGGCTCGCCGCCGGTCCACAGGGACTGGTGGACGTGCATGCCGGAGCCGTTGTCGCCAAAGATCGGCTTGGGCATGAAGGTCGCGGTCTTGCCGTTGCGCCAGGCGACGTTCTTCACGATGTACTTGAAGAGCATCAGGTCGTCGGCGGCGGCGAGGAGGGTGTTGAACTTGTAGTTGATCTCCGCCTGGCCGGCGGTGCCGACCTCGTGGTGCTGGCGCTCGACCTTGAGGCCGGCCGCGTCCAGTTCCAGGGAGATCTCGGCGCGCAGGTCGGCGAAGTGGTCGACCGGGGGAGCCGGGAAGTAGCCGCCCTTGTAGCGGACCTTGTAGCCGCGGTTGTTGACCTCGGAGCCGGTGTTCCAGGCGCCGGCCTCGGAGTCGATGTGGTAGAAGGACTGGTTCGCCGACGTCTCGAAGCGGACGTTGTCGAAGACGTAGAACTCCGCCTCCGGGCCGAAGAACGCGGTGTCGGCGATGCCGGTGGAGGCGAGGTACGCCTCGGCCTTCTTCGCCACGTTGCGCGGGTCACGGCTGTACTGCTCGCCGGTGATCGGGTCGTGGATGAAGAAGTTGACGTTGAGCGTCTTGTCGCGGCGGAACGGGTCCACGCGGGCGGTGGAGAGGTCGGCGCGCAGCGCCATGTCGGACTCGTGGATGGCCTGGAAGCCGCGGATCGAGGAGCCGTCGAAGGCGAGCTCCTCGGTCGGGTCGAACGCCTCTGCCGGAACCGTGAAGTGCTGCATCACACCGGGCAGGTCGCAGAACCGGACGTCGACGAACTTGACGTCCTCGTCCGCGATGAACTTCTTGGCCTCATCGGCGTTCTGGAACATCCAACTCCTCCTAGCCCGGTCACCGGCGGTCGGCGGACGCGGGATTGCTACTCGGAGCGCACCATGTGCGGTGGCGCGCTTGCCCGACCATAGGCAGGCGGGATTTCCCAAGCATGACCCATTTGTTTCGCCGAGGTTAACCGCCGCGCGGCCCTTTTCGGGGCGTGATGTGCGGGGGAGGGGACGGGCGGAATTGATCATTCCGGGGGAGGGGGGCCGGGACGCGCGCGGTGCGGCGGGGAGAGCGGCGGTACGGCCGCGCCGCCCGGAGGGGCGGGCGTACGGAGGGTGAGAGGGCTCTCAGCGGTGCCCCGCGAAAGGGGGAACGTATGCGGTCGCAGTACCGTGGACGGGTGGACAACAGGCAAGCAATCGGATCGTGGATCTCCGGGCCCCGCGCGGCAGCCGAGGACATGGGTGTCGAGTTCGGCTACCGCGGGCAGCGGCTCGGGCTCCCGGAGGAGGGGCCGGGCTCGATCGCGCGTCCCGGCCGGCGCTTCGCCGCCCTCTTCGTCGACTGGGCGCTGTGCATGCTCGTGGCGTACGGGCTGCTCAGCGACGGCAAGGCCAACGCGACCAGCAACTGGGCGCTGGCCGTCTTCGCCGTACTGAGCCTGCTGACAGTGGGCACGGTCGGTTTCACGCCGGGCAAGCGGTTGCTGGGCCTGCGGGTCGTCGCCGAGGACGGCGGGCGGCTGCCGCTGTGGCGCGTCGCCCTGCGCACGGTCCTGCTCGTCATCATCATTCCGGCGGTGATCTGGGACTGCGACGGCCGCGGCCTCCACGACCGCCTCGCCCGCGCCGTACAGGTGCGTATCTGAGCCGCAGGGGCAGGCCGGGCGGGAGCCCGCAGAGAGGGAGCCCGCCGGGGTAGGCGGGAGCCCGCAGAGGGGCCGTAGAGGCCGCCCGCCCCGGCGCACGCGCACCACCGTGGCAGTGGACAGCTGAAAAGCCGGAGGGGCCCGGGACCGATCAGGTCCCGGGCCCCTCCGCCGTTGTGGTGCGGCGCGCCATGGGTCAGCGCATCTTGCCGCCGCCGCCCTTCGGCATCCGCATGCCCTTGGGCATGGGGCCCTTTGGGACCGGCATGTTGCTCATCAGGTCGCCGAGCGCGCGCAGGCGGTCGTTCACGGCGGTCACCTGGGGGCCGGGCAGGGTGCGCGGCAGTTTCAGCAGGGTCGTACGGATTTTCTTGAGCGGGATCTGGCCCTCGCCGTCGCCGACCACGTAGTCGTGGACCGGCGCGTCGGCGATGATGCGGGCCATCCGCTTCTTCTCGGCGGCCAGCAGGGCGCGTACGCGGTTCGGGTTGCCCTCGCCCACGAGGACGATGCCCGCCTTGCCGACGGCGCGGTGCACGACGTCCTGCTGGCGGTTCATCGCCACGGCAGGGGTGACCGTCCAGCCGCGGCCGACGTTGTCCAGTACGGCGGCCGCCGCGCCGGGCTGGCCCTCCATCTGTCCGAAGGCGGCTCGCTCGGCGCGCCGGCCGAAGACGATCGCCATCGCGAGGAAGGCCAGCACGAAGCCCAGGATGCCCGCGTAGACGGGGTGGCCGATCAGGAAGCCGAGGGCGAGGAGAACGCCGAATACGACGATGCCCACGCCGGCGACGACAAGACCGACCTTGGGGTCGACCCGACGGGTCATCTTGTAGGTCTGGGCGATCTGCTTCAGTCGCCCGGTGTTCGCAGCGCCGTCAGCGCTGTCTGCTTTTGCCTTCCTCGCCATGAGGCGCAGTTTACGTGTCGCTCGGACCCTCGGTCGCCACGGCCTCCAGTACGTGTTCGGCCTCCCGCCGGTCCATGGCGCGGCGCCGGTCCTCCAGCACCGCTGTCCAGGCGTTCCGGCGGGCGGTGCGCTGCCCGCCGCGCATCAGCAGTGACTCCACTGCGCGCAGGGCATCGGTGACCGACGGGAGGGGGAGTGCGGCGGTGGCGCGAGCGGGCGCGGCCTGCATGACGGGTTCCCCTTCTGGAGGAATGATGGATGCGGTGTGTGAAGCCATCGTTACGGATCGGTGTTACCAACTGATGACCGAGCGGTCAAACACCGATGAAACCTTGACGCGGCCCGCACCGCCCCTGCCTGGGGAGGTACGGGCCGCGTCATGACACTCTGTGCCACGTTTCACATTCCGGTCCATGGGCCGGACGGGCCTCGTCCGGGTCAGACGGCCTGGGCCGACTCCTCGACCTGACGGCGCTCGACCGCCTGCTGGTACAGCCGGCCGGCGCGGTAGGAGGAGCGGACCAGCGGGCCGGACATGACGCCGGCGTAGCCGATCTGCTCGGCCTCCTCCTTGAGCTCCACGAACTCGGCCGGCTTGACCCAGCGCTCGATGGGGTGGTGGCGGACCGACGGGCGCAGGTACTGCGTGATCGTGATCAGCTCACAGCCCGCGTCGTGCAGGTCGCGGAGCGCCTGGCTGATCTCCTCGCGCTCCTCGCCCATGCCCAGGATCAGGTTGGACTTGGTGACCAGGCCGGCCTCGCGGGCCTTGGTGATGACCTCGAGCGACCGCTCGTAGCGGAAGCCGGGGCGGATGCGCTTGAAGATCCGCGGCACCGTCTCGACGTTGTGCGCGAGCACCTCGGGGCGCGAGGAGAAGACCTCGGCGAGCTGCTCGGGCACCGCGTTGAAGTCGGGGATCAGCAGCTCGACGCCGGTGTCGGGCATCGCCGCGTGGATCTGCCGTACGGTCTCCGCGTACAGCCAGGCGCCGCCGTCCTCCAGGTCGTCGCGCGCGACGCCGGTGATCGTGGCGTACTTCAACCCCATCGTCTGGACGGATTCGGCCACCCGGCGCGGCTCGTCGCGGTCCAGCTCCTGCGGCTTGCCCGTGTCGATCTGGCAGAAGTCGCAGCGGCGGGTGCACTGGTCACCACCGATGAGGAAGGTCGCCTCGCGGTCCTCCCAGCATTCGTAGATGTTGGGACAGCCCGCCTCCTGGCAGACCGTGTGCAGGCCCTCTTTCTTGACCAGGCTCTGCAGGTGGTTGTACTCGGGACCCATTTTCGCCCGGGTCTTGATCCACTCGGGCTTGCGCTCGATGGGGGTCTGGCTGTTCCGGACCTCCAGGCGCAGCATCTTGCGTCCGTCGGGTGCGACAGCGGACACGTCCGGCTCCCTACGACTTCGTTTCTTCGGCGTACACCAGGGTACGCCCGTCAATTCGCACGTCTTTACGTGCAGGCCAACCCCGTATGGCAGGGGCGCATTCCGTGAGGTCGGTTTCGCCGGTCCGAAGAGGCCGGACCGGCCGGTCCGCGGACCGGATCGGACCGCTGGCTCAGACCGCCCGGGGCAGCAGCTCCGCGCCCTCCAGGACGTCGCGCAGGTGCTTCTCCACGACGGGCACGACGTCGGCGATGGTGACGTCCCGGCCCAGCTCGTTCGCCAGGGAGGTCACCCCGGCGTCCCGGATGCCGCACGGCACGATCTTGTCGAACGAGGTGTTGTCCGGGTTCACGTTGATCGCGAAGCCGTGCATGGTGACGCCCTTGGCGACGCGGATGCCGATCGCGGCCAGCTTGCGGTCCTCGCGGCGCTGGCCGGCGTTGGACGGCGCGTACTCCGGGCCGTTCAGCCGGGCGTCGAACTCCTCGTCCGCCGTACGCGGGTCGAAGTCGAGGGAGAGGCCGCCCAGGGACGGGCGGTCCGCGACCGGGTCGCCCAGCACCCAGACGCCGCTGCGGCCCTCGACCCGGGTGGTCTCCACGCCGAACTCGGCGCAGGTGCGGATGATGGCCTCTTCGAGGCGCCGTACGTGCGCGACGACGTCGACCGGGCGCGGGAGCTTCTGGATGGGGTAGCCGACCAGCTGGCCGGGGCCGTGCCAGGTGATCTTGCCGCCGCGGTCGACGTCGATGACCGGGGTGCCGTCCAAGGGGCGCTCGCTGTCGTCCGTGCGCCGGCCCGCCGTATAGACGGGCGGGTGCTCCAGCAGCAGACAGGTGTCCGGGATCTCGTCGGCGAACCGGGCGGCGTGCACCCTGCGCTGTTCCTGCCACGCCGCCTCGTACTCGACGGCGTCGGCGCCGAAGCCCAGCTGGACAAAGCGCAGCCCCTCGGGTGCGGGGGTGTCCCCCCGAGAGATCGCAGTCACGGCAGCTCCTCTTCGAACTTTTGTTGAGTCCTTTGCGCCCACGCCAACTGTACGGCGGGGGCGGACGGCCCCCGCAGGCGCCCGGCGCGTGGTCCCGGTACGCGGGCGCACGCACGTGACCCGGGAGCCCCGGAGGCGCTCGTGGGGCCGCCGGTGCGGCCTCGGGGCGGGAACCCTCGGAGAGTCGTGGAGGACAGTGCGAGCCCTGCTCACACGATCGGATGAACGCGTGGCGAAGGTGACGAGAAAGCCGTCGCGGGCCGTTACATTCACGCCGTTCCACGAGGGCAGGGAGCAGCGCCGGACAGGGTCAGCCGAACCCGGGCAGCTCAGCCCGGAAGGCAGGAGACCGGTAAAGCTGATGACGGAACGACCCCCACAGCGCACGCCCAACCGACAGCTCGCCGCGCTCATCGCGGAGGCGGGATTCTCCAATGCCGGGCTGGCCCGGCGAGTCGATCAGCTGGGACTGGAGCACGGTCTTGACCTCCGGTACGACAAGACGTCGGTCACGCGCTGGTTGCGCGGGCAGCAACCCAGAGGCACCACGCCCGCACTGATCGCCGAGGTCTTCACCCGCAGACTGGGGCGGCGGCTGTCGGCACAGGATCTCGGCCTGGACGCCTGCGCGCCGGTGTACGCCGGGCTGGAATTCGCGTCCACGCCGAGCGAGGCGGTGGACATCGTCAGCGGTCTGTGGCGCAAGGACTCCGGCAGCCACGCGGAGCTGCGCAAGATCGCCTTCACCCCGGCCGGGCTGGTGGTGCCCAGCCGGGACTGGCTGATCGGCCGGGCCGACGAGCGGGTCGCGCACGGCGAGGCGGCGGAGGCCGCGGGCCGGCTGCCGGCGCCGGGCCGGATGCAGGTGTCGGTGCCCCGGCAGCGGCAGATGGAGCGCCCCGGTCACCAGGACCGCGCGGGGCGCACGGAACGCGCCGAGCGCCCGGAGCGCGCGGAACGCTCCGACCGGTCGGCGGGCTACCGGGTGTCCGCCGGTGACATCAAGGCGCTCAGGTCGGTCGGCGAACTGTTCCGCGCGCTGGACCACGCCTACGGCGGCGGGCACGCGCGCCAGGCACTGGTGCGCTACCTGGAGCACGAGGTCGAGCCGATGCTCCGCGGCACCTACGGGGAGGCGGCCGGACGGCGGCTCTTCGCGGCGGCCGCCGACCTGACGCGGCTGGCCGGCTGGACGTCGTACGACATCGCCGCGCACGGCCTGGCCCAGCGCTACTTCGTCCAGGCGCTGCGGCTGGCGCAGGCGGCAGGGGACCGCGCGTACGGCTCGTACGTCCTCGTGACCATGAGCCGGCAGGCCGTCTACCTGGGGCACGGCCGGGAGGCCGTCCAGCTGGCACGGGTGGCCCAGCAGGGGGTCGGCAGCAACGCGCCCCCCGTCGTGCAGGCGCTCCTGCACTCGGCGGAGGCGCGCGGGCACGGCGTACTGACCGAGGTACGGGCGTGCACGGCCTCGCTGGCGCGGGCGGAACGGGCGCTGGAGACGGCGCGCCCCGGGGACGACACGCCGTACTGGGCGCGCTTCTTCGACGAGGCGCAGCTCGCCGACGAACTGGCGCACTGCCACCGCGACCTCCAGCAGTTCAGGGCCGCGGCGCAGCACGCGGAGCGCTCGCTGCAACTGCGCGGCGCCGGCTTCGCGCGAAGCCGCCTGTTCTGCCGGGTGGTGCTGGCGACGGCGCGGCTCGGCCTGGGCGAGCTGGAGCAGGCGTGCGCCCTGGGCGCGGAGGCGGCGCTCCAGGCGTCCGAGATGCGGTCGGTGCGCGCGCATGAGTACGTGCGCGAGTTCGAACGCCGGCTGGAGCCGTACCGGGACGCGGCCGCGGTGCGCGGGTACCGGGACCGGGTGGCGGCCATGAAGGGCTGACGGGCGGGGACCGGCGGGGGCGGGGCGCGGTGGCGGCCCCGCCCCCGCCGGTGCGTCAGGCGGCGGCGGACAGTTCGCAGGGTTCGCGGAACGGGGGCAGCTGGAGGTCGGCGAGCGCGGCGGTGGCGGCCCGGCGGCCGGAGCGCAGCGCGCCCTGGACGGTGCCGGTGTCCCGGTGGTCGCCGCACACGTACAGGCCCGCCAGCAGCCGTACGGACCGGTGCGGATCGTGCGGTACGGGCATGGCCGGGACCGCTTCCGGGTCGTGGTGGACGGCCAGCAGCTCCCAGGCGTCGGTGGACGTCCCGTAGATCCGGTCGAGCTGGGGCCGTACGGACTTGTCCAGCGCGCCGGCGGGCAGTGTCGCGGGCGTGCCCAGCACGGTGCTGGTGACCAGGGTGCGGCCCGCCGGGGCGCGCGAGGGGTCGGCCTCGCTGGCGACGAAGGTGTGCGCGACCGGGCCGGTGGTGGGCAGGAGCAGCGTCGGCTCGCGGAGCGGGGGACTGTCAGTGGTGTGGTGCACGATGGTCACCGGGTGGAAATCGGGGACCCGCAGCCCCGGGAGCAGCCCTGCCGCATCGCGCGCGCCGGTGGCCACGAGCACGGCACGGCAGGGGAGTTGACCGTGGTCGGCGGTGCCGACGCTGGTGGTCGAGACGGAGACGGCGAGTACGGAGGTCCGCACGGTGCCGGGGGGAAGGGAGGCGGCGAGGAGGTCGGGGAGGGCGGAGGCCCCGCCGGCGGGCAGGCACAGACGGCCCCGGGCGAAGGAGCGCAGGGCCAGGGAGGCGTTGCGGCTGGAGCCGGTGAGCTGCGGGTCGCAGAGCAGGGCGGTCAGAAGGGGGCGGAGGAACCCGTCGGGGACGTACGGGGGGAAGACGGGGCGGGCGGTCAGCGCCTCGGCCGTGGGGCGGTCCGCGCGGCGCTCGGCGCGCGACAGGGCGCGCGCGGCCGAAAGTGCGCCCCTCGTGCTCCGGGGGGCGCCGATGCGCAGTGCCCGCTGGCCGTTGTGGACGCAGAGCCCGGGGGTGAAGTGGCGCAGGATCAGGCCGCTGAGGCCGGGGGTGGTGCGGAGTTCGGGAAACGAGGTGACGAGTAGTTGGCCGGTACGGTCCAGCCGGAAGCCGTCCAGGTGATCGGTGGTGGTCCGGCCGCCGGTGCGCGGGGCGGCCTCCAGCACGGTGACCGTGGCTCCCGCGCTGGTCAGATGGTGGGCGGCGGCGAGACCGGCGAGGCCGGCCCCGACGATGACGACGTCCACGGTCGATGCGGTGCGCAGCACGTGCCCTCCCGAGGTCGGTCCCGGTGCCGGCGCTACTGGGGCTCCTGCCCCGCTCCGGCGCGCGGGATGCCGAGTTCGTGAGGTTGGAACCCTAAGAACCGGGGCGGTGGGGGCGCGATCGCGCGTAGACAGCGCACGGGTGCACGGAGTGGCACGGAGTGCCGCGAGGAGGAAGCGTAGGGGGCGGAGCGGGAGCGGTACGGAGCCGCTGCCGCCCACGGCGACCGACGCCGGCCACCAACGCCGCCCAGCCGCCCAACGCCGCCCAGCCGCCCAACGCCGCCCACGTCGGCCACCAACGCCGCCCAGCCGCCCAACGCCGCCCACGCCGGCCGGGCCGGTGCCGCCTACTCCGTCAGCGCCGCCCGGATCGCCTCGTCCACCGTGGGGTGGGCGAACGTGAAGCCCGTGTCCAGGAGGCGTTGGGGGATGACGCGCTGGCTGGCGAGGACGTTGTCGGCGAATTCGCCCAGGGCCAGGCGGAGGGCCGCCGCGGGGACGGGGAACGGGGTGGGGCGGTGGAGGACGTGTCCCATGGCGGCCGTGACCTCGCGGTTGGTGAGCGGTTCGGGGGCGGTGAGGTTGACCGGTCCCGTGAGGCCGTCCGTGGTGACGAGGTGCCGCAGGGCGGCGATGTGGTCGTGCAGGGAGATGAAGCTCCAGTACTGGCCGCCGTTCCCCAGCCGGCCGCCCAGGCCGAGCTTGAAGAGGGGGAACAGCCGCCCCCAGGCGCCGCCCCGGCGCCCCACGACCAGCCCGGTGCGCGCGAAGACCGTACGGATACCGGCTTCGGCGGCCGGTGCGGCGGCCGCCTCCCAGTCGACGCAGAGGCGGGCCAGGAAGTCGTGGCCGGGCGGCGCCGACTCGTCCGTACGCCGGTCGCCCGTGTCGCCGTAGTAGCCGATCGCGCTGCCGCACACGAAGACCCGCGGCGGCGTGTCCAGGGAGGCGATGGCCTCGGCGAGCGCCGCCGTGCCCAGGATGCGGCTGTCCCTGATCTCGCGCTTGTACGCGTCGGTCCAGCGGTGGTCGCCGACTCCCGCGCCCGCGAGGTGCACGACGGCGTCGCAGCCGGCCAGCCCGGAGGTGTCCACCGTCTGGCGCTTCGGGTCCCAGCGCACCTCGTCGGCGGCGCGTGGTGCGTGCCGGACGAGGCGGACGATGTCGTGGCCGCCCCCGGCGTCCGGTGAGGGCTCCCGCAGGGAGCGGACGAGTGCCGTGCCGATGAGACCGGCCGAGCCGGTGATCGCGATCCGCATGGCAGCCATACTGCCCCCGGCGGTCCGCACATGACACAGTGGCACGCATGTCCGATTCGTTCGTCCGTTCCGCCGCGCTCGCCGACGAGGAGACACTCGCGGTCCTGGACCGCCGTACGTGGTCGGCGCTGCACGCGGTGACACCCCGTCCGAAGCCCCCGTACGAGCGGTTCTTCGACGACCGGCACCGCCCCGAGGACCTGCTCGTGGCGGAGATCGCCGGCCGGGTCGCGGGCTACGTACGGGTGGTGCCGCCGACTCCGCTGCCGTGCAACGCCCACGTACGCCAGATCCAGGGGCTGGCCGTGGACACCTGGGCGCGCGGCCGGGGCGTGGCGAGGACGCTGCTGGACGCGGCCTGCGCGCGTGCGCTGGACGAGGGGGCCCGCCGGATCACCCTGCGCGTCCTCGGGCACAACGCCCCGGCGCGCAGGCTCTACGAGTCGGCGGGCTTCGAGGTGGAGGGCGTGCTGCCCGGGGAGTTCCTGCTGGACGGCGCGTACGTGGACGACGTGATGATGGGAAAGGCGCTGCTCTGAGGGGCGGTGGCGCTCAGACGCCGAAGCGGTCCCACAGGCGGGGGAAGCGGTCCGCCAGTGCCCGGTCGTCGTCGGGGTCGAGGTAGGTGCCGAGCGGCTCGGGCGGCTGGGGCGGCAGGCCGAGGTCCGGCATCTCGGCGCCGGTGAGCTGCTCGTACGCCTCGTCGGCCGCGTAGCCCAGCTCTTCCGCGTCGCCGTCGACCTCGTCGTCGAACGTGTCCAGCAGGTCGGCGAGGTTGTCCGGGTCGTGCAGCGCGCCTTCGAAGACCTCCCGGCCCTGGCCGATCAGCCAGCAGCGGAAGTAGTCGAAGGCGTCGTCGCTCGCGCCGCCCAGCAGAAGGGCGGCCGCGGCCCACAGGTCCCAGCTGTACGCGCGGTTGTAGCGGGACTCGAAGTACCGGGCAAAGTCCGTCACGGAGTCCGGGTCGAGCGCCACCAGCCGCTCGACCAGTGCGTCCGCCTGCTCCTCGGGGTCGCCCTCGGCAGCCTCGCGGGAGCCGTCGATCAGCTCCCAGAACTCCGTCTCGTCCATCACGGGTCCAGCATCGTTCCTGCCGGGCGGCATCGCACGCGGACTACCCCAGATGCGACGGTGTCGTTATCCACGCACATTCCTTCGGGTAATGCGGACACAAGGTGTCGGCTTTCCACGCGAGGGTCATGTCATGCGTGAAGGGAAACGAACCATGACCGAGGCGAAGGACACACCGCGGCCGCTGGCCGGCAAGGTCGCGCTGGTCGCCGGGGCCACCAGGGGCGCGGGCCGGGCGATGGCGGTGGAGCTGGGCCGGGCCGGTGCCACGGTCTATGCCACCGGCCGTACGACCCGCGGGCACGTGAGCGAGGTCGGCCGGGCGACGGAGACGATCGAGGGGACCGCCGAGCTGGTGACGGCGGCGGGAGGCGCCGGCATCGCGGTGCCGACGGACCATCTGGACCGGGAGGCGGTGCGGGCGCTGACCGGGCGTATCGACCGTGAGCAGGGGCGGCTGGACATCCTCGTCAACGACCTGTGGGGCGGGGACGTGCATGTCGGGTGGGGGAAGAAGATGTGGGAGCACGACCTGGAGAAGGGATTGCGCGTCCTGCGGCTGGGGGTGGAGAGCCACATCGTCACCAGCAGTTTCGCGCTGCCCTTGCTGATCCGCCGGCCCGGCGGGCTGGTGGTGGAGGTGACGGACGGTACGGAGGAGTACAACCGGCGCTACCGGGAGCCCTTCTACTACGACCTGGCCAAGAGCGCGCCGATCAGGATGGCGAAGGGGCTCGCCGAGGAACTGCCGGAGTACGGGTGCACGGCGGTGTGCGTGACGCCGGGCTGGCTGCGGTCGGAGGCCATGCTGGACACGTACTTCAAGGTCACCGAGGAGAACTGGCGGGCGGGCTGCGAGCAGAACCCGCACTTCGCCATCTCGGAGACGCCCGTGTACGTCGGCCGGGCGGTGGCGGCGCTGGCCGCCGACCCGGACGTCGCGCGCTTCAACGGGCAGGCGCTCTCCAGCGGCGGGCTGGCCAAGGAGTACGGGTTCACGGACGTGGACGGTTCGGCCCCGGACGCCTGGCGTTACCTCACCGAGGTCGAGCAGGCGGGCAGGCCGGCGGACACGACCGGGTACCGGTAGGCGGCCCGGCGGATCAGTGGCCTGCGGGCTCCCCGTACAGCCCGTGCAGACGCGCCGCCGCCGTGGCGAAACGCTTCCGCAACTCGGCCGGCGCCAGCACCTCCGCCTCCGGGCCGAGCCCGAGCAGCTGGGCGTAGGCGACGTCCAGGGACTCGACGGGCAGGGTGACGGTGGTCCGACCCTGCTCGTCGGGTTCGCCCGCCGCGGCCAGCGCCTCTTCGGCGCCGGCGCGGTCGGTGACGTGCCGCAGCTGCCGGGTGCCCGCCTCCGTCAGCCGTACGACGACCTCGTCCCGCAGGATCGAGCGGGCGAACCGGGCGGCCCGCTCCGCCCAGAAGGCGGGCAGGTCGAAGTCCGGGCTGCGGGTGAAGCGGTCGTCGAGGAGGGTGACGGACGCGAAGCGGTCGACGCGGTAGACGCGCAGGTCCTCGCCGGCCCGCGCCGCGAGGTACCAGACGCCCGCCTTGAGCACCAGGCCGTACGGCTCCAACTCCCGCTCGACCTCGGTGTCCTTGCGGCGGTAGCGGGTGGACACGCGCCGGTCGTCCCAGACGGCGTCCGCGACGGCGGGC
The DNA here is from genome assembly GCF_044332485.1 of Streptomyces sp. NPDC017056. NCBI lineage: Bacteria > Bacillati > Actinomycetota > Actinomycetes > Kitasatosporales > Streptomycetaceae > Streptomyces > Streptomyces sp. NPDC017056. The sequence goes on along the minus strand of NZ_JBIRPD010000001.1, from coordinate 158,686 downwards.
AGCAGTTCCGGGGTGGCCGGTTCCCGGTACCAGGCGGGGGCGTCGAGGTGGAAGCGCTGGGCGGCGCCGTCCGCGGCGTCCCGCAGCTCGGGCAGCAGCGCGGCGGAGACCTTGAGCCGGGCGGCGGAGGCGGCGTCGGCGAGGCCCATGTCGCGCAGTGCGGCGGGCACGCCGGACAGGAACAGGGCCTCCGCCTCGCTGCGGCCGAGGCCGGTCAGCCGGGTGCGGTAGCCGCCGACGAGGCGGTAGCCGCCGGCCCGGCCGCGGTCCGCGTAGACGGGCACTCCGGCCTCGGAGAGGGAGAGGACGTCGCGGGAGACGGTGCGCTCCGACACCTCCAGCTCCCGCGCCAGTTCGGCGCCGGTCATCGAGGCGCGCGACTGGAGCAGTAGCACCATTTTGATCAGCCGGGCAGCACGCATGCCTGCATCATGCCGCCCTCGAAGCCGTCCCGAGTACCGCCCCGATGAAGATCCCGTGCGGAGACCCCGGGCGCGGTTGAGGTGGTCTCCGCACGGGAGCGGGGGGCGCCGGGCGGAACCCGGCGCGTGGTGCGGGCGCGGCGGCCGGTGCCGCCGCGCCCGGGCCGGGCTACAGCCCGTACCGCTCCTTGGCCTCCTTGACCGTCTCCGCCTTCACGTCGCCGCGGCGGGCCAGCGCGGCCAGCGCCTGCACCACGACCGACTGCGCGTCGACGCCGAAGTGGCGGCGGGCGGCCTCGCGGGTGTCGGAGAGACCGAAGCCGTCGGTGCCGACCGAGGTCCAGTCCTGCTCGACCCACGGGGCGATCTGGTCCGGAACGGCACGCATCCAGTCGCTGACCGCCACGACCGGACCGGGGGCACCGGCCAGCGCACGGGTGACGTACGGGATACGGTCCTCGCCCTCCAGGCGGGCGGCGTCGCACTCCAGCGCGTCGCGGCGCAGCTCCGTCCAGGACGGCGCCGACCAGATGTCCGCCGCCACGCCCCAGTCGCGGGCCAGGATCTCCTGGGCCTCCAGGATCCAGTGGATGGCGGTGCCGGAGGCCAGCAGCTGGAGGCGCGGCGCGTCGGCGGCGGCGGGCTCGGCCTCCTTGAAGCGGTACAGGCCCTTGAGGATGCCTTCCTCGATGCCCTCGCCCGCCGGCATGGCGGGCTGCACCTTGGTCTCGTTGTAGACCGTGAGGTAGTAGAAGATGTCCTCGGCGTCCGGGCCGTACATCCGGCGCAGGCCCTCCTTGACGATCACCGCGACCTCGTACGCGAACGCCGGGTCGTAGGAGAGCGCCGCCGGGTTGGTGGAGGCGATCAGGTGCGAGTGGCCGTCCGCGTGCTGGAGGCCCTCACCGGTCATCGTCGTACGGCCGGCCGTGGCGCCGATGACGAAGCCGCGGCCTAGCTGGTCGGCGAGCGCCCAGAACTGGTCGGCGGTGCGCTGCCAGCCGAACATCGAGTAGAAGATGTAGAAGGGGATCATCGGCTCGCCGTGGGTGGCGTACGAGGTCGCCGCCGCGGTGAAGTCGGCCAGCGAACCGGCCTCCGTGATGCCCTCGTTGAGGATCTGGCCGTCCTTGGCTTCCTTGTAGTACAGGAGCTGGTCGCGGTCGACCGGGTCGTAGGTCTGGCCGACGGGGGAGTAGAGCCCGGCGGACGGGAACAGCGACTCCATGCCGAAGGTACGGGCCTCGTCGGGCACGACCGGCACCCAGCGCTTGCCGGTCTCCTTGTCCCGCATCAGGTCCTTGACCAGGCGGACGAACGCCATGGTGGTGGCGATCTCCTGCGAGCCCGAGCCCTTCTTGAGGGCGTCGAACACCTTGTCCGCGGGCATCGGCAGCGGCTTGGCCACGACCTTGCGGGCGGGGGCCGGGCCGCCGAGGGCGGCGCGGCGCTCGCGCAGGTACTCCATCTCCGGGGAGTTGGCGCCGGGGTGGGCGTACGGCACCACGTCCGCGTCCAGGGCGCTGTCCGGGATCGGCAGCTCCAGGAGGTCGCGCATGGTGCGGAACTGCTCGCCGGTGAGCTTCTTCATCTGGTGGTTGGCGTTACGGGACTCGAAGCCCTCGCCGAGGGTGTAGCCCTTGACGGTCTGCGCCAGGATGACGGTCGGCGCGCCCTTGTGCTCGACGGCGGCCTTGTACGCGGCGTACACCTTGCGCGGCTCGTGGCCGGCGCGGGAGGTCTGGAACAGCTCCAGCAGCTTGGCGTCCGAGAGGCCCTGGGCGATGCGGCCCAGCGACGGGTCCGAGCCGAAGAAGTGCTCGCGCAGGTAGGCGGCGTCGCGGGTGGCGTACGTCTGGAACTGCGCGTCCGGGGTCTCGCGCAGGCGGCGCAGCAGCGCGCCGTCGGTGTCCTGGGCGAAGACCTCGTCCCACGCCTGGCCCCACAGGGACTTGATGACGTTCCAGCCCGCCGCGCGGAACTGGGCCTCCAGCTCCTGCACGATCTTGTAGTTGGGGCGGACCGGGCCGTCCAGACGCTGCAGGTTGCAGTTGATGACGAAGGTCAGGTTGTCCAGGCCCTCGCGGCCGGCCAGCGCCAGGGCGGCGGTCGACTCGGGCTCGTCCATCTCGCCGTCGCCGAGGAACGCCCACACGTGGGAGTTCGAGGTGTCCTTGATGCCGCGGTGCTCCAGGTAGCGGTTGAAGCGCGCCTGGTAGATCGCGGAGAGCGGGCCCAGGCCCATGGAGACGGTGGGGAACTCCCACAGCCAGGGCAGGCGCCGCGGGTGCGGGTACGAGGGCAGGCCGTCGCCGGCCGCCTCCTGGCGGAAGCGGTCGAGCTGGTCCTCGGTGAGGCGGCCTTCGAGGAAGGCGCGGGCGTAGATGCCGGGGGAGGCGTGGCCCTGGATGTAGAGCTGGTCGCCGCTCCCGTCGGCTTCCTTGCCGCGGAAGAAGTGCTGGAAGCCGGTCTCGTAGAGCCAGGCCGCCGAGGCGAAGGTGGCGATGTGGCCGCCGAGGCCGAGGCGGGAGCCGCGGGTGACCATGGCGGCCGCGTTCCAGCGGTTCCACGCCGTGATCCGGGCCTCCATCGCCTCGTCGCCCGGGAACTCGGGCTCGGCGGCGGTCGGGATGGTGTTGACGTAGTCGGTTTCGAGCGGCGCGAGGCCCGGGGCGCCGGTGTGCTCCACGGCGCGGCGCATCAGGTAGGCGGCGCGGTGCGGACCGGCTGCCCTGGTGACGGCGTCCAGGGACTCGCGCCACTCGGCCGTCTCCTCCGGGTCGCGGTCCGGGACCTGGTCGAGCTGGCTGTACGGCATGCGTACGGGATCGGGCATGGGTGGCCCCTTTCCGGACGGAGGAGGGAGGTGCGATGAGTGCTTGGCAGGCAGGGGTGTCGCGCCCCGGGTACGACGATACGCCTCTGATCGATGATCGATCAACGCAAGTTGAAGGAAAAACCGCAGGTCGGCACGGGGTGCCAGCCTTTTAGGCACGGGGTGCCAGGCTGCCTGCGGCTCCGAATCGAAGGGAGGAACGGCCGCCGACCTGCGCGTCAGACCCGGGGCGCGCAGCTCAGTACGTGCGTCTTCAACAGCTCGCCGATCCTCGGGTCGCGCCGCCGGAACGCGTCCACGATCTCCTGGTGGTCCCGCGCGTGCGACCGCGGCTCCGGGCTGAACCAGCGGATCGACAGCGTCGTCCACACCTCGACGCCCAGCGACTCCCAGGTGTGCAGCAGGACGGCGTTGCGGGCGGCGCGCACGATCTCGCGGTGGAAGGCCACCGTGTGCCGCACCTGCGCCTCGCCGTCCCCGTGCCGGTCCGCCTCGCACAGCGCCGCCACCTCGCGGTCCAGCGCCTCGGTGTCCTCGGCCAGCCGCCCCGCGGCCAGCTCGGCGGCCACCTGCTCCAGCCCGGCCCGCACCGGGTAGCTCTCCTTGAGGTCGTCCGCGGTCAGGTTCCGTACGCGTACGCCCTTGTTCGGGGCCGACTCGATCAGCTGGAGCGACTCCAGCTCGCGCAGCGCCTCCCGTACGGGCGTCTGGCTGACCTCCAGCTCGACCGCGATCCGCCGCTCCACGATCCGCTCGCCGGGCTGCCAGCGGCCGCGGACGATCCCTTCGAGGATGTGCTCGCGGATCTGCTCGCGGAGCGAATGGACGACGGGCGGGGTCATGACGTGCTCCTTCAGAGCGTACGGAGGGCGACGGCACGGTACCGGAACTCGGGCCGGGCGGTGCGGGCGCGCGGAAGGGCCATTATCCGCGCAACGAAAACGGGTCGGCCCCGGCTCGTACGGACTTGTACGAACCGGGGCCGACCCTGCACACCTACGGGGTGGCTACCGCGCTCAGAGACCGATCTCGGTCTCGAACTCGCCGGCCTCCAGGATCTGCTTGACCGTCGTCAGGTAACGGGCCGCGTCGGCACCGTCCACCAGGCGGTGGTCGTAGGAGAGAGCCAGGTAGGTCATGTGGCGCACGGCGATGGTCTCGCCCAGCTCCGGGTGGTCGACGACCACCGGGCGCTTGACGGTGGCGCCGATGCCCAGGATGCCGACCTGGTTCGGCGGCACGATGACCGTGTCGAACAGCGCACCGCGCGAGCCGGTGTTGCTGATCGTGAAGGTCGCGCCCGACATGTCGTCCGGGCTGATCTTGTTGGTGCGGACCTTGCCGGCCAGCTCCGCGGTCTTGCGGGCGATGCCGGCGATGTTCAGGTCGCCCGCACCCTTGATGACCGGGGTCATCAGGCCCTTCTCCGCGTCCACCGCGATACCGACGTTCTCGGTGTCGAAGTAGGTGATCGTGCCCTCGTCCTCGTTGATCCGGGCGTTGACGACCGGGTGGGCCTTCAACGCCTGGACGGCGGCCTTGACGAAGAACGGCATCGGGGAGAGCTTGACGCCCTCACGCTGCGCGAAGGCGTCCTTGGCCTTGTTGCGCATCCGCATGATCTTGGTGATGTCCACCTCGACCACGGAGGTCAGCTGCGCCTGGCCGTGCAGGGCCTTCATCATGTTGTCGCCGATGACCTTGCGCATCCGCGGCATCTTGACGGTCTGGCCGCGCAGCGGCGACGCCTCGATGGCCGGGGCCTTCGACGCGGCCGGGGCTGCGGCAGCGGCCGGCGCGGCCTGCTGCTTGGCGGCCTCGGCGGCGGCGATGACGTCCTGCTTGCGGATGCGGCCGCCGACGCCGGTGCCCTTGACCGAGCCCAGGTTCACGCCGCTCTCCTGGGCCAGCTTGCGGACCAGGGGGGTGACGTACGCGGCGTCCGCCTCACCCGCGGCCGGGGCCGGGGTGACGGGCGCGGCGGCCGGAGCCGGCGCGGGGGCGGCCGGAACCGGGTCCGGAGCCGGGGTGGTCACGGCCTGCGGGGCCGGGGTGGTGGGCGCCTGGGGGGCCGGAGCCGGAGCCTCCTGCTTGGGGGCTTCCTGCTTCGGGGCCTCCTGGGCGGGGGCCGGGGCGGCCGGAGCCTCGGCCTGCGCCGGGGCAGCGCCCTTCTGGCCGATGACGGCCAGCTTGGCGCCGACCTCGGCGGTCTCGTCCTCGCCCACCAGGATCTCCAGCAGGGTGCCGGCGGTGGGGGCGGGGATCTCGGTGTCGACCTTGTCGGTGGAGACCTCCAGCAGCGGCTCGTCCTCGGCCACCTCCTCGCCGACCTCCTTGAGCCAGCGGGTGACGGTGCCCTCGGTGACGCTCTCGCCGAGCGCGGGGAGGACGACGTCCGTGCCCTGGGCGCCGCCGGCGGGGGCCGCGGGGGCCTCCTGCTGCGGGGCTTCCTGGGCGGGGGCCGCGGCAGGCTCCGGCTGGGCCGGGGCTTCCTCGGCGGGCGCCTCGGACTGCGCCGGGGCGGACTCGGCCGCGGGCGCGCCGCTGCCGTCGTCGATGATCGCCAGCTCGGCGCCGACCTCGACGGTCTCGTCCTCGGCCACCTTGATGGAGGCCAGCACGCCGGAGGCGGGGGCGGGGATCTCGGTGTCGACCTTGTCGGTCGACACCTCCAGCAGGGGCTCGTCGGCCTCTACGCGCTCACCCTCGGCCTTGAGCCAGCGGGTGACGGTGCCCTCGGTGACGCTCTCGCCGAGCGCCGGAAGGGTTACGGAAACCGCCATGGTTTCTCTTGCTCCTTACGAAAATGCGGATGTGGTCGCGCCCGGACCGGGATCAGTCGTGGGAGTGGAGAGGCTTGCCGGCCAGGGCCAGGTGGGCCTCGCCGAACGCCTCGTTCTGCGTCGGGTGCGCGTGGATGAGCTGCGCAACCTCGGCCGGCAGTGCTTCCCAGTTGTAGACCAGCTGGGCCTCGCCGACCTGCTCGCCCATACGGTCACCGACCATGTGGACGCCGACCACGGCACCGTCCTTGACCTGGACGAGCTTGATCTCGCCCGCGGTCTTGAGGATCTTGCTCTTGCCGTTGCCCGCGAGGTTGTACTTGAGAGCGACGACCTTGTCGGCGCCGTACAGCTCCTTGGCCTTCGCCTCGGTGATGCCCACCGAAGCGACCTCGGGGTGGCAGTACGTCACGCGCGGCACGCCGTCGTAGTCGACCGGCACGGTCTTGAGACCGGCCAGCCGCTCCGCTACCAGGATGCCCTCGGCGAAGCCGACGTGCGCGAGCTGGAGGGTGGGGACCAGGTCACCGACGGCCGAGATCGTCGGCACGTTGGTCTGCATGTACTCGTCGACGAGGACGTAGCCGCGGTCCATGGCGACCCCGGCCTCCTCGTAGCCCAGGCCCTGGGAGACCGGGCCGCGGCCGATGGCGACCAGCAGCACCTCGGCCTCGAAGGTCTTGCCGTCGGCCAGCGTGACCTTGACGCCGTCCTGGGTGTACTCGGCCTTGTCGAAGAAGGTGCCGAGGTTGAACTTGATGCCGCGCTTGCGGAAGGCCCGCTCCAGCAGCTTGGAGCTGTTCTCGTCCTCGACCGGGACGAGGTGCTTGAGGCCCTCGACGATGGTCACGTCGGTGCCGAAGGACTTCCACGCGGAGGCGAACTCGACGCCGATGACGCCGCCGCCCAGCACGATCGCGGACTTCGGGACGCGGTTCAGCTTGAGCGCGTGGTCCGAGGAGATGATCCGGTCGCCGTCGATCTCCAGGCCCGGCAGGGACTTCGGCACGGAGCCGGTCGCCAGCAGGACGTGGCGGCCCTCGACGCGCCGGCCGTTCACGTCGACGGAGGTGGGGGAGGACAGCCGGCCCTCACCCTCGATGTAGGTCACCTTGCGGGAGGCGACCAGGCCCTGGAGGCCCTTGTACAGGCCCGAGATGATCTCGTCCTTGTACTTGTGGACGCCCTCGATGTCGATGCCCTCAAGGGAGGCCTTGACACCGAACTGCGCGGCTTCGCGGGCCTGGTCCGCGATCTCGCCGGCGTGCAGCAGGGCCTTGGTGGGGATACAGCCGTTGTGCAGGCAGGTGCCGCCGAGCTTGTTCTTCTCGATCAGGGCGACGTCCAGGCCCAGCTGCGCCCCGCGCAGGGCAGCGGCGTAACCGCCGCTACCGCCTCCGAGGATCACTAGGTCGAAAACGGTGCTGGCGTCGTTCGCCACGTCACGTCCTCCATGCATGGGTACGCCGGAGCCGGTCTTCGGTGACCGGGCGGCGGCTGTTGATCGGCCGCTGGTTGGTTCGGCCCTGGGTAAGGGGGGCCCTGTCCTGCCAAGAACCCATCTTCGCACTTGTTGAAGGCGGGCGGGACGGCGGGCCGGGCTGTGGGGCGGCGCGGCGGCCGTCCCGGGGTGGTACGCGTGCGGTTACTCCGGCGTACGGGCGTGCGGATTTCGTCGAGGGCGAACACGCGCGTACGGCCCCGGGCGCCGGGCCCGGAGCCGTACGGACAAAGCAGGAGCAACCGGAGTGGCGTCAGCCGAGGTCGCCGGCCGCGGTGCGCTCGGCCAGCAGCACCAGGGTGCGGACCGAGGAGCCGGTGCCGCCCTTGGGGGTGTAGCCGAAGGGCGCGCTCTCGTGGAAGGCCGGGCCCGCGATGTCCAGGTGCGCCCAGGTGATGCCCTCGCCCACGAACTCCTGGAGGAAGACGCCGGCCAGCAGGCCGCCGCCGGCCCGCTCGCCGATGTTCTTGAGGTCGGCCACCGGGGAGTCCATGGTCCGGCGCAGCTCGGACGGCATCGGCATCGGCCAGGCCGGCTCGCCGGCCTCCTCCGCGATCTCGTGCAGGCTCGCGCGGAAGGCGTCGTCGTTGGCCATGATCCCGAAGGTCCGGTTGCCCAGCGCCAGCACCATCGCGCCGGTCAGCGTCGCGACGTCCACGATCGCGTCGGGACGCTCCTCCGAGGCGCGGGTCAGCGCGTCGGCCAGTACGAGGCGGCCCTCGGCGTCGGTGTTCAGCACCTCGACGGTCTTGCCGTTGTACATGGTCAGCACGTCGCCGGGGCGCATCGCGTTGCCCGACGGCATGTTCTCGGCGAGCGCCAGCCAGCCGGTGACGTTGACCGCGAGGCCCAGCCGGGCGGCGGCCACGACCGCGGCGAACACCGCGGCGGCGCCGCTCATGTCGCACTTCATGGTCTCGTTGTGGCCGGCCGGCTTGAGCGAGATGCCGCCCGAGTCGTAGGTGATGCCCTTGCCGACGAACGCCAGGGTCTTCTCGGCCTTCGGGTGGGTGTAGGCGACGCGCACCAGCCGCGGCGGGTTGTCCGAGCCCTGGCCGACGCCCATCAGGCCGCCGTAGCCGCCCTTCTTCAACGCCTTCTCGTCCAGCACCTCCACCTTGAGGCCGAACTCCTTGCCGGCGGCCTGGGCCTGCGCCGCGAAGGTCTTCGGGGTGAGGTCGTTGGAGGGGGTGTTGATCAGGTCGCGGGCGCGGTTGACCTCGGCGGCCAGCGCCTCGGCGCGCTCGGCGGCGGCCTTGTGCGCCTTGTCGCGCGGCTTGGCGCCGAGCAGCGCCACCTCGGCGAGCGGCGCGGACTTGGCGTCCGCCTTCCCGCGGCCGGCCTTGGCGTCGCCGTTGCTCCGGTAGGCGGTGAAGGCGTACGCGCCCATGAGGGCGCCCTCCGCGACCGCGGCCACGGACTCGGCGTCCTCGGCGGGCAGCGCGAAGCCGGCCTTCTTGGTGCCGCCCAGGGCGCGGGCGGCGCAGCCCGCGGCGCGGCGCAGCGTGTCGAGGTCGTAGTCCTCGTCCGCCGCGGGGGCCTCGCCCAGGCCGACGGCCAGCACGACCGGCGCCTTCAGGCCGGTGGCGGGCAGCTTGGTGATCTCGCCCTCGGCACCGCTCGCGCCGAGGGTCTCCAGTACGGCGGTGAGCTTGCCGTCGAACGCCTTGTCCACGGCCTGCGCGCCGGGGGCCAGCACGGCGCCCTTGGCGCCCTTGGCCAGGCCGACGACGACGGCGTCCGCGCGCAACGTCGCGGCGGAGGATGTGCTGAGGGTCAGTGCAGTCACGGTGATGAAAGTCCTGTTCCGTCCGGGAATCCGTTCGCGCCGAGGGCGCTGCTGCGGCCGAGCCTACGCTCGGGCCCGCCGTACGTGACCGCTTGATGCCGTATCGGCCCGCCCTGTCACACCTGCAACACCTGTCCCGGGGGCCCCGAACGTCTTCTCCTGCCGGAGGAGTTGCCCGTTCCGCCGGCACCGGGCCGGTCGGCACCACGGCCTCCCGGTCAACCGCCACGCGGCGAATGAGACGTGCGTCACAGTCGGGGCGACTGTGGGATACACGGCCCCGAACCTTCGCATGATGTGCACGAGCCTGCCCGGTGTGCTTCCGGAGGCAGGGGGGACTTCCGGGGGGAAGGGACTGCGCCCATGGGCAGCAACGTCACGTCGGCCGGACGGCCGGCCAGAGCCGTTTCCGTACTCGCCACCGCGATCCTGACCGCGTTACCCCTGGCGGTGGGGCTGCCCGCCGCGCAGGCCGCGCCGGCCGGACCGGGTGCCGCGGCCGCCGCCGAGCCGCGCGTCGACCTGCGGGTGCTGGTCGTGTCCGACGGCAGCGACTCCACCGAGGCCATCGCCTCCGAACTGCGCAGCCAGGGAATCCCGTACACCACCGTCGACCTGACGGCCCCGAGCCGCCCGGTGATCGACGAGGCGTTCCTCAGCGACACCGTGGACGGCAGGCCGCGTGCGAAGTTCCAGGGTGTCGTGCTGCCGAACGACGACCCCTTCGGCAGCGCCGCCTCCACAGAGCTGGCGGCCCTCAAGGCGTACGAGGCGACGTACAAGATCCCGCAGGTGGACGCGTACACCTACGCCCGGCCCGCGGTCGGCCTGCGCACGCCCGACGACGGCGGCTACGCGGGCGTACTGGACGGCTTCGCCACCCGTACCACCGACGCGGGCAAGGCGGGCCCCTTCGGCTACCTCAAGGGCCAGGTGCCCTTCGAGGACGCCGACGCGCAGGTCTCCGAGGCGTACGGCTACATCGCGCAGCCGGTCGCCAACCCGCCGGCCGGCGCGACGTTCACCCCGTATCTGGACGCGGCGGTGCCCGGCAGCTCCGCGCGCGGCTCGCTGGTCGGCGAGTACGCCCACGACGGGCGCCGCGAACTGGTCGTCACCTTCGCGCAGAATCGTTACCAGCAGCAGTTCCGCCTGCTGGCCCGGGGCATCGTCGACTGGCTCACCCAGGGCGTCCACCTCGGCCAGAGCCGCAACTACTTCTCCGTGCAGGTCGACGACGTCTTCGCGCCGGACGCCCGCTGGGACACCGCGAACAACTGCACGCCGGGCGACTTCGACTGCGCGCCCGGCGTCCCGGAGACCACGCCGATCCGGATGACGGAGGCGGACGCCGCGTACGCCGCCCAGTGGCAGCGCGAACGGAACTACCGGCTCGACATGGTCTACAACGCCGGCTCGGGCGAGGAGTGGAAGTACGAGCACGGCGGCGTGGACGCGCTGGCCGACCGGTTGCTCGCCGACAAGGCCGAGTACCGCTGGGTCAATCACACCTGGACCCACCCCTTCCTCGGCTGCGTCCAGGACACCTCGGTCGTCCCCTGGCGCTGCTCCAAGGACCTGTTCGGCGCCACCCGGTGGGTGAGCCGCAGCGAGATCACCTCCGAGATCGACAAGAACCACGCCTGGGGCGTGGCCAGGGGCCTGGACGTGGACGCCGCGGAGCTGGTGACCGGCGAGCACTCCGGTCTGAAGTCCCTGCCGCAGCAGCCGCAGGACAACCCCAACCTCGCGCCCGCGCTCGCGGCGACCGGCGCCAAGTGGGTGGCGAGCGACAACTCGCGGGAGTCCGTGCAGCGGGCGGTCGGCTCGGCGCTGACCGTCCCGCGCTACCCGATGAACGTGTTCTACAACGTGGGCACGGCGGCCGAGGAGACCGACGAGTACAACTGGATCTACACGAGCAAGGCCGACGGCGGCAGCGGGATCTGCGAGACCGACCCCAACTCCACCTGCCTCCCGGCGCCCCTGCCGACGTCGACGGGCTACGCCTCGTACATCGTCCCGCAGGAGACGCGGACCGCCCTCGGTCATGCTCTGGCCAACGACCCGCGGCCGCACTACATCCATCAGTCGAACCTGGCCGAGGGCCGCATCGCCTATCCGGTTCTGGACAAAGTTCTGGCCGACTATCGCGGCTTTTTCGCCGACAGCACGCCGGTCGTCAACCAGCGGCACCGGGACATCGGACGCGAGATGCAGCAGCGTGCGGCCTGGCAGCGGGCGCTGGACGCCGGTTCGGTGACGGCGTACAGAATTGGCGACGTTGTCACCATCACGTCGCCGTCGGGGGTGGCCGCTCCGGCTACGATGCCGGACGGAACCACCACACAACTCTCTGATGGGACCAAGGAATTCGGCACTCGTTATGCCGGACGGGTTTCGGAGTGGGCCACAGCGCAGTCGCCCGGAGCGGTCGTCACGCTCAAGCTCCCGACGACCGCCTGACGCGTTCTCGGCACCGCCCGGTCCGCGACCCCGACCGGGCGCGCCGGGCGGTCGGCGTTCTCCCGCCGCCCCCGTCCCGCAGTACTCCGCACCGCAGCACCCCGCACCGCAGTACCACCGCGCCCGCACCCCGGCGCGTGACGCCGCACCCGCGTTCAGGCATCCGTACGGACGCGCGGGTGCCGGCGTGCCCGCGCCGGTGCCCGACGGGCGCGCCCGCACACCGGCGCCGCGCACCCGCACCGTCCCCGCTCACGTCCCCGCGGCTGCGCACGCGCACGTTGCACCGGGCCGGCACGGCCGCCGGCCGCCCCACGCGTACGCACGGTGCCCGCAGCACCCGCGCCCGCGCGCCCCACACCGCTCCACCCAGCACCTGAATCCCGGGGGGGAATAGCCATGAACGCAGCCCTGTACGAGGTCGGCAGCCGAAGTCCGCAGGCCGACGACGCACCACAGCCCGGCAGGCACGTCACCATGCTCACCGAGGGGACCTACCCGCACGTCCACGGCGGCGTCTCCACCTGGTGCGACCAGCTCGTACGGGGCATGCCCGAAGTCCGCTTCAACGTCATCGCGCTCACCGGCAGCGGCCGTGAGCCGGTGACCTGGGACCTGCCGGGCAACGTCTACGCGCATTCCTCCGTCCCCATGTGGGGCCCGCCGCCGGGCCGGCGCACCCACGGCCTGTCCCGGGGCCGCGAGCGCCGCCGCTTCGTCGACACCTACGAGCGCTTCCTGCTGTCCATGCTCGACCCGCAGTCCTGCACCGACTTCGGCACCGAGCTGTACGCGCTGGCCGCGCTCGCCCGCGAAGGGCGGCTCAGCGCCGCGCTGCGCACCGAGTCGGCGCTGCGCTCCCTGATGTGGATCTGGACCCTGCCGCACGTCGCCACGCGCGAGGCGAAGCCCACCGTGCACGACGCGCTGACCGCGACCGACCTGCTGGAACACGCCCTGCGGCCGCTGTCCGTACGGGTGCCGACCGACAGCGTCGCGCACGCGGTCAGCAACGGTTTGGCCTGCCTGCCCGCGCTCGCCGCCAAGGAGTTCGACGACGTACCGTTCCTGCTCACCGAGCACGGCATCTACCTGCGCGAGCGCTACCTCGGCTACCGCCGCGACGCCCAGCGCTGGCCGGTCAAGGCCCTGATGCTCGGCTTCTACCGGCAGCTGACGATCGAGAGCTACCGGGCCGCCGACCTGATCACACCGTGCAACAAGTACAACACCCGCTGGGAGGAGCGCGGCGGCACCCCGCCCGAGAAGATACGTACCGTCTACAACGGCGTCGACGTGCAGCTGTTCCCGCACGCCGAACAGGAGCCGGACGAACCGACGCTGAGCTGGGCCGGGCGCATCGACCCGATCAAGGACCTGGAAACCCTCATCCGCGCCTACGCGCTGTGCCGCGCCGAAGTCCCCAACCTGCGGCTGCGGCTGTTCGGCGGGGTACCGGCCGGCGGCGAGGCGTACAAGACCCGCTGCGAGAAGCTGGCCGCCTCGCTCGGCGTGACCGACGGGATCGGCTGGGAGGGGCGCATCGACGACGTGGCCCGCGCCTACGCGGCCGGCAGCATCGTCATGCTCTCCAGCATCTCCGAGGGCTTCCCGTTCAGCCTGATAGAGGCCATGTCCTGCGGCCGTTCCACCGTGTCGACCGACGTCGGCGGGGTGCGCGAGGCGGTCGGTGACACCGGGCGCGTGGTACCGCCGCGCGAACCCGAAGCGATGGCCAAGGCCACCCTCGAACTGCTCAAGGGCGGCTGGGAGAAGCGCGCCGAACTCGGCAGCCGGGCCCGGCAGCGGGTGATCGACCAGTTCACGCTGCGCCGCTCGGTCGACGGCTTCCGCACCATCTACCGCGAACTCGACGGCGCGGACCGGCCTGCCGCGGAGCACCCCCGGGAGGAGTGGACCCTCCAGCTGCGCGGACCGTGGAACACCCAGCTCGCCGCCGACGGGGCGGGCTGATGAGCGGATCCCTGTGGCTGGTCCCCGGCGAGGGCCAGGACCGCAAGGACGACCTCCCGGACGTGCCGCGGCCCCAGCGCCCCCACTGGGCCGCGCCCGACCCGGTCGACGAACTCGCCCAACGCATGGGCGACCTGATCGCCGGGGCCGTGCACCCCGACGAGATCGCCGCCATCATCGAGTCCGACGGCATGAGCGACGACCAGATCAAGCTCACCTACGGGCGCGATAACTCCTTCGCCCTCGCCGAGGAACTGTGGGACCGCGTCCCGCGCACGTACCCCGAACCGGACCGCCCGTTCACCGACCCCTGGCGGGTCAGCCTCCTCGGCTGCCTGCTGCGCGCCCTGGTCTTCGCCCTGCCGGGACTCGCCTACATCGTCGGCTCCCACCTGCTGTCCGGCCCGCCGGACGCCCGCGGGCTGCCGGCGGGCACGCTGCCGCTGCTGGCGGGCGCGCTGACCGGCTGGGCCTGGAACCAGGCGCTCGCCCACCGCGCGTACTCCTGGCTGGGCGCCGGCGAACGGTGGCCCGCCGCCCGCGCCCTCGCCCTCGGCGCGCCCGCCGGAGCGGTGGCCGGCGCACTGATCGCCTGGGCGGCCGCCGGCATCGACGCCGACGCCCCCGGCTCGGTGGCCTTCGCCGCCGGCCAGGCCGGCTACCTCGGCGCCGCCACCGCCCTGCTCGTCTTCGGCCGCGAGCGGTGGCTGCTGTGCGCGCTGGCGCCGGTCGGGCTCGGCGCCGCGCTGATGGCGGTGTACGTGCCGCCGGACCCCGTACGGACCGCCCTGCTCGTCCTCTCGCTCGGCACGGCGGTCGCGCTGGCCGCCGTCACCGTCCTGCGCTGCCGCCGCGAGCCGCGCACCGACGGACCGGCGCCGCGCGCGGTCGCGTCCGTGCCGTACGGGCTCTTCGGCCTCGCCGTCGGCGTCCTGGTGCTGCACACGGCGCTCGGCGACGTCCTGCGGTACGGGGCGAAGGCCCAGGTCGCCGCGCCCGCGGCGGTGGCCCTCACGCTCAGCATGGGACCCGCCGAATGGCTGTTGTACCGCTACCGCAGCCGCGCCCTGGCCGGACTGCGCACCAGCACCACCCTGGCCGGCTTCTGGCGCGCCACCTCCGGAGCGCTGGCCTGGTGCCTGCTCTGCTACCTCGCCGTGCTCGCGCTCCTCGGGGCGGCCGGAACCCTGCTGTGGCAGGGCGGTCCGCCGGCGGACGCGTCACACGCCCTGGGGCTGCTGTGCCTGGGCACGGTGCTGTGGATCGCGCTGCTCCTCCAGGCGTTCGGTGCCGTGCCGGTCGCGGCGGCGGTGTGCGGCGCGGCCGCGATCGCCCAGACCGTCGTCCTGGCCACCGGGCCGCTGTCCCCGGCCGCCGGCCAGCTGGCGGTCTGCGGCACCGCCGCACTCGTCCTGGCCGCCCTCGGCTCCACCCTGCTCGCCCGTGTCACGGCCCACCGCTGAGGCACGAGGCCCGAGTTGGTCACCGGCAGGTGTCCGTGGGCCGGTGCCGGGACCCCGCACCCCCACCCATATCCTCAGGATCCCACCGTATTTCGTCATTTCCTGATGTCCTGACAGGAGCCCCGTCCATGACCCGGCCGCCCCCGCGACAGCCCGCCCCGCCCTCCCGCCAGCTGCTGGTCCCGCTCTACGAGCACCCGGCGGAACGGCCGGACGCCTGGCGGCGGCTGATCGCGGCGGCACCCGCCCTGTACGGCGTCGTACTCAACCCGGCCAACGGCCCCGGCACCGCCCCCGACCCGCACTTCGCCGAGGTCGCCGGGCTGCTGAGGGAAGCGGGCGTCCGCACCCTCGGCTACACCGACACCGACTACGGCCGCCGCCCGCACGCGGACGTCGTCCAGGACCTGCTGCGGCACCGCGACTGGTACGCGGCCGACGGCGCGTTCTTCGACCAGGCCGCCGCCGACGCCGGGCTCCTCGCGCACTACAGCCGCCTGACGGTCGCCGCGCGCGCGGCCGGAGCCCGTACCGTCGTCCTCAACCACGGACTCCACCCGCACCCCCGCTACCTCGACTTCGCCGACCTGCTCGTCACCTTCGAAGACACCTGGACGGCGTACGAGACCGCGGAGATCCCGGCGTGGACCGCCCACCACCCGCCCGAGCGGTTCTGCCACCTCATCCACGGCGTGCCCGAAACCTGTGCGCGGGCCGCCGCCGAACTCGCCTCGCGGCGCGGTGCCGCCGTGCACTGCGCCGTCCCCGGCACCGTGCCGCACCCCTGGGACGCACTCCCGCCCTACCTGGAGACACCCCGATGAACCCCCCGCGCCTCCGCAAGAGACTCCTGCTCCTCCTCGGAGCGCTCCTGCTCGTCACCACCGCCTGTTCCCAGATCCCGTCAGAACCGCACGACAAGCCCAGCCCCGGCACGAGCAGCGGCACCGGCAGCACGGGCAGTCCCGGCAGCCCGGGCGGCGGCAAGCCCCGCCCCATCTGGCACCCCGAGCCCGGCACCGCCTGGCAGTGGCAGCTCACCGGCAAGCTGGACCTCTCCGTCGACGCCCCCGTCTACGACATCGACGGCTTCAACCAGAAGGCGGCCACGGTCGCCGAACTCCACAAGCGCGGCCGCAAGGCCATCTGCTACATCAGCGTCGGCGCCTACGAGAACTTCCGCCCGGACGCGCGCCACTTCCCCAAGGACGTCATCGGCGAGGACAACGGCTGGGAAGGCGAGCAGTGGCTCGACATCCGCCGCCTGGACGTGCTGCGCCCCCTGATGGCCAAGCGCTTCGACATGTGCCGCGACAAGGGCTTCGACGCCGTCGAGCCGGACAACGTCGACGGCTACAAGAACGACACCGGCTTCGACCTGACGGCCGGCCACCAGCTCGCCTTCAACCGCATGATCGCCAAGCTGGCCCACGACCGCGGCCTGTCCGTCGGCCTCAAGAACGACCTCGACCAGATCCCCCAGCTCGTCGGCGACTTCGACTTCGCCGTCAACGAACAGTGCGCCCAGTACGACGAGTGCGCGGCCATGACCCCGTTCATCAAGGCGGACAAGGCCGTCTTCCATGTCGAATACGAACTCCCGGCCGACCGCTTCTGCACCTCCACGAAGCGCCTGCACCTCAGCTCCATGCAGAAGCGGCTGCACCTGGACGCCTGGCGGAAGGCGTGCTGAATCACTGACCGGCCGCCGGCGGTGCCGCCGGGGCGGGCAGGTCCAGGGCGCGGCCGAGGGCGGAGGTGACGGGGCCGGCGTGGTCGGGCAGGTGCCGGGCGGCCCAGGCGGCGGCCGGCCTGAGGAAGCCGGTCAGGTCGCGCTCCGCTCCGGCGAGCAGCCGGCGCAGGTCGCCGACGGGCAGCTCGATCACCGGGCTGTTTTCCTGCTCGGCGTCGACGGTCAATCGGACGATGTCACCGTGCCGTTCGGCGAGCGGAGCGGGGTCGTGACCGAAAGAGGCCCAGCCTCTGCTGTCGACGACGTCGAACCAGTCGCGCCACTCCTCCAACCCGTTGCAGCAGCCCGGCAGCAGCGTCGTGCCGGTCGCGGTATCGGTGATCCGCAGGCCGCCGGGCGCGAAGAGGTTGTCCATGGTGAGCAGCCCGTGCAGGAAGCCGCCGAGCGGGTCGGCGGGCCGCGGTGGGCGGCCGTCGTCCTCGGTCTCGACGTTGTTGCAGTCGGCGATGCGCATCACCGCTGTGCCGACCTCGGCGGGTCCGAGCCGGTCGCTGAGCGGCAGGAAGCCGTAAGGCTCGGTCTCGGCGACGGGCCAGAGGGTGAAGTCGTCGGAGCCGTAGATCTCCAGGACGGGCTGCGCAATGATCACCGGGCAAGTGTGCGGGATGCCTGCCGCGTGCCGCACCGCGATTACCGCGGCCCCAATGCCAGCACCACCATCGCCACCGCCCCCGCCAGCTCCGCGATGGCGCCGAAGACGTCGCCGGTGATGCCGCCGAAGCGGCGGCGGCAGCGGCGCAGGGTCGCCTCGCCCGCGGCCAGGGCGAGGAGGGCGGCCAGGGTCGCGTGGAGGGCTCCGGGCGGGCCGGCGTGGGTGCCGGCGGCCGCGGCGAGGGCGACGACGGCGAGGGCGGCGGCGCCCGCCCCGCGCGGCGGTACCGTGCCGGCCACGGCGGCGCCCAAGCCTTCGGGGCGCGCCGGGGGGACGCCGGCGCGGGCGGCGAGGGTGAGGGCGCAGCGGGCCGTGACGGCCGCGACGACGGCGGCCGCCGCGCCGTGGGCCCAGCCCTGTTCGTACAGGTGGGCGAGGGCCGCGACCTGGGCGAGCAGGGTGAAGAGCAGGGTGATGACGCCGAACGGGCCGATGTCGGACTGCTTCATGATGCGCAGCGCGTCCGCGGCGGGTTTGCCGCTGCCCAGGCCGTCGGCGGTGTCGGCGAGGCCGTCCAGGTGCAGGCCGCGGGTGAGGGCGGCGGGGACGGCGGCCGTGCCGACGGCGGCGAGCAGGGGGCCGCTGCCCAGGAGGAGCAGCAGGGTGCCGAGGGCTGCTGCCGCCAGGCCGACGACCAGGCCCGCCACGGGCGCGCACAGCATGCCGCCGCGGGCCGCCGGCCGGTCCCAGCGGCGGAGCCGTACCGGCAGCACGGTGAGGGTGCCGAAGGCGAAGCGCATGGCGTCCCCGAGGGTGGGGGAAGGCGAGGGTCCTGAGGGGGCGGCGGCGTCGTTCATCGCGGCAGGCTAACCCGGCCGTCCCGGACCGTACGGCGCTAAATTGCCCCTATACGCGACAAATGGGGAGTACGTGGCATGGGTCACTGGTGGTTCCGCAACATCATCGAGCCGGGGAAGTTCCCCCTGCTGCTCGCACTCGTCTCCTTCGTGGCGACCTTCGCCGTGACCCGGATGATCACCCGGCTGATCCGGGCGGGCAAGGGCCCCTTCCGCAACATCTCGCCGGGCGGGCTGCACATCCACCACGTCGTGCCGGGGGTGGTGCTCATGGTGATCGGCGGGTTCACCGCCATCGCCGGCGGCCGCCACGGGTACGGGGCCGGGATAGCGGCGGTCCTGTTCGGGATGGGCGTCGGGCTGGTGCTGGACGAGTTCGCGCTGATCCTGCACCTGGACGACGTGTACTGGAGCGAGCAGGGCACCAAGAGCGTGGAGATCGTGATCGTCACGGCCGCGCTGGTGGCGCTGATCCTCGGCGGCGCCCTGCCGTTCGGGGTGAACGAGCTGGACCCCGACGAGTTCCACAACCGGTTCCAGGTGGTGCGGACCGTGGGGATCAACTTCCTGTTCGCGCTGGTGGCGCTCTTCAAGGGCAAGGGCAGGCTGGCGGTGATCGGGGTGTTCGTGCCGTTCGTCGCGCTGTTCGGGGCCGTCCGGCTGGCCCGGCCCAACTCTCCGTGGGCGAAACGGTTCTACCGGCGGCGCCCCAAGGCCCGCGCCAAGGCGAAGGTACGCGCCTTCCGGCACGACCGGCGCTGGAACGGGCTGCGCCGCCGGGTGAACCACGTCATCGGCGGGGCGCCGACCCACTGAGCCCGGTCGTGCCGTTCCGGGTCTCAGTGGGCGCGCGTTCGCCGTCAGGCCCGGGCCGCGCGGCGGCAGGCTTCGCCGGCCACCAGCGCGGGGACGTAGTCCCTCCGCAGTTCGGCGTAACAGGCACGGAAGTGCTCCGTACCGCCCTTGCCTCCGATGCGGCAGGCCCGTTCGGCGACCTCTTCGTTGGCGCCGGGGTGCTGTTCCAGCACGTAGTAGTAGCAAGCCTGCGGGGTGGCCTGGGCGGTCGGGGCTATGGCCATGGCGCCGCCGAGGGCGAGGGAGAGACAGCCTAGGGCGGCAGCGAGACGCTTGAGCATCGCGGTTCCTTTCGGGTGGTTCCCCGAGTACGTGACGTCGAGGGACAGCAGTCCCTCGCCCATCAACTCACCGCGGACGCCGCTTGCCCTCCCGACAGCCGCCATTCCGGTGACCGGTACGTGCTAGACGCCGGCCCTGACCCGCTGCTCGCCCGGCGGCTTGCGCCGGTGCAGCACCTCCCACACCCCGCACAGCGCCAGCACCGCGACGACGGCGGCGATGTGCTCCCGGCCCGCCAGGTTGTTCTTGATGAACACGACCTCGTAGACCATCGCCAGCACCACCAGTGCGCAGGTGAACCAGGCCCGGTAGACCCAGCACACGAAGATGCCGAGGCCGACCACGGCCGCCGAGGGGCCGGTGTCGTGGACGAAGGCATCGGTCGGCGGGAGGCCGATGGGGTTGTCGGGTCCGAGCCAGATGCCGATCCGCGCGTACATCGTCCCGGCGAGCGTGGCCGCGTACGCGATGACCAGCGTCCGGGCCCGGCCCAGGCAGATCTCGCAGATGCCGAAGACGAGCAGGAGCTGCGCCAGCGCGCCCCACACCGGCAGGTCCAGCGCGGGCACGAACAGCGACAGCGGGGTGCGCAGCAGCGCCAGCCACAGGTGCTCGTCGGCCTGGACGGAGCCGATGTTCTGGATGAACCGGTAGCCCCAGGACTGGTTCTGGACGACCTGGAAGAGGGAGGTGAGCAGGATGGCGGTGATCGTCATGGGGATCGCCAGCAGCTTTTTCGTGCGCAGGCCGGACCATACGGTCCTGACCAGCAGGCCCCACTCGGCACGCACGGCGCGGCGCAGGGCCGGCTCGCTCATCTCTTCGTCTCCAGGTGTTTGCGGTTGAGCCACTTCGGCAGGCCGGGGGCTTCCAGGAAGCCTTCGGCGCGGGCGGCGGCGAGACCGATGCGCAGCAGGTCGGTGCTCTTTTCGAAGAGCATGTACCGGGGCTCCCAGATGGGCCGGTATTTCGCGTTGGCGCGATAGAGCGATTCGATCTGCCACCACCGGGAGAAGAAGCTGAGCAGCGAGCGCCACAGGCGCAGCACCGGGCCCGCGCCGAGCCGCGCGCCGCGCTCGAAGACGGAGCGGAACATCGCGAAGTTCAGCGAGACCTGCGTGATCTCCACCTCCTTCGCCCGCTGGATCAGCTCCAGGACCATGAACTCCATCAGGCCGTTCTCGGAGTCGCGGTCGCGGCGCATCAGGTCCAGCGACAGCCCCTTGGTGCCCCACGGCACGAAGCTCAGGAGCGCGCGCAGCTCGCCGTCCGCGTCGGCGCATTCGAGCATCACGCAGCGCCCGTCGCCGGGGTCGCCGAGCCGGCCGAGGGCCATCGAGAAGCCGCGCTCGGTCTCGCCGTCGCGCCAGTCGTCGGCCAGCTTCAGCAGCCGGTCCATCTCCGCCTCGGGAATGTCCTCGTGGCGGCGGATGCGGACGGTGTAGCCGGCCCGCTTGACGCGGTTGTACGCCTGCCGGACGGTGCGCATGGCCCGGCCGTCCAGCGTGAATTCCTCGGTGTCCACGATGGCCTCGTCGCCCAGTTCCAGCGCGTCCAGGCCGTGCCGCGCGTAGATCGTGCCGCCTTCCTCGCTCGCGCCCATCACGGCCGGCGTCCAGCCGTGCGCGCGGGCCTCGGCGAGCCACAGGTCGATGGCGCCCGGCCACGCCTCGGGGTCGCCGATCGGGTCGGCGGAGGCCAGCGAGACCCCGCCGACGACGCGGTAGGTGACGGCGGCCTTGCCGGAGGGGGACCAGATGACGCTCTTGTCGCGGCGCAGCGCGAAGTAGCCCAGGGAGTCCCGGTCGCCCTGGCGGGCCAGGAGGCCGCGCAGCCGCTCCTCGTCCTCGGGGGTGATCGGGTCGGTGCTGCGTACGGAGCGGAAGGCGGCCCACAGCACGAGCAGCAGCAGGACCGTGCTCATGATGTTGATGACGACGTTGACCCAGTTCGGCGTGGCGATGCCGGGGAAGCGCTCCTCGTCGGCGGCGATGGAGACCAGCCGCATCACGCCGTAGCGCCAGCGGTCGGCGAAGGTGGCGTGGTGGCCGTCCCGCGCGGTGTTGGCGAGGGTCACGAAGAGCGCCGCGAGCAGCGAGGTGACCAGCAGGCCGCCGAGCGCGACGGCCGCGGCCAGCTTGGGGTTGGCGCGGTCGCCCTTGGCGTAGAACTCCGTGCGGCCCACGACCAGGGACACGACGAACAGCAGGGTCACGGCGAAGGAGAACCAGTTCTGCCCGTGCCGGCGGAACTCCGGCACGGCCACCATCGCCAGGGCGAACAGCACCAGGAAGAGCCCGGACAGTACGAGGTTGAGTATCCATGCGGCACGTTTGCGGCGCCGCATGGTGACCGCGAGGAACAGCGAGCAGACGCCGGCCGCGAAGCCCGCGGTGAGCAGGTACGGGGTGAAGAACTCGGCGACGTTGTGGCGGCGGATGTCCTGGCCGAACGACGCCCACACGGCGCTGAGAAAGTTGATGAAGGTGACGGCACGCAGGTACCACACGGCGAACGCGGCGCCGCGCTGTGACCACCGACCGCGGGTGCGGTCCTCATCCGGGCTCAAACGGACTTCTCCCATGAAGCTGGATCATATGGGGGCGCCGCCGATGCCCGGATTCGCGTGAATCCGGCCTGTTCGGGTGCGGGCCGGCCGTGGCCGGCCCGCACCGCTCAGTCGCGTACGGGCAGTTCTGCCGACAGGGCCGCGGCCGCCTGCACCAGTGGCAGGGCGAGCAGTGACCCTGTCCCCTCACCAGCAGTGACGCCGTGATCGAGCAAAGGGTTGAGTGCGATCCGGTCGAGTGCCTTGGCCTGCGCCGGCTCGCCGCTGACCTGCCCGGCCAGCCACCAGTCCGGCGCCCGGAACGCCACCCGCTGGGCCACCAGCGCGCAGGCCGCCGAGACCACCCCGTCCAGGATCACCGGCGTGCGCCGGACCGCGCTCTGTAGCAAGAACCCGGTGATCGCGGCCAGGTCGGCGCCGCCGGTGGCGGCCAGCAGCTCCAGCTGGTCGCCGAGGACCGGCCGGGCCCGGCGCAGCGCGTCACGGATCGCCGCGCACTTGCGCATCCAGGCCAGGTCGTCGATGCCGGCCCCGCCGCGCCCGGTGACGACCGAGGCGTCGGTGCCGCACAGCGCGGCGATCAGCGCGCTCGCCGGGGTGGTGCCGCCCACGCTCAGGTCGCCGAGCGCGACCAGGTCCGTACCGGCGTCCGCCTCCTCGTCGGCGACCGCCATGCCCGCCCGGAAGGCGCGCTCCGTCTCCTCGGGCGTCAGTGCGTCCTCGATGTCGATCCGGCCCGAGCCGCGGCGCACCCGGTGCCGGGTGACCGCCTCCGGCAGCTCCGCCGGGTCGCAGTCCACCGCCATGTCCACGACCCGCACCTGGGCCCCGGCCCGGCGCGCCAGGATCGCGGCGGGGCTCGTACCGTCCAGTACGGCCTTCACGAGGTTCTTCGTGCTCCCGGCCGGGCGGCCCGAGACGTCCAGCGACGCCACGCCGTGGTCGCCCGCGAACAGCACGGCGCGTGCCCGCTCGATGGGCCGCACCGGCACCTGCTGCTGTGCGGCGGCCAGCCACTCGCCCAGCTCGTCCAGCCGGCCCAGCGCCCCCGGCGGCACCGCCAGCCGCGCCCGGCGCTCCTCGGCGTCGCGGCGCACACCGCCGTCGGGGCGCTCGATCAGGTGGGCGAAGTCATCGAGGTTCAGGGCGCTCATTCGGCGCAGATTACCGGGAACGGCGCCCGGCGGCCCGCTCCGGGTCGGCCGGGGCGCTCCCGGGGCGGCCGAAGCGGATCTCGGTGACCGCGGGGGCGGCGGAGCGCAGCAGCGGTACGCGGCCGCGCCACCGCGCCAGGCGGCCGGCGAGCGGCCCGCGGTCCGGCGGCGGCACCTCACGGACCGCGACGATGTTCGGGTGGGCGCTCGCCAGCTTCGGCCGGTCGGCGGCGTCCATGCCCCAGAGCAGCGGCGGCGCGTCCCGTTCCGTGGCGGCGCCGCCACGGGGCCCGGCCCGGCCCGCGCACCGGCGGGGCACCGTGTCGAAGACCAGCGCGCCGCCGGGGAAGCGTTCCGCGCACACCGCGAGCAGGGCCCGTACCCCGGGCGGCGGGAGGAACATCAGCAGGCCCCGCGCGACCACCACGACGCCGTGCTCCGGCGCGCGGACGGCCGACGGCCAGTCGGTGCCGGCCGCAGGACAGGCGATCGTCCGCCGCCGGGGCCCGTCCGGCATCAGTATCCGGCGCATCGCGGCGGCCTCCGGCAGCTCCACCGTCAGCCACTCCAGGCTCCCGTTGTCCAGCCGCCAGAACCCGGTCCCCAGCCCCTCGCCGAGCGCGACGACCGTCGCCAGCGGATGCCGCCGCAGGTACGCGCGCACGGCGAGGTCGAAGCAGTCGGCGCTACCGGTCGCCGGGCCGTCCGTATCGGTCACGGGGCCCAGCCCACCCGGCCCCGGCGGCGTGGGCAAGAGGACACGGGCGCCGGCCGGCGCGCGTCATCCGCGCAGCGCAAGCGCCTGACCGGCGACGACCAGCAGGACGTGCTCGCACTCGGCTCCGAACGCGGCGTTCAGCCGCCCCAGTTCGTCGCGGAAACGGCGGCCGGACGCGGTCGCCGGCACCACCCCCGAGCCGACCTCGTTGCTCACCGCGACCACCGGGCGCCGGGTGTCGCGCACCGCCGCGACCAGCTCGTCCACCCGCGCGCGCAGCTCCCGCTCGCCGCTCGCCGCCCACTTCCCGTCGTCCCACGCGCCGACCTCGTCCATGGCGTGCGTGAGCCACAGCGCGAGGCAGTCGACGAGGAGCGGGGAGCCGTCACCGGAAGGCCGGTCCTCCGTGCGGGCACCGCCCTCCAGGAGCGGCAGCAGGTCGCAGGTCTCGGTCGTACGCCAGGAGGCCGGGCGGCGCTCGCGGTGGAGCGAGACCCGCGCGGCCCACTCGGCGTCGCCGTCGCGGGTGCCGCCCGTGGCCACGTACAGGACGTCGGGAAAGGCGGCCAGCCGGCGTTCCGCCTCCGCGGACTTGCCGCTGCGCGCGCCGCCCAGGATCAGCGTGCGGCGCGGCAGGTCGGGCACCGCGTGGTACTCGCCGACCACCAGCGACGTGCCGTCCGGGACGGTACGCGCGCCCGCCGCCGCCAGCCGCCGGTGCAGCTCGGGGCCTGGCGGCACGTGGTGGTCCAGGTGGACGCCCAGTACGTCGGTCGCCGCGTCCACGGCGCCGCTCGCCCGCAGCCGCGCCAGCGCGTCCGGCCGCCCCAGGACGTCCAGCAGCACCATGTCGTACGGGCCGCCGCCCCTGCCGTGCCCCTCGGCCTCGCCGAGACCGGCCGGCGCGGCGCCGGGCGGCAGGTACAGCAGCCGTTCGCCCTCGGCGCCGCCGACCTCGTACCCGGTGCCCGGCACGTCCACGGCGACCGCCCGCACCCGGTGCCCGTCCAGCAGCGCCAGCTCCCGGCCGTCCGCCACCCGCCCCGGCTGCGGCAGCCCGGCCGGCACCTCCATCGCGGGCCCGTCGTGGGGGTGCGAGAGCAGCACCTGCCGTACGGCGGTGAGCGAGTGCCCGGCGCGGGCCGCCGCGAAGGCCGGCCCCGGGGTCAGGTCCAGGAGCAGTGCCCCGTCGACGAGCAGCGCGGTCGCCGCCCGCGCCTCGCCACCGACGGCGGTGGCGCAGGCGGCACAGGGGCAGCCGGGGCGCGGCAGCCCCTGGGGGGCTCCGGTGCCGAGGAGAGTCAGTTCCACCCGTCGATTTTCTCCCAGCCGGACGGCCGCAGCGCGCGGGGGCCGGTCTCGACACGGCCGTTAGGCTGCGGAACAGCACGTACGCGGGACGTACGCCGCGCGTTCGCGGGGAATACGCCGCACGTACGGCGTCCGTACGGAGCACCGGCGCAGGACAGGAGCAGCACGGCACCGGGCTCCGGTGCGCGGCGCTACGGCACGAGCAGGCACTCGGTGGGACCCAGGAGGCGGACATGGTGTGGACGTGGCGGTTCGAGAAGGCCGACGGTTCGGAGACGAGCCCCTCGGTCGAGCCGGAGGAATTCTCGACGCAGGGGGACGCGGAGTCCTGGATCGGCGAGGTGTGGAAGGACCTTCTTGAGGGAGGCGCCGACCGGGTGACGCTCTTCGAGGACGGCTCCGAGATCTACGCGATGAGCCTGCACGCCGACGCGGGCTGAGCGGCACGGCACCGGTGCCCGCCGCGCCGCGGCCCGGCGGGCACCTCCCGGCTTCCGCTAGATCGTCCCCAGCGTCACCTGCACCGTCTTCTGCGAGCCGTCCCGGTCGACGGTGACGTCGGCCTTGTCGCCGGGCTTCTTGCCCGCCAGCGCCTCCGACAGGGCCTGCATCGTGCTGACGGCCGTCCCGTCGAACTTCACGATGATGTCGCCGGCCTCGATGCCCGCCTTGTCCGCCGGGCCGCCGTCCTTGACGCTCACGACGCTGACGCCGGCCCCCTCGAAGTCCTCGCCGACGATGGTGCGCCCCGTGATGCCGAGCGCCGCCCGGCCCGAGTTGGTGACCTTGCCGTTCTTGATGATCTGGTCGGCGATGTTGCGGACCGTGGAGGCGGGGATGGCGAAGCCGATGCCGGGCGCCGCGCCCTCGCCCATCTGCGGGTCGGTGGCGGCCAGCGTCGGGATGCCGATGACCTGGTCGGAGAGGTTGACCAGCGCGCCGCCGCTGTTGCCCGGGTTGATGGCGGCGGAGGTCTGCACCATGTTCGAGAGGGTCGCGCCCGTGCCGCCGCCGCTGCTGGGCTCGCTGACGGTGCGCCCGGTCGCCGAGACGATGCCCTGCGTGACGCTGCCGGACAGGCCCAGCGGGCTGCCCATGGCGAGCACGATCTGCCCGATCTCGACCTTGGCGGAGTCGCCCAGGGTCGCGGGTTTCAGGTCCTTCGGCGCGTCGTCGATCTTGATGACGGCGAGGTCCTGCTCCGGGTAGGAGGCGACCAGCGTCGCGTTCAGGGAACGGCTGCCGCGCGCCGTGGTGACCTTGAACTTCTTCTCCTGGCCGACGACGTGGGCGTTGGTGACGACGTGGCCGCGCGCGTCGTACACCACCCCGGAGCCCAGCCCCTCCCCGGTGGTGATCTGGACGACCGACGGAAGGACGTCCTTGACCACCTTCTGGTAGGCGTTCTGCAGGTCGACGCTGACGCTGGGGGCCGCCGCCTTGGCGGGGGAGGTGGCGGCCTTGGATGCCGACGACGTGGCGTCCGCGGCGGACTCGGTGCCGGAACCGGAGCAGCCGGCCAGAAGAGCGGTCGCGCACAGGGCGGCCGCCGCGGCGGTCACCGCCCCGTGACGGGAGGTCAGTGAAGGCGTCATGTCTGGAGTGTCCCGTCAGGGCGTCCGGTCCGCCCGGATATCCGGCGCCGTGGCGAGAAACTGCGTGGCCGCCAGCTCCCCGTACAGCGGATCGGCCGCCACCAGCTCCTCGTGCGTACCCACAGCGCGCACCCGCCCCGCCTCCATCACCACGATCCGGTCCGCGAGCGTGACCGTGGACAGCCGGTGCGCCACCACCAGGACCGTGGTCGTACGGGCGGCCTCCGCGACGGTCTCCCGCAGCGCCATCTCGTTGACCGCGTCCAGCTGCGAGGTCGCCTCGTCCAGGAGCAGCAGCCGCGGTTCGCGCAGCAGCGCCCGCGCGATCGCCACCCTTTGCCGCTCCCCGCCCGACAGCTTGCTCCCGCGGTGCCCCACCGGCGTGTCCAGGCCGTCCGGCAGCCGCGCGACCAGGCCGTCCAGCCGGGTCCGTGCGAGCACCCGTTCGAGCTGTTCGCCGGTGGCGTCCGGCGCCGCGAACAGCAAATTCTCGCGCAGGGTGCCGGCCAGCACGGGGGCGTCCTGCTCGACGTAGCCGATCATCGACCGCAGCCGGTCCAGCGGCCAGTCCCGTACGTCCGTGCCGTCGACCAGCACCCGGCCGCCGTCCGCCTCGTAGAACCGTTCCAGCAGCCCGAAGACGGTGGTCTTGCCCGCGCCCGACGGGCCGACGAACGCGGTCATGCCGCCGCCGGGCACCGCGAAGTCCACGCCGTGGTGGACCGGCGGCAGCTCGGGGCGGTAACGGAAGGTCACCTTCTCGAAGGCGACACTCGCGGGGGCCGCGGAGGAGTCGCGCACGGTCCCCGCCGGCTGCGACTCCGGCGCCGGCTCCGTCTCCAGCGCCTCGGCCTCCGCCATCCGGGCGACCGCCGCCGACCCCACCTGATAGGAGGACGCCGCCTCCACCAGCCGGGATATCGGGTCGATGAGGTAGAAGAGGTAGAGCAGAAACGCGACCAGGGTGGCGATGTCACTGGCCCCCGAGGCCACCCGCGCGCCGCCGACGCCCAGCACGGCCAGGAACGACAGCTGGACCGCCAGCCCCACCGAGGTCATCGCGACCGACTGCCACTTCGCGGCCCGCAGGCCGCCGCGCCACGCCTCGCGCGCCGCCGCCTCGATGGCCGCGGCCTCCCGCGGCTCCGCGCCCGACGCCTTGACCGTACGGAACGCACCGAACGTCCGCTCCAGCGCGGTGGATATCGCCCCCACCGCCTCCTGCGCCCGCTTCGTCGCCTTCGAGATCTGCGGCATCACCAGCGCCAGCGAGCTGCCGATCAGCACGATCACGCCGACCGTGACGCCGAGCAGCACCGGGTCCAGCAGCGCCATCAGCACGACCGAGCCGATCAGGGTGACGCTGCCGGTCGCGGCCGAGACCAGCGACTGGGTGGTGATCGCGCGCAGCAGCGTGGTGTCCGAGGTGACCCGCGACATCAGGTCGCCCGGCCGGCTGCGGTCGACCTCGGGCATCCGCAACCGCAGCAGCCGCGCGACGAGTTGGCGCCGCGCGGCCAGGACGACGGACTCCGCCGTGCGCTCCAGTACGTACGCGCCGAACGCCTCGACGGCCGTGCCCGCCACCACCAGGACGGTCAGCAGCACCAGCAGCGCCGTGATGGACCCGCCCCCGCCCAGCCGCTCGACCAGCACCTTCGCGGCCATCGGCTGGGCGAGGCCGGTGGCCGTGCCGACCAGGGTCAGGAAGCCGCCCAGGGCGATGGCCGGGCGGTGCGGCCGGATGTGGCCGTACAGCACCTGCCAGGTTCTGCGGACGGGCAGTCTGGGGGGCGGTGGCCCTTCGGGGGCGGGTTCGGTGGTCACGTAGGACAGGACGCGGGAAAGCGGCGATTACCTTACCTTTACCCGGACTTTCCGTGTCCTCTTCGATCGTCCTGTCTCCTGCCCCAATCCCTCTGGCACGCAAGGGCGGCAGGACTGCCCTTAAGGCTCTTCACGCGCGACTCCTCCCTGTCGTAGACAGAGGGCCGAGGCGATCGACGCAGGACGCCCCTTGGGCAGCGACGGAGTGGACGGACGTATGCACGCAGAGCGAGAGCGGAACCAGCGCGATGCTCCCGGCCGGCCCGTACGACCGGCGGGAGCCGCGCGGAACGTTCCGGCCGTCCGGCGGGCCGTCGCGGCGACGGGGCCGCTGACGGCCGCGCAGGTCGCGCGACTCCAGCAGACCGCGGGCAATGCCGCCGTCGTGCAGCGGCTCGCCCAGGACCAGGACCAGCACGCGGGGTGCGGAGACGGGTGCGGCCACGCACCGCACATCCAGCGTTCGACCGTCGCGAACGTCCTCAACTCGGCCGGCCGGCGCTTCGACGGCCCGCTGCGCAAGGAGGCGGAATCGGTCTACGGCGTGGACCTCTCCCACCTGGTCACGCACACCGACGCGCAGGCCCGGCAGTCCGCACGGGACATCGGAGCCGAGGCGTACACGCACGGCAACCACATGGTCTTCGACGGCGCCATGACGCGGAGGAAGGTGCTGCACGAGGTGGCGCACACCATCCAGCAGGTGGCAGGGCCCGTATCGGGCGTCGAACAGGCCAACGGGATGAGCATCTCGGACCCGCACTCGCCGGAGGAGATGCAGGCCGCCGCCATGGAGAACGCCAGTGCGCCGACGGCCGACATACAGCGGCTGCTCCCCGCTGTCACGGCGCCCGCGGCCGCTCCGGGCGCCGACGTGCCCGTCCAGCGCATGTTCCGGCGCTCCGGCCGTTCGCACGCCCAGCGCGAGAGAGAGCGGATCGAGGCCGAGAACGAGCCGCGCACCCACTCACGCACCCGCGCGGGTGCTGCCGGCAGCACCCGCCAAGTGGATCCCCTGCAAGCGGCCAACCGGCTCCCCCCGCCGCGCCGCGGACCGAGGGGCGAGAAACTCTGGGACGGCACCCGCAAGCGGCTCAAGTGGGAGGAGGGCGTCGTGGCCGCGGTACTGGCGACGGCGCCCAGCAAGCTGAGTTCGCGGACCGGCACGTACCGCTACGAGTGCTGTCTGTGCCGGAAGAAGGTCCTCAGTAAGGCGGCAGCGCGCAGCATCAAGGAGCACAACTGGTACGAGATCGATCACGTGGAAGGCATCATCGCCAACGTGCACCGCTCGGTGGACCCCATGAAGTGGACCGTGCCGCTGGGGGAGAACATCTACCGCGATGCCGAGGCGATCAGCTTGGCCGACGCCAATGCGGCGGGGAGCCAGATCAGAAACCTCCGCGTCCTGTGCCACGAGTGCAACGGCGGCCGCCGGGCGGCCAGCAGCGAGAGCCGTTTCATGGACATGTACGGCCCGCAGTGGACCAGCGGCGCCTACTACGGTCCCGGGGCCGAGCAGTACGCGGCCCCCGCAGCCGCGGGCCAGGCCGGTCCGGAGATCGTCACGGTCGGGCCCGGCGGCCAGTCGTACGGGGGCGAAGCGTACGGGGGCGAGGCGTACGGGGGCGAGGCGTACGGCGGCTACGGCGGCCAGTCGTACGGCGGCGCGAACGTCGTCACCGTCGGGCCCGGCGGCCAGTCGTACGGCGGCCAGGTCTATGGCGGCCAGTCGTACGGCGGCGAGTCGTCCTACAGTGCCTACGGCGGCTACGGCGGCTACGGCGGCCAGGAACCGGAAGACCCGGGCTACGACGTCGTCACCGTCGAGCCCCGGCGCCGCCGCTGAATCACCCGCCCTGGCGCGCCTCGCCGCCGGGACCGCCCCGCACGCCGCACAGGTGCAGCAGTGCCGCGACCGCGCGGTACGGGTCGGTGCGCCCGGCCCGGTCCTCGGCGGCGAGCAGCCGTTCCAGCTCGCCGGCGGCCGGGGGCGGCACGTCGTCCGCCGCGATGTCGGTGAAGACCCGCACGCCGTACCAGGTCGCCAGCGGCGCGCCGATCCCGTCCAGCGTCGCGGTCAGCGCCGCCAGGCGGTCGGCCCGCACCTTCAAGCCGATGCGGTTGGTGTAGTCGGGGGAGTCGAAGGCCGCCAGGGCGGTGTCCCAGTCGCCCGACAGGCCGGGCCGCAGCGCCAGCGCGTCGGCGTTGCGCACCAGCAGCGACAGCAGCCCGCCGGGGGCTAGTACGCGCGCCAGCCCGGCCAGCATCGGGTCCGGCTCCGGCACGTACATCAGCACGCCGTGGCACAGCACCACGTCGAAGGCGCCGGGCGGGAAGTGCACGCCGGTGTCCCGGCCGTCGCCCTCTATCAGCTCCACCCGGTCCTGGATGCCGGCCGGCTCCTCCGCCAGCGCCGCGCGGGCCGCCGCCAGCATCGCCGGGTCGGACTCCAGGCCGGTGACCTTGTGGCCGGCGCGGGCCAGGCGCAGTGCCTGGGTGCCCTG
The DNA here is from genome assembly GCF_044332485.1 of Streptomyces sp. NPDC017056. NCBI lineage: Bacteria > Bacillati > Actinomycetota > Actinomycetes > Kitasatosporales > Streptomycetaceae > Streptomyces > Streptomyces sp. NPDC017056. The sequence goes on along the minus strand of NZ_JBIRPD010000001.1, from coordinate 127,432 downwards.
GCCGGTGCCCACGTCGAGGACCCGCAGCCGCTGCCCGACCGGGAAGCGCGCGGAGATCTGCTCCTCCAGCTGGCGGGCCACCAGCTCCTGGCGCACCGTGTTGCGCAGTCCGCCGAGGTTGCCGAGCCACTGCCCGGCGCCCCCGGCAAAGCCCGCGGGGGTCGCGCTCAGGGCCGCTCTCCGCGCTTGACCTGCGGCTTCGGCAGGCGCAGCCGGCGCATCTGGAGCGTACGCATCAGGGCGTACGGCTTGACGCCCTTGTGGTTCTCGTTCGGGAAGCGCTGCTTGAGGCGCCGGTTCAGGGCGAACCACAGCACGAAGGAGTCGACCACGATCAGCACGATGATGAACAGCCACAGCAGCAGCGCGATGTTCTGGATCTGCGGCTGGCGCAGCATCGTCAGCACCAGGATGATCACGGCCATCGGCAGGAAGAACTCCGCCACGCACCAGCGCGAGTCGACGAAGTCCCGGGCGAAGCGGCGCACCGGGCCCTTGTCGCGCACCGGCAGGAACCGCTCGTCACCGTTGGCCAGCGCCTCGCGCTGCCGCGCCATGTCGGCGCGACGCGCCTCACGCGACGCCTTCGCCGCCTCCTTGCGGTTGGCCGGCGTCTGCGCGCGCGTGCGGCGCTGCGACTGCGCCTGACTGCGCTTCGGCGTCGGGCGGCCCTTCGGGGCCTGCGGGTCACGGGGCTGCTGGGGCTGGGACGCGGTCACCTTGGTGGTCGCGGCCTGCTCATCCTTCGAACGGCTTCGGAACACAAAACCCAAGGGTACGGCTTGGCGGTGCATGGACCACAGCGGCATGGGGAACGATCCGGCAACGGCGCGGGCCTGCCGTCGGCGCCACGTCGGGGACGTATCGGGACGGAGCGGGCATGTAGGAGTTCCCCTGAGCCGTCCCTACACCTTGCGCCGGAGGAGAGCCCGTCCCTGATCGTCCTGTAGGAGGAGCGCATCCGGGCCCGAACAGTGCGGTAATGGAACCAAGGCCCGTACTGTGGGGTCTGTAGATGTGCTGGAGCCTAAGCCCGATGTAACTCGGTCAGAAGGGGGCGCGCGAGGCCCATGAGCGGTGTCATGAAGCGGATGGGGATGATCTTCCGCGCGAAGGCCAACAAGGCCCTGGACCGGGCCGAGGATCCGCGCGAGACCCTTGATTACTCGTACCAGAAGCAGCTGGAGCTGCTCCAGAAGGTCCGGCGCGGCGTCGCCGACGTGGCGACCTCCCGCAAGCGCCTGGAGCTCCAGCTCAACCAGCTCCAGGGCCAGTCCTCCAAGCTGGAGGACCAGGGCCGCAAGGCCCTCTCGCTCGGCCGCGAGGACCTCGCCCGCGAGGCCCTGTCCCGCAGGGCCGCGCTCCAGCAGCAGGTCACGGACCTGGAGACGCAGCACCAGACTCTCCAGGGCGAGGAGGAGAAGCTCACCCTCGCCGCCCAGCGCCTCCAGGCCAAGGTCGACGCCTTCCGCACGAAGAAGGAGACGATCAAGGCCACGTACACCGCCGCCCAGGCCCAGACCCGGATCGGCGAGGCGTTCTCCGGCATCTCCGAGGAGATGGGCGACGTCGGCATGGCCATCGAGCGCGCGGAGGACAAGACCGCGCAGATGCAGGCCAGGGCGGGCGCGATCGACGAGCTGCTCGCCTCCGGCGCGCTGGACGACCCGACCGGCATGGCCAAGGACGACATCACCGCCGAGCTGGACCGGCTCTCCGGCGGTACGGACGTCGAGCTGGAGCTCCAGCGGATGAAGGCCGAGCTGGCCGGCCCGGGCGCCGACAAGCAGGCCATCGAGGGCGGCCAGGCGGGCCAGGGGCAGCAGGCCCCGCAGGCGCAGCCGGGGCAGCCGCGTTTCGACAAGCAGTGAGCGGCGGCGGCGGTTAGCCTCGTCGGGACCGCCGCACCGGAGAAGAGCGTCGCACCGGACCAGAAGGAGACCGTCGTGATCGTACGGATCATGGGGGAGGGGCAGGTGAGGCTCGACGACGCGCACTTCGCCGAGCTGAACAAGCTGGACGACGAGCTGCTCGACGAGATGGAGAGCGGCGACCAGGAAGGCTTCCGGCGCACCCTCGGGGCTCTCCTGGACGCGGTGCGCCGCCTCGGCACCCCGCTGCCCGACGACTCCCTGGAACCGTCCGAGCTGATCCTGCCCGCCGAGGACGCGAGCCTCGACGAGGTCAGGCAGATGCTCAGCGACGACGGCCTGATCCCGGGCTGAGAAGCCGCCCGGACGCACCGGGCGGCCCGCACCACCTCCAGCGCAGGCAGCGCCCCGGACCCCGCGCGGGTCCGGGGCGCTACCGTTTGTCTCCGTGACTCCCTCCGCCGCCCGCGGGCAGGCCGGTCCGCGTCCGGGCACCGGGCCGCTCGCCTGGCCCCGCGCCCACCCGCGTGCCTTCGACGCCGTACTGGCGCTCGCCGTCCTCGTGGCGATCCTGGTCGGCGCGGTGGCCCACCCGCACGGCCCGCACGGCCCCCGGTTCGGCGAGCGCGAACTGACCGCCACCACCGTGGTCCTCGCCGTCACCGCGAGCGGCGCCCTGGTGCTGCGCCGCCGCTTCCCGCGCAGCGTCCTGGCGGTCACCGGCAGCTGCACCGTCCTCGAACTGATCCTCGAAGCGCAGGCGCCGCGCGCCCCCGTCGCCTGCGCCGTCGTCATCGCCCTGTGCACCCTCGCGGCCCGCACCGACCGCTCCACCACCTGGCGCGTCGGCGCGCTGACCGTCGTCGTGCTCACCGCCGCCGCGATGCTCTTCGGCGCCCGCCCCTGGTACGCCCAGGAAAACCTGGGGATCTTCGCGTGGACCGGCATGGCCGCTGCGGCCGGGGACGCGGTACGCAGCCGGCGCGCCTTCGTCGCCGCCATAAGGGAACGGGCCGAACGCGCCGAACGCACCCGCGAGGAGGAGGCCAGGCGCCGGGTCGCCGAGGAGCGGATGCGGATCGCCCGCGAGCTGCACGACGTGGTCGCGCACCACATCGCCCTGGTCAACGTGCAGGCCGGGGTCGCCTCGCACGTCATGGACAGCCGCCCCGACCAGGCCAAGCAGGCGCTCGCGCACGTCCGCGAGGCATCCCGCTCGGCACTGGACGAACTGCGCGCCACCGTCGGCCTGCTGCGCCAGTCCGACGACCCGAAGGCGCCCACCGAACCCGCGCCGGGCCTGGGCGTACTGGACCAGCTCGTGGACGGTTTCGTACGCGCCGGACTGCCCGTCGACCTCGACGTCCCGCAGCAGCAGGACGCGCTGCCCGCCGCCGTCGACCTCACCGCCTACCGCGTCGTCCAGGAAGCGCTGACCAACGTCCACAAGCACGCCGGCGCGGGCGCCCGCGCGACGGTGCGGATCGTCCGCTCCCCCGGCGATCTGACCGTGACCGTCCTGAACGACGGCACGGGCACGCCCGCCGGCGAAGCGGGGCCGGACAGCACGGAGGAGCGCGGCGGCGGCCACGGCCTGATCGGCATGCGCGAACGGGTCACCGCGCTGCGCGGCACCGTCGAGACCGGCCCCCGCCCGGCCGGCGGCTTCCGGGTCCGCGTACGCCTGCCGCTCCAGACGACCCAGACCGCACGGGCCGAAGCGCCCGCCCGCACCTGCCGCACGGGGGAGACCGGATGACCATAAAAGTACTGCTCGCCGACGACCAGGCACTGCTGCGCAGCGCGTTCCGCATCCTTGTCGACTCCGAACCCGACATGGAGGTGGTGGGGGAGGCGTCCGACGGCGCCCAGGCGTACGAGCTGACCCGCGCCAAGGGCGCCGACGTCGTCCTGATGGACATCCGGATGCCGGGCGTGGACGGCCTCGCCGCCACCCGCATGATCAGCGCGGACCCGGACCTGACCGCCGTACGCGTCGTCATCCTGACCACGTTCGAGGTCGACGACTACGTGGTGCAGGCGCTGCGGGCGGGCGCCAGCGGCTTCCTCGGCAAGGGCGCCGAGCCGGACGAACTGCTCAACGCCATCCGGATCGCGGCCGCCGGCGAGGCGCTGCTGTCCCCGGCCGCCACCAAGGGGCTGATCGCCAGGTTCCTCGCGCAGGGCGGCGACACGGCCGACGACGGGCCGGGCCGCCGCGGCGCCGCCGGACTGGACACGCTCACCGGCCGCGAACGCGAGGTGCTGGTGCTGGTCGCGGGCGGCCTGTCCAACGACGAGATCGCCGAGCAGCTCGCGGTCAGCCCGCTCACCGTCAAGACGCACGTGAACCGGGCCATGGCCAAGCTGAGCGCCCGCGACCGGGCGCAACTGGTGGTCGTCGCGTACGAATCGGGGCTGGTGCGCCCACGGGTGCGGTAGGCCCACGGGTGCAGTAGGGGGTGGAGACCGCCGTACTCCGAACGTTGTACGGCGGTGGGGCGGAAACCGACCTGGGAGCGAGGAAAACCGGGTGGGGCGTGGCGGATCGTTTAGTCGGGCCAGTGGTGCCCGTCCGCCGAGAACGCCGTACGACCACGCCGTACAGAACAGAAGAGAGACCCCACCCATGTCCTGGCTGTCCCGACTCAGCCTCGTACAACGGGGCCTGATAGCGCTGATGTCGATCGTCGCGATCGCCTTCGGCGCCATCGCGATCCCCCAGCTCAAACAGCAGCTCCTGCCCACCATCGAACTCCCCATGGTGTCCGTGCTGGCGCCCTACCAGGGAGCCTCGCCCGACGTCGTCGAGAAGCAGGTGATCGAGCCCCTGGAGGACGGAATCCAGGCGGTCGACGGCATCAAGGGCGTCACCTCGACGGCGAGCGAGGGCTCGGCCGTCATCATGGCCCGGTTCGACTACGGCAACGACTCCAAGCGGCTGGTCGCCGACGTGCAGCAGGCCGTCAACCGGGCCCGCGCCAAGCTGCCCAAGGACGTGGACCCGCAGGTCGTGGCCGGCTCGACGGACGACATCCCGGCCGTCGTGCTCGCCGTCTCGGCGACCGGCAAGGACCAGCAGGCGCTGGCCGCCCAGCTCGACCGCAGCGTGGTGCCGGACCTCAAGAACATCGAGGGCGTCGGCCAGGTCTCCGTGGACGGCGTCCGGGACCGCATCGTCGCCGTCACCCCCGACGACGCCAAGCTGGCGCAGGCCGGGCTCACGGCCGCGGCCCTCGGCCAGGCCCTGGAGGCGAACGGCACGTCCGTACCCGCCGGTTCGTTCGCCGAAAAGGGCCGGAGCAACACCGTCCAGGTCGGCTCGGGCTTCACCTCCGCGCAGCAGATCCGGGACCTGACGGTCACCCCGGCGGCGGGCCCCGGCGGCGCCTCGGCCGGCAAGCCGGTACGCCTCGGCGACGTCGCCACCGTCAAGGAGGAGCAGGCCGCCCCCACCTCCATCACCCGCACCAACGGCAAGCCCAGCCTGGCCGTCATGGTCACCATGGGCCAGGACGGCAGCGCCGTCGACATATCCGGCGCCGTCAAGGACAAGCTGCCGAAGATCCGCGCCGCGCTCGGCAAGGGCGCCGAGGTCACCGTCGTCTCCGACCAGGGCCCCGCGGTCTCCAAGTCCATCGACTCGCTGACCACCGAAGGTCTCCTCGGCCTGGTCATGGCCGTGATCGTCATCCTGGTCTTCCTGCTCAGCCTGCGCTCGACGCTGGTCACCGCGGTCTCCATACCGCTGTCCGTCGTCATCACGCTGATCGTGCTGTGGACCGGCGACCTGTCGCTGAACATGCTCACCCTCGGCGCGCTGACCATCGCCATCGGCCGCGTCGTCGACGACTCGATCGTCGTCCTGGAAAACATCAAACGGCACCTCGGCTACGGCGAGGAACGGCAGCAGGCCATCCTGACCGCCGTCCGCGAGGTCTCCGGCGCGATCACCTCCTCCACCCTCACCACCGTCGCGGTCTTCCTGCCCATCGGCGTGGTCGGCGGCATGGTCGGCGCCCTGTTCGGCTCCTTCTCCATCACCGTCACGGTGGCCCTCCTCGCCTCCCTCCTCGTCTCCCTGACCGTCGTCCCGGTCCTCTCCTACTGGTTCCTGCGCGCCCCGAAGATCCCCGAGGGCACCGACCCCGAGGAGCTGCGCCGGGCCGCCGAGGCCAAGGAGAGCAACAGCCCGCTCCAGCGCCTGTACGTCCCCGTACTCCGCTTCGCCACCCGCCGCCGCGTCACCAGCGTCGTCATCGCCGTCGTCGTCCTCCTCGGCACCTTCGGCATGGCCCCCCTCCTCAAGACCAACTTCTTCGACCAGGGCGACCAGGACACCCTGAGCGTCAAGCAGGAACTGGCGCCCGGTACGAGCCTGGCGGCCGCCGACGCGCAGGCAAAGAAGATCGAACGCGTCCTCGGGGACCTCACCGAGGTCGAGGACTACCAGGTCACCGTCGGCTCCTCCGGCTTCATGGCGGCCTTCGGCGGCGGCAGCGGCGCCAACCAGGCGTCGTACCAGCTCAAGCTGAAAGAATCGGCCGACTCCGGCAAGGTCACCGACAAGCTCCGCGCCGAACTCGACAAACTCGGCAAGGACATCGGCGACACCACCGTCTCCACCGGGGGCGGCGGCTTCGGCAACCAGGACCTGAGCGTCGTCGTCAAGGCCGCCGACGCGGACGTACTGAAAAAGGCATCCGAGCAAGTACGGGCCACCGTCGCCGGCCTCGACCACGTCACCGACGTACAGAGCGACCTGGCGCAGAGCGTGCCCCGCATCTCCGTCCAGGCCAACGCGCAGGCGGCGGCCGCCGGTTACAGCCAGGCCACCCTCGGCCAGGTCGTCGCCCAGGCCGTACGCGGCACCACCAGCGGCAAGGCGATGATCGGCGACACCGAACGGGACATCGTCATCAAGTCCGCCCACCCGGTCACCTCTGAGGCCGCCCTGCGCGACCTGGCCGTACCGACGCCCGCCGGCCCGGCGAAACTCGGCGACCTCGCCACGATCCGTACGGTCGCCGGCCCCGTCCAGAGCACCCGCATCGACGGCGCCCGGTCCGCGACGGTCACCGCCAAGCCCACCGGCGACAACACCGGCGCGGTCACCGCCCAGCTCCAGTCCAAGATCAAGGACTTGAAGCTGCCGGAGGGCGCCACCGCCGAGATCGGCGGCGTCTCCCAGGACCAGACCGACGCGTTCGCCAAGCTGGGCCTGGCGATGCTGGCCGCCATCGCCATCGTCTTCATGCTCCTGGTGGCGACTTTCCGCTCCCTGATCCAGCCCCTCATCCTCCTCGTCTCCATCCCCTTCGCGGCCACCGGCGCACTCGGCCTGCTGATCGCCACCGGCACCCCGATGGGCGTCCCGGCGATGATCGGCATGCTGATGCTCATCGGCATCGTCGTCAACAACGCGATCGTGCTGATCGACCTGATCAACCAGTACCGCGCCCAGGGCTACGGCATCGTCGAAGCCGTCATCGAAGGCGGCCGCCACCGCCTCCGCCCCATCCTCATGACGGCCCTCGCCACGATCATGGCCCTCCTCCCGATGGCCCTCGCCGTCACCGGCGACGGCGGCTTCATCTCCCAGCCGCTGGCAGTCGTCGTCATCGGCGGCCTGATCACCTCCACCCTGCTCACGCTGCTGCTCGTCCCGACGCTCTACGCGATGATCGAACTCCGCAAGGAACGACGGGCCGCGAAGCGGTCGGCCCGAAGGGCCGGCGCATCCGGCGAAACCCGCACGCCGGAGGCGGCGGGAGTCTGATCCGCACACGGCTCAGCCCGTCCCAGGAGGCATCTGGGACGGGCTGACGCGCGTCAGGCTGCCTTGAGGGCCGTGATGAACGCGCCCCAGGAGGCGGCGGGGAAGGTGAGTATGGGGCCGTGGGGGGTTTTGCTGTCGCGTACGGGGATGGTGCCGGGGAAGTCCTCGGCTACCTCAACGCATTCGCCACCGTTGGTGTTGCTGTGGCTGCTCTTACGCCAGCGGTCTGCACCGGGAACGTCGTCGGCGACCTCGACGCAGTTGCCCCCGCCGGCATTGCTGTAGCTGCTCTTGCGCCAGCGGCCTGCGCCGGTATCGAGTGGGCGCTGCATGGACTTAACCTTCTGCCGTCTTGAGGGAGGCAATGAACGCGCCCCAAGAGGTGGACGGAAAAGTGAGTATGCGGCCGTGGGGGTTCTTGCTGTCGCGTACAGGGACGGTGCCGGGGAGGTCGTCGGCGACCTCGACACAACTGCCACCGTTGGTGTTGCTGTGGCTGCTCTTGTGCCAGTGGGCCGCGCCGATGAAGTCTTCGGCGATCTCGACGCAGTTTCCTCCGTTGGTGTTGCTGTAGCTGCTTTTGCGCCAGTGGGCTGCGCTGATGTCGAGGGGGAGCGGCATGGCCTTCACTCCTCTGTTGTTTTGAGGCTTGCGATGAAGGCGGTCCAAGAGGTGGCTGGGAAGGTAAGTATGGGGCCGCGGGGGTTTTTGCTGTCGCGTACGGGGATGGTGCCGGGCAGGTCGTCGGCGATCTCGACGCAGTTGCCCCCGTTGGCGTTGCTGTAGCTGCTCTTGCGCCAGCGAGCGGTGCTCAGCTCGGGGGTGTTTCGCATGGCTGGTAAGCCTCCATCGCTTTGCGGATCAGATTGGCCGACTCCGCCGGCGAGAGGGCGATGGCGCGCAACACCTCGTACTGCCGCCGCCACAACCTCACCGCGTCCGCCGCCTCGTAGAGGTGACTGGTTTTGATGCCTTCTTCGTAGGCCACCGAGGAGCCGTTGGGGAGCGTCAGCAAAGTCAGTGCGCCGCTCATCAGGGTGTGCAGGCCTGCATTGAACGGCACCACCTGAACTTTACTGTGTGGAGTATCCACTTGCTCCAACAGTGAAGCCAGCTGTTCGTACATGCATTCTCTGCTGCCCGCCTGCCTTCGGATGACGGACTCGTCGATGATCGCCCACCGGTAGGGAGGCGCCTCAGACTGCTGTGCTTGCCGTGACATCCGAGCAGCAACATGCTCCTCGATTTGCTCGGCGGTCCAGCAGTCGAGGCTCTTGAACAACACTCGGGCGTACGCCTCAGTCTGGAGTGGCCCTGGGACGACCTGCGGCTCGTAGTTCTCGATCGTCTCGGCCTGTGCCTCCAGGTCCATGAAGCGCCGGTACTGGTCCGGATGCGCCTCCCGTCGTGCGAGTTGGTACAGGCCGTGGAAGTGCTCGTCCGTGCCGAAGGCTGCGTCCAGCCTGGACGGGAGGTCGGGGGGTGGCATCAGTTCCGCTGTTTCGATGCGGGCCAGTGTGCTCTTGCTGGAGTTGACCACGTCAGCCAGCTGCACCAGCGACAGTTTCGCGGTCTCGCGGAGGCGGCGTTGTTCGGAGCCGAAGTAGTGGCGGGCGGATACGTAGGGGTTCAGGTCTCGGGGCGTGAACTTCATGGGGGGTGCGCCTCTCTGCCGTCCCATTCTCAACGGTGGGACGGAACGGCCCTGTTGAGATCCACGTCACACGGTGACGATGGCGGTGCACACGGTAGTCGCCGGGTGTTCAGTGATGCCGAAGAAGGCGAGAATTCATGTTTCATCGCATCGTGCGCCGACAGCCCCGGTCGCGCCCGGCCGGGCGGTACGTGCCCGCTGTCCGGGCGCCGCGCCGCGTCGCCGGGGTGGCGGCGTGATGACCGGTAACCGGTGCGGTGCGCCGCTGCGCCTCCTGCCGTGGACCACGCCTGCGGGTGGGGCGTGCTACCTCAGTACGGATGACTCGGAGAGTCTGCTGTCCTTGATCGCTGACGAAGCGGAGGAGGAGCTGTTGCAGGCCGCGGAGGGGGTGGTGGCGGGCGACTCCGGGCCTCGGGAACTGCGCCGCGCGCTGCGTGACGTGCTGCGCATTGCGGTCAGTCGTGGGGCCCGGCTGGTGCAGGAGGAAGCGCAGCCTTGCGAGCACGGGGCGACTGAGAGGTGCGGGGGCAAGACGTTCTGCTGTGGGTGTCGACGGCAGATCTATCTGTGAGACCTGATGCCTGAGACCTGCGGGGCAGCGTTCGCCGCGTCAGCCGAGTCGGCCGAGCTGAATGATCACGATGGTGATGGCGGCTTCGGTGACCTCGTACAGCACTCGGTAGCGACCGACATGCATGCGTCGCAGGTCAGGTGAGCCGTACTCCGCTGTGCCTGCCGGGCGCGGCTGGGCGGCGAGCAGGTCGACGGCGTCCATCAGCTGGCGCAGCCCGTCGGGATCGTCCGTCAGGAACGGGGCAGCCGCGTCAATGGCGGCCGGGTCCCAGGTGATCTCGTACGTCAACTGTGTGACAGTCCGAGCCTGGCGCGTACTTCGTCGTGCGGGACGCTCGCGGCCTCACCGGATACCTGCCGCGCGCGATACCGCGCCAGCGCCAGGGCGTCTTCCAGGTCGGCGAGTTCCTGGGGGTTTATCAGTACGGCTGCCGGCCGGCCGGCCGTGATCGGTGATCGTGATCCGCTCGCGCGCGTGGGAGGCGCGGCGCACCAGTGACCCGAACCGGGCGCGCGCTTCGGTGATCGGCAGAGTGTCACCCATGCACAGAGTGTCACCCATGCACAGAACTGTACGCTTCGCGCTGGTCCGGGGAGGGCTTGCGGGCGAGGGCCGCCCCGCCGGGTCCGGAAGCGGGCCTGGAAGCAATATTCCCGTGGGGCCCGCCCCGGGCCCTTAGTCCGGTACGGGCCCCACGGGCCACGGCTCTCCGCGCGCCGAAGGCGCGCTCCGCTACGGCAGTGCCAGCATTCGTTCCAGGGCCAGCTTTGCGAAGCTCTCTGTTTCGTGGTCCACCTGGATGCGGTTGACGACCTTGCCCTCGGCGAGGGATTCGAGGGTCCAGACGAGGTGGGGCAGGTCGATGCGGTTCATGGTGGAGCAGAAGCAGACCGTCTTGTCGAGGAAGACGATCTCCTTGTCCTCGGCGGCGAAGCGGTTGGCCAGGCGGCGGACGAGGTTCAGTTCGGTGCCGATGGCCCACTTGGAGCCGGGCGGGGCGGCTTCCAGGGCCTTGATGATGTATTCCGTGGAGCCCACGTAGTCGGCGGCGGCGACGACCTCGTGCTTGCACTCGGGGTGTACGAGGACGTTCACGCCGGGTATGCGGGCCCGTACGTCTTCGACGGATTCGAGCGAGAACCGGCCGTGGACGGAGCAGTGGCCCCGCCAGAGGATCATCTTGGCGGCGCGGAGCTGGTCGGCGGTCAGGCCGCCGTTGGGCTTGTGGGGGTTGTAGACGACGCAGTCGTCCAGGGACATGCCCATGTCGCGTACGGCGGTGTTGCGGCCCAGGTGCTGGTCGGGCAGGAAGAGGACCTTCTCGCCCTGTTCGAAGGCCCAGTCCAGCGCGCGCTTGGCGTTGGAGGAGGTGCAGATCGTGCCGCCGTGCTTGCCGGTGAAGGCTTTGATGTCGGCGGAGGAGTTCATGTACGAGACGGGGACGACCTGCTCGGCCACGCCGGCGTCGGTGAGCACGTCCCAGCACTCGGCGACCTGCTCGGCCGTGGCCATGTCGGCCATGGAGCAGCCGGCGGCCAGGTCGGGCAGGACGACCTGCTGGTCGTCGGAGGTGAGGATGTCGGCGGACTCGGCCATGAAGTGCACGCCGCAGAAGACGATGTACTCGGCGTCCGGGCGGGCCGCCGCGTCGCGCGCCAGCTTGAAGGAGTCGCCGGTCACGTCGGCGAACTCGATGACCTCGTCGCGCTGGTAGTGGTGCCCGAGGACGAAGACCTTGTCGCCCAGCTTCGCCTTGGCGGCGCGGGCGCGCTCGACGAGTCCGGGGTCGGACGGTGCCGGCAGGTCGCCGGGGCAGTCCACGCCGCGCTCGCTCTTGGGGTCGGCCTCGCGGCCGAGGAGCAGCAGCGCGAGCGGGGTCGGCTGGACATCCAAGGGCTGGGCGGTGGTCACAACACGCACCCTCTCTTTTCGCAGATATAAGCGCGGCGGAGCCGCACCGGTGGGGCCGGTGCGGACGTGCACCGGAGACCTTTTCGTCTATTTGACGCTATCTATCATAGCCGCTTCACGTCAGTTTGACGATGGCCATCGCGTCGATGTGACGCATCCCCGTGCCCGGGCCGCCCCGCGACCCGCCGCCGGTGTGCGAGCATGAACGTGGAAGGCCAACAACACGTCGCGCCCAGCCGGAATTAATCCGGGGCCCCATCGGTTGCAGCCGAGGGCAAGCGGTCCGTACAACCCGGGAGAGATCTAGATGAGCGTTCAGGACGAGACCACCGTCGGCGACGGCATCATCCTGTCCGACGCGGCCGCGTCGAAGGTGAAGGCCCTGCTGGAGCAGGAGGGCCGCGACGACCTCGCGCTGCGCGTGGCCGTCCAGCCCGGCGGCTGCTCCGGCCTGCGCTACCAGCTCTTCTTCGACGAGCGGTCCCTCGACGGCGACGTCGTCAAGGACTTCGGCGGCGTCAAGGTCGTCACCGACCGGATGAGCGCCCCGTACCTGGGCGGCGCCTCCATCGACTTCGTCGACACCATCGAGAAGCAGGGCTTCACGATCGACAACCCGAACGCCACGGGCTCCTGCGCCTGTGGTGACTCCTTCAACTGACCCGCGACCGACCCGAGGGTCGGCTGAGGAGCAGAGCGCGTACGACGGCGGCGCCCCCGGTGGGGAGCGCCGCCGTTGTCGTATCCGCTGGCCGTCGTATTCGCGGGCCGCGGAGGCTGCCGCTACTTCTGCGGCACCTCCTTGCCCGTCGACGCGTCGATCACGTCCCGTCCGGCCAGCGGCTTGTCGAGCGGCACGGTCTGGGTGAACAGTTTCGCCATCTTCACGCAGATCTGGTTCGGCTTCTTCTCCTTGCCGATGACCTCGGCCTGCACGCTGGAGCCGGTCTGCACGGCGGTCGCCGAGTACGTGCTGCACACGCCGCCCCAGAAGTACAGCGTCAGCGACTTGCCGTCCGGGCTCACCGCGTACGACTCCAGGCCCATCGCGCCCGCCTTGCCCGACGGCTTGCCGCTGTCCGGCGGCTGCGCGGTCCCGCTGCCGGAGCCGCCGCTGCCCCCGTTGCCGCCCTTGACGTACGCCGGGTCCACCGCGGGGTGCGTGACCGTACCGCCGCCGGGCTGCCGCACCTGGTAGAGCCACGAGGGCACCAGCGCCTGCCGGCCGTTGACGTACTGCACCGCGAGCCCGAAGACCGCGCCGGTCACCTCGGCGGGCTTCCGCGCGGAGGCGCTGCCCGCGCACGGCTCGGCGTCCTTGCCGTCCTGCTTCTGCGGCTCGGCCGTCGCGCAGCCGCCGGTGCCGGAGTTCGCGCCGCCGTGCGTCTGGTTGAGCCGCTCCAGCGTCTTCGCCGCGCTCTGCACCGGGTACGTGTCGCCCTTGACCGGCTGGGCCAACTGGCCGCTGCCGCCGACGACCTGGCCGTCCGAGCCGACCTGGATGTCGCTCTGCCAGCCGTACGTGGGCAGCCCGCCCACCACGGGGTTGGCGCTCACGGTCCGTACGGCGCCGGACAGGCCGCTCGCGTCCAGCTTGGCGTCCTTCTGGCCGAGCGCGTCCAGCACCGGCTGCGCCGCCTGCTTGGCCTTCTCCTGGGAGACGGCGCCCTTGCCGCTGCCGTCGTCCTGGGTGCTGGCGTCGCCGCCCTGGTGGGACGGGCAGCCGGGGCCGCTCGCCTGGGAACCGCCGGCCCCCTTGGCGGGGGCGGTCTCCGCGCAGCCGGTCCCGTTGGGGGTGCCGTACTGCGAGTACGTCCACGCGCCGGAACCGCTCTTGGCCACCTGGAGGACGGGGCTGCGCGCGTCCCGCGTCAGGCCGCCGACCTTCCAGGAGTTGCCGTCCGACCGGACCTTCCCGTCCAGGCCCAGGGCCTCGGCCAGCCGGGCCACCGCGGCCTGGCTGACCTCGCCCTTGGGCTGGTAGACGGGCGCCGACCCGGGCCCCTTGGGCAGGGTGCCCGTCGCCCGGTATCCGGCGCCCGTGGGGTCGGGCTCGCCGGGCGCGATGCCGCTGCGCGAGCCGCCGCCCTGCGCGTAACCGTCCAGGGCCAGCGGCGGCGGCGTGTTCTTCGCCGCGGCGCCGACGCCGCTCTCGCCGCCGCCGGAGGCGGACGAGGCCCAGTACGCCGCGCCGCCGCCGACCAGCAGGACCGCCGCGGCCATCGAGGCGACGATCAGCGGGCTGCGCCGGCGCCGTGCGGTGGTCTCCTGGGTGTCGTGGCTGGAATTCTCCCCGCCGGACGCGGGGGGAGTGTCCTCGGTGCTCACCGCATCGCTCCTTCGGCTCCGCTGAACAACTGACGTGTACTCCTCCGTGGGGAGGACGCCGGTTGGACGGGCCCGGTGCGTTCGCGGTTCCCCGGGATCGGCGCCGGTGTCTCAGTCCCCGTACTCGGACATGCCCCTGACCAGGGCGGCGGAGGAGGCGGGGACGCGGATGCCGTGCAGCTCGCGGGCGGGGGTCCGGGGCGTCCGGGGGCCGCTGCGCCAGTGCGGAGCCATCCGCGCGCAGTCGCCCAGCAGCTGGTCCATCGACTCCGGTTCGGCGGGGAAACCGGGCGAGGCGGCAGGGCGGGGTGTGACGCCCTTCACATGGTTGGTCATACGGGCACCGTACGCATCCCGCGCCCCGCGAAGAAAGCCCTACTATTGGGTAGTTTTGGCAGGTGGGAGCGGATCGGGCGACCCGGTACCGTTGGCCAACGTCCGTCCCGTCCTTCCGCCTCCCGCAGGAGCAGACCCGTCGTGCGTATCGCAGTCACCGGCTCCATCGCCACCGACCACCTGATGACCTTCCCCGGCCGCTTCGCCGACCAGCTGGTCGCCGACCAGTTGCACACGATCTCCCTCTCCTTCCTGGTCGACGAACTCGACGTACGGCGCGGGGGCGTGGGCCCCAACATCTGCTTCGGCATGGGCCAGCTGGGCACCTCGCCGATCCTGGTCGGCGCCGCGGGCAACGACTTCGAGGAGTACCGCGCCTGGCTCGACCGGCACGGCGTGGACACCCGCTCGGTCCGCATCTCCGAGGTCAAGCACACGGCGCGCTTCGTGTGCACCACCGACGCCGACCACAACCAGCTCGGCTCCTTCTACACCGGCGCGATGAGCGAGGCGCGGCTGATCGAGCTGCACTCCGTCGCCGAGCGCGTCGGCGGCCTGGACCTCGTCCTGATCGGCGCGGACGACCCGGAGGCCATGGTCCGCCACACCGAGGAGTGCCGTACCCGCGGCATCCCCTTCGCGGCCGACTTCTCCCAGCAGATCGCCCGGATGGACGGCGAGGGCATCCGCACCCTGATGGACGGCGCCGCCTACCTGTTCAACAACGAGTACGAGGCCAGCCTCATCGAGAACAAGACCGGCTGGACCGCGGAGGAGATCCTCGGCAAGGTCGGCACCCGCGTCACGACGCTGGGCGCCGACGGCGTCCGCATCCAGCGGGCCGGCGAGCCGGACATCGTGGTGGGCACGGCCGAGGAGAAGACCAAGGCCGACCCGACCGGCGTCGGCGACGCCTTCCGCGCCGGCTTCCTGTCCGGCCTCGCCTGGAATGTCGGCCTGGAGCGCGCGGCCCAGGTCGGCTGCATGCTGGCGACCCTGGTCATCGAGACCGTCGGCACGCAGGAGTACGAGCTGCACCGCAGCCACTTCCTGGACCGCTTCACCAAGGCGTACGGCCACGAGGCCGCCGAGGACGTCCGGGCCCACCTGGCCTGACCCGGTCCCCGTGGCGCGGCGGCCCGCCGGGGGCGCCGCGCCACGGGCCGTGACCGGCGGTCACACGAGGCGCCGCACGACGTACGCGGTGCCCCGCTCCGCCGCCCGCTCGCCCACGTACTCCTGGCCCCGCATCCCGCACCACGCCGGGATGTCCAGCCGCGCCGCCTCGTCGTCCGCCAGGACGGTCAGCGTGGCGCCCACCGGCACGTCCCCGATCACCTTCGCCAGCTCGATCACCGGCACCGGGCACCGCTTGCCCAGCGCGTCGACGACGTGTTCCGCGGCGGGGGAGGGGGCGACCCCGGCGGCCGGGGCGCCCAGCTTCTCCCGTACGGAGCGGACCGCCTCCGGGAGGACCGCCAGGAAACGGTCGACGTCGGCCTCCGCGGTGCCCGGCGGCAGCGACACCCGCACGTTGCCCTCCGAGAGCACGCCCATCGCCCGCAGCACATGGCTCGGTGTGAGGGTGCTGGAGGTGCAGGAGGACCCGGAGGAGACGGAGAACCCCGCGCGGTCCAGCTCGTGCAGCAGGGTCTCCCCGTCGACATAGAGACACGAGAAGGTGACCAGGTGGGGGAGGCGGTTCACCGGGTCGCCGACGACCTCCGTGTCGGGCACCGACGCGGCCACCCGCGCCCGGACGCGGTCCACCAGGCCCCGTAGCCGTACCGCCTCGGCCGCCGCCTCCGCCCGTACGGCGCGCAGCGACGCCGCCGCGGCGACCACCGCCGGGATGTTCCCGAAGCCCGGCACACGGCCCGACTCGCGCTCGTCCAGCGGGCCCTGCGGCGCGAACCGGGTGCCCTTGCGGACCACCAGCAGCCCCACGCCCGGCGGGCCGCCCCACTTGTGGGCGCTGCCCGTCAGCAGCGACCAGGCGCCGCCGACGGGCCCCCAGGCGAGCGACTGGGCGGCGTCCACCAGCAGCGGCACGTCCGCCGCCCGGCAGGCGTCGGCGGCCTCCGCCACCGGCTGCTCGGTGCCCACCTCGTGATTGGCGGACTGGAGCGCCGCCAGCGCGGTGCCGGGATGCAGCGCGGCGGCGAAGTCCGCCGCGGCCACCCGGCCCGTACGGTCCACGCCCACCTCGGACACCGACCCGCCGGCCGCCTCGTGGACCGCGGCGGCGTGCAGTACGGAGGAGTGCTCCACCGCCGAGTGGACCAGACGGCGGCCGACACGCCGACGCGCCGCGAGCGTGCCGGAGATCGCCGAATGCACCGCCTGCGTCCCCGATGGAGTGAAAACGAGTTCGTCGGGGCGGCAGCCCACGGCCTCCGCCGCGGCCTCCCGCGCGGCGTCCAGCAGCAGCCGGGCGCGGCGGCCTTCCCGGTAGGGGCGGGCCGGGTCGGCCCAGCCCTCGTCGAGGGAGGCGAGCAGGGCCTCACGGGCGACCGGGTGCAGGGGAGCGGCCGAGGCGGCGTCGAAGTAGGACACGCCCCCGACGCTAGCGCGTTCGCATCCGGGTGCCGGGCGCGGCGTCAGATGACCGGCGGAGCCCGGCATTCCGCCGCCGGGGGGCCGTCCCCCGGATGCCGCAGCCACCCCTTCGGGGAGCGGTGCGGCGCGTTGGGCACCCTCCCCGCGCGACCCCAAATAGCGTCCAGTAGGGTTTGGTCCGCATAAACATCCAAACCCCTGCCCGTGCCAGGGCCGGCGACCGACCAGCGAGACGGCCGCAGCCGGTCTCGCGGGCGAGACTCTCGGGAAGGCGCTACGTGAGTCCCAACGGCTCCGACCGCTCGTCGCGGCGCCCGATGCGGCGGAAGCTGCCGCAGGTGCTGGCTGCGGGACTGGTCCTGGCAACCTCGACCGGTTGCACATACAAGGACTTTCCCAACCTCGGCATGCCCAATCCGGCTACTGAAGAGGCGCCGCGGATCCTCTCCCTTTGGCAGGGCTCCTGGGCCGCCGCCCTTGCAGTGGGCGTGCTGGTGTGGGGCCTGATCATCTGGAGCTGGATCTTCCACCGCCGCAGCCGGACCAAGGTGGAGGTCCCCGCACAGACGCGGTACAACATGCCCATCGAGGCGTTGTACACCATCGTTCCGTTCATCATCATCGCGGTGCTCTTCTACTTCACCGCGCGCGATGAGAGCGAACTCCTCAAGACTTCGAAGAAGCCCGACCACGTCATCAACGTGGTGGGCTTCCAGTGGAGCTGGGCGTTCAACTACCTGGAGAACGTGGACGGCAAGGCCGACACCACGAACATCGACTCCAAGGAACTCGACGCGATCCCGGACAAGTGGAAGAAGAACGTCCCCGCCGGCGCCGATGGCGTGTACGACGAGGGCATTCCGGGCACGCGGAATCCGGACACCGGCAACCCGGGCCCGACCCTGTGGCTGCCCAAGGGCGAGACCGTCCAGTTCGTCCTGACGTCGCGTGATGTCATCCACTCGTTCTGGGTGGTGCCGTTCCTGATGAAGCAGGACGTGATCCCCGGCCACACCAACGTCTTCGAGGTGACCCCCAACAAGGAGGGCACCTTCATGGGCAAGTGCGCCGAGCTCTGCGGCGTCGACCACTCCCGGATGCTTTTCAACGTCAAGGTCGTCTCCCCCGAGCAGTACCGGGAGCACCTTAAGGACCTGGCGAAGAAGGGCCAGACCGGTTACCTGCCGTCGGGCATCAAGCAGACGGATCACGCCAGGAACGCGGAGACCAACAACAAGTGAGCATCCTCAACGAACCTCAGGGTGCCGCCGCCGCAACGGCTCCGGCAGCACCGCCAGCACGTAAAAAGTCTCCCGGCTCCGTCGTGGTGAGCTGGCTGACGACCACTGACCACAAGACCATCGGCACGCTGTACCTGGTCACGTCGTTCGCGTTCTTCTGCATCGGCGGACTGATGGCGCTGCTGATGCGCGCCGAGCTCGCTCGTCCCGGCACGCAGATCATGTCGAACGAGCAGTTCAACCAGGCGTTCACGATGCACGGCACGATCATGCTGCTGATGTTCGCGACGCCGCTGTTCTCCGGTTTCGCGAACTGGATCATGCCGCTGCAGATCGGCGCGCCCGACGTGGCGTTCCCGCGGCTGAACATGTTCGCCTACTGGCTGTACCTCTTCGGCTCGCTGATCGCGGTGGCCGGCTTCCTCACCCCGCAGGGTGCGGCGGACTTCGGCTGGTTCGCCTACTCGCCGCTGTCGGACGCGGTGCGTTCGCCCGGCGTGGGCGCGGACATGTGGATCATGGGTCTGGCCTTCTCCGGCTTCGGCACGATCCTCGGTTCGGTCAACTTCATCACCACGATCATCTGCATGCGCGCCCCCGGCATGACGATGTTCCGCATGCCGATCTTCACCTGGAACGTCCTGCTGACCGGTGTGCTGGTCCTGCTGGCCTTCCCGGTCCTGGCCGCCGCGCTGTTCGCCCTGGAGGCGGACCGTAAATTCGGGGCGCATGTATTCGATGCGGCCAATGGCGGGGCATTGCTCTGGCAGCACCTGTTCTGGTTCTTCGGGCACCCCGAGGTCTACATCATCGCGCTGCCGTTCTTCGGCATCATTTCCGAGGTCATTCCGGTCTTTTCCCGGAAGCCGATGTTCGGTTACATCGGTCTGATCGCGGCGACGATTTCGATCGCGGGTCTTTCGGTGACGGTGTGGGCGCACCACATGTACGTGACGGGCGGGGTACTCCTACCGTTCTTCTCGTTCATGACATTCCTCATCGCGGTACCGACCGGTGTGAAGTTCTTCAACTGGATCGGCACGATGTGGAAGGGCTCGCTGTCCTTCGAGACTCCGATGCTGTGGGCGGTCGGCTTCCTGATCACCTTCACCTTCGGTGGTCTGACCGGCGTCATCCTGGCGTCGCCGCCGATGGACTTCCACGTCTCGGACTCGTACTTCGTCGTGGCGCACTTCCACTACGTCATCTTCGGCACCGTCGTCTTCGCGATGTTCGCGGGCTTCCACTTCTGGTGGCCCAAGTTCACCGGCAAGATGCTGGACGAGCGACTCGGCAAGATCACGTTCTGGACGCTGTTCGTCGGCTTCCACGGCACCTTCCTCGTCCAGCACTGGCTGGGCGCCGAGGGCATGCCGCGCCGCTACGCGGACTACCTGTACGCCGACGGCTTCACCACGCTGAACACGATCTCGACGATCGCCTCGTTCCTGCTCGGCCTGTCGATGCTGCCGTTCATGTACAACGTCTGGAAGACGGCCAAGTACGGCAAGAAGGTCGAGGTCGACGACCCGTGGGGCTACGGCCGCTCGCTGGAGTGGGCGACCTCCTGCCCGCCGCCGCGGCACAACTTCCTCACGCTGCCGCGCATCCGGTCCGAATCCCCGGCGTTCGACCTGCACCACCCTGAGATCGCCGCGATGGAGGCCATCGAGAACGAGGGCCAGAAGGACACGGCGCTGTTCGGCGGCAAGGAGGTCGGCAAGTGAAGATCCAGGGCAAGATGTTCATCTGGCTCTCCGTCTTCGTCCTCGCCATGGCGATCGTCTATGGCGTCTGGTCGAAGGAGCCGGCGGGCACCACCGCGCTGTTCCTCGCCTTCGGCCTGTGCATCATGATCGGCTACTACCTGGCCTTCACGGCTCGCCGGGTGGACGCCGGAGCGCAGGACAACGACGAGGCCGAGGTCTCCGACGACGCCGGCGAGCTGGGCTTCTTCAGCCCGCACAGCTGGCAGCCGCTGTCCCTGGGCATCGGCGGCGCGCTCGCCTTCCTGGGCGTCGTCTTCGGCTGGTGGCTGCTCTACTTCTCGGCCCCGGTCATCCTGATCGGCCTGTTCGGCTGGGTCTTCGAGTACTACCGCGGCGAGAACCGCACGCAGTAACGCGGTCCCTGCACACCGGGCGGGCCCGGGCACCTCACCAGGTGTCCGGGCCCGCCCGTTTGCAGTCCTCCAGCGCGCCGCGCCTGATGAACCTTCATATTTTGGGGTCATGAGCCACAGACCACGGTCCCGGACGGCGCTGAGCTGCGCCCTGCTGCTGGCGCCCCTGGGGGCGGGCGCCACCGCCTGCGGCGGCTCGTCGTCGGACCCGCTCTCGGCGACGCCGTACGACGCCGCCGGGCAGATCTCGGCCAACGCCCCGGGCGACGGCGAGAAGGCGGACCCGGACAAGCCGCTGGAGGTCACCACCACCGGTGACGAGGCCCGGATCACGGACGTGACCGCCACCGACGCCTCGGGCCGCTACATCAGGGGCGAACTGACCGCCGACGGCAGGCAGTGGCGCACCACCGTGCCGCTGGCCGCCGGCACCCGCTACACGGTCCGGGTGAGCACCGAGGACGAGGACGGCGAGCCGGGCCGCAAGATCCTCCGGATCGACACCAAGGACGCGGGCGACCGGCTGCGGGTCACCTTCGGGCCCGAGAACGGCACGTACGGGGTCGGGCAGCCCGTCACGGCCGCGCTGAGCAAGCCGGTCAAGGACCCCAAGGCGCGCGCGATCGTGGAGGGCGCGCTGAAGGTCGAGTCCACCCCGCGCGTCGAGGGCGCCTGGCACTGGGTCGACAGCAAGTCGCTGCACTTCCGGCCGCGCGAGTACTGGCCCACGCACGCCGCCGTCGACGTACGCAGCAACCTGGAGGGCCTCAAGATCGACGGCGCGCTCTACGGGGGCCCGGCCAAGCCCGTCAAGTTCCGTACGGCGGACCGGGTGGAGGCCGTCACCGACGCGTCCGCGCACACCATGACGGTCACCCGCAACGGCGCGGAGATCAACACCATCCCCGTCACCACCGGCAAGCCCGGCTACTCCACCCGCAACGGCACCAAGGTCGTCCTGGGCAAGGAGGGCTTCGTCCGGATGCGGGGCGACACCATCGGCATCCCCTCGGGCAGCTCGGACTCCTACGACCTGCCGGTCTACTGGGCCACCCGGGTGACCTGGAGCGGTGAATACGTGCACGCGGCGCCCTGGTCAGTGGGATCGCAGGGCGCCGCCAACGTCAGCCACGGCTGCACCGGCATGTCCACGGAGAACGCCAAGTGGTTCTTCGACACGGTGCGCGTCGGCGACCTGGTCAAGGTCGTCAACAGCGGCGGCGAGACCATGACGCCCTTCGACAACGGCTTCGGCGACTGGAACATGCCGTGGAAGCAGTGGCGCGAGGGCAGCGCGCTGGACAAGAACAAGCCCAGCACCACAGGCGAGCAGGAGCAGCGGCCGGGACCCGAGAATGCCGCCCGGCTGCGCCCGCAAGCCTGAGGGCCGCTCAGGAGGCCCCTCAGACGGCCGCTCAGGCCCCCGTGAGGAGCCTGCGGCGCAGCAGCCCGGCCAGGGCGTCCGTGAAGGCCACCGGGTCCACAGGGTGCGTCACAGCGGCGTCCGCGCGGCTCCACGTGGCCAGCCACGCGTCCTGCGGGCGGCCGATGAGCAGCAGCACCGGCGGGCAGTCGAAGATCTCGTCCTTGATCTGCCGGCACACGCCCATGCCGCCGGCGGGCGCCGTCTCGCCGTCCAGCACGCACACGTCGATCCCGCCCCGCTCCAGGGCCTCCAGCACGGCGGGCAGGGTCGCGCACTCCACGATCTCGACCGGGGGCACGTCCGCGGCAGGCCGGCGGCCCGTCGCGAGCCGTACCTGCTCGCGGGTGTCGGCGTTGTCGCTGTAGACCAGCACCGTGGCAGTCGCCTGCATCGTTCCTCCACGCATCGCAGCAGAACAGCTTCGGGCGGGACGTCACCCGGCCGCGGCCGGGCGGTGGCCCCAGCGCGGATGCTACTGCCCGGGCGGCGGCGCGCAGGAGGGTTCGGCGCGATCAAAGATCCGCCCGACGCCCCGTCAGGACTGGTCGGAGCGGCGGCGCGGGGCCGTATGGCGGGCCCCGGGTCCTCCCTTCGGGCGACTGCCGCAGTGGGCCGTACGAGCAGGGCATACGCCCTTGACACACCGAACGGCACCCCCCGGGGTGAGGGCGGGATAAGCGACCGACATAATGTCGGTCGTGGCGACAGCAACGACAGTAGAAACCGGGCACGCGCACCCGTCGGTCAATCGGCCGAACCTCACCAGCGTCGGAACCATCATCTGGCTGAGTTCCGAGCTGATGTTCTTCGCGGCCCTCTTCGCGATGTACTTCACCCTCCGATCGGTGACCGGGACCGAGTATTGGAAGGAATCCGCCGATGCGCTGAATCTTCCGTTCTCCGCGACGAACACGACGATCCTGGTGCTCAGCTCTCTGACCTGCCAGCTCGGTGTGTTCGCCGCAGAGCGTGGCGATGTCAAGAAGCTCCGGACCTGGTTCGTGATCACCTTCATCATGGGTGCGATCTTCATCGGCGGTCAGGTCTTCGAGTACACCGATCTGGTCAAGCACGAGGGCCTCTCGCTCTCGTCCGGCCCGTACGGCTCGGTGTTCTACCTGACCACCGGCTTCCACGGCCTGCACGTGACGGGCGGTCTCATCGCCTTCCTGTTGGTCCTGGGCAGGACATACGCGGCCAAGAGGTTCACCCACGAACAGGCCACCGCGGCCATCGTCGTGTCCTACTACTGGCACTTCGTCGATGTCGTCTGGATCGGCCTCTTCGCCACGATCTACCTGATCCGCTGACCGGTCCCGCACCGGAACCGCGCTTCAGACAGACATAGCCAAAGCATCGACGCAGAAGATCCTGACACCGGGGTAATCCGTGAAAAAGCTCTCCGCACGACGGCGCCATCCGCTGGCGGCGCTCGTCGTCCTACTCTTCGCGCTGGCGGTCACTGGGGGGCTGTACGCCGCGTTCGCGCCTGCGGACAAGGCCCAGGCCGATGACACCGCCCAGTCTCTTGCCATCAAGGAGGGCAAGAAGATTTTCGCCGTCGGCTGCGCCAGCTGCCACGGCACCGGCGGTCAGGGCACCTCCGACGGCCCGAGCCTGGTCGGCGTGGGCGCCGCCGCCGTCGACTTCCAGGTCGGTACCGGCCGGATGCCGGCGCAGCAGCCCGGCGCCCAGGTACCGCGGAAGAAGAACATCTACAGCCAGGCCGAGATCGACCAGCTCGCGGCGTACGTCGCGTCGCTGGGTGCCGGTCCCAACGTGCCGGGCAAGGAGCAGTACAGCAAGGACGGCGCGGACATCGCCAAGGGCGGTGAGCTGTTCCGTACGAACTGCGCGCAGTGCCACAACTTCACCGGTAAGGGCGGCGCCCTGACCAACGGCAAGTTCGCACCGACGCTCGAAGGCGTGGACCCGAAGCACATCTACGAGGCCATGGAGACCGGCCCGCAGAACATGCCTTCCTTCGGTGACGGTTCGCTGTCCCCGCAGAACAAGAAGGACATCGTGTCCTACCTCGGCGCCGTCAACAGCGACGACACCCCCAGCCCCGGTGGTCTGGGCCTGGGCGGTCTCGGCCCGGTCAGTGAGGGCCTCTTCGGTTGGATCGCCGGCCTGGGCGCGCTGATCGCGGTCGCCGTCTGGGTCGCAGCCCGGACTACGAAGGCCAAGAAGTCATGAGTGAGACTGGACGACACGAAGACGTGCCAGAAAAGAACCTCCCCAGTGAGCGGGACACGGCTCACGGCGGTGCGGTCGAGCCGGCGGACAACCCCTTCGCCGACCCGGGGCTGCCGCCCCACGAGCCCCGCATCCAGGACATCGACGAGCGGGCCGCCAAGCGCTCCGAGCGCGCGGTCGCCTTTCTCTTCACCCTGTCGATGCTCGCGACGGTCGGCTTCATCGCCGCCTACGTGATCTTCCCGGTCGACGAGATCACCTACATCTGGCCGTTCGGCCACGTCAGCTCGCTGAACTTCTGGCTCGGCCTGACGCTCGGTGTGGCGCTCTTCTGCATCGGCGCCGGCGCGGTCCACTGGGCCCGCACGCTGATGTCGGACGAGGAGGTCGCGGACGACCGGCACCCGATCGAGGCGGCCCCCGAGGTCAAGGCCAAGGTCATGGAGGACTTCCGCCAGGGCGCGAAGGAATCCGCGATCGGCCGCCGCAAGCTGGTCCGCAACACCATGTTCGGCGCGCTGGCCCTGGTGCCGCTCTCCGGTGTCGTGCTGCTGCGCGACCTCGGCCCGCTGCCCGAGAAGAAGCTGCGTTCGACCGGCTGGAAGAAGGGCATCCGCCTGGTCAACCAGTCCACCAACCTCCCGCTGCGTCCCGAGGACATCGCGGTCGGCTCGCTGACCTTCGCCAAGCCCGAGGGCCTGGAGGAGGACGACCACGAGTTCAACCAGAAGATCGCCAAGGACGCCCTGATGCTCGTGCGGATCCAGCCGCAGAACATCAAGGACAAGCAGGAACTGGACTGGTCGCACGAGGGCATCGTCGCGTACTCGAAGATCTGCACCCACGTGGGCTGCCCGATCAGCCTGTACGAGCAGCAGACGCACCACGTGCTGTGCCCCTGCCACCAGTCGACCTTCGACCTGGCCGACGGCGGACGCGTCATCTTCGGCCCTGCCGGGCACGCCCTGCCGCAGCTGCACATCACGGTCAAGGACGGCTTCCTCGAAGCCGTCAGCGACTTCGCGGAGCCCGTCGGCCCGAGCTTCTGGGAGCGCGGATGAGTAACGAGACGAGCGCGACCACCACGCGCCGCGGCCAGGCGCCGCGGGGCGAGCGGATCGCCGACTGGGCGGACGGCCGGCTGGGCATCTACAGCCTCGCCAAGGCCAACATGCGCAAGATCTTCCCGGACCACTGGTCCTTCATGCTGGGCGAGATCTGCCTCTACAGCTTCATCATCATCATCCTGACCGGCGTCTACCTGACGCTGTTCTTCCACCCGAGCATGGCCGAGGTGACCTACCACGGCTCGTACGTGCCCATGCACGGGATCCGGATGACGCAGGCGTTCGAGTCGACGCTGGACATCAGCTTCGACGTGCGCGGCGGTCTGCTCATCCGGCAGATCCACCACTGGGCGGCCCTGGTCTTCCTGGGCGGCATGATGGTGCACATGATGCGGGTGTTCTTCACCGGCGCCTTCCGCAAGCCGCGCGAGGTCAACTGGCTGTTCGGCTTCCTGCTGCTGGTGCTGGGCATGTTCACCGGCTTCACCGGCTACTCCCTGCCGGACGACCTGCTCTCCGGCACCGGCGTCCGCTTCATCGAGGGCGTCATCCTGGCGATGCCGCTGGTCGGCTCGTACCTCCAGATGTTCATCTTCGGCGGGGAATTCCCGGGGCACGACATCATCCCGAGGTTCTTCACGGTGCACGTCCTGCTGCTGCCCGGCATCATGCTGGGTCTGCTGGTGGCGCACCTGATCCTGGTCTTCTACCACAAGCACACGCAGTTCCCGGGTGCCGGCAAGACCAACAAGAACGTCGTCGGCATGCCGCTGCTGCCGGTCTACATGGCCAAGGCCGGAGGCTTCTTCTTCCTGGTCTTCGGCGTGATCTCGGTGATCGCGGCGGTCGCCAGCATCAACCCGGTGTGGGCCATCGGCCCGTACCGGCCCGACCAGGTGTCCACCGGCGCCCAGCCCGACTGGTACATGGGCTTCGCCGAGGGTCTGGTCCGTGTGATGCCCGGCTGGGAGTGGGACATCTGGGGCCACACCATCAACTTCGGTGTGCTGATCCCGATCATCATCTTCCCGCTGGTGCTGGTCGCGATCGCGGTCTACCCGTTCGTCGAGTCCTGGGTCACCGGCGACAAGCGCGAGCACCACATCCTGGACCGCCCGCGCAACGCGCCGACCCGTACCGGCTTCGGTGTGGCCTGGCTGACCGCCTACCTCATCATGCTGATCGGCGGCGGCAACGACCTGTGGGCCACGCACTTCCACCTGTCGCTGAACTCGCTGACCTGGTTCGTCCGGATCGGCTTCTTCGTCGGGCCGGTGCTCGCCTTCATCGTCACCAAGCGGATCTGCCTGGGCCTCCAGCGCCGCGACCGCGACAAGGTGCTGCACGGACGCGAGTCCGGCATCATCAAGCGCCTGCCGCACGGTGAGTTCATCGAGGTGCACGAGCCGCTCAACCAGGAGCAGCTGCACACGCTCACCCAGCACGAGCAGCCCAAGCCGTTCGAGATCGGCCCGGAGGTCGACGAGAACGGTGTCGAGCGGAAGGTCAAGCGGACGACCAAGCTCCGCGCCAAGCTCTCCAAGGGCTACTACGGCGAGGACAACGTCATCCCGAAGCCGACCCCGGAGGAGTACAAGGAGATCACCAGCGGCCACGGCCACCACTGATCCCCGCCGTGTGACGCACGGCAGTACCACCGCGTAAGTACGCCACCCAGAGGGCCCCTTCCAGGAACTGGACGGGGCCCTCCGGCGTGCCGGGCCGCCGGATAGGGTTTCGGCACCAGCAGGAGACGAATCCAGGAGTGTGGACCATGAACGTTGCGACCCCGAACGGCGGCGACAGCGTGGCGGCCCGCACCTGGCCGGGCGTGCTGGAAGCCCTCCTCCAGGGCCGCGACCTGGGCGCCGACGACACCGCGTGGGCGATGGACCGCATCATGCGCGGCCAGGCCACCGACGCGCAGATCGCCGGGTTCGCGGTGGCGCTGCGGGCCAAGGGCGAGACCGTGGCGGAGATCTCGGGACTGGTACGGGCGATGTACGCGCACGCCAACCTCATCGAGGTGCCGGGCCCGAGCGTGGACATCGTCGGCACCGGCGGCGACGGCGCCAAGACCGTCAACATCTCCACGATGTCCTCGGTCGTGGTGGCCGGCACCGGCGCGAAGGTCGTCAAACACGGCAACCGCGCCGCCTCGTCGGCCAGCGGCGCGTCCGACGTGCTGGAGAAGCTGGGCGTGAACCTGGACCTGACCCCGCGCCGGGTCGTCGAGGTCGCCGAGGAGGCCGGGATCACCTTCTGCTTCGCGGTCAAGTTCCACCCCTCGCTGCGGCACGTGGCGCCCGCGCGGCGCGAACTGGGCATCCGTACGACCTTCAACGTGCTGGGCCCGCTGACCAACCCGGCGAAGGTACGGGCCCAGGCCACCGGTGTGGCCGACGCGCGGATGGCGCCCATCCTGGCCGGGGTGCTGGCCGAGCGCGGCTCCTCCGCCCTGGTCTTCCGCGGCGACGACGGCCTGGACGAACTGACCACCACCGCCACGTCCAAGGTGTGGGTCGTACGGGACGGCGACGTCCGCGAGGAGACCTTCGACCCGCGCGACGTGGGCATCGGCCTGGTGCCCGTGGAGGCGCTGCGCGGCGCCGACGCCTCGTACAACGCGGATGTGGCGCGCCGCCTGCTGGGCGGCGAGCCGGGCCCCGTACGCGACGCGGTCCTGCTGAACTCCGCGGCGGCGCTGGTCGCCCTGGAGCCGACGGACGCGCCCCTGACCGAGCAGATCGCGGCGGGCATCGCGAAGGCCGCCGAGTCCGTCGACTCCGGCGCGGCCCGCCGGGCACTGGAGCGGTGGGTGGCGGCCAGCAACGCCTGAGCGCGGTGGTGTGACGCGGGGCCCGGTCCGGGATGCGGACCGGGCCTTGCGCCTGTCCGATCGTGTGGCATGATGCTGCCCAGGTCACGAGTGACAGCGACACAGGCCCCGGCCCGCTGTCCGGCAACCCTCCGTCCGTGGCGGGGTGCCCCGGGTGATGACCAGGCCGCAGGCAGCGAGGTCTGCGGCAAGCGCGGATCCCTCGTGCCAGGGATCCTGGTCCTTGAGGGAGATCTCCCGTGAATCAGCGAATGCGTTAGGGCCGTTCGGCCCCGTTTTCCGCACCCCTTTTTTCTTTCACCGCTGCCGGTCCGGCCCCGCTTCGGCGTGTGCGCCCCGCAGCGAAGTCGCCCTGCCTTCACGGGAGTTCGCCATGCCTGTTTCCGCCGCTGCCACCCCTGCCGCCACCGATTCCGCCACCGATGCCGCCGTCTGCGCCCCGCTGCCCGTGCTGGGGCGCGACGTCCTGGTCCCGCTCGTCACCGGCGGCGAGGTCGAGTACGCGGCGCTGGACATCGCCGCCAGCGCCCCGGCGCTCCAGCGCGTCTGGGACGACGTGGCCGCGTACGCCCCGTACTACGGCAGCGTGCACCGCGGCGCCGGCTACCTCTCGCAGCTGTCCACCGACCTGTTCGAGAACAGCCGCGCGGAGGTTGCCCGCTTCCTCGGATGCAGGGAGGGAGACCAGGTGGTCTTCACCCGCTCTACCACCGACTCGCTTAACCTGCTGGCCGCCGTGCTGCCCGCACACACACGGGTGTTCGTCTTCGAGACCGAGCACCACGCCTCGCTGCTGCCCTGGGAGCAGCGCGCGGACATCGAGGTGACGTACCTCGATGCTCCCCGCACCCCGCAGCAGGCGGTGGACACGCTGGAACGGGCACTGGCCGAGCGCGAGCCGGGCTCCGCTTCCGAGGGCTTCGAGAAGAGCGGAGGCGGAGCGCAGCGGAGCGGCAACGCCCTGGTCTGCGTGACCGGTGCCTCCAATGTGACCGGTGAGCTGTGGCCCGTACGGGAGCTGGCCGCCGCGGCGCACGCGCACGGCGCGCGGATCGTCCTGGACGCCGCCCAGCTCGCCCCGCACCACCCGGTCGACCTCGCGGAGCTGGACGTGGACTGGGTCGCCTTCTCCGGCCACAAGCTGTACGCGCCCTTCGGGGCGGGCGTGCTGGCCGGGCGCGCGGACTGGCTCCAGGCGGCGGAGCCGTACCTCGCGGGCGGCGGCGCCAGCCGTACGGTCGCGCGCCGCGTCGACGGCGGGGTGGACGTCGACTGGCACACCACCGCCGCCCGCCACGAGGCCGGTTCGCCCAACGTCATCGGCGTCTACGCCATCGCCGCCGCCTGCAAGGCGCTGACCGAGGCGGGCTTCGAGAGCCTGGTCGCCAGGGAACAGCAGCTGGTCGAGCGGGTACGCGCGGGCCTCGCCGAGGTGCCCGAGGTGACCGTGCTGTCGCTGTTCGGGGACGACGCGCCGCGCGTGGGCGTGCTGTCCTTCGTCGTCGCGGGCTGGAACAGCTCGCACTTCGCGGCGGCGCTCTCGGCGGAGTACGGCATCGGCGTGCGCGACGGGCTGTTCTGCGCGCACCCCCTCGTACGGACCCTGCTGGGCGCCGGGTCCCAGGCCCCGGGGGAGTGCGGCGCGCCGGAGGGGGCGCCGGGGGAGCAGTCGCTGAACGCCATCCGGGTGAGCTTCGGCGCCGGCACGCCCGACGAGCACGTGGACCGCTTCGTGCGGGCCGTCAAGGAGCTGGTCACGGACGGCGCGCGGTGGAGCTACCGCACCGAGGACGGCCGCTGCGTGCCGGACACCGCGGCCGCCGGGTAGCTCACGGACCGCCCCGCCGCGGCGCTCCGCTGTCCGGGCGCCGCGGCGCGGGTGCCGTACGCGGAGGCGGCCCGGGTCAGGCGTCCAGGCCGATCGCGAAGGCCGCTTCCAGGTCGTGCTGGGAGTACGTACGGAACGCGATGTGCGTCTCGGTGGAGGACACGCCCGGCACCTTGCTGATCCGGCCGGGGATGACGTCCGCCAGGTCGTCGTGCTCGGCCACCCGCACCATCGCGATCAGGTCGTGGGCGCCGGTGACCGAGTAGACCTCGCTGACGCCCTCCAGCGCGGCGATCTTCTCGGCGATCTCCGGGATCTGGTCCACGCTGGTCTTGATGAGCACGATCGAAGTGATCACGGCTGGCTCTCTCCCTCGGTCGCCTGCTGCTTCGCCGTTCCGGCGGACTCCACACTACCGGGGGCCGCGGCGGTTCCCTCGGGCGGAGCGGGGCTCGCCCGGTAGCGCACCCAGGCGTACACGAAGCCCGCCGCGAAGCCCACGACATGGGCGAGGTAGGCCACGCCCGGGGTGTCGGGGCTGCGCTGCGCGGCCAGCCACTGGAGGACGAACCAGAACAGCAGCACGATCCAGGCGGGGAAGCGCAGCGGCAAGAAGAAGAGGAACGGGTAGAGGCTGGTGACCCGCGCTTTGGGAAAGAGGTACAGGAACGCGCCCAGCACCCCGGAGATCGCCCCGGAGGCGCCGACCAGGGTCTGTCCCGAGGAGGCGTGCGCGGCCGCGTAGCCCATCAGCGCCAGGTAGCCGGTGACGACGTAGAAGACGGTGAAGGACAGCCGGCCCATGCGGCTCTCGGCCATGCCGCCGAAGACGTACAGGAAGAGCACGTTGCCCAGCAGGTGCAGCCAGCTGCCGTGCACGAACAGGGCGGTCAGCGGGGTGAGCAGCGCGCGCGGCGAGCCGCTCCACAGGTCGCGCGGGATGACGCCCCACCGTTCGAAGTACGCGGTCTGTGCCTGCACGACGGCGTCGCCGGTCCCGTATATGCCGTTGAGGCCGGAGGCGGGGCCGACGACGAAGACCACGCAGCACACGGCGATCAGCACGTTCGTCATGCGGGAGAACACGGTCAGCGCCGAGCGGGCGCGGGGCGTCCGGGGGACCAGGGGCGGGGCCGTCATGAAGTGATCATGGCGCAATGGGGGCAATCGGGACAGAGTGCCTCGCCGCGTCCCGCCTCCCGGGCGGGGCCGCACCGCGAGGGCGTCAGGCCGTAGGGTAACGGGCAGTACCCCGCGTACTTCCGCAGTCCGACGGCGCACCGCGTGAAACCCCGAACGACAGCACGAGCCCCGCTCGCCCGAGCGTGACGAAAGAGGACGACACCATGGCTGTTCCCCTGCCGACGGACGGGACCCGGTGGCGCTGCACGCTGTGTGGCAATCTGACGCGCTTCGACGTGACGCGCCGGTCGGAGGTCGTGGAGTACCTGCACCTCGACCTCGCCGGAGAACCGAAGGTGGAGGAACGCGAGGTGCTCAGTGAGAGCATCGAGTCCGTGCGCTGCCGCTGGTGCAACGCGGTCGACCAGATCGAGCTGGTCGACCGGCCGGGCGCGAGCGCCTGAGATCGGAGCGATGCAGCAGTGGTGGAGCGTCCAGAAGGGCCTGCGGGGGCGGAGCACGACGCCGAGGCCGGTACGGCCGAGGCGGACGAGGTGCTCGACCGCCCGTTGCCCGAGGGCGTGCGGCGCCGTGTCGTGGCGCTGACCGCGGAGTCCTTCGGCGGCCTGACGGTCGCCGAACTCCCGCCGCCCCTGCGGCAGTACGCCCGGTTCACCCCCAGCCGCCGGGCCAAGTTCGCGGGCAACGCGATGGCCGCCGCGCTGGAGAACGACGCGGTGTTCAGGCAGCGGATCGCGGGCCGGCTCCGCGAGGCCCAGCCGGAACTGGCCGAAGCGCTGGACAACGGCACCCCGCCCGCCGCCGCCGACCCGCTGGACGTCGCGGCGGCGGCCTATGTGCTGCGCCCCGAGGGCTGGGTCAAGCTGGTCGCGGCGGCCGGCGAGGAGGCGCAGCGCGCCCGCGCCGAGCAGGCCGGCGAGGAGGCCGAACGCGAGCTGGCCGCGCTGCGCGAGGAACTGGCGCAGGCCCGCGGGCAGGCGCGCGCCGAGGCCGAGCGGGTCCGCGGCGACCTGGAGGCGCTGCGCAAGGAGAACGAGTCCTTGCAGCGCAAGCTGCGCAGCGCTCTCAGTGACGTGAAGCGGGGCGAGGCGGCGGTGCGCAAGGCCGTGGCCGAGACGGAGTCCGTACGGGCCGCCGCCGCGCAGGAGAAGACCGCGGCGGACAGCGAGGTGCGCCGCCTCAAGGCCCGCGTCGCGGAGGCAGAGTCGTCGTTGGAGGCCAGCCGCCGCGCCACGCGCGAGGGTCGCAGCGTCGAGGACATGCGGCTGCGGCTGCTGCTGGACACCGTGCTGGACGCGGCCCAGGGGCTGCGCCGGGAACTGGCGCTGCCGCCCGCCGATACGCACCCTGCGGACACCGTGGACGCGGTGGCGCCGGGCAAGATGACGCCCAAGGACATCGCCACCCGCGCGCTGTCGGAGACCGACCCGGCGCTGCTGGACCAACTGCTGGCGCTGCCGCAGGCCCACCTGGTGGTGGACGGCTACAACGTCACCAAGACCGGTTATCCCACGATGCCGTTGGACAAGCAGCGGCTGCGGCTGCTGGGCGGTCTCGCGGTGCTCGCCGCCCAGACCGGCGCGGAGATGACGTGTGTCTTCGACGGTGCCGAACTGGCGGCGCCGGTGCTGCTCGCGCCGCCGCGCGGGGTAAGGGTCCTGTTCAGCAAGCCGGGTGTGACGGCCGACGAGCTGATCCGCCAGCTCGTACGGGCCGAGCCGCCGGGCCGTCCGGTGGTGGTGGTCTCCACGGACCGGGAGGTGGCCGACGGTGTGGCCAAGGCCGGTGCGCGGCCGGTGGCATCGGCTCTGCTCCTCAAGCGACTTGCCCGGACCTGAGCGGTCCTGAGGGGGCCCGGGTGGCCCGTGCGGCGCGCGGGGTGAAGGTAAAGGTGTACCCATCAACGAGGTGGGTTATGCCTGGAGTTCGTATCTGAGTGTCAAGTGGCCGTTACTGCGTGTGTGATGTTGGTAAAGGATGAGGAGCATCCGGCAGTTTTTTCCGGTGAGGATTTGAAGCGATCACAACTCGGTTACTAAGGTCGGGCCTCAACCCTTCATGCAGTTGATCATCCAACCGGGATGAACAGTGAAGGAACCGCCGAGTCCGCGGTGTTCACGCGCGGAGCCGGGGTCCCGTACCCCCCACGCCCGGTAGGCGGCTGAAGGAAGAAGGAGCTCGCCTCCGTGGCGTCCCACCGTCGACCCAAGCAGCCGAGCCGCGCGCGTGTGACCGTACTCACCGCGACCGCGGCAGCGGCCGTCGCCCTCTCGTCCCAGGCCGCCCACGCCGACCCGAAGCCGAAGAAGGAAGACGTCAAGTCCGAGGTCGACAAGCTCTACGAGCAGGCGGAGCAGGCCACCGAGAAGTACAACGGGGCCAAGGAGGACCAGGAGAAGCTCCAGAAGGAGGTCGACGCCCTCCAGGACAAGGTCGCCCGCGGCCAGGGCGAGCTGAACCAGCTCCGCAAGGGCCTCGGCGCGGTCGCCTCCGGCCAGTACCGCAGCGGCAGCATCGACCCCTCCGTGCAGCTGTTCCTCTCCGGCGACCCGGACACCTACCTCGACAAGGCCGCGACCCTGGACCAGTTGAGCGGCAAGCAGGCCGAGCAGCTGAAGACCATCGCGGACAAGCAGCGGCAGCTCGCCCAGGAGCGGGCGGAAGCCTCCGCCAAGATCAAGGACCTCTCGGAGACCCGCCAGGCGCTGGGTGACAAGAAGGACGAGATCAAGGGCAAGCTCGCCAAGGCGCAGGAGCTGCTCAACACGCTGACCGCCAAGGAGAAGCAGGAGCTCCAGCAGGAGGAGCAGAAGAAGAACCGCTCCAGCCGCGGCAACGAGCGTCCCGACCTGGGCAACGACGTCCCGGCCTCGCAGCGCGGCGCCGCCGCCCTGTCCGCGGCCGCCTCCAAGATCGGCTCGCCGTACGTGTGGGGCGCCACCGGCCCCTCCTCCTTCGACTGCT
This sequence comes from Streptomyces sp. NPDC017056, assembly GCF_044332485.1. Lineage (NCBI taxonomy): Bacteria > Bacillati > Actinomycetota > Actinomycetes > Kitasatosporales > Streptomycetaceae > Streptomyces > Streptomyces sp. NPDC017056. The sequence continues at coordinate 93,588 of NZ_JBIRPD010000001.1, read as the reverse complement.
CGGGGCTGACCTCCTGGGCGTACCAGCAGGCCGGCCAGTCGCTGCCGCGCACCTCGCAGGCGCAGGCCAACGCCGGTACCCGGATCGGCTCGCAGAGCGCGTTGAAGCCGGGCGACCTGGTGCTCTTCTACGGCGACCTGCACCACATCGGCCTGTACGCGGGCAACGGCCAGGTGCTGCACGCGCCGAAGCCGGGCGCGTCCGTGCGCTACGAGTCGATCAACAACATGCCCTTCCAGTTCGGCGTCCGGGTCTGACGTGCACTGACCCGTCCGGGGTCGGTTCGTACGATGACGTGAGCCGTCCGGACATGCCGCCCGATCGGGCGAATTGCGGTGTGCGCCGCTGACTTCCCGCCCCGCCGGTGACCTGCGCAGTCACCGGCGGGGCGGCTTTTTCCCTACCGGCGGCGGGCGTTGCGGGTCTTTGGCCGCCGGCCACCGGCGCCGTTACTGTCTGCCCTCGCAGCCGCCGGTCACCGACCGCCCGTCCCGGGCGGCAGGGGCTGCACGGAAGGGAGTGCGGCTTCAAGTGGCGTCCCACCGCCGTGTCTCGCAGTCCGGCCTGGTCGGCGGCGCGACCAGGGCCACCGTCCTGTCGGCCGCCGCGGTCACCGCCGCGGCCGCGCTGTCCGCCGGAGCGGTGCAGGCCGCGCCGCGGCCCGCGCCCGCCGATGTCACCGCGCGTATCGACGCCCTCTACGAGCAGGCCGAGAAGGCCACCGAGGAGTACAACGGGGCGACCGAGCGGGCGCGGAAGCTGCGTACCGAGGTGTCGGCGCTCCAGGACCGGGTGGCCCGCGGCCAGGAGCACGTCAACCGGCTGCGCGCGCGGCTCGGCGCCATCGCCTCCGCCCAGTACCGCTCCGGCGGCCTGGACCCGGCCCTGAAACTGATGCTCTCCGAGAACCCGGCGGACTACCTCGACAAGGCCACCGCACTCGACCGCGTACAGGGCAGCCAGGCCGGGCAGCTGCGCGAACTCCAGGGCTCCCAGCGCGGGCTGGAGCAGGAGCGCAAGGAGGCGGCCGGGAAGCTGGCGGCCCTGGAGGCGAGCCGGCGGGACGTCGTGCACCACAAGAAGGACGTCGAACACAAGCTGGCCGCGGCGCAGCGCCTGCTGAACTCGCTGCCGGGGCAGGACCGGGCGGCCTTCGACCGGGCGAACCGCAGCACCGGGCGCTCCCTGCCCGGCCCGGCGGGGACGGCGGCGCCGGCGGCCTCCGGCCGGGCCGGGGCCGCCGTGCAGGCGGTCCGCGCGGCGATCGGGTCCCCGTACTCCTGGGGGCAGTCGGGCCCCTCCTCGTTCGACTGCTCCGGGCTGATGCAGTGGGCGTACGCGCGAGCCGGAGTCGCCATTCCGCGCACTTCGCAAGCCCAGCGCGGCGCGGGGCAGCACGTTCAGGTCAGTCAGGCCAAGCCGGGGGACCTGGTCATCTACCGGGACGATGCCAGTCATGTCGGTATGTACGTGGGCAACGGACAGGTCGTGCACGCGCCGTATCCCGGCGCGCGGGTGCGTTCCGACCCCGTGGGCATGATGCCGATCTCGACCGTAACCCGACCCTGACCGCTACCCGTACCGCGCGGGCGGTGCATACGATCAGCCACGTGAGAGGTCACCGGGCACAGCGGCGGGCGGCCCGGCGGATCAGGAGGGCGCTGTGCGCGGCCTTGCCGCCGGTGCTGCTGTCGCTGTCGGCTGGATGCGGCCGGCCCGGCGAGCCGGCTCCGCCGCCGGGCATCCAGCGGATGCTCGACCAGCGCGCGGCGGCCGTACGCGACCGGGACTCCGGGGCCTTCCTCGCCTCGGTCGACCCGCACGCCGTCGCTTACCGCACGCGGCAGCGGGAGCTGTTCGCCAACCTCGGGCACGTGCCGCTGGCCTCCTGGACGTACGAGCTGGTGAAGACCGACGCGTTCGGCCTGCCGGCGGTCGCGGGCGCGGAAGGCCGCCGGGTCGCCGCCGAGGTGCGGCTGCGCTACCGGCTCGCCGGGTACGACACCGCGCCGGTCACCGCCGTCCAGTACCTGACGCTCACCGACCGCGGCGGGCGCTGGCGGATCGTTTCGGACACGGACGGCGCGGCGGAGGGCCGGCGCAGCGCCCGCCAACTGTGGGACCAGGGCCCGGTGCAGGTCGTCAGGGGCCGCTACAGCCTCGTCCTGGGCGTGGGCCGCGGCACCGCCGCGCTGCGCGAGCTGGCGGAGCGCACCGACGCGGCCGTGCCCGCCGTCGGCAAGGCGTGGCCGGGGAAGTGGGCCGGGCGGGTGGTCGTCGAGGCGCCGCAGTCGCTGGACCGGATGGCGGAGCTGCTGGACGCCACCGACTCCGCCGGCTACCGGGGCATAGCCGCGGTCACCACCGGCGAGGCGGGCACGGCGCCGGCGGCGCCCGCCGACCGGGTCATCGTCAACCCCGAGGCGTACGGCGAACTGTCCGGCACCGGCCGGCAGATCGTGCTGACCCACGAGGCCACCCACGTCGCGACGCGCACGGTCACCACCGCCACCACGCCCCTCTGGCTCTCCGAGGGGTTCGCCGACTGGGTGGCCTACCGGGGCAGCGGCCGGCCGCCCGCCGCCACCGCTCCCGAACTGGCCCGCGCGGTCGCCAAGGGCACACCGCCGCCCCGGCTGCCGGCCGACGGCGACTTCCGCTTCAGCCGCAGCGCCGAACAGCTGGCGCGCGCCTACGAGGGCGGCTGGCTGGCCTGCCGGATGATCGCCGACAACTGGGGCGAGAAGAAGCTCGGCGCGTTCTACCGGGCCGCGGGACGGGGCGGCGAGGAGAGCGCGGGCCGGGCGATGAAGGACCAGTTGGGCCTCGCGCCGACCGAGTTCACCCGGCGGTGGCGGTCGTACGTGTCCGGGCAGCTGGACTGACGCGCGACGCCGCGGCGGGCGGCCGGTGCGCGACCGGGCGGGCCCGCCGCCGAGCGCCACAGCCGGCGGCAGGCGGTCAGCGAGGCCGCCACGAGCAGGCCGTTGCGTACGGCCAGCAGGACGATGCCGCGGCCCTCGCCGGCCACCACCTCCGCGAACCAGACGGGGAACTCCAGGAGCGTGGCGCCGGACGCGAGCACGACCAGGACGGCGGGCAGCCCCATCCGGCTCGACCGCACGGTCATGCACACGGCCGCCACGCCGACCAGCCAGATCATGTACTGCGGGCTGATGACCCGGCTGGTGGTGACGGAGAGGAGGACGGCGGTGAACGCGGCGTCGGCGAGCGTGGCGGACGTGAACCTCCGCGCCCGCAGCCGCCACAGCAGCAGCCATCCGAAGGCCACCACCGTCAGGACCAGCGACAGGGAGCTGACCAGCGGCACATACGGGCCGACGAACTCCACGGAGCCGTAGTTCAGCAGCACCTCCCCGTCCCAGCCGAACTGCCGGGCGGCATGGAAGACGAGCGCGCCGAGCGACTCCACCTCCGTGCCCCGGTCGCGCTGGAACGTGAGGAAGGCCAGCCCGCCTGGGGCCCAGGCGATCAGGACGAGCGTGATGGCCAGCGCGCCGACCGCCACCGCGCCCCACAGTTCACGGGCCCGGCGGCCGCGGAGCGGCGCGCCGCTCAGCAGCAGTACCGGCCAGACCTTCAAGAGCGCGCCGAAGGCGATCAGCGCGCCGGAGACCCGCGGGCGGCGGGCGGCGGTGAACAGGGCGGCGACGGCCACCGCGGTCACCATCAGGTCGTACCGGGCGTACGCGGTCGGGCCGAGCAGGGCGACGCCGGCGATCCAGACCCAGGCGCCGGCCGGCCGTTTGCCGGGCCGCCGGCCCGCGTACAGGAAGAGCGCGAAGGCGGCGGCGTCGGCCGCGCAGGCCAGGAGGAAGAAGGCCGTGGCGTAGTCGAGGAACGGCAGCAGGGCGGGGGAGAGGACGGCGAGCGCGGCGGCGGGCGGGTACTGCCAGGTCACGTCGCCCACCGGGAAGGTGCCGGCTTTCAGGACCTCCGACCAGCCCCGGTAGATGCCCGAGACGTCGCTGGTCACGTCCGGCCCGGGCAGCAGCAACACCTTGAACACGCACAGCAGGAGCACCGCCCGGGTCGCGGCCCACGCCGCCACCGGCAGCGCCAGGGCGCGCGCCGCGCCGCCGCGGGGCTCACTGCCGGACCTGGTCATCGGCACCCCGTCCCGTGTCGTTCGCACCCGTATGCGGGCGCCGGTACGTCACGACCGTAGACGAGCCGCGGGCGTGCCGGGACTGTCCCCGCCGGGGGTGTCGGGCGAACCGGTACTGTGCGAGGGCAATGGACAAGACGCTGATCGTCACGAACGACTTCCCGCCCCGCCCCGGCGGCATCCAGGCCTTCCTGCACAGCATGGCCCTGCGCCTGGACCCGGACCGGGTCGTGGTCTACGCCTCCACCTGGAAACGGACCAAGGAGGGCATCGAGGCCACCGCCCGCTTCGACGCCGACCAGCCGTACCCGGTCGTACGGGACCGTACGACGATGCTGCTGCCGACCCCCCGGGTGACCCGCACCGCCACCGCACTGCTGCGCGAGCACGGCTGCTCCTCGGTGTGGTTCGGGGCCGCGGCGCCGCTCGGCCTGATGGCCCCGGCGCTGCGCCGGGCGGGCGCGCGCCGCATCGTGGCCACCACCCACGGCCACGAGGCGGGCTGGGCGCAGCTGCCCGCCTCCCGCCAACTGCTGCGCAGGATCGGCGAGGGCACCGACACCATCACCTATCTCGGCGAGTACACCCGGTCCCGGATCGCCGCCGCGCTGACGCCGGCCGCCGCCGGCCGCATGACCCAACTGCCGCCCGGCGTGGACGAGAAGACCTTCCACCCCGGCTCGGGCGGCGACGAGGTGCGGGCCCGCCTCGGGCTCGCCGAGCGGCCGGTCGTCGTCTGCGTCTCCCGGCTCGTGCCGCGCAAGGGCCAGGACACCCTGATCGAGGCGATGCCGCGCATCCTGGCCGACGTGCCGGACGCGGTGCTGCTCATCGTCGGCGGCGGCCCGTACGAGAAGCAGCTGCACGCGCTCGCCCAGGAGAAGGGCGTGGCGGACTCGGTGCGCTTCACGGGGGCCGTGCCGTGGGAGGAGCTGCCCGCCCACTACGGCGCGGGCGACGTCTTCGCGATGCCGTGCCGCACGCGGCGCGGCGGGCTGGACGTCGAGGGCCTGGGCATCGTCTACCTGGAGGCGTCCGCCACCGGCCTTCCGGTGGTCGCGGGCGACTCCGGCGGCGCGCCGGACGCCGTGCTGGACGGCGAGACGGGGTACGTCGTTCCCGGCGGCTCGCCGACGGTCGCCGCCGAACGCGTCGTCGCGCTCCTCAAGGACCCGGCCGCCCGCCGCCGTATGGGCGAGCGGGGGCGTGCCTGGGTGGAGGAGAAGTGGCGCTGGGACCTGCTGGCCGAACGGCTCAAGGAGCTGCTGTAGCGCGCGTCACGCGCGGTAGATCGCCTCGATCTCCTCGGCGAAGTCCTTCGCCACCACGTTGCGCTTGAGCTTCAGCGACGGCGTCACGTGGCCCGAATCCTCCGTGAACTGGGTCGGCAGGATGCGGAACTTGCGCACGGACTCCGCCTTGGAGACCGCCGCGTTGCCGTCGTCCACCGCCCGCTGCACCGCGGCCAGCAGCTCCGGGTCCCGGCTCAGCTCCGCGACGCTCTGCCCGGCCGGGCGGCCGTTGTCCTCGGCCCAGCGGGGCAGGAAGTCCTCGTCGAGGGTGACCAGCGCGCCCACGAAGGGGCGGCCGTCGCCGACGACCATGCACTCGGCGATCAGCGCGTGCGCGCGGATGCGGTCCTCGATGACGGCCGGGGCGACGTTCTTGCCGCCCGCCGTCACCAGGATCTCCTTCTTGCGGCCGGTGATCGCGAGATAGCCGTCCTCGTCGAGGGTGCCCAGGTCGCCGGTGTGGAACCAGCCGTCGGAGAGCGCTTCCTTGGTGGCGGACTCGTTGTTCCAGTACTCGGTGAACAGGTGCTCGCCGTGCAGCAGCACCTCGCCGTCGTCGGCGATGCGGACCACCGAGCCGGGCAGCGGCTGGCCGACCGTACCGATCTTCTGCCGGTCCCACGGGTTGAAGGCGGTGGCCGCGCAGGACTCGGTCAGGCCGTAGCCCTCCAGGGCGGTGAAGCCGATGCCCCGGTAGAAATGGCCCAGGCGCTCGCCCAGCGGCGCGCCGCCCGAGATGGCGTGGGTGGCCCGGCCGCCGAGGACGCCGCGCAGCTTGCCGTAGACCAGCTTGTCGAAGAGCTTGTGCTTGAGCCGCAGGCCGAGGGCGGGCTTGGCCGCGGTGTCCAGCGCGCGGCTGTAGGCGATGGCGGTGTCGGCGGCCCGGTCGAAGATCTTGCCCTTGCCGTCGGCCTGCGCCTTGGCCCGCGCCGAGTTGTAGACCTTCTCGAAGACCCGGGGGACGCCGAGGATCAGCGTGGGGCGGAAGGAGGCGAGGTCCTCGGTGAGGTTCTTGATGTCCGGGGCGTGCCCGAGCTTGATGGGCGCCATGACGGAGGCGATCTGCACCAGCCGGCCGAAGACGTGGGCCACGGGGAGGAACAGGAGCACGGAGGAGTGGCCGGTGCGGAAGAGCGGCTTGAGGCGCTCGACGACGTTGCCGCACTCGGCGAAGAAGCTGCGGTGGGTGAGCACGCAGCCCTTGGGCCGGCCGGTGGTGCCGGAGGTGTAGACGATGGTGGCGGGGGAGTCGGCGTCGGCGAGCGCGCTGCGCTCGTCCACCTCCTCGTCGGTGATGCCGGCGCCGGCCGCGCGCAGCCGCGCGATGGCGTCCCGCTCGATCTGCCAGATGTTCTCCAGCGCGGGCAGCCGGTCCCGTACGGACTCGACGGCGGCCTCCTGTGCGGGGGACTCCACCAGGCAGGCCACCGCGCCGGAGTCGCCGAGGATCCACTGCACCTGTTCGGCGGAGCTGGTCTCGTAGACCGGGACGGTGATGGCGCCGGCGCTCCAGATCGCGAAGTCCAGCAGCGTCCACTCGTAGCGGGTGCGCGACATCAGGCCGACCCGGTCGCCGGGGCCGATGCCGGCGGCCATCAGGCCCTTGGCGGCGGCCCGTACCTCCGCGAGGAAGACGGCGGCCGTGACGTCCTGCCACTGCCCGTCGACCTTGCGGCCCATGACGGCGACATCGGGGTGCTGCGCGGCATTGCGGCGGATCAGATCCGTCAGGTTGCCGTCCGCTGGGACCTCGTACAGGGCCGGAAGGCTGAACTCGCGCAAGACTGCTGCTCCTCATTGGCGCCGGCGTCACGACGCTGTGTGCTGGCCGGCTGCGGTCCATGATCAGGCAGGGGGGTGTTGGACTGCCCGGACGTTACCCACCGGTATTGCTTTTCGGATAGGGGGGTACGCCCAGATGTTCGATGCGTCACAGCGGTGTGACACGCGCCTGGACACGCCTTGCGACTGCTTCGCGCAGACTAGACCAGGCATTCGGTGACCCGGAAGTAACCGCAGGTCGGGCCCCCCGGGCGGCGGCGTTTCGCACCCCCGCCCGGCGGTACGCGAGGCCCCTCTCCCGACGGCCCGCCTTTCGATCTAGGGTGACGGCATGCGAGTGCATGTGGTGAGCGACGTACACGGCAACGGGCGGGATCTCGCCACGGCGGGCGACGGCGCCGACGCCCTGGTCTGCCTGGGCGACCTCGTGCTGTTCCTGGACTACGCCGACCACTCGCGCGGCATCTTCCCCGACCTCTTCGGCGTCGAGAACGCCCACCGGCTGGTCGAACTGCGCACCGCCCGCCGCTTCGAGGAGGCCCGCGAGCTGGGCCGCAGGCTGTGGGGCGACATCGAGCGGGCGGGCGGCGGCCGGGCGGCCGTCATCGAGGAGGCCGTCCGCAAGCAGTACGCCGAACTGTTCGCGGCCTTCCCCGAACCGACGTACGCCACCTACGGCAACGTGGACATCCCCCGTCTGTGGCCGGAGTACGCCCGGCCCGGTACCACCGTCCTGGACGGCGAGCGGGTGGAGATCGGCGGCCGGGTCTTCGGGTTCGTCGGGGGCGGCCTGACGACCCCGATGCGCACTCCCTACGAGATCAGCGACGAGGAGTACGCCGCCAAGGTCGAGGCCGTCGGCGAGGTGGACGTGCTGTGCACCCACATCCCGCCGGACGTTCCCGAGCTCTGCTACGACGTCGTCGCCCGCCGCTTCGAACGCGGCAGCGCCGCCCTCCTGGACGCGATCCGCCGGACCCGCCCGCGCTACGCGCTCTTCGGACACGTGCATCAGCCGCTCGCCCGGCGGGTACGCGTCGGCGCCACCGAATGCGTCAACGTGGGGCACTTCAACGCGACGGGCACGCCGTACGTCCTGGAGTGGTGACGGCCTTCCCGCGGCCGCCCCAGGGGCTGACCGGATCGGGCGGGGAGCCTGTCCAGGGCGCTTTCGCCGCGCGGTAGCCTTCAGCAGCAGGGATACGCGTCTGGCGGACCGGCACGAATCGGCATGGAGGAGTCACGGCGATGGCCGAACACACCAGCTCTAGCATCACGATCGAGGCGGCGCCCGCCGAGGTGATGGGAGTGATCGCCGACTTTGACCGCTACCCGGACTGGACCGGCGAGGTCAAGGAAGCCGAGATCCTCAGCAAGGACGACCAGGGCCGTGCCGAGCAGGTGCGCCTGCTGCTGGACGCCGGCGCGATCAAGGACGACCACACCCTCGCCTACACCTGGACCGGCGACCACGAGGTCAGCTGGTCGCTGGTGAAGTCCCAGATGCTGCGGACGCTCGACGGCTCCTACCGGCTCGTCCCGCTCGCGGGCGGGGCGCACACCGAAGTGACGTACCGGCTGACCGTCGACGTCAAGATCCCGATGCTCGGCATGATCAAGCGCAAGGCGGAGAAGGTCATCATCGACCGCGCGCTGGACGGGTTGAAGAAGCGCGTCGAGAGCGGCCCCGCGGCCCCCGCCGACGAGGCCAAGCGGCTCTGACCATGCGAACCGTCCTCGTCACCGGCCTGGGCGGCGCGGGCCGCACCACCATCGCCGCCGCGACCGCCCTGGCCGGCGCCCGGCGCGGCGAGCGCGTCCTGCTGCTCACCACCCAGAGCGGCGCGGCCGAACGCGCGCTCGGCACCCGGCTCGGCCGCCCCGGCGGCGCCCCGGTGACCGCGGCGCCGGGGCTGCTGGTCCGCTGCGTCGACCCGGCCGGGCACTTCCGGCAGGAGGCCCTCGCCTTCCAGGAGCGCGCGGCAGCCGCCCTCGACCTCCTCGGCGCCGCGCCCCTGGACGAGGAGGAACTGACCGAGCTGCCGGGCGGGGAGGAGTTCGCCCTGCTCCACGCGCTGCGCGCGGCACACGAAGCGACCGGCGGTACCGACACGATCGTCGTCGACATGCCGCCCGCGGCCGACACCGTCGCCCTGCTCGCCCTGCCCGAGCAGGCGCGCCGCTACCTGCGCCGCCTGCTGCCGCCCGAACGGCAGGCCGCCCGCGCGCTGCGGCCGGTGCTGGCCCAGCTCGCGGGCGTACAGCTGCCCACCCAGAAGCTCTACGAGGCCGCGGAGCGCTGGGAACACGAACTGGCCGCCGTACAGCGGGTGATCGACCACCCCGGCACGACCGTACGGCTCGTCGCCGAACCGGGCCCCGGCGCCGTCGCCGACCTGCGGGCGGTGCGCTCGGGGCTCGCGCTGTTCGGCCACCGCACCGACGCCGTGGTCGCCAACCGGCTGCTGCCCACCGGGTCCGCCGACCCCTTCCTGGCCGCGCTCTCGGGCCAGCAGCAGAGCGCGCTCAAGGCGCTGCGCGAGGAGTTCCCCGGCGCGCCTGTCGTCGAGGTGCCGCACCTGGGCCGCGACCCCGAAGGCGCCGAGGAACTGGACGCCCTGACCGGCGCGGCCGCGGGGGAGCCGGCGGAGCCCGGAGCCGCCGCCGACCCCTGGACCGTGGAGGACCGGCTCGCCCCTGACGGCATCCTCGTGTGGCGGGTGCCGCTGCCGGGCGCCGACCGTGACGGGCTCGGGCTGCTGCGCCGCGGCGACGAGGTCATCGTCACCGCGGGCCGCTTCCGGCGGATACGCACCCTGCCCTCCGCGCTGCGCCGCTGCTCGGTCTCCGGCGCGGGCCTGCGCGACGGCGCGCTGCACATCCGCTTCACGCCCGATCCCGATCTGTGGCCCCGAGGTCACTGAACGGCACACCGCCGTTCGGGTAACGTCGGGAGAAGCACCGCCCCGAAAACGCCGCGTCCGCGCGGCGGAAGATCCGCCTCGCCGCAGGAGTGAGTCCGCCATGAGCGATGCCACCGAGCCCCCCGCCGGCCGTACGGACCGGGTCGACGCCGATGCCTGGGAGACGGCGTGCGCCGAGGACCTGGCGGCCGAGCGGGCGCGCCGCCGCGAGCGGTACGGCCCCCCGCCGGGCAGTGCCGCCGAGGAACTGCGCCGCCTCGCGGAGGCCGTCACGGACCGGCTCTCCGGCATCCAGCTGCCGGGCGGGCTCGCGGGGCTGGCCGCGCAGGGCGCCGTCCAGCAGCTGTTCCGGCAGGCCAAGGCCGTCGTCGAGCCGGTCGTCGAGCGCAACCCCGAGGTCTTCGACCACCTCGCCGCGGCCGGGTCCGAACTGATGGCCGCCTACCGTTCGGCCGTCGAGCACAGCGAGCGCCGCTGGACCAGGGACGCCGCCGCCAACGCCGCCGCGGGCACCCCGCGTGCCGAGGACGCGGAAGACGCCAGTGACATCCGCGACATCAACGACAAGCGCGACACCCCGGGCGGCCCCCGCCGTGACGACGACGGCCCCGCGGGCACCGAGCGGATCGACCTCGACTGAGCCCGGGCCCGAACCCCGGGAGCGCGCTGGCCGCACCCTCAACTCCGGTACGGTGGTCGGCGGCGGGGTACGACCAATAACTGAGGGACACATGGGACTCACCATCGGCGTCGACATCGGCGGCACGAAGATCGCGGCCGGCGTGGTCGACGAAGAGGGCACGATCCTCGAAACGTGCAAGGTGCCGACCCCGCAGGCCACCGACGAACTGACGGAGGCCATCGCCGACGCGGTCCGCACGATCAGCGCCGACCACCAGGTCGAGGCCGTCGGCATCGGGGCCGCCGGCTACGTGGACGAGAAGCGGGCCACCGTCCTGTTCGCGCCGAACATCGACTGGCGCCACGAGCCGCTGAAAGACAAGGTCGAGCAGCGCGTCGGGCTGCCCGTGGTCGTCGAGAACGACGCCAACGCGGCGGCCTGGGGCGAGTACCGGTTCGGCGCGGGCCAGGGCCACAGCGACGTCATCTGCATCACCCTCGGCACCGGCCTGGGCGGCGGCATCATCATCGGCAACAAGCTGCGCCGCGGCCGCTTCGGCGTCGCCGCCGAGTTCGGCCACATCCGCGTCGTACCGGACGGCCTGCTGTGCGGCTGCGGCAGCCAGGGCTGCTGGGAGCAGTACGCCTCGGGCCGCGCCCTGCTGCGCTACGCCCGCCAGCGCGCCTTCGCCACCCCCGAGAACGCCAAGGTCCTGCTGTCGCTGGGCGACGGCAGCTCCGAGGGGATCCAGGGCAAGCACATCAGCGAGGCCGCCCGCCAGGGCGACCCGGTCGCCATCGACTCCTTCCGCGAACTGGCCCGCTGGGCCGGCGCCGGACTGGCCGACCTCGCCTCGCTGTTCGACCCCTCCGCCTTCATCGTCGGCGGCGGCGTCTCGGACGAGGGCGAACTGGTCCTGGACCCGATCCGCAAGTCCTTCCGCCGCTGGCTGGTCGGCAACCAGTGGCGGCCGCACGCCCAGGTGCTGGCCGCCCAGCTCGGCGGCAAGGCGGGACTGGTCGGCGCCGCCGACCTGGCACGCCAGGGCTGACCAGCGGTGCCGGCCGTGCTGCCTGCCGCCCGTACCGAGCCGGACGGCTCGGCCGTGTTCCGCGTGCTGAGCTACAACGTCCGCTCGCTGCGCGACGACCGCGCGGCGCTGGCCCGGGTGATCCGGGCCTGCGCCCCCGACGTGGTGTTCGTGCAGGAGGCGCCGCGGTTCTTCCGGTGGCGCAAGAGCGTGGCGAAGCTCTGCCGGGCCACGGACCTGGTGTATGTGACGGGCGGCGCCACCGCGGCCGGCCCGATGATCCTGTCCTCGCTGCGCGCCCACGTGGAGCGCACGGAGGACGTGCTGCTGCCCCGCACCCCCGGCCTGCACCAGCGCGGTTTCGCGACTGCGGTGGTACGGATCGGGGGCGCCCGGGCCGGTCTCCTCAGCTGTCACCTCAGCCTGCGGGAGGCCGAGCGGTACGACCAGGCGGGCCTGCTGCTGGAGCGGCTGCGCGCGCTGGACACCCCGTACGCCGTCGCGGCAGGTGACCTGAACGACCGGCCGGACGGGCGCGCCTTCCGGCGGCTGGCGGGCTCGCTCACCGACGCCTGGGCGGCGGCGCCGTGGGGCGGGGAGTTCACCTCCACGCCCCACGACCCGCACCAGCGCATCGACGCCGTGTTCACGACCGGCGGCGTCGAGGTGCTGGGCTGCGGCGTGCCGCGCGACCTGCCGGGCGTGAGCCAGGGCGACCTGCTCGCCGCCACGGACCACCTGCCGGTGCTGGCCGCGCTCCGGGTGCCCGCCGTGCCGTCGGGAAAGCCGCTCAGGACAGCTTCATCTTGGGCTCGCCACGCTCGTTGAGGCCGGGGCCGCCGCCGGTGCAGGTGCGCCGGCTCTTCGGTGCCCGCGTGCCGTCCACGGACACGTACGCCTGCCGCAGGCAGTTCCGCAGCGCCAACTGGCCCCAGTAGTTGGGGTGCAGCGCCTCCTGCACCTGGAACGGCGGCAGCACCGCGGTGACCGTGCGCACCCAGTTGACCCACTCGGTCCTGTCGGCCGCCCCCGGCGCGGTCCACCTGCTGACCGTGCCGCGCACGGGGGCGACCAGCCCCACCCCGCGCTCGCAGAGGCGGTGCCCGTCCAGGCTGTGCGAGAGGTCCAGGAAGCTGACGTTGTCCAGCCCGCTCCTGTTGATGCCCTCCTCCACCGCCCGGCCGACGGCCGGGAGCACCGTGTCCACCGCCCAGTCGGCGTCCCGGTCGTTGAACGCGCAGCCGCCCAGGGTCTGGCGCGCGCCCAGCGGCGCGGGGTAGCGGAAGTCGCGGCCGTGCGGGATGGGGGCCGGGTAGTTCTGCACGACCACGTCGTAGTCGTCGGTGTCGTAACCCGCCCGCAGCATGGCCTGCCGGATGTTGCGCAGGCCGCCCGCGATGTCGGCCGCGCGCGCCTGGACCGCTCGCGGCGTGAACCGGGCGAGGTTGCCGGCATCCTGGCTGCACGCCTTCGGCAGCGGGCTCAGATACGCGAGGACACAGGACTGGACCACGTCGCCGAAGTGGAAGTCGTTGCCGCCGATCGACACGGCGACCAGCCGCACCGGGTGGTCGCGGGCGTACTCCTCCAGCTGCGTGGCCTGCCCCGGCACGCCCGCAGCGGCGGAGAAGTCCAGGCCCGGCTTGGCGACGCCCTTCGGGGACCGGAAGGAGTCGGTACGGGCGCCGGAACAGGCCAGGTTCTCGCTCTCGGTGCGGGGCAGCCCGAGGTGGATCTCGGCGGAGCGCGAGCGGTGGCACTGCGCGATCCGCTCGGCGGTGCGGGCCGCGTTGTCGAAGTACGCGGTCGGGCCGAGCGCGTCGATGCGCGGATAGTTGGCCGGGTTGGCGTCGGTGTTGCCGGCCCAGCGGCCGGCCTCACCGGAGATGTAGGAGTCGCCGAGGGAGACGACGGCGGCCGGTCCCGGCCCCGGCGCCCGCGGCTGCCGCGGCGGGCCGGCGGCGGCCGGTGCCGCGGCCAGCAGCCCGGTCACCGCCGCGACCGTGGCGGCGGCGGCCGCCACCCGGGTCAGGCGCCGTGGGCGCGGGCACGACGACGCGAACGGATGACGCATGGGGGTCCTCCCGGAGACGCGGCCGAGTACTCGGCGTGATCATCTCCGGTCGGCAGGTCACCAACGGTCACGACACCCGGCGCGCGTGGGTGAACCGCCCCGCGCCGTCGGCGGGCGCCGGTCTCAGACCACCGCGCCGCCGCCCGGCAGCTCCTCGTCGTCCTCGTCGTCGTGCTTCATCCGGGCCACGAGCGTGGCGAAGCCGCCCAGGAAGCCGCCGATGCCGAGCAGCGTGATCCACCAGGTGACGGGCTGCTGCAACAGCACCATCAGGACCAGCAGCAGCGGCCCGCCGAGCACCGCGAGCCACGCGAACTTGGCCGTCACGTCGGCGCTGGGCAGCGGCGGCGGCTCGGGCGGCACGAAGTGCCCCTCGTCCGTCTCGTCGAAGTCGTCGTCGGACGTCTCGGACGCCTTCCAGTCCCGCGGCCCGGGACCCACGCCGGGCGCGAAGACCACGAAGCTGCCCACCGGGCCCTCGCCGGGCCTGCCCGGAGCGCCGGGGGAGGGCTCGTCGCGCGGCCGCTCCTCGACCGTCAGGCCGCCGTTGTCCTCCGTACGGCCCGGCTCCGCCTTCTCCGGCGGCTTGCCTTCGGGCCGCTGCCCGTCGTCGGCCCGGCTCTCGTCCGGCTTCGCGGCCGCGTTGGCGACCGGCCCGTCCTCGTCGGGGAAGTCGGGCTCCTTGCCGTACCCGGCGACGATCTCGGCCCAGGCGGCTTCCTCGTCCAGCGGATCGCGGGGATCGCGGGGGCTACGCTCCACCACTGGGGGCCGTCTCCTCACTCTCCGTACCCGTGCGCACGCTCGGTGCCAGACGGGCGATGAAGTCGTAGGTCTCCTGGCAGATCCGCTCGGCGTCGTGGTCGAGCGTCGCGACGTGGTAGCTGCGCTCCAGCAGCGTGTGCCGTACGTCCGTCGAGGACACCCGGCTGAGGATGCGCTCCGAGTCGGCCGGCGGCACGACGTGGTCCTGGGGACTGGTCATGACCAGCAGCGGCTGGGTCACCCGGGGGAGCTCCGCGTCGACGAGCCGGAACAGCCGGCGCAGCGAGTGCGCGGCGTGCAGCGGCACCCGGTCGTAGCCGATCTCGACCGCCCCCGGCTTGGCGACGTCGTTGGCCACGCCCTTGGTCGTCCGTACGAGGTGGCGCAGCACGGGCAGCAGCGGCGCGGCGGCGTCGTGCACCTTGTTGCCCGGGTTGACCAGGGCCAGGCCGCTGATGGCGGCGCCGTGCCGCTCGGCCAGCCGCAGCGCCAGCGCGCCGCCCATCGACAGGCCGCACACGAACACCTGCTCGCACCGCTCGGTCAGCTCCCGCAGCTCGCGGTCCACCTCGGCGTACCAGTCCTGCCAGGTGGTCAACTGCATGTCCTGCCAGCGGGTGCCGTGGCCCGGCAGCAGCGGCAGCGAGACCGTCAGGCCGCGGTCGGCCAGGTACTCGGCCCAGGGGCGTACGGACTGGGGGGAGCCGGTGAAGCCGTGGCAGACGAGGACACCGGTGGGACCACCGTCGCGGCGGAACGGCTCGGCTCCGGGAAGCAGCGGCACCGGGGGACTCCGATCGATGAGGGGCCGGGCGGGAACGGGTTGCGCGGGTTACTCGAAGCGTACGCGGAGCGGCGCCGGGCGGATAGGTCCGAAGGCCCCGCGGGCCTCTGGACAGGGCCGCCGAGGAGAGGGGGGCGCCGGGGCAGGTTAAGGTCTTTGCGTCACACACAGGAGGCAGTGGGTTGATCTACGGCGCAATGAAGTTTTCCATCGGCGGATCGCTGAAGCTGGCTTTCCGCCCCTGGGTGGAGGGCTTGGAGCACATCCCCGCCACGGGTCCCGCGATCCTGGCGAGCAACCACCTGTCCTTCTCGGACTCCTTCTTCCTGCCCGCCGTGCTCGACCGCAAGGTCACCTTCATCGCCAAGGCCGAGTACTTCACCTCTCCGGGCGTCAAGGGCAAGCTGACCGCCGCCTTCTTCAAGGGCGTGGGCCAGCTGCCCGTGGACCGCTCGGGAGCGCGCGGCGCCGGCGAGGCGGCGATCAAGAGCGGCATCGAGGTGCTGGAGCGCGGCGAGCTGTTCGGCATCTACCCGGAGGGCACCCGCTCGCCGGACGGCCGGCTCTACCGCGGCAAGCCGGGCGGCCTGGCCCGGGTGGCGCTGGCCACCGGCGCCCCGGTCATCCCCGTCGCCATGATCGACACGGAGAAGGTGCAGCCGCCGGGCAAGGTCATGCCCAAGATGATCCGGCCCGGCATCCGGATCGGCAAGCCGCTGGACTTCAGCCGGTACCACGGCATGGAGGGCGACCGCTTCATCCTGCGTTCGGTGACCGACGAGGTCATGTACGAGATCATGAAGCTGTCGGGCCAGGAGTACGTCGACATCTACGCGACCGCCGCCAAGCGGCAGATCGCGGAAGCGGCCAAGAAGAAGGCCGAGGCGGAGAAGGCGGCCAAGGCCGGCAAGGCGCAGGCCGCACAGACCACGGAGCAGCAGGGCCGGACCGGAACCGGGGCGTAGTCGCGCCCCGGCGCAGGGGTGGGGGCGAAATGGCAGAGGCAGAGATACCGCCGGCGGCCGGCGGGGCGGCGGGCAAGGGCAGGGGGCGGCCGCCGCGCGTGGTCCGGATGTCCGTGGAACTCCCGCTGTGGCGGGCGCTGACCGGCTACCGCGTCCTGACCCTCTGCTACGTCCTGGTCCTGTTCGCGGTCTCCTACGACCAGTACCAGCACCCCCTCGGCGCGGCCGCCTACATGACGGCGCTGACCGTGTGGATGGGCTTCACCTGGCGCCGTACGACCTCCGCCGAGCGCTGCACCCGCGCCTTCCTCATCGGCGACCTGTCCTTCGCGCTCGGCGGCATCCTGCTCACCCTCGCGGTGGACAGCCACGAGCGGATCATGGGCGGCGGGCCCACCCTGCCGTCCATCTGGACGGCGGGCGCGGTGCTCGGCTTCGCGATCAAGGGCGGCTGGCGCTGGGCCGCGGTGGCCTCCGCGCTGGTCGCCGTCGTCAACCTGGTCGAGCGCCAGGAGTTCGCCCGCGACACCATCCACAACGTCGTCCTGGTGTGGGTGGCCAGCGTCGCGATCGGCTACGTGGTCGAGGTGGCCCGCGCCAGTGAGCGCACCCTCGCCCGCGCCCTCCAGATCGAGGCCGCCACCCGCGAACGGGAGCGGCTGGCCCGGGACATCCACGACAGCGTGCTCCAGGTCCTGGCGATGGTGCAGCGGCGCGGTACCGCGATCGGCGGCGAGGCGGCCGAGCTGGGCCGGATGGCGGGCGAGCAGGAGGTCGCGCTGCGCACCCTGGTCTCCAGCGGGCTGGTGCGGCCGCGCGCCGGTGCGCCGGACGACGCCCGTACGCCGGACGAGGTGCTGTCCGCACCGGTGCCGTGCGCGGACGGCGCGGACGGCACCGACGCCGGGCCGTGCGACGTACGGGCCCTGCTGGCGCCGCACGCCGGCGCGCGCGTCACGTTCTCCGAGCCGGGCGCGCCCGTGGTGCTCCCGGCGGCCGCCGCCGCGGAGCTGGCGGCCGCTGTCAGCGCCGCACTGGACAACGTGAAGGTGCACGCGGGGGACGGGGCACAGGCGTGGATCCTGGTGGAGGACGAGCCGGACGAGGTGATCGTGACGGTGCGGGACGACGGCCCCGGCATCCCCGAGGGGCGCCTCGCGGACGCCGAGCGCGAGGGCCGGCTCGGGGTCGCCCTGTCGATCCGCGGCCGGCTGCGCGACCTGGGCGGCAGCGCCGACTGGGTCTCGGTCCCCGGCCAGGGCACCGAAGTGGAGTTGAAGGTCCCCAAGGGCGGTGCGCCCGCGGGCACGAGACGGGGGAGGAGTACGGCGTGAGCGAGCCGCAGGGCGTGAAGGTGATGGTGGTCGACGACCACCCGATGTGGCGGGACGCGGTCGCCCGTGACCTGGCCGAGGCCGGGTTCGAGGTGGTGGCGACGGCCGGGGACGGGCCGCAGGCGGTGCGCCGCGCGCAGGCCGCCGCCCCCGACGTGCTGGTGCTGGACCTGAACCTGCCGGGCCTGCCCGGCGTGGAGGTGTGCCGGGAGCTGGTCGGCGCCAATCCGGCGCTGCGGGTGCTGGTGCTCTCCGCCAGCGGCGAGCACGCCGACGTGCTGGAGGCCGTCAAGTCCGGTGCCACGGGCTATCTGCTGAAGTCGGCCAGCACCGAGGAACTGCTGGACGCGGTGCGCAGCACGGCGGCCGGCGACCCGGTGTTCACCCCGGGCCTGGCCGGGCTGGTGCTGGGCGAGTACCGCAGGCTGGCGACCGAGCCCGCCCCGGCCACCGAGGACGAGCCCGGCGCGCCGCAGCTGACCGACCGGGAGACCGAGGTGCTGCGCCTGGTCGCCAAGGGCCTGTCGTACAAGCAGATCGCCGAGCGGCTGGTCATCTCGCACCGCACGGTGCAGAACCACGTGCAGAACACCCTCGGCAAGCTCCAGCTGCACAACCGCGTCGAGCTGGTGCGCTACGCGATCGAACGCGGCCTGGACGAGGTCTGAGGCCCGCCCGGCGCGTCACCGGCCGGGCCCGCGCCATGCGCTCGTACGGGTGAACGTATCCGCGTCAAGTCCCCCGCATTTCCCGGGAATTCGCCCTCCGCCCCATCCCGGGGTGACGTGCGTCACCATTAGCGTGACCGGCGTCGGCA
Organism: Streptomyces sp. NPDC017056; assembly: GCF_044332485.1. Taxonomy (NCBI): domain Bacteria; kingdom Bacillati; phylum Actinomycetota; class Actinomycetes; order Kitasatosporales; family Streptomycetaceae; genus Streptomyces; species Streptomyces sp. NPDC017056. The sequence goes on along the minus strand of NZ_JBIRPD010000001.1, from coordinate 75,070 downwards.
GAGGACGGCCGCGCGCGGCCACCGGCGGATGCGCGGCCACGGACGGGATGAAGGTGAAGCAGCGATGCGGGTCGGAGTACTGACCGGCGGCGGCGACTGCCCCGGTCTCAACGCGGTCATCCGGGGCGTGGTGCGCAAGGGTGTCCAGGAGTACGGCTACGGCTTCGTCGGCTTCCGGGACGGCTGGCGCGGGCCGCTGGAGGGCGACACGGTGCCGCTCGACATCTCCGCCGTACGCGGCATCCTGCCCCGCGGCGGCACGATCCTCGGCTCCTCGCGCACCAACCCCCTCAAGCGGGAGGACGGCATCCGCCGGATCAAGGACACCCTCGCCAAGCAGGAGGTCGAGGCGCTCATCGTGATCGGCGGCGAGGACACCCTCGGGGTCGCGGCGCGGCTGTCCGGCGAGTACGGCATCAACTGCGTCGGGGTGCCCAAGACGATCGACAACGACCTCTCGGCGACCGACTACACCTTCGGCTTCGACACCGCCGTCGGCGTCGCCACCGAGGCCATCGACCGGCTGCACACCACGGCCGAGTCGCATATGCGGGTCCTGGTCGTCGAGGTCATGGGGCGGCACGCGGGCTGGATCGCGCTCCACTCGGGCCTGGCGGGCGGCGCCAACGTCATCCTCATCCCCGAGCAGCGCTTCGACGTCGACCAGGTCTGCTCCTGGATCGAGTCCCGTTTCAAGGTCCGCTACGCGCCGATCGTGGTGGTCGCGGAGGGCGCCATGCCCAAGGACGGCGAGCTGGTCCTCAAGCACGGGGGCACGGACTCCTTCGGGCACGTGCGGCTGACCGGTGTGGGGGAGTGGCTGGCCAAGGAGATCGAGGACCGTACGGGCAAGGAGGCCCGTACGACGGTGCTCGGCCACACCCAGCGCGGCGGCACGCCCAGCGCCTTCGACCGCTGGCTGGCCACCCGCTTCGGCCTGCACGCGATCGACGCGGTGCGCGACGGCGACTACGGGCGGATGGTCGCGCTGCGCGGTACGGACATCGTCCGGGTGCCGCTGGCGGAGGCGACCGCGAAGCTCAAGACCGTGGACCCGAGGCTGTACGCGGAGGCCGGGGTTTTCTTCGGCTGACGCGGGGGCGTCGCCGCACCCGTCACCGGTACGGCGGCGCCACGCTCCGCGCCGTATATTCGGCCTTGTCGCCGCATATGCCCCGAAGCGGGCGTCGGCGACCGGACCGAGCGACCCGGAACGGCCGAGGAGCGGGAGAAAACGTGGAGATCATCGCATTCGGCGTGCAGACGGACGAGCGGCCGCTGCTGACGAGGGCCTTCGCCGGACGCCACCAAGTCCGCTGCCTCGACGTCTTCCTCAACCGCGACACCGCCCCCATCGCCGCCGGCTACGAGGTCGTCAGCGTCAGCGTCAACGCCGACCTGAGCGCCGAGGTGCTCCAGGAGCTGGCGGCGGGCGGCACGAAGATGATCGCCCAGCGGGCCACCGGCTACAACAACATCGACCTGGAGGCCGCACAGGACCTTGGCGTGACCGTCGGGCGGGTCTCCTACTACTCGCCGTACTCCGTAGCGGAGTTCGCCTGGGCGCTGGCCACCGCCGTCAACCGCCGCCTCGTGCGGGCCGCCAACCGCACCCGCAACTTCGACTTCAGGCTGGACGGCCTGATGGGCCGCGACCTGCGCGGCCGTACCGTGGGCGTGCTCGGCACCGGCAAGATCGGCGAGGCGTTCACCCGCATCGCCCACGGCTTCGGCATGAACCTGCTGGGCTGGGACCTCGCCGAGAACCCCCGCTGCGCCGAACTGGGCATGAAGTACGTCGGCCAGGACCGGCTGTTCGCGGAGTCCGACCTGATCAGCCTGCACGTGCCCCTGACGGAGGCCACCCGGCACCTCATCGACGCCGCCGCGCTGGCCGCCATGAAGGACGACGCGATCCTGGTCAACTCCAGCCGCGGCGGCCTGGTCGACACCGCGGCGCTCGTGGAGACCCTCAAGGCCGGCCGGCTCGCCGGCGTCGGCCTGGACGTCTACGAGGAGGAGGCCGGGCTCTTCTTCTTCGACAAGTCCCTCGAAGTCATCCACGACGACACCCTCGCCCGCCTGATGACCTTCGGCAACGTGCTGGTCACCTCGCACCAGGCGTACTTCACCGAGGACGCGGTCAGCCAGATCGTCGACGCCACCGTGCGCAACGTCGAGGACTACCTGGCCGGCCGCGCCAACGAGAACACCCTCGTCACACCAGGACGGCGGCCAGCAACTGGGCGGTGATCGCCGCGCCGTCCAGGGTCAGCACCGACTCGGGATGGAACTGCACACCCGCGAAGCCGGGGCCGCGCAGCGCGTGCACCTCGCCGGTCTCCGCGTCCCGGCTCAGCTCGACCCGGTGCATGGCCAGTTCGGCCACCGCCGCCTCGTCGCAGCGGGCCGTGAACGTGTTGTAGAAGCCGACGGTCTCCTCGCGCCCGAAGAAGTCGACGCGCTCCTGCGCGCCCTGGAACGGCACCTCCTTGCGCACGACCTCCAGGCCCAGTTCGGCGGCGATCAGCTCGTGGCCGAGGCAGACGCCGAGCAGGCCGTGCCGGTGGTCGCGCACCAGCTCCGCGGTCAGCGCGCGCAGCAGGCGCATCTTCGGGTCGGCGGCGTCCGACGGGTTGCCGGGCCCCGGGCCGAGCACGACCGGGCCCTCGTGGGCGGTCGCGGCCTCCCGCAGCCCCGGCTCGTCGAAGCGCCGCACCGTGACCGTCAGGCCCGAGGTGCGCAGCAGGTGCGCCAGCATCGCGGTGAAGGTGTCCTCGGCGTCGATCACCAGGGCGTGCCCGGACAGCGCGGCGGTCGGCGCGGTGCTCTGCATCCGCAGCCAGAAGGGGGCGAGGTCGGCGCGGCGGGCGTCGAGCGCCGCGCGCACCCGCGGGTCGTCGGCCAGCCGCGGCGCCCGTACGGCTCCGGCGGCACGGTCCGGCGCGGGGCGCACGCCGAGCGCGGTCAGCACCCCCGCGGCCTTGGCGTGCGTCTCGGCGACCTCGGCCCTGGGGTCGGAGGCCCGTACGAGGGTGGCGCCGACCGGGACGCGCAGGCCGCCGCCGGCGTCGATGTCCGCCGTACGGATGAGGATCGGCGAGTCCAGGGTCTGCGCGCCGCCCGCGTCCCGCCCGAGCAGGGCCAGCGCCCCGGCGTAGTAGCCGCGGCCGCCCACCTCGTGGCGCTCGATCACCCGGCAGGCGTTCTGCACGGGGGAGCCGGTGACGGTCGCCGCGAACATGGTCTCCTTGAGGACCTCCCGCACGTCCAGCGAGGAGCGCCCGCGCAGCTCGTACTCCGTGTGCGCGAGGTGCGCCATCTCCTTGAGCCGCGGCCCGACCACCACACCGCCCTTGTCGCCGACGGTGCACATCATCTTGAGCTCCTCGTCCACGACCATGGACAGCTCCTCCACCTCCTTGCGGTCGCCCAGGAACGCCAGCAGGCCGTCCGCGGCCGGCCCGCCCGCCGGGTAGCGGTAGGTGCCGCTGATCGGGTTCATCACGACCGTTCCGCCGGACATCCGCACATGCACCTCCGGGCTGGCGCCGACCAGCGTCCGCACGCCCGGCCGGTGCACGACGTACGTCCAGTACGCGCCCCGCTCGCCGGCCAGCAGCCGCCGGAACAGCGCGAGCGCGTCGGCCGTGCCGAAGCCCGGGATCTCGCCCCGGAAGGTGCGCCGGATGACGAAGTTGGCGCCCTCGCCGGTCCCGATCTCGTCCCGCAGGACGCGCTCCACGATCCCGGCGTACGCGTCGTCGGAGACGTCGAACGTGCCGTCCGCCACCCGCACCTCGGCGGCGGGGAGTTCCGCCAGCACCTCGTCCAGCGGCAGTTCGTACGCCTCGCTCGGGTGCAGCACCGCCAGCGGCGTGCCGTCGTCGCGGACGTCGAACCCGCGCTCGCGGATCTGCCGGAACGGGACCAGCGCCAGCGCGTCGGTGGTGGCCGCGCCGCCGTGCGGCACGCCCTCGCCGAGCGCGATGTCCGCCAGCCGCGGCACCTCGGTCACCTCGCCGACCAGCACTTCGACGGTGTCGGCCGCGGGGCGGCCGGGCGTGCGGCGGCGGAGCAGGGCGAACGGCGGGCAGCCGGGTGACAGGAGGCGGCGCAGGACGTCGGTGGTGGAGCGAGGCATGTCGGCGGTTCCTTCCGTAAGGGGAGGAACGGCCCGTACAACACGGAAGGCCGCCCCTCGGGCGGCCTTCGCGATGTCAGTGGTACGCGCGATCAGTGGGCCGCCGGATGAGCGGTCCACCACCAGTTCATGTTCATGGTTGATTGCGCGTGCATGGCCGTCACCCTACCCGACGCGCTCCGGGAGCTCCGCGAGAAAGCCGGTCAGCGCGGCGTCGAAGGCGCGCGGCTGTTCCAGGTTGGGCAGGTGGGCGGCGCCCTCGATGACGGCGAGCCGCGCGTCCGGGATGCGGGCGTGCAGGAATGCGGCTTCGGCGACGGGTGTGTACGTGTCGTCGCGGCCGACGGCCACCAGGGCCGGCATGGCGAGGCCCGTCAACGTGCCGGTGTAGTCGGGGCGTTCGGCGCGGCCCCGGAGCGCGGCCGCGGCTCCCTCGGGCGGGGTGCCGAGCATCATGCGGCGCACGTGCTCCGCCACCGCTGGCCGGGTGGCGATGGTGCGCGGCGCGACCATCTTGTCCAGTACCTCTTCGGTGTAGCCGCGCATCCCTTCGCGCAGCAGCCGGTCGGCCATGGCGTTGCGCTGCCGGCGGCCGTCGTCGGTCTCGGCGCGGGCGGAGGTGCCGGCGAGGACGAGGGCGCGCAGCCGTTCCGGGAAGCGGCGGGCGCACTCCATGGCGATCTGGCCGCCCATCGACAGGCCGCCGAGGACGATCCGCTCGGTCACCTCCAGGTGGTCCAGCAGCGCGGCGAGGTCGGCCGCGAAGGTCTCCAGGCGGGTGACGCCCGGTACGACCTGGGAAGCGCCGTAGCCGCGCAGGTCCGGGACGAGGACGCGGTGGCCGGCGGTGGCGAGCGCGGCGGTCTGCGGGGCCCACAGGGTGTGGTCGAAGGGGTGCCCGTGCACGAGGAGGATCGTTTCCCCTCCGGTGCCGCCGGTGTCCTCGTACGCCGTGGTGATGCCGTTCACGGCAGCTTTGTGCAGCACAACTCGCCCCTGTCGGTTGGGTATTGCCCACTGGCCCGTTGACGGCTCGATGCTATGAGGGGCATCATCTCGGTGCAATAAAAACATTGCACTCGGTGCAATGGGGGCGACAGTCGGTGACCGGACCGGGAGGGCTCGTGGAGGACTACCAGCGCATCGCGGACACCGTCGCGGCCGACATCGCCGCCGGGCGGCTGCGGCCCGGCGACCGCCTCGCCACCCAGCGCGCCTTCGCCCGCGCCCACGGCATCGCCAACTCCACCGCGACCCGCGTCTACCGCGAACTGGCCCGCCGCGGCCTGACCGTCGGCGAGGTCGGCCGCGGCACGTACGTACGCGCCGCACAGCACGCCCCGGGACCCGCCCTGGCCGAACCCGCCGACCCGGCCCGCCGCACCCGCGTCAACCTCGAACTCAACTACCCCGAGGTCCCCGGGCAGGCCGCCCTCCTCGCCCGGGGCCTGACGCGCCTGCTGCGCCCCGACGTGCTGAGCGCGACGATGGCGGTGGCCCCCGCCACCGGCACCGGGCCGGCGCGCGACGCCTGCGCCGCCCTCCTGGCCCGCGCGGACTTCCGCCCCGACCCGGCCGGCCTGCTCTTCGCCGGCAACGGCCGGCAGGCCATCGCCGGCGCGCTCGCCGCGCTGGTGCCGCCCGGCGGCCGCCTGGGCGTCGAAGCGCTCACCTACCCCCTGGTCAAGTCGGTCGCCGCCCGCCTCGGCGTCACCCTCGTCCCGCTGGCCACCGACGCGTACGGGCTGCGCCCCGACGCCCTGCGCGCCGCCCACCGCGGCGCCCCGCTGAGCGCCGTCTACGTCCAGCCGACGCTGCACAACCCCCTCGGCGTGACCATGCCGGCCGAGCGCCGCGACGAACTCGCCGGGACGCTGCGCGCACTCGGCCTGTGGGCCGTCGAGGACGCCGTCTGGTCCTTCCTCCTGGGCGACGCCCGGAGCGCCGCGCTCCCGCCGCTGGCCGCCCTCGCCCCCGAGCGCACGCTCCTGGTCGACAGCCTCTCCAAGCGCCTGTCGCCCGGCCTGACCATCGGCCTGGTCCTGGCACCGCCGGCACACGCCGACCGGGTCGCCGCCGCGCTGCGCTCCGGCGGCTGGACGGCCGGCGCCTTCGCCCTCAACGCCGCGGCCGGCTGGCTGCTCGACGGCACGGTGACGACGGTCGTCGAGGCCAAGCGCCGGGACGCCGCCGCCCGCCAAGAGCTGCTCAGCGCGCACCTGGAAGGCTTCCGCGTACAGGCCGACCCGGCGTCCTACTTCGCCTGGTGGGAGCTGCCCGGGCCGTGGCGCGCCGAGACCTTCCTCGCGGCCGCCGCCCGGCACGGCATCGCCGTCACCCCCGGGGCGGCCTTCGCCGTCGGCCAGGAGGGCGCGCACGGCGCCGCCCCCGCCCCGCACGCGGTCCGCGTCGCCCTCGCGGGCGCCGCCGCGGACGAGCTGCCGTACGCCCTGGACACGCTGGCCGCCATCGCCCGCGGCACCCCCGAGGACGCCCAGCCGGACTGACCCGGACCCCGGGGCGCCGCGATGGGAGCTTCGTCTCACATCCCGGTCGGCGAGATGGACCCCTCCCGGGACCCCGTAAAGTTGGCGGCGTGACCGTGAACGCTGAAATCCACGCCGGTGGCAACACCTGGCGAGACCTGCCCGCGGCGCAGCAGCCTGAGTGGCCGGACCAAGAGGCTCTGCGCGATGTGATCGCCGAGCTGGAGTCCTATCCGCCGCTCGTCTTCGCCGGCGAGTGCGACCAGCTGCGCGAGCGCCTCGGAGCGGTCGCCCGTGGCGAGGCGTTCCTGCTCCAGGGCGGCGACTGCGCGGAGGCGTTCGACGCCGTCTCGGCCGAGCACATCCGCAACAAGCTCAAGACGCTGCTCCAGATGGGCGCGGTCCTGACGTACGCGGGCTCCGTGCCGGTCGTCAAGGTCGGCCGGATCGCCGGCCAGTACAGCAAGCCGCGCTCCAAGCCGACCGAGACCCGCGACGGCGTGACGCTGCCGACCTACCGCGGCGACTCCGTCAACGGCTTCGAGTTCACCGAGGCGGCCCGCATCCCGGACCCGCAGCGCCTGAAGCGGATGTACCACGCCTCCGCCGCGACGCTGAACCTCGTACGGGCCTTCACCACCGGCGGCTACGCCGACCTGCGCCAGGTGCACGCCTGGAACCAGGACTTCGTGAAGTCCTCGCCCTCCGGGCAGCGCTACGAGGCGCTGGCGCGCGAGATCGACCGCGCGCTGAACTTCATGAACGCCTGCGGGGTGGACCCGGAGGAGTTCAAGACGGTGGAGTTCTACGCCTCCCACGAGGCGCTGGTGCTGGACTACGAGTCGGCGCTGACCCGCACCGACTCCCGTACCGGCGACCTCTACGACGTCTCGGGCCACATGGTCTGGATCGGCGAGCGCACCCGCCAACTGGACGGCGCGCACATCGAGTTCGCCTCCCGCATCCGCAACCCGATCGGCGTCAAGCTGGGCCCGACGTCGACCGTGGAGGACGCGCTCACGCTCATCGAGCGCCTCGACCCGGAGCGCGAGCCGGGCCGGCTGACCTTCATCACCCGGATGGGCGCGGACAAGATCCGCGACAAGCTGCCCGAGCTGGTCGAGAAGGTCACCGCCTCCGGCGCGCAGGTCGCCTGGATCTGCGACCCGATGCACGGCAACACCTTCGAGGCCGCCTCGGGCCACAAGACCCGGCGCTTCGACGACGTGCTGGACGAGGTCAAGGGCTTCTTCGAGGTCCACAAGGGCCTCGGTACGCACCCGGGCGGCATCCACGTCGAGCTGACCGGCGACGACGTCACCGAGTGCGTGGGCGGCGGCGACGAGATCTTCGTCGACGACCTGCACCAGCGCTACGAGACCGCCTGCGACCCGCGGCTCAACCGCAGCCAGTCGCTCGACCTGGCGTTCCTGGTGGCGGAGATGTACCGCGACCAGTAGCCCGGCGGGCCCGCGGGGCCGCATGTGACACGCCGATGGGGCACGGATCACAGGATCCGTGCCCCATCGGCGTTGTGAGCGGACTTTGGTCCCGGGTAAGGTAAGGGTAACCTCACCGCGGAACAGGTCGACGGAGGTGGCCCGCGTGTACGTCTGCTCGTGCTTCGGCATCACGGAGCAGCAGGTCCGCGACCACGCGGAATCCGGCGCCTGCACCCCGCGCCAGATAGCCTCGGCCTGCAAGGCCGGCACCGACTGCGGCGGCTGCGTGCGCCGTATCCAGGCACTGCTGGGCCGAGGCGCCTGCCCCCGGCGCGAGCTGATCGAGCAGGGCGCACCGGAGCCGCTGGGCACCGACGTGCCCGACGCCCTTCCCGAAGCGGCCTGAGGTAACGGTTCGCCCGACCGGCCGGCTCAGCTGTCCGGCTGCTCGACCAGCTGGGCGATGTACAGCGCCTCGCCGAGCTTCTCCACCAGGTCCAGCTGCGTGTCGAGGTAGTCGATGTGGTGCTCCTCGTCGGCCAGGATGCTCTCGAAGATGTTGGCCGAGGTGATGTCGCCCTTGGTACGCATCAGCTCGATGCCCCGCTTGAGGCGGTCGATCGCCTCCACTTCGACCTGCCGGTCCGCCTGGAACATCTCGGTGACGGTCTGGCCCACCCGGACGTGGAAGAGCCGCTGGTAGTTGGGCAGCCCGTCCAGGAACAGGATGCGGTCCGTGAGGATCTCCGCATGCTTCATCTCGTCGAACGACTCGTGCCGGGTGTACTTGGCCAGCTTGGTCCAGCCGAAGTTCTCCTGCATTTTCGCGTGCAGGAAGTACTGGTTGATGGCGGTCAGCTCGGCGGTCAGCTGCTCGTTGAGGAATTCGATGACCTCGGGGTCGCCCTGCATGGCAGCGGGCTCCTTCCACGCGAGTACTGGCAGGTGCCGCGCATCCTTGCACCGTCGTGAGCGGGGCGTCCAGTAAGTGCACGCTTAGTACGAGTTGCCCGAATCCCTGCCGCCCTGGTCACCGGCACCCCCGAGGGTCTGACACCATGGAGAGCATGGGTCAGCCCGAAAGCCGCGAAGCGGAACATCCTCAGCTGCCTCCGGGGCAGCGGCTGCAACGGGGATGGCCGGTCACGCATTACGGCCCGGTGCCGAAGTTCCGGCCCGAGCGCTGGGAATTCCGGGCTTTCGGCGCCACCGCGGACGGCGGCAAACACTGCTGGACGCACGACGAATTCGCGGCGCTGCCCTATACGACCGTGGTGGCCGACATGCACTGCGTCACGAAGTTCAGCATGCTCGGAGCCGAATGGGGCGGCGTGTCGACCCGAACGGTCCTCGATCTCGCGCCGCCCGCGCCGGACGTCACCCATGTGATGGTGTGGGCCGAATACGGATTCAGCTCCAATCTGAAGCTGGCCGATTTCGCCTCGGAGAAATGCCTGTTCGCCACCCACCGCTCCGGCGAGCCGCTCACCGCCGAGCACGGCTTTCCCGTCCGGCTGATCGTCCCGCACCTGTACGCCTGGAAAGGCCCCAAATGGGTGCGCGGCATCGAATACATGACGGCGGACCGCCGCGGCTTCTGGGAGGAGCGCGGCTACCACAACCTCGGCGACCCGTGGCGCGAACAGCGCTACTCCTACCAGGAGGAACCGGGCGACGGCCCGGAGCCCTAGGCCCTGTCGTCAAATTCCCGCCTGCCGCGCGACGCCTGGCACGCACTCCCCCAGCTACCGCTGGGAGGTGCCCCCACGCTGCGTTGCCGAAACGCCCTAGTAGCTCCGCTACGAGGGCGCCCCGGCGCCTTGCGATCGGCTCGGCTTCCGAAGGATGGATCGAAGAGCCGAGACGGAGCGCAGCGGAGTGCACCAGACGCCGCGCGGCCCGCCCTCCGGGCGGAACGACGGGAATTTGACGACAGGGCCTAGCGGACGGCCGCCACGCGGCGGCCGCCCCCGCTCAGACCGGGTTCCGCAGCTCCTTGAGGCGCGCCACGTCTGCCGCGTGACCTTCCTTGCCGCCCGGCGTCTCGATCACCAGCGGCACGCCCCGCGTGGCCGGGTGCCGGAACAGTTCGCCGAACGGGTCGGCGCCGATGTGCCCGGCGCCGATGTTCTCGTGGCGGTCCTTGTGCGCGCCGACGACGTCCTTGGAGTCGTTGGCGTGGATCAGTTTCAGCCGGTCCTCGCCCGCGACCTCGACCAGCTCGTCCAGCAGCGCCTTCATCCCGCCGGGCGCCGCCATGTCGTGCCCGGCCGCGAAGGCGTGGCAGGTGTCCAGGCAGATACCCAGCTTCGGGTGCCGGTCCAGCGCGTCGAAGTACGGGCCGAGGTCCTCGGCCAGCGCGCACAGCGACGCCCCCTGGCCCGCCGTCGGTTCCAGCAGCAGCCACGGGTCGTCGTCGTGTGTCAGCTCTTCCAGCAGCGGCCGCATCCGCTCGCGCACCTGCGCCAGCGCCTCCTTGCGGGGCCGCCCGCCGGTCGCCGAACCGGTGTGCACGACCACGCCCAGCGCGCCGATCGCCCGGCCGCGCAGCAGCGAGTGGCGCAGCGACACCACGGACTTCCCGACCGTCTCCTGGTTGTGCGAGCCGAAGTTGATCAGGTAGGGCGCGTGCACGTACGCCGGCACCGCTTCCCGCTCGCACGCCTCCCGGAACGCCTCGTCCTGCTGCGGGGTGCCGGGCGGCGTCGCCCAGCCGCGCGGGTTGGCGACGAAGACCTGCACGGCCTCCCCGCCGATGTCACGGGCGTACGGGATACCGACCTTGGCCAGGCCGCCGGCCACCGGCACGTGGCCGCCGACCGGGTTGCGCTCACGGGCGCGCTGCTGGGACTGGGAGATGCTCACCCGTCAAGGGTGCCAGGTGGGGCCCGCCCGTCCGGCCTCGCGGGCGGGCGGCCTTGCTCACAGCGCGCTCTTCAGCCGAATCGTGATCTTGCTGCCCTTGGGGGCCTGCTCGCCGCCCGCGACCGACTGGCTGTCGACCGTGTCCTTCGGGAACAGGAACGGCTTCTTGACCTCGACCTCGAAGCCCGCGCCGGTCAGCGCCTGCTTCGCCGCGTCGGTGCTCTTGCCCGTCACGTCCGGCACGGTCACCATCTCCGGGCCCTCGGACAGCGTGAGCGTGACGGTCTCGCCCTTGCCCAGCTTGCCGCCCTGCCCCGGCGACTGCCGGGCGACCTTGCCCTTGTCGTGCGGCGAGTGCACCGTCCGGTCGTCGATCTTCACGTCGAAGCCGGCGCCGCGCAGCGTGGCCTCGGCGTCCGCCCGGTCCCGGCCGGTCACGTCCGGCACGTCGGCCGCCGCGCCGCGGCTGACCGTGAGCGCGACCGCGGTGTCCGGGCGGCGCTTGCTGCCCGCCGCCGGGTCGGTGGCGATCACCGAGCCCTTGGCGACCTCGTCGGAGAACTCCTTGCGCACCGTGCCGACCGTCAGCCCCAGGTCGCGCAGCTTGCGCTTGGCGTCCGCTATGGGCGTCCCGGCCAGATCGGGCACCTGGACGATCTCGGGGCCCTTGGAGAGGGTGAGGGTGACCGTGTTCGTGCCGCGGATGCGCTTGCCGATCTCGGGGTCGGTGGCCATGACGTGCCCGCGCTCCACGTTCGGGCTGTAGGCGAGCTTCACCTTCACGTCCAGGCCCTCGGCGCGCAGCGTCTGCTCCGCCTTGGCCTGCGTCATGTCCAGCACCGCGGGGACCGTGGTGAACTGCCCGGAGTTGATGTACCAGACTCCCGCGCCCACCAGCAGCACGAGCAGCACGGCGGCGACCACCGAGACCGTCTTGCGGCGCGCCCGCAGGAGACCGGCCACCGCGCCGGACCGCGGCGCCGCGGCCGCCGGGCGCAGCCGGGTGGTCTGCTCGGCCGCCGGTGCCGGCGGGGCAGGCGGCGTCTCCAGCCTGCTGGTGCGGTTCAGCTGCTCCTCCAGCGGGAGCGGCGGCTGCACCGCGGCGACCCGCGGCAGCACGCTCGTACGGTCCTCGGAACCCGCCTCGGAGCCGCCCTCCGGCGCCTCGACCGCCTGCGGGGGAACGGTGTCCAACTGCGCGTCGGACAGCTCGGCGCGGGCCGTGCGGGCCTGCGCGAGGAGCGTCACCGCGTCCTGCGGGCGCAGCTCGGGGCGGCGCGCGGTGGCCGCCGCGACCAGGTCGTCGAGCTGCGGCGCCAGCTCCGGCGCGTACGTGGACGGGGCCGGCACGTCCTCGTGAAGGTGCTGGTAGAGGACCTGGGCCGCGGTGCCGCCGGTGTGCGGCTTGCCGCCGGTCAGCATCTCGAACAGCACCACACCGCAGGCGTAGACGTCGGCGGGCGGCCCGGCCGTGCCGTCCTCGATCTGCTCGGGCGCCAGGTAGGAGACGCTCCCCAGGAGCGTGCCGGTGGAGTCGGCGGTGTGCGTGCCCACGGTCCGTACGAGGCCGAAGTCGGCGACCTTGACCCGGCCGTCGTCGCCGATCAGCACGTTCTCCGGCTTCATGTCCCGGTGCACCAGCCCGGCCCGGTGGGCGGCGCCCAGCGCGGCCAGGATCGGCTCCAGGACGTCCAGCGCGGCCCGCGGCTGGAGGGCGCCGCGCTCCCGCAGGACGTCGCGCAGCGTGCAGCCGGCGACGTACTCCATCGCCAGGTAGACGTACGTGCCGTCGGTGCCCTGGTCGAAGACGCCCACCACGTTGGGGTGGTCGAGCCGGGCGGCGGACTTGGCCTCGCGGATGAAGCGGTCGACGAACGCCGTGTCCGCGGCGAGCGCCGGGTGCATCACCTTCAGGGCGAGCACCCGGTCCAGCCGGGTGTCCACGGCCCGGTAGACCGTGGCCATGCCGCCGGCGGCGATGCGCGCCTGCACCTGGTAGCGGCCGTCGAGCAGCTGCCCGACCAGGGGGTCCTGAAGGGTCGTATCCACGGCAGACGAGTCTACGAGCCGCCGGGCGGGGCTCCGACGCCCTGCCCGGCCCCCGGGCCGTACTGAAGCCGAACAGTGACAGGCCGCATGACCCGGCGTGGGCGAGTCGCGCCGGATGTCCCTTTCGGCCGGGCCGGGCGGCGCCACCTGGGGCGGCGCCGCCCGCCGCGCGTCAGAAGGCGGGCCGCTCCGGGTCCAGCGCGGCCATGCCCTCCGTGGGCGAGGACGCCTCCGCGTAGTGGCGGCGCGGCATCCGCCCCGCACGGAACGCGAGCCGGCCGCCCTCGACGGCGTGCCGCATCGCCTCCGCCATCAGCACGGGCTCCTGCGCCCGGGTCACCGCGGAGGCCAGCATCACCCCCGCACAGCCCAGCTCCATGGCCAGGGCCACGTCGGAGGCGGTGCCCGCGCCCGCGTCCAGGATCACCGGCACCCGGGCCCGCTCGGTGATCAGCTGGAAGTTGTGCGGGTTGCGGATGCCCAGCCCGGACCCGATCGGGGAGCCCAGCGGCAGGATCGCGGCGCAGCCCACGTCCTCCAGCTTGCGGGCCAGCACCGGGTCGTCGCTGGTGTAGGGCAGCACGGTGAAGCCGTCGTCCACCAGGGTCTCGGCGGCGTCCAGCAGCTCGACCGGGTCCGGCAGCAGGGTGCGCTCGTCGGCGACCACCTCCACCTTGATCCAGTTCGTGCCGAGCGCCTCACGGGCCAGCCGGGCGGTGAGGACGGCCTCGCCCGCGGTGAAGCAGCCCGCGGTGTTCGGCAGCACCCGGATGCCGTGCCGTTCCAGTACGGACAGCACCGAGCCCTGCACGGTCGGGTCCAGGCGGCGCATGGCGACCGTCGTCAGCTCCGTGCCGGAGGCGAGCAGCGCCCGCTCCAGTACGTCGAGACTGGTCGCCCCGCCGGTACCCATGATCAGCCGGGAGTCGAAGGTGGTGTCGGCGATGGTGAGCAGATCGTCGGCCATGGCGGGGGATCAGCCTCCCTGGACTGCGGTGAGGACCTCGACGCGGTCGCCGTCGCCGAGCGGGGTGGCGGGCCACTGCCCGCGGGGTACCACGGCTTCGTTGACGGCCGCTGCCACGCCGCCGGGCGCCGTGGTGAGGCCGGCGACGAGCCGGTCGAGGGTGAGCCCGCCGGGGAACTCGCGGGGCTCACCGTTCACGGAGACGGTGATGGGTGTGGTGACGGTCATGCGGGCTGCTCCTGGGAGGCGGGGGCGGACACGGGGCGGGGCGCGGCGCCGGGCGGCTCCGGCGCGAAACGGTCGGGGGCGAACGGCCTGGCCTCCTCCGGCAGCCGGCCGCCGGTCAGCGCCGCCGCCATCGCGTCGCCCGTGACGGGCGTCAGGAGCACGCCGTTGCGGTAGTGGCCGGTCGCCACCAGCAGGCCGGGCAGCGCGGTCGGGCCGAGCAGCGGCGCGTTGTCGGGCGAGCCGGGGCGCAGCCCGGCGCGGGTCTCGACCAGCGGCAGTTCGGTGATGCCGGGCACCAGCTCGTGGGCGTCCCGCAGCAGCTCGTACACCCCGCCGGCGGTGACCGTGGTGTCCCAGCCCAGCTCCTCGCTGGTGGCGCCGAGCACCAGCTCGCCGTTCTCGCGCGGTACGAGGTAGACCGGGCCGCCGCGCACCACGGCCCGCACCGTGCGGGACAGGAACGGTACGCCGCCGGGCAGCCCCTGCGGCATGCGCAGCCGCAGCACCTGGCCCTTGACCGGGCGCACCGGCGGCAGCACGCCGTCCGGGACGCCCGCCAGCCGCCCGCTGCGGCTGCCCGCGGCGAGCACCACCTGCCCCGCTGTGACACGGCCGCCGCCGGCCAGCACGGCGCCGGTGGCGCGGCCCCGCTCGACGGTCAGCCGCTCGGCGGTGGTGCGGTGGAAGGCGACCCCGGCCCGCTCGCAGGCGGCGAGCAGCGCCGCCGCCAGCCGGCGCGGGTCGACCTGGTGGTCCCCGTCCACGCGCAGGCCGCCGCGCACGCCCGGCGCGAGCATCGGCTCCAGGCGCCGGCATTCGCGCCCGGTCAGCCAGGTGGAGTCCAGGCCGCTGCGGAGCTGGAGGGCGTGGAGGTCGCGCAGGTAGGCGCGGTCGTCGGCGTCCAGCGCGACGGCCAGGGTGCCGCACGGGCGGTAGCCGATGTCCCGGCCGCCCGCCTCGGCCAGCTCGGCGGCGAAGTCCGGGTAGCGGCGGGCGGAGGCGAGGTTGAGGCCGAGCAGCGTCTGCTCGCCGTAGTGCAGCTCGGTGACGGCGGCCAGCATCCCGGCCGCGACCTGGGCGGCGCCGCCGCCTGGTGCGGGGTCGGCGACGGCGGTGCGCAGCCCGCGCTGGGCCGCCCGCCAGGCGGTGACCAGCCCGATGACGCCGCCGCCGACGACGAGTACGTCCGGATGCCCGCCGGAGCCGGGTGACCCGTGTGGTGTGGGCGGCCCGGCCCTGCCCGTATGGGGTGCGGCGGTACGTGCCGCGGTCCGTGCAGGTGGATGCATGGGTGTCCAGCCCCTCCCTTCGCCGGCATGACCCGGATCAGGTTCGTACGGTCGGAGGCCGCAGCAGCCTCCCTCTCAGCCCGGTGCGTCCGGGCTCCCGCGAGTGCGTTCACCGGCCACACTAGTACGGGCCACGGGCGCGCCGTAAGAGAGCACCGGGCCCGCACCCCGGGCCGTGGCCGGTTCTCGCGGGTACCGGTGGGTGACGGACCGTGACGTTGTGTCAGAGATCTCGTCGCGCGGTGCTGCGGCCCGCGAGACGCGCCGTCCTAGAGTTGGCCGGGTGAGCGAGCAGACCCAGCCTCCCCAGGACCCGGACCGCACGCGCCAGGAGGACGACAGCCTCCAGCGCGCCGCCGAGCGCACCCGGCGGGTCGTCGTCGTGGGCGCCGGAATGGCCGGCGTGCAGACCGCCGTCGCCCTGCGCGAACAGGGCTGGCGCGGGGTGATCACCCTGGTCGGCGACGAGCCCCACGCGCCGTACGACCGCCCGCCGCTGTCCAAGGCCGTACTGCTCGGCAAGGCCGACGGGTCCGCCTTCGACGTGGACTTCGCGGCGCTCGGCATCGACCTGCTCCTCGGCCGGCGTGCCACCGGGCTCGCCGCCGCCTCACAGGTCGTCGAGACCGACGGCGGGCCGCTCCCGTACGACCACCTGGTCATCGCCACCGGCGCCGAACCGGTCACCCTGCCCGGCAGTGCCGGCCTGCCGGACGTCCACGTGCTGCGCACCCTCGACGACGCCGAGCGGCTGCGGCCCGTACTGGCCGGGCAGCGCGAGATCGTGGTCGTCGGCGCGGGCTGGATCGGCGCCGAGTTCGCCACCGCGGCACGCGAGGCGGGCTGCCCGGTGACCGTCGTGGAGGCCGCCGACCGGCCGCTGGCCGGGGCGCTGCCCGCAGAGGTCGCCGCCCCCATGGCGGGCTGGTACGAGGACTGCGGCGCCCGGCTGCGCACCGGTGCCAAGGTCGCCGCCGTCACGGACGGCGCGGTGGCGCTCTCCGACGGCACGACGCTGACCGCCGACGCGGTCGTCGTCGGCATCGGCGCCAGGCCAGCCACCTCCTGGCTGGCCGGCTCCGGCGTCGCGCTGTCGCCCGAGGACCGCTCCGTGCTGGCCGACGAGCGGCTGCGCACCTCCGTCCCCCGCGTGTACGCCGTCGGCGACTGCGCTTCCTTCCCGTCCGCCCGCTACGGCAGCCGGCTGCTGATCCACCACTGGGACAACGCCCTCCAGGGGCCGCGCACGGTCGCCGCCACCATCGCCCGCGGCGAGGCGGAGGGCCCGCTCTACGATCCGGTCCCGTACTTCTGGTCCGAGCAGTTCGGCCGCTTCGTGCAGTACGCCGGGCACCACGCGGGCGCGGACGAGACGGTCTGGCGCGGCGATCCGGCGAGCGCGGCCTGGTCGGTGATCTGGCTGCGCGAGGGCGTGCTCGTCGCCCTGCTCGCGGTCGGCCGGCCGCGCGACCTCGCCCAGGGACGCAAGCTCATCGAGCGGGGCGCGGTACTGGACCGGCACAAGGCGGCGGACGCCTCGGTGCCGTTGAAGTCGGCGGTGCTCTGAGCGGTCCGCGCGGCGTCCCTTTGGCGATGCCCCGCTACCGGCTGTCAGTGCGAGGTGGCAGGCTTGTCCTGTGACCGAGATTGACGCAAAGATCGATGGACTCGTACCCGCCTGGCTCACCCTCCCCGACATCGCCGAGATGATCGGCGTTGAGGTGACGCGTGTGCGGCAGCTGGTGAAGGAGGGCCAGCTGATCGCGGTGCGCCGCGGCGAGAACCGGGCCCTGCACGTGCCGGCCGACTTCATCAAGGATGACAAGGTCGTCAAGGGCCTCGTCGGGACGCTCACGCTCCTGCGGGACGACGGCTTCACCGACGAGGAGATGCTGGAGTGGCTCTTCACCGCCGACGAGACCCTGCCCGGCACCCCCGCCCAGGCCCTGCGTGAGAATCGCGGTACGGAGGTGAAGCGCCGGGCACAGGCGCTCGCCGTCTAGCAGCCCGTACGGCTGCGGGGGCGCCTTCGGGCGCGTCCGCGGCCGTTCGCCGTCGCGTTCGCACCCGCGGCCGCGACCGTCTTCGCACCACTAGGGCGTACGGGCCGGAAGGCCCGGCCCGTACGCCGCCTACCTGGGGGGACCCGCCGATGACCACCGCACGTCACGCCCTGTCCGACGCCCGCCTCTACCTGTGCACGGACGCCCGCAGGCGCCAGGGCGACCTCGCGCAGTTCCTGGACGCGGTGCTCGCGTCGGGCGTGGACGTCGTGCAGCTGCGCGACAAGGGCATGGAAGCGGGGGAGGAGCTGGCCCACCTGGAGGTCTTCGCGGACGCCTGCCGCCGGCACGGCAAGCTGCTGGCGGTCAACGACCGCGCCGACGTCGCCCACGCCATCGGCTCCGACGTGCTGCACCTGGGCCAGGGCGACCTGCCGGTGCCCGCGGCCCGCGCGATCCTCGGCCCGGACGTGCTGATCGGCCGCTCCACCCACGCCGAGTCCGAGGTGGACGCCGCGCTGGCCGAGCCCGGCGTCGACTACTTCTGCACCGGCCCGTGCTGGCCGACCCCGACCAAGCCCGGCCGCCACGCCCCCGGCCTCGACCTGGTGCGTTACGCGGCCGCGCGACAGCCCGAGCGCCCGTGGTTCGCCATCGGCGGCATCGACGCGGGCAACCTGGACCAGGTGCTGGAAGCGGGTGCCCGCCGGGTCGTCGTCGTCCGGGCGATCACCGAGGCCGAGGACCCGGGGGCCGCGGCCGCCGACCTGGCCAAGCGGGTGCGCGCGCACGGAGCGTGACCGGGACCGTCCGTGACGGGGGGCGCCCGGTGCCCGCTGGACGCGAGATGACCGGCGGGTGTCCGAGGCGTGGACCGGAACGCGGCTATCCGGGCATTTCGCCGGGACTGGTTGGTGCGCGCCGGGCCGCTGGTTAACCTGCACGTATGGCCCTAGGCACAGCTTCCACCAGGACTGATCGCGCACGGACCGTGCGCGACCTGCTCGCTTCCGGCAAGCAGTCGTATTCGTTCGAGTTCGCCGCCCCGAAGACGGAGAAGGGCGAGCGGACGTTGTGGAACGCCATTCGCCGGATCGAGGCCGTCGCGCCGACCTTCGTCTCCGTGACGTACGGCGCGGGCGGCACCTCCCGCGAGGGCACGGTGCGCGCGACCGAGCGGATCGCCACCGACACCACCCTCACCCCGGTCGCGCACCTGACCGCCGTGAACCACTCCACGGCCGACCTGCGCAACATCATCGGCCAGTACGCCGACGCCGGCATCCGCAACATGCTCGCCCTGCGCGGCGACCCGCCGGGGGACCCGATGGGCGAATGGGTCCGGCACCCCGAAGGCGTCCTGTACGCCGCGGAACTGGTCCGGCTCATCAAGGAGTCGGGCGACTTCTGCGTCGGCGTCGCGGCCTTCCCCGAGATGCACCCGCGCTCGACCGACTGGGACACCGACGTACGGCACTTCGTCGACAAGTGCCGCGCCGGCGCGGACTTCGCCATCACGCAGATGTTCTTCTACGCCGAGGACTATCTGAGGCTGCGCGACCGGGTCGCGGCGGCCGGTTGCGAGACGCCCGTCATTCCGGAGATCATGCCGGTCACCAACGTCCGCCAGATCGAGCGGTTCGCGCAGCTGAGCAACGCGGCCTTCCCGCCCGAGCTCGCCGCGCGCATCCTCGCCGTCAAGGACGATCCGGCCGCTGTACGCTCCATTGGCATCGAGTATGCGACGGAGCTGTGTGCGCGCTTGATGGCCGAGGGAAGTCCCGGGTTGCACTTCATTACCCTGAACCACTCCACGGCGACGCTGGAAATCTACGAGAATCTGGGTCTGCACCAGCAGTCCTGACCACGACGGCCATACCCAAGGCCGCCGTGGAGCGGGCGGAAGAGGGGCGTATATGGGCTGGGTGGTCCTCTACATCGCATTCGGCTGTGTGGCGCTCTGGCTCCTCGGTGAAGTGCTGCTCCAGTACAAGGCCAGGCTGCGGTGGCGGCTGCTGGCCTTCACCGGCTTCCTCGGCGTGGTCGTCGGCGTCGTCATCCCGTCGGTCGTCGTCATAGCGGTGGGCGCCGTCGCCTTCGCCGTCGGGCAGACCTACGTCACGCTCTCCTTCCGCAGCGGCTTCTCCGACGGCTGGGCCCTGCGCGGCAAGCGCCCCGGCAAGCGCCCCGAGAAGGGGCGGCGCCGGGCCAGGGGCGGCAGGGCCGCGGAGGCCGGACCGACGCTCCAGGTCTCGGACCTGGAGGCGGTCCCGGCCATGGAGAGCGCGGGCGCCGGGGGAGCGGACGGCGGGGGAGCGGACGGCTTCCCCGCCCCCACCGGGGCGGCCGCGTACGACGGCACGGACCCCTTCGCCGTTCAGGACGGCTTCCCGAGCCGTCCCGGGGCCCAGGACGGCTACGCGGGCGCCGACTCCACCGAGGTCTACGCCCCGCAGCCGCTGCCCGACGAGACCGGCCAGTACGGCATATACAGCCCGGACGCGCGCACGCAGCAGCCCGGTTACGCCGCGTACGACGGGTACGGGCAGGACACGTACGGCTACGACGGCGCGTACGGCGGCGGCGCCCAGGGCGGCCAGGACCCGTACGCCGACCACTACGGCGGTTACGGCTCCGACCAGGGCCAACAGGCGCCCTACTCCGACCCGTACATCGGCACGCAGCAGTACGCCGCACCCTACGACCCGTACGAGCAGCACGACGCCTTCGGCGGCCCGGCGGCCTACCCCGGGCCGTACCCCGGAGGGCAGGACACCGGGCATGGGCAGGCGTCCTACGGCGAGACGCCGCCCGGCGGGGTGTGGGTACCCCAGCAGCGCGGCAACGAGCCCGCTCCGGACCAGCTGCCCTATCCGCCCTACCAGGCGCCGCAAGACCCACAGAACCCACAGAACCCGCAGAGCCCCCAGCAGGGCTTCGACGGGCAGCAGTACCGGTACTGAGCGGCCAGTAACCGGTATCGAGCGGCCCTTTTCGCACCGGTGCGGAGCCAGGCCCCGCACCGGCCGGTGCCGTCAGCTCACTGGGAGCCGCGCCAGTCGTCCCCGTTCACGATCAAACCCGCGACGAGGGCGCCCGACATCCCGGCGTGCGCCAGCCCGCCACCCGGGTGCGCCCCGCCGCCGACCGCGTAAAGACCCGGTATGCGGGTGCGGTTGGCGGGGAGCAGGAAGCGGCCCCCGTCACCGGCCAGCGCGGGCCCCCGCACCGACTCGCCCTCGGCAGGCGGCAGCACGGCACGCCACAGCACCCGCTCCCGCAGCCCGGGTATCGCGGCCTCGGCGGCCTCGGTCAGCCGGTCGGCGGCGGCCGCCTGCGCGGGCGTTTCGCCGGACTCCGCACCCTCCCCGTCCGAGGCGGACGGCAGCGCCAGGTCCCCGTACGGCGCCACCGCGGCGCTCAGCGTCACGGCCTCGTGGTCGTCGTCGGGCCGGGAACCTGGGTCGTCGGGACGCAGCACCGTCACCGTCGGGCGGTCGCACAGCGCCCCCTGCCCCTGCCCGAACACCGCCGCCAACTCCGCGGCGCGGTCGGCCGCGTGGACGACCGTACGGTGTGCCGCGTCCGCCGGGCGGGGGCCGCGCAGCGCGAGGCAGACCGTGAACCGGCCCGGCGCGTGGCGCTCCGCGTCCGTGCCGGGACGTACGTCGTCCGCGCCCCACGGCTCCGCGTCCTTCAAGAGCGCCGGCAGCCGGCCGGGGGCGAGGCCCGCGACGACCGTGTCCGCGTCGGCGCACGTGCCGTCGCTCAGCTCGACGCCGGCCGCCCGGCCGTCCGCCACCACGACGCGCGTCACCTCCGCGCCGAAGGCGAACTCCACCTTGCGGGCCAGGCACCGTTCGTACAGCGCGTCGGCCAGCGCCCGCATGCCGCCGCGCGGATACCAACTTCCGAAAGTCTGCTCCATGTACGGCAGGACGGCGGCGCTCGCGGGCGCCGTGCGCGGATCGAAGCCGTACGCCAGGGCGTAGCTCTCCAGGAGGGCGGTCAGCCGCGGGTCCTTGAGCTCGCGGCGGGCCACCTCGGCGAGGGTGCCGGGCGCCGCGGGCCTGCGCCGCCCGAACAGGCCGCGCCTGGGCTCCGCCGGATACGGGTCGCGGCCCAGCACCTGCCAGTCGGGCCACAGGGGCTCCTCCAGCAACGGCCGCCGCGTACGGTCCCACGCCTCGCGGGCGCGGCCCAGGAAGTCGCTCCAGCGCTCGCCGGCGCCCGCGCCCAGCGCCCCGTCCAGCGCGGCGAGGACGCCGGCCCGCGACGCGTTCGGCAGCGGGACGGCCGTGCCGTCCGGGAAGACGTGGCGGGCGGCCGGGTCGACCTGGGACAGCTCGACCACGCTCTCCAGCGGCTCGCGGCCGGTCTTGACGAACAGGTCGCGGTAGACGGCCGGCAGGTGGAGCAGCCCGGGGCCGGTGTCGAAGGCGAAGCCCGCCCGCTCGAAGCGGCGCACCGCGCCGCCGTACGTCGCCCCGCGTTCGTACACCGCCACCCGGTGGCCCGCGACGGCCAGCCGGGCGGCGGCCGCCATCGCGCCCATCCCGGCGCCGATCACCGCAATCCGTGCCATGCCTGCGACTTTATCCGGCACCACCGACAACGCCGTCGCCGCCCGCCGGGACCGGCGGCTCAGCCCGCCGGCGGCCCGGCCCCGTACGCGGCCGCCGGCTGCCGCTGCTCGCGCCGCTGCCGCCTGCGCCGCAGGAAGCGCCGTACCCGCGACCACAGGAAGACCACCAGCAGGATGCCGGCGACCAGCAGCACACCGGCGATGACCGCCGCGGCCACCGGGTGGAACACCGCGAAGACGACGATGCCCGCGACGCCCAGGTCCTCCAGCGTGCTCAGCACGAAGTTGCTGGCCGGTTCGGGCGAGGTGTTCACCGCCATCCGCGTGCCCGCCTTGACCAGGTGGCTGACCAGCGCGCTGGTGCCGCCCACCGCGCCCGCCGCCAGCTGCGGCAGCGACCCGTCGTGGCCGGCCAGCAGCGCGGCCACCACGCCGCCGGAGACCGGCCGGATCACCGTGTGCACGGCGTCCCACACCGAGTCCACGTAAGGGATCTTGTCGGCGACGGCCTCGCACAGGAAGAGCCCCCCCGCGACGATCAGCACGTCGGTGCGCTCCAGGGATGCGGGCACCTCCTCGGCGACTCCGGTCGCCCCGAGCACGCCGAGGAGCAGTACGACGGCGTAGGCGTTGATGCCGCTGGCCCAGCCGCTGGTGAATACGAGGGGGAGTACAGACACGCAGCTGATCGTAACCAGCCGTTGCGCGCCGGTGCTCAGGTTTGAGTATCCGTACTCAGCCGCCGAGATGAGTAGGTACGCGGATGGGCCGCGACCTGCGCGGACGGAAGAGTGGGGACCACGGAAGGGGCGCGGCGCCGGCACCGCCGACACGGGGCGGCGGAACGGTACGGCACCCCTGACGTGACGGGGGAGCACGGGGGAAGCAAGGGGGCTCCACGGGGGAAAGCACGGGGGTGCGGGGCCCCACGGGGGAAGCGCTGTCCTGGTCGGATCGCCGGGGGAACGATCCGAACCGGGGCAGCGCGTCCACACGGACGACGGCGGGGGGGGGGCCCCCCAGCCCGCCCCCCCCCCCGGGCCGTGCCGGGCCCCCCCCCCCCCCGCGCCCCCCCCCCCCCCCCCCCCCCCCGGCGCCCCCC
>NZ_JBIRPD010000001.1:40500-51903 GCF_044332485.1 Streptomyces sp. NPDC017056 | reverse complement strand
CGGGGGGGGGGGGGGGGGCACCCCCCCCCCGGGGGCCCGGGGCCCCCCCGGGCGGCGGGGGGGGCCCGCCCCCCGCGCCCGCCCCCCGCCGCTTTCCGTTCCGGGACCCGCGCCTCACGGGCGCCCGCTCACCCGGCCCTGCAGCAGGCGCGACAGGGACGCGTGCACGTCGTCGACCGACCGGTGCGGCTGGTAGGACTGCCAGTCCAGCGCCGCCACCAGCACCATCCCGAACAGCGCGGACGCCGTCAGCGGGATGTCGATGTCCTCGCTCAGCTCGCCGGCCGCCACCGCCTCCCTGAGCACGCCCTCCACCACCGTGATCGCCCGCTCGCGCACCACCATGAGCGTCGACTGCCAGGCCCGGTTCGTACGCCACAGCTCGGCCACGTACAGCTGGGTCAGCGCCGGATAGCGGGCGATGAACTCCAGCCCGGCCCGGATCATCGCGTCCAGTGCGTCCACCCGGGTGCCGCCCCGGGCCGCCGCGCCGTCCGCGGCCTCCTGGAGGGAGGTGGCCAGCAGCTCGATGCCGTGCCGCAGGAGCTCCTCGAAGAGCTCGTTCTTGCTCGCGAAGTTGTAGTACACGGTGCCCTTCGCGACACCGGCCCGATCGGCGATCTCGTCCACCGTGGTGGAGGAGAAACCCTGTTCGGCGATGAGGGTGACCGCGGCTTCGAAGAGCTTGCGCCGGGTGGCCTGGCGGCGCGTGCTGGAGCTGTCCATGGGGGAGATTGTGCCGCCCCCGGCGGCCCGCGCGCTCACAGGCTGAGCTCCGGGTGGAGGTCCTTCATCCGGACGATCTGCTTCCCGCGCGCCGCCCAGGCGGTGAGCGCGAGCGCGGCCGCCGTGAAGGCGAGCAGCACGACGCTGCCCTGCCATACGGGTGCGAGGTCGCCGCCCGTGATGAGCCGCCGCAGCCCCTCGACGATGTAACTCATCGGCAGGAACGGGTGGATGGCGTTGAAGAAGCCGGGGCTGGTCTGTACCGGGTAGGTGCCGCCCGCCGACGTCAGCTGGAGCATCAGCAGCGCCAGCACCAGGATGCGGCCGGCCGGCCCGAAGCGGGCGTTCAGCCACTGCACGATCGCCGAGAAGCACGCCGTGGCCAGCAGCAGGAACCCGATCGTGCCCGCCGCCCGCTCCATCCGGAGGCCGAGCCCGTAGTGCAGTACGGACATCAGGGCGGCCGTCTGGAGCACTCCGAGGGCGAACACCGGCAGCCACCCGGAGACCGCGATCCGCCAGGCGCCCGCTCCCATGGCGAGCGCGCGCCGGTTGAGCGGCGGGATCAGCATGTAGGCGACCATCGCGCCGACCCAGAGGGAGAGCGGGATGAAGTACGGGGCGAACCCGGTGCCGTAGTTGGGGGCGCGGTGGGCCGCCTGGGAGGCGAGCTGCACCGGGTCGGACATCACCCGCGTACGCGCGTCCCGGTCCTGCTTGCCGTAGTCCGGGATCTGCCGCACGCCGTCGTGCAGGCCGCCGGCCAGCTTCTCCGAGCCGTCGGAGAGCTTGTACATGCCGCCGTAGAGGGTCTGCGCGCCGTCCTTGAGCTTGCCGACGCCCCGGTCGAGGTCGCCCGCGCCGGACGCGGCACGGTCCGCGCCGTCGTGCAGCTGCCGGGCCCCGTCGGCGGCCCTGGCCGCGCCGTCCGCCAGCTCGCCGGTGCCGGCGGCCAGCTTCCCCGCGCCCGCCGACACCTGGTGGGCGCCCGCGTTGAGCTGGTTGATCTTCTTGACCGCGGCGTCCATGTCGGCGCCGAGGGTCGGGCCGCGCCGCGCCAGCTCGTCCGCGAGCCGGTGCAGCGAGTCCAGGTCGCGGCCGAGCCGTGCGAGGTTCTTCTGGTCGTGGACGTAGCCGCTGACCTGCTCGGCCTTGTCGGCCGCCGCGTCCGCCTGGTCCGCGATCCGCTTCAGTTCGGCGCAGGAGGCGTCGGGCCGCGCCGCGTTCCCGCACTGCTTGCGGTAGAAGGCCGCGAGGCGGTCGGAGATCCCGCGGGACAGCTTCGCGCCCGCGTCGGCCGCCCGCGGCAGCTTGTCCAGGTTGTCGCGTACGGCCTGGGAGCCGTCGGCGACCAGCCGGGCGACGCGGCCGATCTCCTTGCCGTGCGCGCGCACGAAGGGGCCCACCTCGGCGACCACGCCGTTGACCTTGTCGGCCAGCTGCTGGGTGCCCTGGGCGACCTGGCCGGAGCCGTCGGCCAGCCGGCCGGCGCCGCGGGAGGCGGCGGACGCGCCCTTGGAGAGGTCGGCGGTGCCCGTGGCGAGCTTGCCGGCGCCCGCGTCGAGGTCCTGGAGCCCGGCGGCCAGGGTGCCGCTGCCGTCCTTCGCCGTACCGAGACCGTCCTTGAGCTTGCCGGTGCCGTCCTGGGCCTGCCCGATGCCGTCCTTGAGCCTGCCCGCGCCGTCCGCCGCCTCCTGCGTCTTGTCGTGCAGCGTCGAGAAGGAGACGAAGATGCTGTCGTAGAAGCCGCGCGAGGACTTCGCGGAGGCCGCCGAGCGCACCTCGGAGAACACCGTGCGGGAAATCTGCCCGACGATGTAGTTGTTGGCGTCGTTCGTCCGCACCTTGAGGGCGCCGGTCTCCGGGTGGTCGCCGGAACTGGACGCGAGCCGTTTGCTGAAGTCCTTCGGAACGGTCAGCGACAGGTAGTACGTGCCGTCCTCGACGCCCTTGTCGGCCTCTTGGGCGCTCACCTCGTGCCAGTCGAAGGTGTGGCTGTCGCGCAGGCCGCTCACGATGCCGTCGCCGGCCGCGATCTTCTTGCCCTTGGCCTCGGCGCCCGTGTCCTCGTTGACGAGCGCGACGGGGATCTTGTCCAGGCGGCCGTACGGGTCCCAGAAGGAGAACAGGTACAGCGCGCCGTAGAGCAGCGGCAGCAGCAGGAGGGCGATCAGCGCCGCCATCGGCAGCTTCCCCCTGCCGAATCGCTTCAGCTCAAGCGCGGCCAGCCTCGGCGAACGCATCCGCCGCCTCCTTGTCGTCGTCGCGGACGTCCTCGCGGGCCGCTGTGCTGACCACGACCGCTCCTTGGGGGGCCTTGCTGCACACGGCGAGCACGGTCGTCCCGGATGCCGCCAGCGCGCGCAACGTGGCCCACACACGGTCGCGCTCGTCGTCGGAGAGCTTCATGTCGGTGTCGTCGATGGCGACGAGCCGGGGCCCGCCGATCAGCGCCAGGGCGATCGACAGCCGCAGCGCTTCCAGCCGTTCCAGGTCGCGTACGGACGTCCGGTCGCCCTTGGGCAGGGCGGCCAGGTCCAGTCCCGCGGCCTCCAGGGCCGCGTCGATCTGCGCGCGGGCCGCTGCGGTACGCTCCCGGCGCGGGCGCAGCAGCGCCCGGAGGGAGCCGCCGAACCGGCGCTGGAGCAGGGTGCGTTCGCGCAGGTGCTCGGCGACGGTCAGGGCGGGTTCCAGTTCCGTGACACCGGGTACGTGAGCAAGAGCGGTGACGGCCCGGACGGCCGCCGTCCTCTTGGGCAGCGGCAGACCGGCGACCTCGGCCGTGCCGGCGGCGGAGACCATGCGGCCGGTGAGCGCGAGCAGCAGGCAGGTGCGGCCCGAGCCGGACGGGCCCTCGACGGCGATCAGCGACCCGGGCTCCGCATCGAGGCGGACGTCCTTGAAGGCCCAGCCGCGGGGGCCTTTGACGCCGAAGCCCGTGGCGCGTACGGCGGCCCCGTGCGGGGTGCTGTGCACGATCCCCTCCCTTGAACTGACCAGTCAGTTCAAAAAAGTATGCGCAGCCGCGCCGGGGCTCCGCAAGGGGGCCGGAAACATCCGCCCGCTTTCCCGGGAAAGCGCGCATCTCCCGAATTACGGCCGCCTTCGCAGGGAAAGAGCAGGTCAGAGCCGATTGTCAGTGGTGTGCCGCACGATGGCCCCATACGGTCTCGAACCGTCATGCGACGACAGGAGGTTCGTCATGGCAGCCAGTTCGGCCGCGGGCAGCTCCGCGGCGTACGGCCCTCCGGGCGATGTCCACCCCGTCCTGCGCCGGGCGTCCGCACCGCCCGCCGCCCTCGACCTGCTCGCCCAAGCCCAGCGCGGCGTGGACGAAGCCCGCACCCTGGAAACCCCCAACGAGCGCTATGCCACCGCCCACCTCGCCGCACTGCGCACCGCGGCCGCCGTCCTCGCCGTGCGCGGCCGCCCGGAAACCAGCCTGCGCCGGCGGCAGCGCATCCGCAGCGCCTGGGAAGTGCTGCCCGAAGTCGCTCCCGAACTGGCCGAGTGGAGCGCCCTGTTCGCCTCCGGCGCCCAGCGCCGGGCCCGCGCCGAAGCCGGCATAGCCGGCGCGGCCGCCCCGCGCGACGCCGACGACCTGATCCGCGACGTGTCCATGTTCCTGCGCCTGGTGGAACGGATGCTGCTCCTCCAGCCCGTGCTGCCGTCCCAGCGGGCGGGCTGAGCCGGGCGCGGGACGGGGCGCGGGACGAGGGCGCGGGCCGGGGCGGGAAAGCCGCCCCGACCTGCCGCGGCGCACCCGGACCGCGGCGGGGGTACGGCGCGGGACGCAATAGGGTGGGGCCCACCAGTTCCATGCCCCCGTCGAGGAGCCACCCGCCGTGTCTGACCCGCTGCGCCCGCGCGCATCCCTTCGTACCGCCGTGGTCTGGGAGGTTCTCAAAGACGCCCTGGAGCGCCGGGCCAAGGCCGCCGGCCGGGACGCCCTCGACGTCCTGGACACCGGCGGCGGCACGGGCAACTTCGCCGTGCCCGTCGCACGCCTGGGCCACCGCGTCACGGTGGTGGACCCCAGCCCCAACGCGCTGTTCGCCCTGGAGCGGCGGGCCGCCGAGGCAGGCGTCGCCGACCGGGTGCGCGCGGTGCAGGGGGACGCCCACGGGCTGTTCGAGGTGGTCGAGCGCGGCGGCTACGACGCCGTGCTGTGCCACGGCGTGCTGGAGTACGTCGACGACCCGGCCGAGGGCGTGGGCAACGCCGTCGCCGCGCTGCGCCCCGCAGGCACCCTCAGCCTGCTCGCCGCCGGCCTGGGCGGCGCCGTCCTCGCCCGGGCGCTGGCGGGCCACTTCACCGAGGCCAGGAACGCCCTGACCGACCCGGCGGGCCGCTGGGGCGACGGGGACCCGGTGCCCCGGCGTTTCACCGCCGAGCAGCTCACCGCGCTGGTCTCGGACACCGGCCTGGAGGTCGGCGCCGTGCACGGCGTACGGGTCTTCGCCGACCTGGTCCCCGGCGTGCTCGTGGACACCGAGCCCGGCGCCATGGACGCCCTGCTGAAACTGGAGGCGGCCGCCGCCGAGCAGCCCGCGTTCCACTCCGTCGCCACCCAGCTGCACGTGCTCGCCGAGCGGGGCTGAGCACCCCGGCCGCGCGCCGGCCGCGTGCAGTCGGCCACAGGCCACCCGATCAGCCGCTTCGCCCCGTATGATCGGTGTACAGCGTCCGGCATGACGGATCGGCGGGTGGGGAATGCAGGCTGCGACACCACCGACCGCCGTGGCGGCCCGGACAGTGAATTGGCGTAGAGGGGCGGGTTTCACGGGGGCGATTCCCTGCCTATCCTGAAAGGGTCGCACCCGGTCGCCCCCCGCGACCGACGAGTAGGAGGACTCCGTGCCGCTCTCGGAGCACGAGCAGCGCATGCTCGAGCAAATGGAGCGAGCGCTGTACGCCGAAGATCCCAAGTTCGCGACAGCGCTTGAGGGAAGCGGGCTGCGTACGTACACCCGGCGACGGGTCTACCAAGCGGTCGCGGGCTTCCTGGTAGGTATCGCGCTCCTCATGGCCGGAATGGTCGCTCAGCAGATCTGGATCAGCGTGGTGGGGTTCCTCGTCATGCTCGGCTGCGCGGTGCTCGCGGTCACCGGATGGCGCAAGGCCCCCAAGCCGGGCGAGCAGCAGGCCGCGGCGGGCGGCCGCGCGGGACCCGGCGGCACCCAGGCCCGCCGCCAGGCCAGGCAGCGCCGGTCGATGATGGACCGGATCGAAGGCCGCTGGCAGCGCCGCCGCGACGAACAGGGCCACTGAGCGCCCCCCGGGTTTCCTCCGAGCCCGGACCGAACCGAACTCCGTACGAAGCGGCCGTCCCGACGTGGACGGCCGCTTTCGTATGCGCGGCGCTCCGCCCCTACGTGCGCCGCCTCTTACGCGCGCCGCCCCTTACGTGCGCTGGCCCTTACGTGCGCTGGCCCTTACGTGCGCTGGCGCGACGGGCGCACGGCGTTCGCCGTACGGCGGGCGGCAGCGGCCGGGCGGCTGGCGGAGCAGCGGGCCAGGAAGGCCGACCAGCGGGACGAGAGGGACCACAGGGCCCGCGCGGCGGAGCGCGGGACCAGGAGGGCACGTACGCGCAGGCGCCGGGACGCGGCCGCGTGCAGGCCGGACCGGACGCGGCGCACCTCGTCCGCGAGACCGGACGCCGGACGCGGACGCGGCGCATAGAGAACCTGCTCGACCGAGGCGGCGACGCGGTGGGCGGCGTCGGCCGCCGCGCCGTCCAGCTCGCCTATCCGTACAATCCGCTCCGCCGCCTTGCGCGGGGTCAGCGATTCGTCCGGCACGATGCCGTAGTCCCAGCCGGTGTCGACCAGTTCCCGCCAGGCCGCGAGCGTACGCGCCGCGGGGTCCGGGCCCGCGCGGCCGCCGCCGAGGCGGTGCGAACGGGCCCACGCCCGCCAGAGCAGCGGCAGCGCCACCACCAGTAGCAGGACCAGGACGCCCAGGCAGCCGAGGGCGATCATCCAGGGCGAGGGGCCGTCGTCGGCCGGGCCGCTCGCCGAGTGCGCGGGCGGCGTCCAGCAGGGGCCGGTCCGCCGGTCGACGGGGGCGCAGCTCTGCGCGGGCGAGGGCTCAGCGGGCGCGGCCGCCGACCGCGACGGCTGCGGCGCCGGGCCGCCCGTCCCGCCGGCGGACGGCGTGTCGGCCAGGGTGTAGTCGGGCAGCGTGCCACGGCTCGGCGTCGGCTCGAAGCGCGTCCAGCCGACTCCCTCGAAGTACAGCTCGGGCCAGGCGTGGGCGTCCTTGAGGCCCACCGAGGTGGAACCGTCGCTCTGCCGGGTGCCGGGGGTGAACCCGACCGCGACCCGGGCCGGTATGCCCAGCGTGCGTGCCATCGCCGCCATCGAGAAGGCGAAGTGCACGCAGAAGCCCTCCTTCTGCTCCAGGAACCGCGCGATGGCTTCCGTGCCGCTGCCGGCCTGCACCTCCGTGTTGTAGGTGAAGCCGCCGTTGAGCGAGAACCAGTCCTGGAGCCTGACCGCCTTGTCGTACGCCGAGCCGGCGCCCCGCGTCACCTGCTCCGCGGTCTCGCGCACCACCGCGGGCAGCGAGTCCGGCACCCGCGTGTACTCGCGGGCCAGCTCGGCGGGCGGCGCAGGCGACGCGGCGAGCTGCTGCCGGGTGGGCCGCACGAGCAGGCTCTCGACCTGGTACTGCGCGCCGCGGGTGTTCTGCCCGCGGTCGCCGACCAGGGTGCGGCCCTCGGGCTCGAAGCGCCAGCGCCCCGAGATGTCCACCCGGGTGGCGGGGTAGGGGAGCGGCAGCCAGTTCTGCGCGTACCAAGGAGCGGCGGAGACCGAGGTGTTGACCGTGGTGACGTCCACCGCGGGGCTCAGCCCGGACGGGTCGGGAAACTGCGCGGGCACGTCCTTGACGGCGCGCTCGGACGGCTTCCACGCCGTACCGTCGAACTGGTCGAGGGCCACGATCCGCAGGTACAGGTCGCGGGTGTCGGAGGTGGTCGTGCGGTAGTTGAGGACCTGTTTGTCCTCCGGCTGGTTCAGGCTGTTCTGCAAGGAGACCAGCGGGTTCACCGCGGAGATCGTGCCTCCGCCGCCGGCGCCCCGCCCGGCCGCTGCCGGGCCCAGCAGCCCGCCGCCGAGGGAGGGCAGCACCGCCGGCACCACCAGGGCGATGCCCAGCACCAGCGCGCCGATCCGGCGGCCGGTACGGACCGGGGCGTGCGCGGGGCCGCCCGCCGTCGAGGCGTAGCTCTGCCCTTCGGCGACCGGCGGCCGTCCGGCGCCGGGGCTGCGGCCGCCGAAGACCCGGCCCCACCGCGAGAGCCGGTCCCGGCCCTCGGCCAGGAGCAGCAGCAGATAACCGGCCCCCGCGATCAGGAACCACAGCCAGCTCGCCGCGCCTTGGGACAGGCCCGCCGCCACCGAGTACAGCGCGAGCAGCGGCAGACCCGCGGGCGCCGCGCTCCGGTACGTCACGGCCAGCGCGTCCACCACCAGCCCGACCAGCACGACCCCGCCGACGAGCAGCAGGCGGATGCCCGCCGTCACCGGGGCCGGTATCGCGTAGCGGCTGACGTCGGCGACGCCCTCCTGCATCAGCTCGGCGAACTCCAGGAGGACGTCCAGGTTCGGCAGTACACCGGCGACCGCCTTGTCGTGCGCGAAGAGCACGGTGAGCAGCAGCAAGGCGACCACGGCCTGCGCCGTCACGGTCAGCGGGCGCGCCAGCGGCACCCGGCGGGCCAGCGCGCCCACCCCGGTCACGATCGCCAGCAGGACGGCCGCCTGGACCACCCAGCCGACCGGGTCCACCAGCGGCAGCAGTGCGCACGCGGCGCACAGCGTCGCCACCGCCGCGCACACTGCCAGCCGTGCCCGCCCGCTCATGTCACCGCTCCGTTCCCCGATGCCGCAGCGGACCCGGCGGCCCCGGCAGACCCGGCGGCCCCGCCGCCCGGCGCCGTGCCACCACCGTCCGCCCGGTCGTCCTGCCGGGCGCCCGCCCGGTCCGCCTGCCGCCACAGCGCCGCCAGCGAGTCGCCCGGCGCCACGGGCAGCGCCTTCCAGCCCGCCTCGCGCAGCATCCGCAGCCGCTCGTCGAGCGGTACCCGGGCCTCCTCGCCCGCGAACCTGAACCCGCCGAGCCCCCGCGACCAGGCGTCCCCGTCCAGCACGAACGCGACCGCCGCCCCGCTGCGCTGCCGCATCCGCCCGGCCACCGCGGCCTGCTCTTCGTCCAGATCCCCGAAGAACGCGACCAGCAGCCCTTCGTTGCCGCCGCGCAGGACGTCGTACGCCCGCGCCAGGCCCGGTTCGTCGGAGTGCTCCACCACGGCCAGGGTGTCCAGCAGGAGCCCGGCGGCGTCGGCGGACCCGGTGCCGCCCGCGTACCCGCCGGCGCCGTCGGGGCCCGGTACGGACGTGCCCGTGTCGGTCAGGAAGCGCACCGAGAAACCGCGCTCCAGCAGGTGGACCGCCACCGAGGCGGAGCCCGAGACCGCCCATTCGAACGCGGAGTCGGGCCCGGCGCCCTGATGTGCCGTGAGCCGGGTGTCCAGCAGCACCGTGCAGCGGGCCTTCTGCGGCTGCTCCTCCCTGCGGACCATCAGCTCGCCGTAGCGCGCCGTGGAGCGCCAGTGCACCCGGCGCAGGTCGTCGCCGTGCCGGTAGCCGCGCGGGATGACGTCGTCCTCGCCGGCCAGCGCGAGCGAACGCTGCCGCCCGTCGCCGTACCCGGCCGCCTCGCCGGCGAGCCGTACCGGCGGCAGCGGCTCGACCCGCGGCACCACCGTCAGCGTGTCGTGGTCGCTGAAGGACCGGGTGAGCTCGCACATGCCGAACGGGTCGGACAGCCGCAGCTGCAACGGCCCCAGCGGATAGCGCCCGCGCAGGTCGGAGCGGACCCGGTAGGACACCTCGCGGCGGCCGCCGGCCTCGACCCGGTCCAGCACGAAACGCGGCCGGGGCCCGAGCACGTAAGGCACCCGGTCCTGGAGCATCAGCACACCGGTGGGCAGCCGCGAGACGTTGTCCACCCGCAGCAGCACCCGGGACTCGGCGGCGGTCGGCACCCGGGCGGGGGAGAGGGTGCGGCTGCCCGCGACGCGGTAGCGGGTGCGGTGCAGCACGGCCGCGCACACCAAGGGCAGGGCGGCCAGCAGCAGTCCGACGCGCAGCAGGTCGGTCTGCCCGAGGGCGTAGGCGCACACGGCGGCCGCGGCACCCGCTGCCAGGAAGGACCGGCCGCGCGTCGTCAGCCCCCCGAGGGCGGCCCGCAGCCCGCCCCGCTCCGGCGCTTCCCCGATCCCCCCGGCCGGCATCAGAACCCCCGGACGCCGGGCGGCTGTTGCACGTGCGACCGGCGCCACTGCTGCGCCGAGGGGTCGGGAACCGGCGTGCGGTGGAGGATCTCGACCACGACCTGCTCGGCCGTACGGCGGTTCAACTGGGCCTGCGCGGTCGGCAGCAGCCGGTGCGCCAGCACCGCCACCGCGAGCGCCTGCACGTCGTCCGGCAGCGCGTACTCCCGGCCGGCCAGCGCGGCGGCCGCCTTCGCCGCGCGCAGCAGGTGCAGCGTCGCCCGAGGCGAGGCGCCGAGCCGCAGGTCGGGGTGGGTGCGGGTGGCGGCCACCAGGTCCACCGCGTATCTGCGCACCGGTTCGGCGACGTGGACCGTGCGGACCGCGTCGATCAGTTTCAGTATCTCGTCGGCGTGCGCGACCGGCTGGAGGTCGTCCAGGGGCGAGGCCGCCCCGTGCACGTCCAGCATCTGCAACTCGGCTTCCGGGCTGGGGTACCCGATGGAGACCCGCGCCATGAAGCGGTCCCGCTGCGCCTCGGGCAGCGGGTACGTGCCCTCCATCTCGACCGGGTTCTGGGTGGCGACGACCATGAAGGGTGCTGGCAGCTCGTAGGTCTGCCCGTCCATCGTGACCTGGCGCTCCTCCATCGACTCCAGCAGCGCCGACTGGGTCTTGGGCGAGGCGCGGTTGATCTCGTCGCCGATCACGATCTGGGCGAAGACCGCGCCGGGCTTGAACTCGAAGTCCCGCCGCTGCTGGTCGAAGACGCTCACGCCCGTGATGTCCGACGGCAGCAGGTCGGGGGTGAACTGGATGCGCCGCACCGAGCAGTCGATGGAGCGGGCCAGCGCCTTGGCGAGCATCGTCTTGCCCACGCCCGGCACGTCCTCGATGAGCAGATGGCCCTCCGCGAGCAGCACGGTCAGCGAGAGCCGTACGACCTCCGGCTTGCCCTCGATCACGCCTTCCACCGATCTGCGGACCCGCTCCGCTGTGGTGGTCAAGTCGCTGAGGCTCGCTCGCTCGTCATAGGTCGTCACCCGGCCCTCCTCGGCCCTGCCCCGCGCTCCGGGAAGCGCGGGGTACCCCATTGCGGGCCGGAGTCCTCCGTACGGACCGGCCCTCCCCGCCATGGGCCGCGGTGCCTGGCGGCCACCGCGACGTCACACACGCATTCTCGCCGTCGGCGCCGCCCCGCGTCATGGCCTGTGGATAACTCGCGCGCCGCGCCGTTCCGGGCGGTCCGTCCGCGCAGCCGTGGGGGGGGGGGGGGGGGGCCCCCCCCCCCCCCCCCCCCGGGGGGGGGGGGGGGGGGGGGGGCGGGGGGGCCGCGGGGGGGGCCCGCCCCCCCCCCGCGCGGGGCGGGCGCCCCCCCCCCCCCCCCCCCCCCT
>NZ_JBIRPD010000001.1:0-40491 GCF_044332485.1 Streptomyces sp. NPDC017056 | reverse complement strand
GCCGGGGGGCCCGGCGGCCCCCCCGGGGGGGGGGGGGGGGGCCCCGCGCGGCGCGGGGGGGGGGGGGGGGGGCGGGCCCCGGCGGGGGGGGGGGGGGGGCCCCCCCCCCCCCGGCCACACGGCCGTGGTCCGCGGCGCAGGGGCCGCGGACCACTTTCGTCGTACGCACGTACGCCTACTGGGGGTCGATCTCCCGCAGCAGGCCCGTCGTCACGTCGAAGACGAATCCCCGCACGTCGTCCTTGTGCAGCAGGAACGGCGAGGTCCGCACGCGCTGCATGGACTGCCGGACGTCCTCGTCGAGGTCCTTGAACGCCTCGACCGCCCAGGTGGGGCGCTGGCCGACCTCGGCCGCCAGGTCGTGGCGGAAGTCCTCGGTGAGGCCCAGCAGACCGCAGCCCGTGTGGTGGATGAGCACGACCGAGCGGGTGCCCAGCGCCCGCTGGCTGATCGTCAGGGAGCGGATGATGTCGTCGGTGACGACCCCGCCCGCGTTGCGGATGGTGTGGCAGTCGCCGAGCTCCAGGCCCAGCGCGTCGTGCAGGTCCAGGCGGGCGTCCATGCACGCCACGACGGCGACCTTGAGGACGGGCCGGGCGTCCATGCCCGGATCGGTGAAGGCAGCGGCGTACTGCTTGTTGGCCTCGACGAGGCGGTCCGTGACCGTGCCGCCCGTGGGGGCCACGGCGCTGTCGGCGGACGGGGGCAGCGGCTGCGACGCAGGTATCGGCATAGCAACACGGTAAGGGGTCACCGACCGGTAAGGCTGCACGTGGGGACGGGCATAGGGGGCAGTACGGCCGCTTGTGAGGTTTTCCACACGCCCCCAGGCTGCCGCCGATCGGGTGAAAGTGCCCTTTTCGATCTCTTCGCGGGCCCTCGGACGGGCCGCCGCACGGCTCTCCGGAGCCTCTCGAAAATCGTTCGAAAACGCCCCGGAGGCCGGTGCGGGACGCGCGGAACCGGTTGATTGACCCCGCGCGGCAGTGGACTAAAGTGGCGCGAAGTGGGAGGCGTGACGCTCTCCTCGGATCCCGAATCTTTCGCGTGCGATCTGCACGTACGGCTCGGCCTCCTCCCGCTCCAACCGGTCCGCCGACGGCACTTCCCCGTCGTCGGAGGGCCACTTCCCCTTCAGAGCGGGCGGGGACCAAGCGGTACGTGCGGCATTCCCCCAGCCAGCGGCCGGGGGGACCCACCTGCCGCCCACCCCATCGGAAGGCGCATGAGCAGCAACGATCGCCACGTACCCGTCATGCTCCAGCGGTGTCTGGACATGCTCGCCCCCGCGCTCGCCGAACCCGGCGCGGTCGTCGTCGACTGCACGCTCGGCCTCGGAGGGCACAGCGAGGCGCTGCTCGCCACGTTCCCGGCAGCCCGCCTGATCGCCCTCGACCGCGACCCGGCGGCACTTAAGCTGGCGGGGGAGCGCCTGGCGCCCTTCGGGGACCGCGCCACGCTCGTGCACGCCGTCTACGACGAGCTGCCGCAGGTCCTGGACCGCCTCGGCGCCCCGCGCGTCCAGGGCGTCCTGTTCGACCTCGGCGTCTCCTCCATGCAGCTCGACGAGGCCGACCGCGGCTTCGCGTACGCCCAGGACGCGCCGCTCGACATGCGCATGGACCAGACGACCGGCATCAGCGCCGCCGAGGTCCTCAACACCTACCCGCCCGGCGAACTGGTCCGCATCCTGCGCGCCTACGGCGAGGAGAAGCAGGCCAAGCGGATCGTCGAGGCGGTCGTGCGGGAACGGGCCAAGGAGCCCTTCTCGAACAGCGCGCGTCTGGTGGAGCTGATCCGCGACGCGCTGCCGCAGGCCGCCAAGCGCACCGGCGGCAACCCCGCCAAGCGCACGTTCCAGGCGCTGCGCATCGAGGTCAACGCGGAACTGGCCGCCGTGGAGGGCGCCGTACCGGCCGCCGTGCGGGCCCTCGCGGTCGGCGGCCGGATCGCCGTGCTGTCGTACCAGTCCCTGGAGGACCGCATCGTCAAGCAGGTCTTCGCGGCCGGCGCCGCCAACACCGCGCCGCCCGGCCTGCCCGTCGTCCCCGAGCAGTACCAGCCGCGCCTCAAGCTGCTGACCCGCGGCGCCGAACTGCCGACAGAGGAGGAGGTCGCCGAGAACCGGCGCGCGGCCCCCGCCAGGCTGCGTGGCGCCGAGCGCATCCGCGAGGACATCGCGTGACCGGGCCGGGGCGG
Organism: Streptomyces sp. NPDC017056; assembly: GCF_044332485.1. Taxonomy (NCBI): domain Bacteria; kingdom Bacillati; phylum Actinomycetota; class Actinomycetes; order Kitasatosporales; family Streptomycetaceae; genus Streptomyces; species Streptomyces sp. NPDC017056. The sequence goes on along the minus strand of NZ_JBIRPD010000001.1, from coordinate 38,292 downwards.
ACGCGCGGGGGGCCCGGACGGCTCTCGGGCCTGTTCGCCCCCGGTACGGGCACGGCGGCGCGCACGCCGTTCGTCCTCCTCGTAGTGGTGCTGCTCGGCTCCGGCCTGATCACCCTGCTGCTGCTGAATTCCGCGCTCAACCAGGGTTCCTTCGAGCTGAGCAAGCTGGAGAAGCGGACCAACGACCTGACGGACGAGCAGCAGGCGCTCCAGCAGGAGGTGGACGCCTACTCGGCGCCGGGCGCGCTGGAGAAGCGCGCCCGCGAGCTGGGCATGGTCCCGGGCGGCAGCCCGGCGTTCCTGGAGCCGGACGGCACGGTGCGGGGCAAGCCGAGCACGGCAGGGAGCGGCGTGGGGCCGATGAGCGCCCCCGCCCCGCCGCCGGTCGCCGTGCCCGGGCCGGGCCCCGCCACCGGCCCGCGCCCGTCGGCGGGGCCCGCGCCGTCCGCAGGGCCCGCCGCCCCGGAGGCGCCGCTGCCCGACCACCCGATGCCCGCCAGGCCCGCGCTCGGGCGCCCCCTGCCCGGCGCCGCGGCCGGCCCCGCCCCGACGGCTCCCGGCAGGTGACCCCGTGACGTACGCGTACGCCGAGACCGCCCCCACGCCCGTACCGGAGGAGGACGCCGTATGACCGAACCCAAGGGTCCCCGCTCCGGTGGCTCCGGTTCCGGATCGGGTTCCGGATCGGGTGCCGGTTCCGGCGCGGGCTCCAAGGGACCGGGCGCGCCGGACCCCCGCCGTCGCGTACCCCGCCCCGCCCAGGCCCCCGGCCGCCCAGGCCAGAGCGGCAGCGGCCAGAAGTCCGCAGGCCAGAAGTCCACAGGTCAGAAGCCCGCAGGCCAGAGACCCGCAGCGGCAAAGTCCGCGGCCCAGCCGCCGTCCGGCCGGAAGGCGGCCGCCCCGAAGCCCGCGGGCCAGAGCCAGAACAAGGGCACCGGCCAGAACCGCACCCCCTCCCAGCGCCCCGCCGCCAAGCGCGCTCCCGCCGCCAAGCGCCCCCCGGCCGCCCGCGCGCCGCGCCCCCGCGCCGGCGTCATCCGCCTCGGCAGCCCGCGCCCCCGGCTGCGCCTGGTCTCCCTCGGCCTGACGCTGATCCTGCTGGTCTTCGTCGTCCGGCTCTTCCAGGTGCAGGCCGTCGACGCGGGCGCGTACGCCGCCAAGGCCAACGTCAACCGCTACGTCCCGGTCAAGCTGACCGCCGAGCGCGGCGCGATCACCGACCGGGACGGCGTGGACCTGGCCACCACCGTGGACGCGTACGACATCACCGCCGACCCCAGCCTGCTGGCGCCCGACAAGATCAAGATTCCGGACGCCCCGCAGCAGGCCGCCGCGCTGCTCGCGCCGGTCCTCGGCGAGGACCGGGCGGCGCTGGCCAAGAAGCTCGCCGCGCCCGGTTCGCGCTACGTGCGGCTGTCCCGGCAGCAGACCCCGCAGGTCTGGAAGCAGATCAAGGACCTGCGCGCGTCCCTGGACGCCAAGGCGGCCAAGCTGCCCAAGAAGCAGCGCCGCCCCAACGTCCTGGTCGGGATCTTCGCGGACAAGCACAGCAAGCGCGTCTACCCGAACAAGGACCTCGCCTCCGGGGTCCTCGGCTTCGTCAACAGCGAGGGCCGGGGCGGCGGCGGCCTGGAGGCGCGGCTCGACAAGCAGCTGGCGGGCAAGGACGGCAAGCTCGTCTACGCCCAGTCCGGCGGCCGGCGCGTGCCCACGGCGGACACCCAGGAGCACCCCGCCGTCCCCGGCACCGACGTGGAACTGACCCTGGACCGCGACATCCAGTGGATGGCCCAGCAGGCCATCACCAAGCAGGTCGCCGAGTCCCGGGCCGACCGGGGCTACGTCGTCGTACAGGACACCACGACCGGCGAGATCCTGGCCCTGGCCAACGCCCCCGGCTTCGACCCCAACGACATCTCGAAGGCCGACCCCGACGCGCTCGGCAACGCCGCCCTCACCGACGCCTTCGAACCGGGCTCCACCAGCAAGCTGATGTCGATGGCCGCCGTCCTGGAGGAGGGCGCCGCGACCCCCGCCACCCGCGTCACCGTCCCGAACCGGCTGCACCGCGGCGACCGGCTGTTCTCGGACGACATCGACCACCCGACCTGGCACCTGACCCTCAACGGCGTCCTGGCCAAGTCCAGCAACATCGGCACCATCCTGGCCACCGAACAGCTCGGCGAGACCCGCCAGGAAGCCAACCGGGTGCTCCACTCCTACCTGAGCAAGTTCGGGATCGGTAAGCCGACCGGGCTCGGCTTCCCCGGCGAGACACCGGGGCTGCTGGCCGCGCCCCAGAAGTGGAGCACCTCGCAGCAGTACACGATCCCCTTCGGGCAGGGCCTGTCGCTCAACGCCGTCCAGGCCGCCTCGGTCTACTCGACCATCGCCAACGGCGGCGAGCGCATCGCCCCCACGCTCATAAGGGGCACCACGGGCCCGGACGGCCGGTACCGGCCCGCGCCGCGCCCCGAGAAGAACCGGGTCGTCAGCGGGAAGACCGCCAAGACGCTGGCCGCCATGCTCGAATCGGTGGTCGACGACAAGGAGGGCACCGGCGCCAAGGCGAAGATCGACGGCTACCGGGTCGGCGGCAAGACCGGCACGTCCAACCGGGTGGACCCGAAAACCGGCCGGTACCACGGTTACACCGCCTCCTTCGCCGGGTTCGCGCCCGCCGACCAGCCCCGTATCACCGTCTACTGCGCCGTCCAGAACCCGACCAAGGGAAGTTACTTCGGCGGCCAGGTGTGCGGCCCGATCTACAAGCAGGTCATGGAGTTCGCGCTCAAGACGCTCCAGGTCCCGCCGAGCGGCGCCCAGCCCCCGCGCCTGCCCGTCACCTTCAAGCCAGGCGAATGAAAACGAGGCAGCACCGCCGTGACGACCATCACTCCCGACCCGGGGAACCGCTCCGGTGCGTGGCACTCACTTCGCCCCGAGGCCGCCGGGCCCGGTACGCTCACCGCCGTGTCACACGCTGATCAGTCCCAAAACGCCCAGAAGGACGCCCCCGGACCCTTTCCGGGAGCGCCCCGCCCAGAGCGGGTACGCGCCACCCCCCTCGCGGACCTCGCCGAGCAGTTGGGCACCTCGGTACCGGCCGCGGCGGACGTCGCCGTCACCGGCATCACCCACGACTCCAGGGCCGTGCGCCCCGGTGACGTCTACGCCGCGCTGCCCGGTGCCCGGTTCCACGGCGCCGACTTCGCCAACCAGGCCGCCGACCTCGGCGCCGCCGCGGTGCTGACCGACCCGGCCGGCCGCGAGCGCGCCGCCGCGACGGGCCTGCCCGTCCTGGTCGTGGACGAGCCGCGGGCCCGGATGGGCGCGCTCGCCGTCTCGATCTACGGGGACCCGGGCAAGGACCTCCTCCAGATCGGCATCACCGGCACCTCGGGCAAGACCACCACCGCGTACCTGATCGACGGCGGCCTGCGCGCCGCGGCGCACAAGTCCGGCGGCGGGCTGACCGGCCTGATCGGCACGGTCGAGTCGCGCATCGGCGACGAGCGCCTGAAGTCGGAGCGGACCACCCCCGAGGCCACCGACCTCCAGGCGCTGTTCGCCGCCATGCGCGAGCGCGACGTCCGCTCGGTGACGATGGAGGTCTCCAGCCACGCGCTGGTCCTCGGCCGCGTCGACGGCTGCGTCTTCGACGTCGCGATCTTCAACAACCTCAGCCCGGAGCACATGGAGTTCCACTCCGGGATGGAGGACTACTTCCAGGCCAAGGCGCAGCTGTTCACCAAGGCGCGCAGCAAGGCCGGCGTGGTCAACGTCGACGACGAGTACGGCAAGCGGCTGGCCGCCGGCGAGTCCGAGGTGCCGGTCACCACGTTCTCCGCCGAGGGCCACCCGGACGCCGACTGGCGCGCCGCCGACGTCGAGGTCGGCGCGCTCGGCTCGACCTTCACGGTGCTGGGCCCCGACGGCGTGTCCGTACGCGCCGCGTCCCCCCTGCCCGGCCCCTTCAACGTCGCCAACGCGCTGGCCGCCATCACGGCGCTGGTCGTGGCCGGCGTGGACCCGCAGACCGCCGCCGACGGCGTCGCCGCCGTGCCCGGCGTCCCCGGCCGCCTGGAGCGGATCGACGCGGGCCAGGACTACCTGGCGGTCGTCGACTACGCCCACAAGACCGACGCCGTCGAATCGGTCCTGCGCGCCCTGCGCAAGGTCACCGAGGGCCGTATCCACGCGGTGCTGGGCTGCGGCGGCGACCGCGACCCGCACAAGCGCAAGCCGATGGGCGCCGCCGTCGCGCGCCTCGCCGACACCGCCGTACTGACTTCCGACAACCCCCGCGGCGAGGACCCCCTCGCCATTCTGGCCACCATGCTCGCGGGCGCCGCCGAGGTGCCCGTCCACGAGCGCGGCACCGTGCTGGTCGAGGAGGAGCGGGCCGCCGCCATCGCGGCCGCCGTCGCCCGTGCCGAGCCCGGCGACACCGTGATCGTCGCGGGCAAGGGCCACGAGCAGGGCCAGGACATCGCCGGGGTGGTCCGCTCCTTCGACGACCGCCAGGTGCTGCGCCGGGCCATCGAGGCTTCGTTGACCCCGCCGCAGCCGAACCACCAGGGATGACACACCGCCATGCGCGCAAAACCCTTCGAACGGCATTTCCTGCCCACCACCGGGGGTGAGAAGTGATCTCCCTGTCCCTCGCCGAGATCGCGGACATCGTCGGCGGGCAGCAGCACGACATACCGGACCCGCAGGCCCGGGTCACCGGTCCCGTCGTGTTCGACTCCCGTGAGGTACGCCCCGGCAGTCTCTTCGCGGCCTTCGCCGGCGAACGCGTGGACGGCCACGACTATGCGGAGCGCGCCGTCGGTGCGGGCGCCGCGGTGGTCCTCGCCGCCCGTCCCGTCGGCGTGCCCGCGATCGTCGTGGACGACGTGGTCGCCGCCCTCGGCGCGCTGGCCCGCGCCGTCGTCGGCCGCCTGGGCACCAGCGTCGTCGGGCTCACCGGCTCGGCCGGCAAGACCAGCACCAAGGACCTGATCGGCCAGCTGCTGTCGCGCAGCGGGCCGACCGTGTGCCCGGTGGGCAACCTCAACAACGAGATCGGGCTGCCGGTGACCGCGCTGCGCGCGGACGCCGACACCAAGTACCTCGTCCTGGAGATGGGCGCCCGCGGCATCGGCCACATCCGCTACCTGGCGGAGCTGACCCCGCCGCGGATCGGGCTGGTGCTCAACGTCGGCTCCGCGCACATCGGCGAGTTCGGCGGCCGCGAGCAGATCGCGCAGGCCAAGGGCGAGCTGGTCGAGATGCTGCCGCCGGCGGACGAGGGCGGCATCGCCGTGCTCAACGCCGACGACCCGTACGTACGTGCCATGGCCTCCCGAACGAAGGCCCGCACGGTCTTCTTCGGCGAGTCCGCCGAGGCCGACGTACGTGCCGAGAATGTCCGGCTTACGGCGCTCGGGCAGCCGTCCTTCACGCTTCACACACCCTCCGGGTGCAGCGACGTGACCATGCGGCTGTACGGTGAGCACCACGTGTCGAACGCGCTTGCCGCGGCCGCCGTCGCCCATGAGTTGGGCATGCCCGTGGACGAGATCGCCGCCGCGCTCTCCGAAGCCGGCACGCTCTCCCGCTGGCGGATGGAGGTCACCGAGCGCGCGGACGGTGTGACGGTCGTCAACGACGCCTACAACGCGAACCCGGAATCCACGCGGGCGGCGCTCCGCGCGCTCGTGGCGATGGGCGAAGCCTCCAAGGCAACGGGAGGCCGTACGTGGGCGGTGCTCGGTGAGATGGCCGAGCTCGGCGGGGAGTCACTCGCCGAACACGACGCGGTCGGGCGCCTGGTCGTCCGGCTCAACGTCAGCAAGCTCGTGGCGGTCGGCGGCAGGGAAGCGGCCTGGCTCGACATGGGCGCCAAGAACGAGGGTTCGTGGGGTGAGGAGTCGGTGCACGTGTCCGACACGCAGGCGGCGATCGACCTGTTGCGCAGCGAGCTGCGGCCGGGTGACGTCGTGCTGGTGAAGGCGTCCAGGTCGGTCGGTCTGGAACGAGTCGCCGCGGCATTGCTGGACGACGCTGTCGAGGGCGGGGCCGCCACCCGATGATGAAGCAGATCCTCTTCTCCGGAATGATCGGGCTCTTCCTGACCCTGATCGGCACCCCGCTGCTGATCAAGCTGCTGGCCAAGAAGGGCTACGGGCAGTTCATCCGCGACGACGGCCCGCGCGACCACCACAGCAAGCGCGGTACGCCCACCATGGGTGGCATCGCCTTCATCCTGGCCACGCTCATCGCTTACGCGCTGACCAAGGTCATCACCGGCAGCGACCCCACCTTCTCCGGTGTGCTGGTGCTGTTCCTGATGGCCGGCATGGGCCTGGTGGGCTTCCTCGACGACTACATCAAGATCGTCAAGCAGCGTTCGCTGGGCCTGCGGGCCAAGGCGAAGATGGCCGGCCAGCTGATCGTCGGCATCGCCTTCGCGGTGCTCTCGCTGCAGTTCGCCGACATGCGCGGCCAGACCCCGGCCTCCGACCGGCTGTCCTTCACCCAGGACTTCGGCTGGCAGATCGGCCCGGTGCTCTTCGTCATCTGGGCGCTGTTCATGATCCTGGCGATGTCCAACGGCGTGAACCTCACCGACGGCCTCGACGGCCTGGCCACCGGCGCCTCGGTGATGGTCTTCGGCGCGTACACCTTCATCGGCATCTGGCAGTACCAGGAGTCCTGCGCCAACCCGCTCAGCGCTGGACCGGCCTGTTACGAGGTCCGCGACCCGCTGGACCTGGCGGTCGTCGCCTCCGCCCTGATGGGCGCCTGCTTCGGCTTCCTGTGGTGGAACACCTCGCCCGCCAAGATCTTCATGGGCGACACCGGCTCGCTGGCCCTGGGCGGCGCGCTGGCCGGCCTGGCCATCTGCTCCCGCACGGAGCTGCTGATGGCCGTGCTCGGCGGCCTCTTCGTCCTGATCACCATGTCCGTGGTCATCCAGGTCGGCTCCTTCCGCCTCACCGGCAAGCGCGTCTTCCGGATGGCGCCGCTACAGCACCACTTCGAACTCAAGGGGTGGTCCGAGGTCCTTGTCGTGGTCCGGTTCTGGATCATCCAGGGCATGTGCGTGATCGTCGGCCTGGGCCTCTTCTACGGCGGCTGGCAGGCCGCCAAGTGACCGGCCCCGACCTCGCCGGACAGCACGTGACCGTGGCCGGTCTCGGCGTGAGCGGCGTACCCGCCGCCCGCGCCCTGGCCGGCCTCGGCGCCGTCGTCACCGTCGTCAACGGCAGCGACGGCGAACGCGAGCGCGCCCAGGCCGCCCCCCTGGAGGAGCTGGGCATCACCGTCCGCCTCGGCGACGGCGACACCCTCCCCGAGGGCACGGATCTGGTCGTCACCACCCCCGGCTGGAAGCCCACCAGCCCGCTCTTCCAGGCCGCCGAGGCGGCCGGCGTCCCCGTGTGGGGCGACGTGGAGCTGGCCTGGCGCATGCGGGGCCCGGACGCGCCGCCCTGGCTCGCGGTCACCGGCACCAACGGCAAGACCACGACCGTACGGATGCTGGCCGCCATCCTGGAGGCCGAGGGGCTGCGCACCGCCGCCGTCGGCAACATCGGCGTCCCGCTCGTGGACGTGGTGCTCTCCGACGAGCCGTACGACGTGCTCGCCGTCGAGCTCTCCAGCTACCAGCTGCACTGGGCGCCCTCCGTACGCGCCCACTCCGCCACGGTCCTCAACCTGGCCCCCGACCACCTCGACTGGCACGGCTCCATGGAGGCGTACGCCGCCGACAAGGGCCGGATCTACGAGGGCAACACCGTGGCCTGCGTCTACAACGCCGCCGACCGGGTGACCGAGGACCTGGTGCGCGAGGCCGACGTCGAGGAGGGCTGCCGCGCCATCGGCTTCACCCTCGGCACCCCGGGACCCTCGCAGCTGGGCGTCGTCGAGGGCATCCTCGTCGACCGCGCCTTCGTCGAGAACCGGCAGCAGCAGGCGCAGGAACTCGCCGAGATCTCGGACGTGACGCCCGCGGCGCCGCACAACATCGCCAACGCGCTCGCCGCGGCGGCCCTGGCCCGCGCCTTCGGCGTGCGCCCGCAGTCCGTACGCGACGGCCTGCGCGCCTTCCACCCGGACGCGCACCGCATCGAGCACGTGGCGGACGTCGGCGGCATCGCGTACGTCGACGACTCCAAGGCCACCAACACCCACGCGACCGAGGCGTCGTTGGCGGCGTACGAGCACATCGTCTGGATCGCCGGCGGCCTGGCCAAGGGCGCCACCTTCGACGAACTCGTACAGAAGTCGGCGGCGCGGCTGCGCGGCGCGGTCCTCATCGGCGCCGACCGGGCGCTCATTCGGGAGGCCCTGGCGCGACACGCCCCGGATGTCCCGGTGGTCGACCTCGACCGGACCGACACTGAGGCGATGTCCGAAGCCGTACGGGAAGCGACGCGCCTGGCCCGGCCGGGCGATACGGTCCTGCTGGCCCCGGCCTGCGCCTCGATGGACATGTACCTGAACTACAACAAGCGGGGCGAAGCCTTCGCCGACGCGGTCCGCACGCTGGCCGCCCGGGAACAGTAGTCCGTACGTCCCCGCCGCCGTCGAGGACGCACGGCGCAGCGCACCCGTGGAGGGGACGAGGATGACGGCCCGATCGGCGAAGGCGGCGCCGCCGCGCCCGGCACGGCGCACCGGTCCCGGCACGCGCCCGCCGCGCGGCGGCGGCCCCACCCGCAGCCCGCGGGGCCTGTACACGCAGCTCAGGCGGGCCTGGGACCGGCCGCTGACCGCCTACTACCTGGTGGTCGGCGGCAGCCTGCTGATCACGGTGCTCGGCCTGGTGATGGTCTACTCGGCCTCCCAGATCAAGGCGCTTCAGCTGGGCCTGGCGCCGACGTACTTCTTCCGCAAGCAGCTGCTCGCGGCCGTGCTCGGCGGCGTCCTGATGCTGGTGGCGGCCCGGATGACGGTCAAGGTGCACCGCACGCTGGCCTACCCGCTGCTCGCCGTCTCGATCTTCCTGATGACCCTGGTGCAGATCCCCGGGATAGGGGTCGCGGTCAACGGCAACCAGAACTGGATCAACCTGGGCGGCCCCTTCCAGATGCAGCCCAGCGAGTTCGGCAAGCTGGCGCTGGTGCTGTGGGGCGCCGACCTGCTGGCGCGCAAACAGGACAAGAAGCTGCTGGCCCAGTGGAAGCACCTGCTGGTGCCGCTGATCCCGGTGGCCTTCCTGCTGCTCGGCCTGATCATGCTCGGCGGCGACATGGGCACCGCGATCATCCTCACCGCGATCCTCTTCGGCCTGCTGTGGCTGGCCGGCGCGCCCACCCGGCTCTTCGTGGGCGTACTTGGCGCGGCCACCGTCATAGGAGCGCTGCTCATCAAGACCAGCGCCAACCGGATGGCCAGGCTCGCCTGCATCGGCGCGACCGACCCGGGGCCCCAGGACCAGTGCTGGCAGGCCGTGCACGGGATCTACGCGCTGGCGTCGGGCGGATTCTTCGGTTCGGGACTCGGCGCCAGTATGGAAAAATGGGGCGAACTCCCTGAACCGCACACCGACTTCATCTTCGCCATCACCGGGGAGGAACTGGGGCTTGCGGGGACGCTGTCGGTGCTCGCGCTCTTCGCGGCTCTAGGCTATGCGGGTATCCGCGTGGCCGGACGCACGGAGGACCCCTTCGTGAGGTACGCAGCGGGAGGCGTGACCACCTGGATCACGGCCCAGGCCGTGATCAACATCGGTGCGGTGCTCGGTCTGTTGCCGATCGCCGGGGTCCCGCTGCCGCTGTTCTCCTTCGGGGGCTCCGCCCTGCTGCCGACGATGTTCGCCATCGGCCTGCTGATCGCCTTCGCGCGGGACGAGCCCGCCGCGCGGGCGGCACTGGCCATGCGGCAGCCTGTTTTCGGCAGGAAACTGGCTGGGGTGAGACGGAAGACGATGAGACGGCGCGTCAAGAAGCGACCGTCCGGAGAGCGGTGAATTTCGGTGCATGTCGTACTCGCCGGTGGGGGGACCGCCGGCCACATCGAGCCCGCGCTCGCCCTCGCGGACGCCCTGCGCAGGCAGGACCCGACCGTGGGGATCACGGCACTCGGCACGGAGAAGGGGCTGGAGACCCGGCTCGTGCCGGAGCGTGGCTACGAGCTGGGGCTGATTCCGGCCGTACCGCTGCCGCGCAAGCCCACGCCCGAACTGATCACCGTCCCCGGGCGGCTGCGCGGCACGATCAAGGCCGCCGAGCAGATCCTGGAGCGCACGAAGGCGGACTGCGTGGTCGGCTTCGGCGGCTATGTCGCGCTGCCCGGCTACCTGGCCGCCAAGCGGCGCGGGGTGCCGATCATCGTGCACGAGGCCAACGCCCGCCCCGGCCTGGCCAACAAGATCGGCTCGCGGTACGCCAAGTACGTGGCGGTCAGCACGCCGGACAGCAAGCTGCGGGACGCCCGCTATGTCGGCATCCCGCTGCGCCGCTCCATCGCGACCCTCGACCGGGCGGCGGTCCGCCCCGAGGCGCGGGCCGCGTTCGGGCTGGACCCCAACCTGCCGACGCTGCTGGTCTCCGGCGGCTCGCAGGGTGCCCGGCGGCTCAACGAGGTCATCCAGGCCGCCGTGCCGGTGCTCCAGCGCTCCGGCATCCAGGTGCTGCACGCGGTCGGCCCGAAGAACGAAATGCCGCACGTGGACAACATGCCCGGGATGCCCCCGTACATCCCGGTACCGTACGTGGACCGGATGGACCTCGCGTACGCCGCGGCCGACATGATGCTCTGCCGCGCGGGCGCGATGACCGTCGCCGAGCTGTCCGCCGTCGGGCTGCCGGCCGCGTACGTACCGCTGCCCATCGGCAACGGCGAACAGCGGCTGAACGCCCAGCCGGTGGTCAACGCCGGCGGCGGCCTGCTGGTCGACGACGCGCAGCTGACGCCGGAGTGGGTGCAGAACTCGGTGCTCCCGGTGCTCGCCGACCCGCACCGGCTGTACGAGATGTCCCGCGCGGCGTCCGAGTTCGGCCGCAGGGACGCGGACGAGCTGCTGGTCGGCATGGTGTACGAGGCGATCGCGGGTCGCTGACGGAGGGTGAGGCCGTGCCGCCCCGGGGAACTTCCCGGGGCGGCGGCCGGAAAGAGAGGGAGCGTGGCCGGACCGACGACCGCCCGGCGCGGCGAGAAGAAGCCCTCGCGCTCCGGCCCGCCCTCTTCCGGCCGGACCGGCAAGGCGGGAAAGGCAGGAAAGACGGGCGGAAACGGCAAGTCCGGTAAGCCGAAGGGGCCGGCCGGCCCCGGCGGACTGTCCGCGCTGCGGGACCGGTTCACGATGCCGCCCCGCCGCACTCTGATCATCGCACTGGTCGGCGCCGTACTGCTGGCCGGTTTCGGCGCCTGGGCCCTGTACGGCTCCACCTGGCTGCGCACGGAACACGTCAAGGCGCGTGGCACCGCCTTCCTGACGGCGGATGAGGTCGTCAAGGCGGCCGAGGTGCCGATGGACACGCCCCTCGTCTCCGTGGACAAGGCCGCGATCGCCGCCCGGGTGCGCGCGAAACTCCCGCGCGTCAAGACGGTTGACGTCGTACGGTCCTGGCCGCACACGGTCAGCTTGAAAGTGACCGAAAGGCAGCCGGTACTCGTTATTCAAACGGGCGGAAAGTTCGTCGAAGTGGACGCGGAAGGGACGCGTTTCGCCACCGTCGCCGCCGCCCCGAAGGGCGTACCGCTGCTGGAAATGGCCGTACGGGACAGCCCGAGCCTGCGGCGGTTCGGCGCCGACCGGCTCCGGAGCGCGGCCGGCGCCGTCGTCACCGCCCTCCCCAAGGCGGTCCACCAGGACGTCCGCGCCGTCGAGGTGCGCTCATACGACGCCATCACACTGAAACTGACGGGTGGTCGCACGGTCGCGTGGGGGAGCGGCGAACGCAGTACGGCGAAGGCCAAGGTGCTCACCGCCGCGCTGAAAGCGGCGCGTGACGCGCGCCACTTCGACGTGAGTGTTCCCACCGCACCCGCGGTGTCCGGGAGTTGACGTACGTACCCGCAGGCCAGCACCCTGGATGGCTACCACTATGGGTGATCACATAGGGTGAAAAGAAAAACGGGAGGTTCGGCGTGTTCGTTGAACGTGCGCCACTTGTCGACTTAGTGTCTCGTTCCAAAGAGTCCCAGGAACACAGGCACTGGTAACCCTAAACTTCAGCGTTAGGGTTCGGGTCGGCAATACGGACCGTCCCATCGGCATCAGTCGGCGACCGCACCCCACGGTGCGGCGGCGACACGTAACTCGAGGCGAGAGGCCTTCGACGTGGCAGCACCGCAGAACTACCTCGCAGTCATCAAGGTCGTCGGCATCGGCGGCGGTGGCGTGAACGCCATCAACCGGATGATCGAGGTCGGGCTCAAGGGCGTCGAGTTCATCGCGATCAACACCGATGCACAGGCCCTGCTGATGAGCGACGCCGACGTCAAGCTCGACGTCGGCCGGGAACTCACCCGTGGCCTGGGCGCAGGCGCCAACCCCGATGTCGGCCGCAAGGCGGCCGAGGACCACCGCGAGGAGATCGAGGAGGTCCTCAAGGGGGCCGACATGGTCTTCGTGACCGCGGGCGAGGGCGGCGGCACCGGCACCGGCGGCGCACCCGTCGTCGCCAACATCGCCCGCTCGCTGGGCGCCCTGACGATCGGTGTGGTCACCCGCCCGTTCACCTTCGAGGGCCGCCGCCGCGCCAACCAGGCCGAGGACGGCATCGCCGGCCTGCGCGACGAGGTCGACACCCTCATCGTGATCCCCAATGACCGACTGCTGTCCATCTCGGACCGCCAGGTGAGCGTGCTCGACGCGTTCAAGTCCGCGGACCAGGTACTGCTGTCGGGTGTCCAGGGCATCACCGACCTGATCACCACCCCGGGCCTGATCAACCTCGACTTCGCCGACGTCAAGTCCGTGATGTCGGAGGCCGGCTCGGCCCTCATGGGCATCGGCTCGGCGCGCGGCGACGACCGCGCGGTGGCCGCGGCCGAGATGGCGATCTCCTCGCCGCTCCTGGAGGCGTCCATCGACGGCGCCCGCGGTGTGCTGCTCTCCATCTCCGGCGGCTCCGACCTCGGTCTCTTCGAGATCAACGAGGCCGCGCAGCTGGTCAGCGAGGCGGCCCACCCCGAGGCGAACATCATCTTCGGCGCGGTCATCGACGACGCGCTCGGCGACGAGGTCCGGGTGACCGTCATCGCCGCGGGCTTCGACGGCGGCCAGCCGCCGGCCCGTCAGCAGACCGTGCTCGGCAGCCAGAACAACGGCAAGCGCGAGGAGCCGGCGCCGGCCCCCAGCCGCCCGGCACCGCAGGCCGAGTCCCGGCCGTCGTCCTTCGGCAGCCTGGGCTCGGTACCGGTACGGGACGAGGAGCCGGCCCCCGCCGACCCGTCCCCGCTCGGCGAGGTGCCGCCGCCCCCGGCCACGTCGCCGCAGGTTCCGCCGGCCCGTCCGTACTCGGACACCGCGGCCGAGGAACTGGACGTCCCCGACTTCCTGAAGTGACCGAAGTCCCGACGTGATAGGGCAACAGCACCCGGTGCTGACGAACGACACGAGCGGCGCGCACTTCGCCTTCACCGACAGGTGGGGCGGGGTGAGCGCCGCTCCGTATGCCGAGCTCAACCTCGGCGGCGCGGTCGGCGACGACCCCCAGGCCGTGCGCACCAACCGCGAACTGGCGGCCAAGGAACTCGGCCTGGACCCGGCCTCCGTCGTCTGGATGAACCAGGTGCACGGCCGGGACGTGGCCGTGGTCGACGGGCCGTGGCGCGACGACGCCGGGATCCCCTGCGTGGACGCGGTGGTGACGGCCCGCCGGGGCACCGTCCTCGCCGTGCTGACCGCCGACTGCACCCCCGTGCTGCTCGCCGACCCGGTCGCCGGGATCGCGGGGGCCGCGCACGCGGGGCGCCCCGGGCTGGTGGCCGGGGTGGTCCCGGCGACCGTCGAGGCGATGACCGCGCTCGGCGCCGACCCGGCGCGCATCGTCGCCCGTACGGGACCCGCGGTCTGCGGACGCTGCTACGAGGTGCCCGAGGCCATGCGGGCCGAGGTCGCCGCGGTGGTGCCCGAGGCGTGGGCCACCACGGACCGGGGCACGCCCGCGGTCGACATGGCCGCCGGGGTCAGGGCCCAACTCGCGGCGTACGGCGTCCAGGTGCGTGAACATTCACACATCTGCACGCTGGAGTCGGCGGACCACTTCTCCTACCGGCGCGACCGCATCACCGGGCGGCTCGCGAGCTACGTATGGCTGGATGCTGAGCTGTGACGGATCGTAGGACCGAACTGGCCGACAACCTGGCGCGGGTGGAGGAACGAATCTCCACGGCCTGCGCCAAGGCCGGTCGCAAGCGCGAAGAAGTGACCCTCATCGTGGTCACGAAGACCTACCCGGCGAGCGACGTCCGGCTGCTCGCGGAGCTGGGCGTCCGCCATGTGGCGGAGAACCGTGACCAGGACGCGGCGCCGAAAGCCGCCCAGTGCTCGGATCTGCCCCTTATCTGGCACTTCGTCGGTCAGTTGCAGACCAACAAGGTGCGATCTGTGGTCAATTACGCCGATGTCGTGCAGTCGGTCGACCGGCCCAAGCTGGTCACCGCGCTCTCGAAGGAAGCGGTACGGGCCGGCCGCGAGCTGGGCTGCCTCGTCCAGGTGGCGCTCGACGCCGAGCCGGGCGACGGGCGGGAGACCGGCGACCGCGGCGGGGTGACCCCGGCCGGGGTGGCGGCCCTCGCCGACACGATCGCGAACGCCGAAGGGCTGCGCCTGGACGGCCTCATGACGGTCGCTCCGCTGGTCGGCCCGTATGCCGGACGCCAACGTGCGGCTTTCGAGCGTTTGATGGAAATCTCATCCGGCCTGCGCGCGAACCATCCTGCTGCGAACATGGTGTCAGCAGGGATGAGCGCGGACCTCGATGAAGCCGTGGCTGCCGGGGCGACACATGTGCGCGTCGGCACTGCGGTACTCGGAGTCCGACCACAGCTCGGGTAACGTCGCCAAGCAAGTCGGACCACAGCACAAAATATGGTCATTGCCCCCAAAAGGTGGGCAGACCGCGTGGATCCAAGGCGCCCGGCGACGGAGCCGATCCACCACAGAGCGGAGGACGCAGAGAATGGCCGGCGCGATGCGCAAGATGGCGGTCTACCTCGGCCTCGTGGAGGACGATGGGTACGACGGCCGGGGATTCGACCCCGACGACGAGTTCGAGCCCGAGCTTGACCCGGAGCCCGAACGGGGGCGGCGACAGCAGACCCAAGTACCCACCGAGCCGCACCCGGAGCGGGACGAACCCGTCCGAGCCGCCCAGCCTCCCGCGCAGCGTGAGCCCGCATCGCCGGCCGCCGAAAGCGGACGACCCGCCCGAATCGCCCCCGTGGCGTCCATCACACCCGACCGCCCGAATCTGGAGAAGAACGCACCGGTGATCATGCCCAAGGTTGTGTCCGAGCGGGAGCCCTACCGCATCACCACGCTGCACCCCCGGACCTACAACGAAGCCCGTACCATCGGGGAACACTTCCGTGAGGGCACTCCGGTGATCATGAACCTCACGGAGATGGACGACACGGATGCGAAGCGACTTGTCGACTTTGCGGCCGGTCTCGTCTTCGGCCTGCACGGCAGCATCGAGCGGGTGACGCAGAAGGTGTTCCTGTTGTCGCCTGCTAACGTCGATGTCACGGCGGAGGACAAGGCCCGCATCGCAGAGGGCGGGTTCTTCAACCAGAGCTGAGACGCAATACCGGGCACATCAGGCCGAAAGGCCCAACACGACAGCATGGCAAGGGGAGAGGACAGCGCGGATGAGTATCGCTGGTCAGGTGATCTACATCGCGTTGTACTGCTTCCTGATCGTGTTGATCTTCCGACTGGTGATGGACTACGTCTTCCAGTTCGCCCGTTCATGGCAACCCGGCAAGCCAATGGTGGTCGTTCTGGAGGCCACCTACACTGTCACTGATCCGCCACTCAAGCTCTTGCGGCGGTTCATTCCGCCGCTGCGTCTCGGGGGCGTGGCGCTCGACCTGTCCTTCTTCGTATTGATGATCATCGTGTACATCCTGATCACCGTCGTGAGGTCGGTGTTGTTGGTGTGAACGATACGGTCTTGCCGATTGCCGACGACTACGTTGAGGTGAAGTAGAGATGCCGTTGACCCCCGAGGACGTGCGGAACAAGCAGTTCACGACCGTCCGCCTCCGAGAAGGCTATGACGAGGACGAGGTCGATGCCTTCCTCGACGAGGTCGAAGCCGAACTGACCCGTCTGCTGCGGGAGAACGAGGACCTGCGCGCCAAGCTGGCCGCCGCGACGCGTGCCGCCGCGCAGAACCAGCAGCAGGGCCTGCGCAAGCAGCAGGAACAGCAGGACCAGGGGCAGCAGCACCAGCAGGGACGGCCGGGGGCCCCGGTGCCCGCCGCCATATCCGGACCGCAGCCGGTGCCGCCGCAGCAGCAACAGCAGCTGGGCGGCCCGCCGCAGCTGCCAGGTGGTGCCCCGCAGCTGCCGGCCGGCCCCGGTGGGCACGGTCCCCAGGGCCCGCACGGCCCCGGCCCGATGGGCCCCGGCGGTCCGCTGGGCGGCCCGATGGGCGGTCCCGGTGGCCACGGCGGCCCGCAGCTGCCGCAGCCGGGCCAGGGCCCGGGCGGTGACAGCGCCGCCCGCGTCCTCTCGCTCGCACAGCAGACCGCCGACCAGGCGATCGCGGAGGCCCGTTCCGAGGCCAACAAGATCGTGGGCGAGGCGCGCTCGCGCGCGGAGGGTCTGGAGCGGGACGCCCGTGCGAAGGCGGACGCGCTGGAGCGGGACGCGCAGGAGAAGCACCGCGTCGCGATGGGCTCGCTGGAGTCGGCCCGCGCCACGCTGGAGCGCAAGGTCGAAGACCTGCGCGGCTTCGAGCGCGAGTACCGTACGCGGCTCAAGTCCTACCTGGAGAGCCAGCTGCGCCAGCTGGAGAACCAGGCCGACGACTCGCTGGCGCCGCCGCGGACGCCGGCGACCGCCTCGCTGCCGCCGTCGCCTTCGATGGCCTCGGCAGGCGCCGGGTCCATGGGTGGCAACCACACCATGGGTGGCGGGCAGTCGATGGGCGGCCATGGTGGTGGCTCCGGCAGTGCGCCGTCGTACGGCGGGCAGCAGCAGATGTCGCCGGCGATGACGCAGCCGATGGCTCCGGTGCGGCCGCAGGGACAGCAGCCGATGCAGCAGGCGCCGTCGCCTATGCGTGGGTTTCTGATCGACGAGGACGACAACTGAGCGGAGCCGCGCTGCGCGCGTAGTCGTTGCGCGTAGTGCGTAGTCGGCAATCAGGGCTGGGCCCCCGGGGATCTCCTCGGGGGCCCAGCTCTTTGCGTTTGGCTTGTGGGGGTGCGCGTCCTGCGCGGTCTGCCCGGTGGTGGGGGGGGCTCGGGGCCCCGCAGGGGTCACTCCTCAGCACCGTGCACGGCGTCCAGGGGCGAGCAGTGAACGCAGGGCACCCGGCTGCCTGCGGGGAGACCCCTACGTGGCCCCGAGCCCCGGCCGTATTGCGGCTTTCCGAGCGGTTTTGGTGCGTGTGCCTAGAAACGCCCAGACCGCGGGTCTGTACGAGAACGGCCCCCGACGCGTCCTGCGTCGGGGGCCGTTGGTTACGGGCTGAGGGCTTACGCCTCCGTCTTCCGCAGGCGGAACGTCAGGGCCAGGCTCTCGTCCTCGAAGGCCGGGCCGTACGTGTCGTCGGCCTCGCCCTGGGCGAAGTCGGTGGCCAGGACCTCTTCCGAGATGAGGGACTGGTGGTCGGTCAGGGCCGTGCGGACCTCTTCGTCGGTGGTCTGCCAGCGCAGGGTGATCCGGTCGGCCACGTCCAGGCCGCTGTTCTTGCGGGCCTCCTGGATGAGGCGGATCGCGTCGCGGGCCAGGCCGGCGCGGCGCAGGTCCGGGGTGATCTCCAGGTCGAGGGCCACGGTGGCGCCCGCGTCGGAGGCCACCGACCAGCCTTCGCGCGGGGTCTCGGTGATGATGACCTCGTCGGGGGAGAGGGGGACCGTTTCGTCGTTGACCGTGATGGTCGCCGTGCCCTCGCGCAGGGCGAGGGAGAGGGCGGCCGCGTCGGTTTCGGCGATGGCCTTGGCCACCGCTTGGACGCCCTTGCCGAAGCGCTTGCCCAGGGCGCGGAAGTTGGCCTTCGCGGTCGTGTCGACCAGGCTGCCGCCCACCTCGGAGAGGGAGGCGAGGGTGGAGACGTTCAGTTCCTCGGTGATCTGCGTGCGCAGTTCCGGGGAGAGGGCTTCGAAGCCGGCTGCCGCGACCAGGGCGCGGGAGAGGGGCTGGCGGGTCTTGACGCCGGACTCGGCGCGGGTGGCGCGGCCCAGTTCGACCAGGCGGCGGACCAGGAGCATGTGCTTCGACAGCTCCGGGTCGATCGCCGACTGGTCCGCCTCGGGCCAGGTGCTCAGGTGGACCGAGTCGGGGGCGTCGGGGGTGACCGGGACGACCAGGTCCTGCCACACGCGTTCGGTGATGAACGGGGTGATGGGGGCCATCAGGCGGGTGACCGTTTCGATGACCTCGTGGAGGGTGCGCAGGGCCGCCTTGTCGCCCTGCCAGAAGCGGCGGCGGGAGCGGCGTACGTACCAGTTGGAGAGGTCGTCGACGAAGGAGGAGAGGAGCTTGCCGGCGCGCTGGGTGTCGTAGGTTTCGAGGGCGTCGGTGACGCCCTGGGTCAGCGCGTTCAGCTCGCTGAGCAGCCAGCGGTCCAGGAGGGGGCGGTCGGCCGGGGCGGGGTCGGACGCGCTCGGGGCCCAGTTGGAGGTGCGGGCGTACAGGGCCTGGAAGGCGACCGTGTTCCAGTAGGTGAGCAGGGTCTTGCGGACCACCTCTTGGATGGTGCCGTGGCCGACGCGGCGGGCTGCCCAGGGGGAGCCGCCGGCCGCCATGAACCAGCGGACGGCGTCGGCGCCGTGCTGGTCCATCAGCGGGATCGGGTCCAGGGTGTTGCCCAGGTGCTTGGACATCTTGCGGCCGTCCTCGGCGAGGATGTGGCCCAGGCAGACGACGTTCTCGTAGGACGACTTGTCGAAGACCAGGGTGCCGACGGCCATGAGGGTGTAGAACCAGCCGCGGGTCTGGTCGATCGCCTCGGAGATGAACTGTGCGGGGTAGCGCTTCTCGAACAGTTCCTTGTTCTTGTAGGGGTATCCCCACTGGGCGAAGGGCATGGAGCCCGAGTCGTACCAGGCGTCGATGACCTCGGGGACGCGCGTCGCGGTGCCCTGGCAGGTGGGGCAGGGGAAGGTGACGGCGTCGATGTAGGGGCGGTGCGGGTCCAGGGCCGACTGGTCGGTGCCGGTGAGGTCGGTCAGTTCGGCGAGGGAGCCCACGCAGGTCAGGTGGTCCTCGGCGCAGCGCCAGATGGGGAGGGGGGTGCCCCAGTAGCGGTTGCGGGACAGGGCCCAGTCGATGTTGTTGTTCAGCCAGTCGCCGAAGCGGCCGTGCTTGACCGACTCGGGGAACCAGTTGGTGTGCTCGTTCTCGCGCAGCAGGGCGTCCTTGACCGCGGTGGTGCGGATGTACCAGGACGGCTGGGCGTAGTAGAGGAGCGCGGTGTGGCAGCGCCAGCAGTGCGGGTAGCTGTGCTCGTAGGCGAGGTGGCGGAAGAGCAGGCCGCGGGCGTCGAGGTCGGCGACGAGGGCTTCGTCGGCCTTCTTGAAGAACTGGCCGCCGACGAGGGCGAGGTCCTCCTCGAAGGTGCCGTCGGGGCGCACCGGGTTGACGACCGGCAGGCCGTAGCCGCGGCAGGTCTTGAGGTCGTCCTCACCGAAGGCCGGGGCCTGGTGGACCAGGCCCGTGCCGTCTTCGGTGGTGACGTAGTCGGCGTTGACGACGAAGTTGGCGTCTTCCAGCTCGACGAGGTCGAAGGGGCGGCGGTAGGCCCAGCGTTCCATGTCGCGGCCGGTGAAGGTCTGCCCGGTCGTGGTCCAGCCTTCGCCGAGGGCCTTTTCGAGGAGGGGCTCGGCGACGACGAGCTTCTCCTGGCCGTCGGTGGCGACCACGTAGGTGACGTCGGGGTGGGCGGCGACCGCCGTGTTGGAGACCAGGGTCCAGGGGGTGGTCGTCCAGATGAGGAGGGCCGCCTCGCCGGCCAGCGGGCCCGAGGTGAGGGGCAGGCGCACGAAGACCGAGGGGTCGACGACGGTTTCGTAGCCCTGGGCTAGCTCGTGGTCGGACAGGCCGGTGCCGCAGCGGGGGCACCAGGGGGCGACGCGGTGGTCCTGTGCCAGCAGGCCCTTGTCGAAGATCTGCTTGAGGGACCACCAGACCGACTGGATGTAGTCGGGGTCCATGGTGCGGTACGGGTCGTCCAGGTCCGTCCAGTAGCCCATCCGGGTGGTCAGCTCGGAGAAGGCGTCGGTGTGGCGGGTCACCGACTCGCGGCACTTGGCGTTGAACTCGGCGATGCCGTACGCCTCGATGTCCTTCTTGCCGTTGAAGCCCAGTTCCTTCTCGACGGCCAGTTCGACCGGCAGGCCGTGGCAGTCCCAGCCGGCCTTGCGGCCGACGTGGTAGCCGCGCATGGTGCGGAAGCGGGGGAAGACGTCCTTGAAGACGCGGGCCTCGATGTGGTGGGCGCCGGGCATGCCGTTGGCGGTCGGCGGGCCCTCGTAGAAGACCCATTCGGGGCGTCCCTCGGACTGCTGGAGGGTACGGGCGAAGACCTTCTGCTCGCGCCAGAAATCGAGCACCGCGTGCTCAAGGGCGGGCAGGTCTACCTGGGCGGGTACCTGGCGGTACTGAGGCTGTGACATCGGGGCGTTCCTCCGGCGGACACCTGCTGCGTTCTCCGTCCGGAGGGACGAGAGCCTGGGCTCCCGCGGTACCACCCTCCTTGGCGGTGAGCGCTCCACCGCCCCCTCATTGGGGTCGCGAGGCCGGTTCTACTTGCCGCGGGGCTGCGTGCGGCTTTCTTCCGGCGGCTCCGGGCTGATCTTCACATCGCGCTCGCCTCCGGGCTCGCACCGTCCCCGGATCGCTCATGGCTGCGTACGACGCTACTCGTCCCATCCGCGCCTTTCGCTGCGCCCAGTGTACGGGGCACCGACGGTGTCGGCCGACCGGTTTTGCGGGCTCCGCCGACTGAGGTACCGGCCGCCGAGGGCGTGACCCGAATGGCGATACGCAGGGCGCGGGAGTCGGCGGCTGCCCGGCGGGCGGGCGGCGGAGGACCGCCGGGCGGCCCGTGGGCTGGCGGATTACCGGGCGGGCAGGGGGGCACAACGGATGCAGACCGGGCTCCCGCGTGGGGGGACCGGGCAGGAAAGGGCGGTGCGTCCCGTTGCCGCGTGCCTTGAGGCGATTTATCGTTCCGGTCACGATTCGCGAACATGATCACTTACGTGAAGGGGTCGCGGCCATGGTGGCGAAGAAGACCGCCGCGAAGAAGAGCACGGCGGACGCCGGAAAGGCCGCGGCCAAGAAGCCAGGGCCCGCGGCGAAGAAGCGGGTGTCCGCCGCCACGGCGATGAGTGCGGAGGCCGTGCCGGACACTCCCGCGGAGGAGCCGGCGCACCCGCCCGCGGCCAAGAAGACGGCGAAGAAGACACCGGGGAAGAAGGCCGCGGCGAAGAAGGCGTCGGAGGAGGCCGGGGAGGCCCCTCCGGACGGCGGGCCCGCGCCCCGCAAGGCCGCCCCCAGGAAGGCGGCCAAGAAGACCGCACCAGCCGAGAAGGCGGTGCCCGCGAAGAAGACGGGAGCCAAGACGGTGGTGGAGAAGAAGACTCCGGGCGGGGCACCGACCGCCGAGGCGGAACAGGACGGCAGGGCGGGCGCGGTGCCCAAGGCGCGCGCCGCGGCCCCCGGCGAGCTGGCCGTACGGCCGGGCGAGGACCCCTGGACGCCGGCCGAGGTCGCCGAGGCCCGCACCGAACTGCTCGACGAGGTGGAGCGGCTGCGCGCGGAGATCACCGCGTCCGAGGACGCGCTCGCCGGGCTGATGCGGGACACCGGCGAGGGCACCGGCGACGAGGCCGACACCGGCAGCAAGAACATCACCCGCGAGCACGAGATGGCATTGGCCTCCAACGCGCGCGAGATGCTGCTCCAGACCGAACGCGCGCTGGAGCGGCTGGACGCGGGCACGTACGGCCTGTGCGAGAACTGCGGCAAGCCGATCGGCAAGGCCCGGATGCAGGCGTTTCCCCGGGCGACGCTGTGTGTGGAGTGCAAGCAGAGGCAGGAGCGCCGATAGGGGTCCTGGTCCCGGTGGGTGGGCCGCGGGGGAATCACCTGTAAGCCGCCGCACCCGTACCGGCGGTGTCCGCACGCCTGTGCCGTACCCTCGTGCTCAGCCGGGGGCGGCCCTGGCGCGCAGGATTCGACGGGCTGAGGGGCTCACACGTGGCAGAGGCGGAGCGCATCACCGGTACGCCGGAGACGGGGCCGGAGTCCCGGCCGGAAGCGGCGGCACCGGTGCCCGAGGGGAACGCGGCGGAACCGGCGCGACCGGACGGGGCCGGCGCGGCGGCGGGCGGCGCCGCCCGCAAGGGCAAGCGGCGGATCGGCACCCTGTTCCTGGTCGCGGCCTTCGTCTACCTCCTCGACCTCGGCAGCAAGGCGCTGGTGGTCGCGAAGCTGGAGCACCACGCCCCCGTCGAGGTCGTCGGGTCGCTGCTGCGCCTGGAGGTGATCCGCAACCGCGGTGCCGCCTTCAGCATCGGCGAGGCGCTGACGATCTTCCTCACCATCATCGCGACCATCGTGATCGTGGTGATCATCCGGATCGCCCGCAAGCTGTACAGCCTGCCGTGGGGCATCGCGCTCGGCCTGCTGCTGGGCGGCGCCTTCGGCAATCTCACCGACCGGATCTTCCGTACGCCGGGCGTCTTCGAGGGCGCGGTGGTGGACTTCATCGCGCCCGCCCACTTCGCGGTCTTCAACCTCGCGGACTCGGCGATCGTCTGCGGCGGCATCCTGATCGTGTACCTGTCCTTCAAGGGCCTGGACCCCGACGGGACGATCCACAAGGACTGAGGGCCCGCGCCGGGGCCCGGGGGACCGGGGCCGGCGGGAGTGTCACAGCGGACTGCCATACTCGGTGATGTGAGCACGATTCCCGAGATCCGCACCCTGCCCGTACCGGACGGCCTGGAGGGCGAGCGCGTCGACGCCGCGCTGGCCCGCATGTTCGGCTTTTCCCGTACGAAGGCCGCCGAGCTGGCGGCCGGCGGGAAGGTCCGGGTGGACGGCGCCGAAGTCATGAAGTCCGAGCGGGTGCACGGCGGCGCCTGGCTGGAAGTGGAGATGCCGCAGGCCGCGCCGCCGGTCGAGATCGTCGCCGAGCCCGTCGAGGGCATGGAGATCGTCCATGACGACGACGACATCGTGGTGATCGTCAAGCCGGTCGGCGTCGCCGCCCACCCCAGCCCCGGCTGGACCGGCACGACCGTCATCGGCGGGCTGGCCGCCGCGGGCTTCCGCATCTCGACCTCCGGCGCCGCCGAGCGCCAGGGCATCGTGCACCGCCTCGACGTCGGCACCTCGGGGCTGATGGTGGTGGCGAAGTCCGAGCGCGCGTACACCCTGCTCAAGCAGCAGTTCCGCGAGCGTACGGTCGACAAGCGCTACCACGCCCTGGTGCAGGGCCACCCGGACCCGATGAGCGGCACGATCGACGCCCCCATCGGCCGCCACCCGCAGCACGACTACAAGTGGGCGGTGACGGCCGAGGGCAAGCCGTCGGTCACCCACTACGACCTGATCGAGGCGTTCCGGGCGGCCAGCCTGCTGGACATCAAGCTGGAGACCGGGCGGACGCACCAGATCCGCGTCCACATGTCCGCGCACCGCCACCCGTGCGTCGGCGACCTGACCTACGGCGCCGACCCGACGCTCGCCAAGCGGCTGCGGCTCACCCGGCAGTGGCTGCACGCGATGCGCCTCGGCTTCGAGCACCCGTCCGACGGGCGCTGGGTGGAGTTCGAGAGCGCGTATCCGGAGGACCTCCAGCGTGCCCTGGACACGGTGCGGGCGGAGAGCGCCTGAGCCGGGCGCCCCGGTCCGGGTGACCGGACGCCCTGACGGGTAGGCCGGACGGCCGAGCGGCCGCACCGCTCGTCCGAGCGGTTTTTGTGCGTGTCATGGCAGGCTTGGGGCGGAACGTGATCGATTTCGACCCCGGAGCGCAGCCACCGTGGATCAGCTGGCCCTGATGTTCGTCCTACTTCTCGGGGCCGTGGTCATGGTCCCGGTCGGCGACCGGCTGGGCCTGCCGTCGCCGGTCCTGATGACGCTCGCGGGCGCGGTGCTGGCGCTGCTGCCGTTCGTGCCGAACGTGGAGGTGCCGCCGGAGTTCATCCTGCCGCTGGTGCTGCCGCCCCTGCTGTACGCGGCCGTGCAGCGCACCTCCTGGCGCCAGTTCACGGCCAACATCCGGCCCATCTTCCTGCTGGCGGTGGCCCTGGTCTTCGCGACCACGGCCGCCGTCGCCGCCGTCGCGCACGCCGTGGTCCCCGGCATGCCGATCGCCGCCGCCGTGGTGCTCGGCGCCCTCGTCGCGCCGCCCGACCCGGTCGCCGCCACCGCCGTCGCCGGCAAGCTGGGGCTGCCCCGCCGCATGGTCTCCATCCTGGAGGGCGAGGGGCTGTTCAACGACGTCACCGCGATCGTGCTGTACCACGTCGCGCTCGCCGCGGCCGTCAGCGGCTCCTTCTCGGTGCCCGGCGCGGTCGGCTCGCTCGTCCTGTCCGCGGTCGTCGCGATAGCGGTCGGGCTGGTGCTGGGCTGGGTCACCAACAAGCTGATGGGCCTGCTGGGCGACCCGACGCTGCAGATCGGCCTGACGCTGCTGGTGCCGTTCGTCGCGTACGTCTTGGCCGAGGAGTTCGAGGGCTCCGGGGTGCTGGCGGTGCTGACCACCGCGCTGTTCCTCGCCGAGTACGCGGTGGACGCCGACGACGTGATGGGCCGGCTGGCCGGCTACACCTTCTGGGAGATCGTCGACACCCTCGTCACCGGTGTCGCCTTCGGGCTCATCGGCCTGGAGCTGCACAACGTCATCAAGGTGGCCTCCGGCCGCTGGGGCGAGATGCTGGGCATCGGGGCCGTCGTCGTGGTGGTCGTGGTGGGCGTCCGGCTGCTGTGGCTGCTGCCCGCCGCCTGGCTGGCCAAGCGCATGCACAAGCGCCGGGACTTCGACGAGGACATCCCGCTGAGCTGGCGGGAGACCGTGATCATGTGGTGGTCCGGGATGCGCGGCGTGGCGTCCGTCGCGCTGGCGCTGGCCATCCCGTACGAGATCGACGGCGGCGGGGACTTCCCGGCCCGCGACGAGATCCTCTTCATCGCCTTCGCGGTGGTGCTCTCCGGCCTGGTCGTGCAGGGCCTGTCGCTGCCCACCCTGGTCAAGAAGCTGCGGGTCAAGGCCGACTCGGAGGCCGAGGAGAAGCTGGAACACGAGCTGGCGATCCGGGTGATCAAGGCGTCCAAGCGGCGCCTGAAAGAGATCCTGGAGGTCGAGGAGCTGCCGGAGGAGATCAGCGAGCAGCTCTCCCGGCGTGCGTACGACATGGGCGCGCGCATCGCGCCGGACATCGTGGACGACGACCGGCGGGAGCACTTCGAAAAGCGCATCACGCGCATGAAGAAGGTGCAGCGCATCCAGAGCGAGATGCTCTCGGCCGCCCGCCACGAGGTGCTGGCGGCGCGCAGCGAGCCGGGCGCCGACCCGGAGATCGTGGACCGCGTCCTGCGCCAGCTCGACATGCGCAGCCTGCGGGGCGCGCCGCTGCCGTAGGGCGGGGAGGCGGGGCCGGAGGGGCAGCCCTTCCGGCCCCGCGTTCCTCAGTTGTCGAGCCCCGGGCCCTTGTCCAGCATCGCGGGGCTGTCCCGCGGCCCGTCGTCCAGCAGGCCGATGCCGTCGCCGATGCCGGGGGCCTGCGCGGTGGCGACCCGCGGCAGCGCGTACGGGTGCTCGGCGCGCAGCCAGTCGATCAGCCGTTCGCGGACCTCGCAGCGGACCGACCAGATGGAATCCGAGTCGCGCGCGGTGACCAGGGCGCGTACCTGGATCGTGGTGGGGGTGGTGTCGGTGACCACCAGGCTCCAGCCGCGGCCGTCCCAGTCGTTGCTGTTCTGCAGGATCTCGTGCAGCTTGTGCCGCATCTTCTCCACGGGAGCCGCGTGGTCCAGGTGGAAGAAGACCGTGCCGGTCATCTGCGCGCCGCCGCGCGACCAGTTCTCGAACGGCTTGCTGGTGAAGTACGAGACGGGCATCGTTATCCGCCGCTCGTCCCAGGTCCGGACGGTCAGGAAGGTCAGGGTGATCTCCTCGACCGTGCCCCACTCCTTGTCCACGACCACCGTGTCGCCGATGCGGACCATGTCGCCGAAGGCGATCTGCAGGCCGGCGAAGAGGTTGCCGAGCGTGGACTGCGCGGCGACACCGGCCACGATGCCGACCAGCCCGGCCGAGGCCAGCATGGACTGGCCGACGGTGTGCATCTTGGGGAACGTCAGCAGCATCGAGGCCGCGGCGACGACCACGACGATCGCCGTGACCACCCGCTGGATCAGCGTGACCTGCGTACGGACCCGCCGGACCCGGGCGGCGTCCCGCGCGCCCGCCGCGTACCGGGAGTACGAGGACTCCACGATGGCCGCCGACGCCCGGATGGCGAGCCAGGCGGTGGCCGCGATCAGGACGAGGGAGAGAATCTGGCCGAGGCCCGCTTCGTGGTCCTCGATGAAATCCAGACCCGTTCTGTCGTAGGAGCCGCGCAGCAGCGCCGTGACCAGCACCACCTGCAGGGGGACGCGGCAGCGCCGCAGCAGGCCCCACAGTGGCGTGTCCGGGCGGGCCGTGTCGGCCCGGCGCAGGGCCAGGTCGGCCAGCCAGCCCAGAACGAGCGTCACGACTATCGAGCCGCCTACGACGATGAGCGGACGAAGCACGTCCTCCATGGACACTTCGGTCCTCCTTGTTGTGGTGAGCTTCGTGCCGGTTCCTACTGACCGTAACTGGCACGATGGTGGAAGTGCGATCCAACGACAGGGAAGTGAATTCAGTGGCCCCTTCGCCCGAGCCGTCCTCGACGGTCGTTCTGTTCCACTCGGTGTGCGGTCTGCGGCCCGCGGTACACGCCGCGGCCGGCCGGCTGCGCGCCGCCGGGCACGAGGTCGTCGTCCCGGATCTTTTCGACGGGCGGACCGCCGAGACCGTCGAGGACGGCGTGGCGATCAAGGACGAGATCGGCAAGGACGAGCTGCTGCGCCGCGCGGTGGTGGCCGTGGCCCCGTACTCCGACCGGGGCGTGGTCTACGCGGGCTTCTCCTTCGGCGGCGCGGTCGCCCAGAACCTCGCGCTGGCGGACGACAAGGCCCGCGGCCTGCTGCTGTTGCACGGCACGTCGGACATCGCGGACGACGCGGCGGTGGACGAACTGCCCGTACAGCTGCACGTCGCCGACCCGGACCCGTACGAGCCGCACGACTGGCTGAACGCCTGGTACCTGCGCATGGGGCGGGCCGGCGCGGACGTGGAGGTCTACCGCTACCCGGGGGCGGGGCACCTGTTCACCGACTCCGACCTGCCGGACTACGACGAGGAGGCCGCCGAGAGCGCCTGGAAGGTCGCCCTCGGCTTCCTCGACTCGCTGTGACGGTGTGACGCGGCGCGCCGCGGGAGGGCCGGTGTACGAAGGCACTCCCGCGGGCCGCCGTCCGGGCGCGGCTACTTCTTCGCCGGGCCGAACTCGTCGTCGATCATCTTGTTGAAGTTGGCCGTGGCGAGCTTGTAGTACTGCTCCTTGGTCATCTGCTGCTGCGGGACCTGCGGCAGCGTCAGCTTCTTGTCGCCGTGCACGAAGGCCGGCGTGCCGGTCACGCCCTTACGGCCGAAGAGCGCCGTCATCTCCATCGTCCACCGGTCGTAAGTGCCGTTCTGGACCGCCGCCTGGAACTTCTTGTTCCCCTTGAGCTCGGGGACCTGGTCGGCCACCTCGATCAGCTTCTTGTCCTTGGCGTAGGCGTCGTCGGACTCCTCGGGGTGGTTCTTCTCGGCGTACAGCGCGGTCTTGTACTTGAGGAACGCCTCCGGGCTGACGTTCAGGGCCGCGCCGAGCGCGCTGAGCGCGTTCTTGGAGCCCTCGCCGCCCTGCCCGCCGTCGATGAACGTGTACATGGTGAAACGGATCTTGTAGCGGCCGTCCTCCATACCCTTGAGGAGGGCCGGGCCCGCGCTCTGCTCGAAGCTCGCGCAGGCCGGGCAGCGGATGTCCTCGAAGACCTCCAGGGTCTCCTTGGCCGCCGGCTTGCCGATGACGATCTCGGTGCCGTTCTTGCCCGCGGTGTTGGCCGGCTTGACCAGGTCGGCGTCCTTGGCGGCCTCCCAGCCGGTGGGCTCGTTCGCCTTCATGATGCCGAAGCCGATGCCGCCGGCTATGACGAGGATGCCGACCACCGAACCCGCCACGATGAGCTGCCGGCGGAGCTTCTCCTTCTTCTTCTGCCGGTCGCGCTCGGCGCGGATCCG
The DNA here is from genome assembly GCF_044332485.1 of Streptomyces sp. NPDC017056. NCBI lineage: Bacteria > Bacillati > Actinomycetota > Actinomycetes > Kitasatosporales > Streptomycetaceae > Streptomyces > Streptomyces sp. NPDC017056. Next base: position 9,775 of record NZ_JBIRPD010000001.1, on the reverse strand, counting down.
CTCGCGGGCCGCCTGCTTGCTGGTCTGGCTGTTGCGGTTGCTCATGGTGTTCCCCGACTCCCTGGGTCCCGGTGCACTCGGTGTGTTCCGTGGCGCATGCCGCCGTACGGGCGTGCCGTGGCGCCGCGCTCAGCGCGCGGCGGCGGGCACGGGCCGGGGAGGGCCGCGCCGTACGACGGTGTGCCCGAGCAGGTGCAGCGGCCGGGAGCGGGGGAGGAGGAGTACGGGCCGGGCCCGGCGGCGTACCGCGGAGGGTACGGCGGCCGCGGACACCAGCAGCAGCGGCCGGAACGCGAGCGCCGCCACCGCGCGCAGCAGCCGCCCCAGCGCCGCGTCGCCCCGCCACAGCCAGGCCGATGCGAGCAGCCCGACGGAGATATGCGCGGCGAGCAGCAACCAGGGGAGCAGGGCCGGGCCGGCCGGCGGCGCGGGCACCCCCAGGTGGGCAGCGGTCCGTGCGAGCGGCGTGCCCAGTTCGCCGCCGCTGCACAGCAGGTCCACGCCGACCGAGCGCAGCGGGCCGGTGACCGGGCCGCCCGCCTGCCCGTAACAGGCGTGCTGGCCGGTGGTGAAGACGGTGTCGGCGGCCAGTTCCACGGGGACGAGGAGGCCGGCGATGTGTCCGTAACCGCGCTCGCGGTCCGCCAGGACGTACGCGAGGGCGAACACGGCGGCGCCGACCGGGAGCAGCATCGACAGCGCCACCGGGGTACGGGAGAGCAGGACGTGCGAGGAGGCGGACAGGGTCATGCACAGCGCGGTGAACAACGCGGCACGCACGGCGCGCAGTTGTCCGCCGGACGGCGCTCCCGGCCGTGCCCCGGTCCGCTCCATGCCCGGAGTCTGCCATGAGCACGGCGATCCGCCGGGTCAAGATTTGGCATCGGAAGACCGCGGACGCCGTCCGCCGGAGCCCCGTCCGGGGCCCGGCGGACGGCCCGGGGTCAGGACTTCATGGCCTTGTCGACCTCGGCGGTGAAGGCGTCGGGGGAGGCCGGGGCGGTCTTGCCGTTCGGGCCGTCGGTGCCCAGCACCGTGTCGTCCAGCTTGACCGTCGGCGTGCTCTTGACGTCCTTGAAGCCGTTGAACGCCTCGGACATCTCCATCGCCCAGCGGTTGTACGTACCGGCCTTCACGGCGTCCTGGAACGTGGCGTTGCCCTTGAGGGCGGGCACCGAGTCGGCGACCTTGATCAGGTAGGAGTCGTCGGCGAACTTGTCCTGCCGCTCGTCGGGGTGGAACTCCTTAGAGAACAGCGCTTCCTTGTACTTCAAGAACGCGTCCGGGCTCACGTTGAGCGCGGCGCCCATCGCGCTGAGCGCGTTCTTGGAGCCGGTGCCCTGGAGGTTGTTGTCCAGGAAGGTGCCCAGGTGGATGGAGGCCTTGTACTTGCCGTCCTTGAGGTCCTTCTGGATCGTCTCTCCGACGTTCTGCTCGAAGCCCGCGCAGCCGGGGCAGCGGGCGTCCTCGAAGAGCGACAGCGTGTGCTTGGCGTCCTTCTTGCCGACGATGATCTCCGTGCCGTTCTTGCCGGACGTGTTGGCCGGCTGGACCAGCTTGGCGGCCCCGGCCTTGCCCCACTTGTCGGCGCCGTCACCGCCCGAGGCGCCGCCGGACTTGGCCACGGCGACACCGATGCCGCCCGCGACGGCCAGCACGGCGACGATCGCCCCGCCGACGGTCAGCTGCCGGCGGACCTTCTCCTTCTTCTTCTGCCGCTCGCGCTCGACGCGCAGCCGCTCGCGGGCTGCCTGCTTGTTGGCCTGGCTGTTGCGGTTGCTCATGACTGTTCTGCTCCGTGGGAAAAACGGGAATGGCTGCCTGTCCGGAAGCCGCGGGCCGGGGGCCTACGCGGCGAGGGAGCAGGGCGGGCCACGCCGTACGACGCAGTGCACGAGCAAGGGGACGGCCCGGGGGACCGGCTCGGTCCTGGCGGGCCGCGCGGACCGGTGCCGCGGCACGGGCAGCGCCCGGACGACCGCCACCGCCAGCAGCAGCGGCCGGAACGCGAACGCGGTCACGGCCCCCACCAGCTGGGCCAGCGCCGCCTCGCCCCGCCGCAGCCAGGCCGCCGCGAGCAGCCCGGTCGCGACATGCGCGGCGAGCAGCAGCAGCCAGGTCGAGACGGGCGCCGGGTCGTTGCCGGACAGGTGCGCCAGCGGGGCGCCGACGTTGCCGCCGCCGCACAGCAGGTCCACACCGAGGGACCGCAGCGGACCGGTGACCGGGCCGCCGGCGCGCCCGTAACAGGCGTGCTGGCCGGCGCTGAAAACCGTGTCGGCCGCCAGCTCCAGCGGAACGAGCAGCGCGGCGATACGCCAGAAGCCGCGCTCGCGGCCGGCCAGCGCGTACGAGACCGTGAAGACGGCGGCCGAGAGCACGGCGACGGTGGTCAGCGGCAGCGGCATCCGGGACAGCAGCACATGGCCCGCGGCGGACAGCGTCACGCACAGCGCCGTGAAGAGCGCTGCGCGCAGTGCCCGCAGGTGTGCCGCCGAGATGTCCATTGCAGCGAGTCTGCCACGCCCCGGGGTAAGTGCGGACTAAGGGGCGCGAACTCGCACCCCTTCGCCCTCACCCGGTGACCCGGCTCACAGGCCGGGGATCCGGCCGTTGCGGAAGAGGTCCACGAAGATCTGGTGGTCGGCGCGGGCCCGGGCCCCGTACGCGTGGGCGAAGTCCACCAGGAGCCGGGCGAAGCCGTCCTCGTCGGCGGCGATGGCCGCGTCGATGGCGCGCTCGGTGGAGAACGGCACCAGCGAGTGGCCGCTCTCGTCGTCCGCCGCCGCGTGCATCGCCGCGGTCGCCCGGCCCAGGTCCGCGACGACCGCCGCGATCTCGGCCGGGTCGTCGATGTCCGACCAGTCCAGGTCGACCGCGTACGGGGATATCTCGGCGACGAGCTGCCCGGCGCCGTCCAGCTCGGTCCAGCCCAGCCACGGGTCGGCGTGGTCCTGGAGGGCGCGCTGCGAGATCACCGTGCGGTGCCCCTCGTGCCGGAAGTAGCCGCGCACCCGCGGGTCGGTGATGTGCCGCGACACCGCCGGGGTCTGCGCCTGCTTCATGTAGATGACGACGTCGTTCTCCAGGGCGTCGCTGTTGCCCTCCAGCAGGATGTTGTACGAGGGCAGGCCCGCCGAGCCGATCCCGATGCCGCGGCGCCCCACCACGTCCTTGACGCGGTAGGAGTCCGGGCGGGCCAGGCTGGACTCGGGCAGCGTCTCCAGATAGCCGTCGAAGGCCGCCAGGACCTTGTAGCGGGTCGCGGCGTCCAGCTCGACCGTGCCGTCGCCCGCGGCGAAGCGGCGCTCGAAGTCGCGGATCTCGGTCATCGACTCCAGCAGGCCGAACCGGGTCAGCGAGCGGGCCATGCGCAGCGCGCCCAGCAGCGGCCCGTCGGCGGTGTCCAGCGTGAACGGCGGCACGTCGTCGTCCTTGGCGCCGGTGGCCAGGGCGTGGATCCGCTCGCGGTAGGCGGCGGCGTAGATCCCCACCAGCTCGCCGATCTGCTCGTCGCTGAGCGCCTTGGCGTAGCCGATCAGGGCGACGGAGGCGGCGAAGCGCTTGAGGTCCCAGGTGAAGGGGCCGACGTACGCCTCGTCGAAGTCGTTGACGTTGAAGATCAGCCGGCCGGTGGCGTCCATGTACGTGCCGAAGTTCTCCGCGTGCAGGTCGCCGTGGATCCACACCCGGCCGGTGCGCTCGTCCACGTACGGGCCGCCCTCGGAGCCGTCGCCCAGGGTCTGGAGGTCGCGGTAGAAGAGGCAGGCCGTGCCCCGGTAGAAGGCGAAGGCGGAGGCGGCCATCTTGCGGAATTTCACACGGAAGGCCGCCGGGTCGGCGGCGAGCAGCTCTCCGAAGGCGGTGTCGAAGACGGCGAGGATCTCCTCGCCGCGCTGAGCGGCGTCCGGCGCCGGGACGTGCTGGGACGACATCGCGGGGTGCCTCCTGGGGCGGATGTTTCAGACGGGTGTGCCATCTCTTACAACGGCCGAGGCTACTCACGAGTGCCCGCCCGGTGGCCGGACCCACCCCGCTCCGCCCCCGCTCGTTGTCAGTGGAGGGTCGTAGACTTCGAGACCGTCCCATCCCTCTCCGCTACCTTCCCCGGAGGTCGTCCGCCGTGGCCAAGCCGCCCTTCACGCATCTGCACGTGCACACCCAGTACTCCCTGCTGGACGGTGCCGCGCGGCTGAAGGACATGTTCGAAGCGTGCAACGAGATGGGGATGACGCACATCGCCATGTCCGACCACGGCAACCTCCACGGCGCCTACGACTTCTTCCACTCCGCCCAGAAGGCCGGCGTGACGCCGATCATCGGCATTGAGGCGTACGTGGCGCCCGAGTCGCGGCGCACCAAGCGCAAGATCCAGTGGGGCCAGCCGCACCAGAAGCGCGACGACGTCTCCGGTTCCGGTGGTTACACCCACAAGACGATCTGGGCGGCGAACAGCACCGGCCTGCACAACCTCTTCAAGCTCTCCTCCGACGCGTACAAGGAAGGCTGGCTGCAGAAGTGGCCCCGGATGGACAAGGAGACGATCTCCCAGTGGTCCGAGGGCCTGATCGCCTCCACCGGCTGCCCCTCCGGTGAGCTGCAGACCCGGCTGCGCCTCGGCCAGTTCGACGAGGCGTTGAAGGCCGCCTCCGAGTACCAGGACATCTTCGGCAAGGACCGCTACTTCCTGGAGCTGATGGACCACGGCATCGAGATCGAGCGCCGGGTCCGCGACGGCCTGCTGGAGATCGGCAAGAAGCTCGGCATCCCGCCGCTGGTCACCAACGACTCCCACTACACCTACGCGCACGAGGCGACCGCCCACGACGCCCTGCTGTGCATCCAGACCGGCAAGAACCTCTCGGACCCCGACCGCTTCCGGTTCGACGGCACCGGCTACTACCTCAAGTCCACCGACGAGATGTACGCCATCGACTCCTCGGACGCCTGGCAGGAGGGCTGCCGCAACACCCTCCTGGTCGCCGAGCAGATCGACACCACCGGCATGTTCGAGAAACGCGACCTCATGCCGAAGTTCGACATCCCCGAGGGCTACACCGAGATCACCTGGTTCCAGGAGGAGGTGCGGCGCGGCATGGAGCGCCGCTACCCGGCCGGCGTCCCGGAGGACCGGCAGAAGCAGGCCGAGTACGAGATGGACGTCATCATCCAGATGGGGTTCCCCGGCTACTTCCTCGTGGTCGCCGACTTCATCATGTGGGCCAAGCGCAACGGCATCGCGGTGGGCCCCGGCCGAGGCTCAGCGGCGGGTTCGATCGTCGCGTACGCGATGGGCATCACCGACCTCGACCCGGTCACGCACGGACTGATCTTCGAGCGGTTCCTGAACCCCGAGCGCGTCTCGATGCCCGATGTCGACATCGACTTCGACGAGCGCAGGCGCGTCGAAGTGATCCGGTACGTGACCGAGAAGTACGGCGAGGACAAGGTCGCCATGATCGGCACGTACGGCAAGATCAAGGCGAAGAACGCCATCAAGGACTCCGCCCGCGTGCTGGGCTACCCGTACGCGATGGGCGACCGGCTCACGAAGGCGATGCCCGCCGACGTCCTCGGCAAGGGCATCGACCTCAACGGCATCACCGACCCCACGCACCCCCGCTACAGCGAGGCCGGCGAGATCCGGGGGATGTACGAGAACGAACCGGACGTGAAGAAGGTCATCGACACCGCCAAGGGCGTCGAGGGCCTGGTCCGGCAGATGGGCGTGCACGCGGCCGGCGTGATCATGTCCAGCGAGCCGATCATCGACCACGCCCCCGTCTGGGTGCGGCACACCGACGGCGTCACCATCACCCAGTGGGACTATCCGCAGTGCGAGTCGCTCGGCCTGCTGAAGATGGACTTCCTGGGCCTGCGCAACCTCACCATCATGGACGACGCCCTCAAGATGGTGAAGGCGAACAAGGACGTCGACCTGGAGCTGCTGGAAGTCCCCCTGGACGACCCCAAGACCTTCGAACTGCTCTGCCGCGGTGACACCCTCGGCGTCTTCCAGTTCGACGGCGGCCCGATGCGTTCGCTGCTGCGCCAGATGCAGCCCGACAACTTCGAGGACATTTCCGCCGTCTCGGCTCTGTACCGGCCGGGCCCGATGGGCATGAACTCGCACATCAACTACGCCGAGCGCAAGAACGGCCGCCAGGAGATCACCCCGATCCACCCGGAGCTGGCCGAGCCGCTCAAGGAGACCCTGGGCCTGACCTACGGCCTCATCGTCTACCAGGAGCAGGTGCAGAAGGCCGCCCAGATCGTCGCCGGGTACAGCCTCGGCGAAGCGGACATCCTCCGCCGCGTCATGGGCAAGAAGAAGCCCGAGGAACTGGCGAAGAACTTCACCATCTTCCAGGCCGGCGCCCGCAAGAACGGCTACAGCGACGAGGCGATCCAGGCCCTGTGGGACGTCCTGGTCCCCTTCGCCGGCTACGCGTTCAACAAGGCGCACTCCTCCGCGTACGGCCTCGTCACGTACTGGACCGCCTACCTCAAGGCGAACTACCCGGCGGAATACATGTCCGCGCTGCTCACCTCGGTGCGCGACGACAAGGACAAGTCGGCGGTCTACCTCAACGAGTGCCGCCGCATGGGCATCAAGGTGCTGCCGCCGAACGTGAACGAGTCGCTGGCGAACTTCGCCGCCCAGGGCGACGACGTGATCCTCTTCGGCCTCACCGCCGTCCGCAACGTCGGCCAGAACGTCGTCGACTCGATCATCCGCTGCCGCAAGGCCAAGGGGAAGTACACCTCCTTCCCCGACTACCTCGACAAGGTCGAGGCGGTCGTGTGCAACAAGCGCACCACCGAATCGCTGATCAAGGCGGGCGCCTTCGACGAGATGGGGCACACCCGCAAGGGCCTGATCGCGCACTACGAACCCATGATCGACAACGTGGTGCAGGTCAAGCGCAAGGAGGCCGAGGGACAGTTCGACCTCTTCGGCGGCATGGGCGACGACAGCGCCGACGACGGCCCCGGCTTCGGCATGGACGTCGAGTTCTCCGACATCGAGTGGGACAAGACGTACCTGCTCGCGCAGGAGCGCGAGATGCTCGGCCTGTACGTCTCCGACCACCCCCTGTTCGGCCTGGAGCACGTGCTGTCCGACAAGGCGGACGCGGCGATCTCCCAGCTGACCGGCGGCGACTACTCCGACGGCTCCATCGTGACCATCGGCGGCATCATCTCCGGCCTCCAGCGCAAGATGACCAAGCAGGGCAACGCCTGGGCCATCGCCACCGTGGAGGACCTGGCCGGCTCCATCGAGTGCATGTTCTTCCCCGCCACCTACCAGCTGGTGTCCACCCAACTCGTCGAGGACACCGTCGTCTTCGTCAAGGGCCGCCTGGACAAGCGCGAGGACATCCCCCGGCTGGTCGCCATGGAGATGATGGTCCCCGACCTCTCGGAGGCCGGCGCCAACGCCCCCGTGACGATCACGATCCCCACGGTCAAGGTCACCCCGCCGCTCGTCGAGAAGCTGGGCGAGGTGCTGACCAGCCACCGCGGCGCGACCGAGGTGCGGATCAAGCTCCAGGGCACGCGCAAGACCACGGTGCTCCGGCTGGACCGGCACCGGGTGACGCCCGACCCGTCCCTCTTCGGCGACCTCAAGGTCCTGCTGGGCCCCTCCTGCCTGGCGGGCTGAGCCCCGAGCGGAGACCGGTGCCGGGCGCGCCCCCGGCACCGGCACGCTTTTCCGACTTTGTACGGCGGCGCAACGTGTGTCCCCGTATGGGCGACAGTCACGGCACGGACCGGACATCGCCACGGGGCGGCGCACGCAGACCTAAGAGGGGCGCACCCCAGCCGGATGCGCCCCTCTAAAGCTGTGCGGCGGCAGTCAGTTGTGACCGAAGCGGCGCTGGTGCTTACGGGCCACGTCGCTCGGGGACGCCTCAATGGACTGGGCCGGTGCCTGGGCCTCCATCGCCGACCTCTCGGCGTCCTGGCGGTTGCGCTCGGTCGTCTGCGCGCCCTTCGATTGCTGATTACGGTCGCGATTCTTGTTTTTGGCCATGATCGTGCCTCCTGAGGGGGATCCTGGGACCGGGGCCGTGACCAGGCTTACACGCGCCATTGAAGCGCGCATTTCGGGCAATTACCGTGAGTAACGCGGCGTGTCATGTGGTGTGTTCGACAAACGCGCCGAATCCGCCACGCCGATGATCGAGTTCGGGCAGTTAACCCCCGCACGGTCGGGCAGACTCGAAGGAAAGCCGAAGGAAAACCTCGCGCCACAGGCCGAGCCGGGGGGCGTCCGACTTCAGCACCTCAGGAAAGAGGGTGGAACGTGGACCGCTGCGTCGTCCTGGTGGACGCCGGGTATCTGCTGGGCGCCGCCGCGAGCCTGCTCGCCGGAGAGCCCACCCGGTCCCGGATCACTGTTGATCACGCCGCGCTCATCCAGGGGCTGCGGCAGCGTGCCGAGGCCGACACGGAACGGCCGTTGCTCCGCATCTACTGGTTCGACGGCGCGCCCGACCGCGTACCCCAGCCCGAACACCGCCGGCTGCGCGTGATGTCCCGGGTCACCGTACGACTCGGCGCCCTCACCCGCAGCGACGGCCGCTGGGCCCAGAAAGGCGTCGACGCCGCCATGCACGCGGAGTTGACCGAACTCGCCCGCAACCGCGCCTGCTCCGACATCGTGCTCGTCACCGGCGACGGCGACCTCCTGCCCGGCCTCATGTCGGCCAAGGAACACGGCGTCGCCGTCCACTTGTGGGCCGTCCAGGCCGCCGACGGCGACTACAACCAGTCCGAGGACCTGGTCGCCGAGGCCGACGAACGGCGGGTGCTGGACCGGTCCTGGATCACCCGCGCCGTACGGCTGAAAGAACTCGGTGGCCCCTGCACGGCGCCGCCCGTACCCCGGCCGGAGATCGCCGCGATCCTCTCCGCCCCGTTGCCGGAAGCCGCTGTCGCGGCGGAGCGGGCCGGGGCGCGCGAGCACAGCGATGCGAACGGTACGAACGGTACGAACGGTACGGCGCGGCCGTTGCCCGCGGAGCGGGCGGGGAGCGCGGAGACGTGCGCCCGTTCGGCGGCCACGGCTGCCGAACGCGATGGCGATGGCGGGGGCGGCGGTGCGGGGGCGGGCGGCAAGGGTGCGCCCGCCGTTCCCACGCCGAAGGACCTGGCCGACCTGAACCGCGGCGGGCAGCCGTCGCCGTCCCCCGTCCCCGTGCCCAGCGCGACGCTGCGCTGGTCCTCCGACAAGGGGTGGGTCGAGCGGGGCGGTCCCGTGGGAGAACCGCCCGAAACCGCGTCCCTGCCGACGCTGGCCCAGCTGACCAGCGCGGAGCAGCGCTGGGCGGACCGCGAAGAGGACATCACGGCCGTCAGCGGTGACCCCTTCGAGGTCGGCCAGGTCTTTGCCCGCCGCTGGACGGAACGACTGTCCGACGCGGCGCACCTCCAACAAATCTCCACGGAATACCCGCGAATTCCGCACCGGATCGACGGGGAGCTGTTGCGCTATGCGGCTCGATTCGGACTGCTCGCGCATAAGGATGATCAGATCGACGAACACGATCGCTATGCGATTCGCGCCGGGTTTTGGCGCGAGGTGGATGTTCGTACGGCTGCGGAGCACGCGGTGGCGTCGGATTAGGTTGGGTTTTGCGCTGCGGGGCGCGCTGTCGCGCGGGGTTGCGGTTCGCGCTTCGCGCGGGGTTGCGCTGGTTGTGGTGGGGTCGGGGCCGCGCAGGGGGGTGTCTCCTCACCGCACTCGCGGACGCCATGTCTTGAAAGC